>WHSZ01000071.1 GCA_009379845.1 Pseudonocardiaceae bacterium | reverse complement strand
TCCTCCGAAGTCCACTCCGGCAAGTCGGTGAGGGTGTTGTGGATCTGCTCCACCTGCCTCGGACTCACCACCCCCTCCACCACCGCCTGCCCGGTCTCCGCCAGCGGCGCCGGCATCTCCGCCCCGGTGACAGTGCGAGTCCCGATCAGCGCCTGGGCGTAGGTGATCCGATGACGGGCGTCCGTGTCCGTGAGGTTCACCGCATCATGCAAGTACCGCCGGAAGCTGGAGTAGCCACACGTATCGCCCCGCGCCAGGAATTCGCTGATCACTTGCAGCGAGCGGCCGAAGGCGCGGTTGAGCACCTGCTCCGCCGAGTGGAGTTCGTCCCGCAACTCGCGGCCAGTGAGCTGCCACAACTCACGACCAGGAACGGTTTCTGCAGGCGCGTCCATGTGTTCTATTCTATCCCGGCCACCGACACTTTTCGAACACCTCATCGAGCGCCCGACATTCGAGTGATGGAAAACCACCACCCCACACTTCGGCACAGCGGAAAGAACCCCGGGTGTGGGGTGCGCGGATCAAATGCGGGCAGGCCGCCCCGCCTGCCCGCAACCCGTCCCGCAACGGTGCCGCCGGGACTCGAATGTCCACAGGCGACCCCGTCCCCAGGCCGGGTCATCGCGCAACGACGCCGCAGGCACCGTGGACACCCGAGAAGCGACACCACTACCCTCCGCCCCCACCCCAACGGCCCAGGCACCGAAACCCACGACGGGTCGTGGCAACCGAAACCCCTCGTGAGCTCGGCCGCCCTCGCTCTCGCGGCACCCTATTTCGCGATCACAGGATTGTTGACAATCCTACTCCGTAGCGGCTACGGTGCCGTGTTTACCGTAGCGTGAACGCTCCACATTGCGCTTCGGTAACCCGCTATTGCCCTTGCCGGTGGATCCGCGCTTTGGTGGGGATCGCCGCACTCCAGCGACGCTGAAGGAAACGCCAGCCACCCCCGAAAGTCCACATAGACGCCGCCGACAAGGACTCAACCATCGTTCTGGTCCGGTGGGCCTATGGGATTTTCGGCAGCCACCAGAATGAGGAGAACCGAGGTGCTGGAAAAGCTACACGACAAGCTTGGTCTCCGAACGAATCCAGTCATCTTCTTTGTTTCCGCGGGACTTACCGCACTCTTCGTCGCCGTAACGATTGCCTTCACCGCCCCGGTCGACCAGTTCTTCGGCACACTGTCCAGTTGGATACTCGAAAAACTGGGCTGGTTCTACATCCTCGGGGTCACCACGTTCCTAATCTTCCTGATCTGGATCGCGTTGAGCCGGTACGGCAACGTTCGCCTCGGCGGCCAGCACGAGCGTCCCGAGTTCAGCAACGCCGTGTGGTTCGCGATGCTGTTCGCGGCCGGTATCGGCACGATCCTGATGTTCTGGGGCGTCGCGGAGCCGATCAGCCACTATGCCGAACCGCCCCAGCAAAATGTGGCACCCCAATCGGTGCCGGCAGCCAAAGAAGCCATGAACTTCACGCTCTACCACTTCGGGCTGCACACCTGGACCATCTTCTGCCTCCCCGCACTGGCGTTCGCGTACTTCATCTACAAGCGCAAGCTGCCAGCGCGGGTCAGCTCGATCTTCCAGCCGTTGCTCGGTGACAGGATCTACGGGCCGATCGGCAAGGTCATCGACATCACCGCGGTCATCGGCACCATCTTCGGTGTCGGGGTGTCGATCGGGCTCGGCACCCTGCAGATCACCAGCGGGCTGTCCAGACTGTTCGGCGTTTCCGAAGGCAAGATCACGCAGATCCTTGTCATCGCGGTGGTCACCGTGATCGCGCTGATCTCGGTGGCACTCGGCCTGACCAAGGGCATCAAGCGGCTGTCCAATATCAACATTCTGATGGCGGTTGGCCTGCTTGTCTTCGTGCTCGCCACCGGGTCGACGCTGTACCTGACCAGGGGGATCATCGAGACCACCGGGAACTATCTCAGCTCACTGGTGCCACTGTCCTTCTGGAACGACACGTTCGGCAACACCGGCTGGCAGGGCAGCTGGACGGTGTTCTACTGGGCATGGACCATCACCTGGTCGCCGTTCGTTGGCATCTTCATCGCGCGAATCTCCCGAGGGCGCACGATCCGGGACTTCGTTCGCGGTGTCCTGCTGCTGCCCACCGCGTTCAGCGTGGTGTGGTTCAGCGTGTTCGGCATGGCCGCGTTCGAGATCGAGCGCGACGGTAGCGGCGGGCTGGTCGACGCGGTCGTCGGTGACGGCGACATTCCCGGTGCCCTGTTCACCTTCCTGGAGAACTTCCCGTTGGCGACGGGGATCTCGGCGATCTCCGTGCTGATCGTGGTCATCTTCTTCACCACATCAATGGACTCGGCCGCACTCGTGGTGGACATGCTGTGCACCGGGGAAAGCGAGCCGGGGCCGACGAGGCAGCGGGTGTTCTGGGGAATCACCGTTGGCGTCGTCGCGGGCACGCTGCTCGCCGCGACCGGGAAGGGCGGCCTGGAGGCCTTGCAAGAAGTCATCACGGTCGTCGGGTTGCCATTCTTCATCATCGCCTTCCTGATGATGTACAACCTGGTGCGCGCGCTGAGATCCGATGTCGGGAATTTCCTGCCACCAGGATCGGCGAGGGCCAGAAGGGCGTCTACGTCCGAACAGGAGGAGGGCGTCGTAGCGAGAGACTGAATACGCCTCCTCACCGGCGGGCGCCCTTGAACCTCCACTAAGGACGTTCGAGGGCGCCCATCGCCGTGCTACGACGCGCAACCAGCACGAAACGATGCGTTGGCATACCACCGGCTGCTAGGTTCCAGGGAAACTGAGGCTTTCGTTTGTATCGGAGGGAAGAGCCACGGATATCGAGCGGCACGCAGCGACCCAGCCGAACCTGATCGGGCTCGAGGAGAGTCCGGCTCGGAGCTGGCTCACCTCCGAGTCCATCGCCTCGGTGGCGGCAGCGGAAGGGCGTCCGTTCCCGGATGCCGAGTACGTCCAGCGCCTTGAAAAGGTACGCCGCCGGATGTCCGACCTCGCGGTTGACGCGATGGTGGTGTTCCGGCCGTCCAGCATCGAGTATCTCTGCGGCTATCACACCGCGGAGACGGCTCCGCAACCGTTACTGATCACCGATTCGGACACCTTCCTTTACATCCCCGACCTCGAGGTGGGCAGGGCGCTGGCCAGCTCCCGGGTGGGCAACATCCTCTACTGTGGATACGCGGATGCGCTGCGTGGGATCGAGTTCTTCTTCGATCACGCGGTAACCGTGCTGCCAAGGAGGGCACGTGTCGGTATCGAGGTCGGCCATACCTCCACACCACCACAAGCCGTGGAACTACTGCGGCGCAAGGACGTTCAGGTGGTGCACGGGAACCATCTCGTCGAGACAGTGCGCTTGACGCTGTCGGAACCCGAGATCCGGTGCGTTGAGCAGGCCGCGGTGCACACCCAAGCCGGAGTGGATGCCGGCGTAGCCGAAGCCGGCAAACCCGAGGCAACGGATTCCTCGGTCGCCGGCGCGATCGCGGCCGCGCTGTTCCAGCACGCCAATTCCCCTTCGGCGTGGGGTCCGGTGGTGGCCACCGGACAGCGGGCCGGTATCCCGCACTCCAGCTGGACACATCGGCCGCTGAGCTCCGGCACCACGTTCCTCGAGTTCGCCGGCGCTCGGCACCGCTACCACGCACCGGTCATGCGTACCGTGTCGCGCGGCCAACCGGACGCGGGCGATCGGCGCCTGGCCGACCTTTCCAGCACGGCGATCGCCGCCGTTCTCGAGAACGCCAGGGCCGGAGTGTCCTGCGCGGAAGTCGCGAACCGGGCGCTCGAGGCGATCGGACCGCTGCCCGACGACGTCGTCTTTCACCAGGTTTTCGGTTACCCCGTTGGACTCGCGCACAAGCCACATTGGATGGACGGCGCCCCGTTCTACCTCACGCCCGACAATCACGAGCCGCTGGAGGCGGGGATGGTGTTCCACATTCCAGCGTCGTTCCGGTCTTTCGGCAACTCCGGTGTCGGGCTCAGCCAGACCTTCGTCGTGGAAGAGAACCGGGCAAGGGTTCTGACTCACGGCGCGGCAGAGCTCATCGAGCTGGCGTGACCTCCGGTCAGCGTCGCTTCGGTATGATGATCCACAACGCGATGTAGATCAGAAACTGCGGGCCCGGCAGGATGCAGGACAGCACGAAAAGCAGCCGCACCGTGTTGGCGCGCATTCCGAATCGTTCGGCAAGCCCGGCGCACACGCCGCCAATCATCGCGCGGTCGGGATTGCGGGTCAGGGGCGTGGCCACGACATACCTCCACTGGCTCTGTCTCTGGGCAGCTCGGTGACGACCGGCTTGTCCCAACGCCTACCCCACCAATGGTGCCGTCAATCCGCTCGGTCGACATCGGTGACCACCCGGAATCGGCCGTTCAGGGTTCCCTGACTCCGGTGCCGGCGAGGTTCCCCTGCCCTGGGCCCGCCGTCAGCGCTGAGCTTCACCGGGCCGGCATCCGGCGGCAGTACTCCCGTATTTGGCGTGGCAGGTCTCGCATCCCGAGCGGTGCCGGGGATAATGGCGCGATGGTCAGTAGGAGATCGGCTCTGCTCGGCGCGATGTTCCTGATGGCGACGTCCGCCATCGGTCCGGGATTCATCACCCAGACCGCGACGTTCACCGCCCAGCTCGGTGCCGCGTTCGCGTTCGCCATCGTCGCCTCGGTACTGGTTGACATCGCCGTGCAGATGAACGCCTGGCGAGTGATCGGCGTATCCGGAATGCGCGCCCAAGAACTCGCGAACAAGGTGCTCCCCGGCGCCGGCTACGCGCTCGCGGCCCTCGTGGTTTTCGGCGGCCTGGTGTTCAACATCGGCAACATCGCCGGCACCGGTCTCGGGCTGGACGCGCTGCTCGGCATCGAACCGCGGATCGGCGGCGCGGTAAGCGGCCTGCTCGCGATCGGCATCTTCCTCAGCCGCCGGGCTGGCGTCGCGGTTGACCGGATCGTGGTGGTCCTCGGGTTGGTCATGATCGCGCTCACCCTTTACGTGGCGATCGCGTCGAGCCCACCGGTCGGCGAGGCACTGCGACAGACCGTCCTGCCGGACGAGATCGACTTCCTGGTCATCACCACGCTGATCGGCGGCACGGTGGGCGGCTACATCACGTATTCCGGCGCCCACCGCCTGCTCGACTCCGGCATGACCGGCCCGGAACACGCCGGGCCGATCACCCGCAGCTCGGTCACCGGCCTGGTGATCACGGGAATCATGCGCGCCGTGCTCTTCCTCGCCATCTTCGGCGTGGTCGCGGGCGGCGCCAACCTTGCCGAGGAAAACCCGGCTGCCTCGGCCTTCTCGCACGCCGCCGGCGAGGTAGGGCTGCGGGTGTTCGGCGTGGTGCTGTGGGCCGCCGCCATCTCCAGCGTGATCGGCGCCTCCTACACCTCGGTGTCCTTCCTGAAAACCTTCTCGCCTGTCATCGCACGCCGCGAAGGCTGGTTCGTTGGAGGCTTCATCGCGATCTGCGCCGTGGTGTTCGTCGCCGTGGAGCAGGCACCCGTCACACTGCTGATCTTCGCGGGGGCGCTCAACGGGTTGATCCTGCCGTTCGGCTTCGGGGTGCTGCTCTGGATCGCCGCCCGGCGCCGCGACCTGCTCGGCGGATACCGCTACCCGCGTTGGCTGCTCGCCATCGGCGTGCTCGCCTGGGCACTGACGCTCTACCTCGGCTACAACTCGCTCGAAGGGCTGGCCGAACTGTGGGCATGACGTCCTCGCCGGGAATTACCACAATCGCCGGGAACTAGCACAATCGCCGGAACTACCGGGATCGCCGGAACCACCGCAGCAGCCCGCGCAGCTTCTCCCTGAACACGTCGAGCAGCAGGCCACCAACCTTGATCGGCGCCCGCTCGGCCGCGGTGGCCGCGGGCACCGTGGACTCGGCGGGCGCATCGGCGGCGGCCGCACCGCCCTCGGCGCGGGCGTCGGGCACGGCCGCCTCGGATATCGCGTCCTCGGGTACGGCGGCCTCGGCGCTGAGCCGCTTGGCGAACTCGTCGAACAGCTTCGTCGCGATGTCCTGCACACCTCGGCCCATCGAGGCGACCCGGCCACTGAGCTGCAAATCGCTGCACACCGCCAGTTCCGTGTGCTCGGGCGGCACCGAGGTCAGCCGCACCAGCACGGCCACTTTCGCCGAACCGGCACCCTTCTTGTCCTTGCCGCTCGCGTTCAGCCGCACCACACGCTCGCTCGCGTCTTGCTGCTCGATCACCACGGTGCCCTGGTAATTCATCGCGATCGGGCCGATCTTCATGGAAACCGTGCCCTCGTAGGTGTTCTCGTCGATCACCTTCGTCACGGCGGCACCCGGCATGCAGGCCGCGACCCTTGGCACGTCGTCGAGTACCGCCCACACCCGCTCGACCGGGGCAGTCACCTCCACCTGCTGCTCGATCTTCACTGATCCTCCTCGGCAAGGAGCTCGAGAACCCGCTCGGGCGTCATCGGCAACCGGCTCGGTCGCCTGCCGATCGCGTCGGTGATCGCGTTGGCGATCGCGGCGGCACACGGCGCGATCGGCGGTTCACCGATGCCGCGCGCACCGAGCGGGCCCTTGCCCTCACCACTCTCCACTATCTCCACCTCGATGTCCGGCATGTCCAGCGCGTTCGGGATCAGGTAGTTGGCGAACAGCGTGGAGACGTTGTTGCCCTCCTCGAGGACGATGTCCTCAAGAAGCGCGTAGCCGAGCCCCTGCATGGCTCCGCCCTGAATCTGGCCCTCCACCCGTACCGGGTTGATGGCGCGGCCGACATCGTGCGATGCCACGTAACGCAGCACCACCACCTCACCGGTTTCCACGTCCACCTCGACGTCCGCGGCATGCGTTCCGTAGGTGTAGTCAGGGAAACTGCCGCCCTTCCCGGTGCTCGGATCGAACGTCCCGGCTTCCGCGCGCCAGGTGGACAGGTGCGCGGTGGACACCCCGCGATCACCGCATTCCTTGACGAGCTCGGCGAGACTCAGCCCGGTGCCCAGCCGTTCGCCCTTACCAACCCGTACCAGACCGTCCTGGAACACCAGCGCATCGGCCGGGCAGTCGAGTAGCTCGGCCGCGACCGGGGCGATCCGGTCGACCAGCTCGCGCGCCGCGGTCAGCAGAGCGTTGCCGGACATGTACAGCTGCCGGGTGGCGAACGTGCCGCCGGCGGGCGGGTTCAGCGCGGTGTCGCCGATGTAGATGCTGATGTCGTCCAGCGCCACCCCGAGGATTTCGGACGCGATCTGGCACAGGCTCGCGGCCTGCCCTGCCCCGAGGTCGGTCACCCCGGTGCGGATCAGCAGCGTGCCGTCGCCCAGCAGGCTCAGCCACGCGGAAGCGCGATCGTAGAACCAGATCGTGCGCCCGTACGGCTGCATGCCACAGGCGAATCCGCGCCCGACGCGCTTCGTTGGGCCGCTCGGCTCGCCGCGCTCGCCGAGCCGGGACAGCGCGCGATCCAGCGTCTCCGGTACCGCGACCGCCGTCTCCAGGGACTCGCCGGTAGGGATGAAATCGCCGCGAGCCAAGAAGTTCCGCCGGCGTACCTCGTCGGCAGGCAGCCCGAGCCGCTCGGCGATCCGGTCCATTTGCGACTCGTAGCCGAACACCACCTGCATCGCGCCGAAACCCCGGAACGCGCTCGTCGGCACGTTGTTGGTGAACACCGCGCGGGATCGGATCGAGGCGTTCGGCGTGCGGTACGGTCCGCAGGAGAGCGCGGCCCCCGCGAACAGCACCCGTGCGCTCAGGCACGGGTAGGCGCCGGCGTCGCCGATGATGTCCACGTGCTGGGCCAGGATGGTGCCGTCCCGCCGCACGCCGGTTCGGTAGCGCATCACGAACGGGTGCCGCTTGGTGCTGGCCAGCATCGACTCCTGCCGGTCCCAGATCATCCGCACCGGGCGCTTGGTGTGCCAGACGAGCAGCGCGAGGTACGGCTCGACGGTCATGTCCTCCTTACCACCGAACCCGCCGCCCATGTACGAGGCGATCACCCGAACCTTGTTCTCCGGCAGTTCGAGGATCGCCGCGATGTCCGTGACGTGCTCGATGACCTGCGTGGACACCCGCAGTGTCAGCACACCGTTCTCGATCCACCCGACGCCGGCTTCCGGTTCCAGGTACGCGTGCTCGACGTGCTGGCTGCGGTACTCCCCCTCCACCACGACATCGGCTTCGGCCAGGCCCGCTTCCACATCGCCACTGGACAGCCGCCAGTTGACCAGCACGTTGCCGTCCTCGTGCACCCGCGGCGCGTCCTCGCGCAGCGCCTGCTCCGCGTCGAACACGCCGGGCAGATCGGCGTAGTCCACCGCCACCAACTCCGCGGCCTGCTCGGCGATCTCGGCGCTCACCGCTGCGACGACCGCTACCGGTTCGCCCACGTACCGCACCCGATCGTGCGCGAGCACCGGCATCTCCACGGTGAGCTCGCCGAGGCCGCCGCTGGCGTGCTCAACCACCCGGTTCGACGGCACGTCTTGGGCGGTCAGTACCGCGACGACGCCGGGAATCGCGCGAGCTTCCTGGATATCGACGGACACCATCCGCCCCGGGGCCACCGCGGACCGGACCACCTTGCCGTGCAGCATTCCTGGCAGCTTCCAGTCCGCGGCGTACAGCAACGATCCCTTCACCTTGTCCACGAAGTCGTGGTGTGCCGGGCTGCCACCGACAACGCGGAACCGTTCCACCGCTTCGGTTTCCAGTGTCATCCCTATGCCCCCTCGGACGGCCGCGAGTCAACGTACTCCTCGACGGCATCGAGGATCTTCGTGTAACCGGTGCAGCGGCACAGGTTTCCGACCAGCTCGTAGCGGATCTCCGCGCGGCTCGGGCGATTCGCACGCTCGGCGAGGCTGTGCGCGGTGAGAATCATGCCCGGCGTGCAGAATCCGCACTGCGCGCCGCCGTGCCGGAGAAAGCACTCCTGGATCGGATGCAACGAGTCGTCCTCGCCGAGCAATCCGCGCACCGTGGTGATCTCCCGGCCCGTCACCTGCACGGCGAACAGCAGGCAGGCGCTGACCGGTTCGCCGTCCAGCTGCACGGTGCAGGTGCCGCAGACCCCCTCGCCGCAGCCGTAGCGCACATCAGCGAGGCCGAGCTCGTCGTGCAGCACGTCCAGCAGCAGGTCGTTCGGAAACACCCACACCTCGTGCTGGCTGCCGTTCACCGACAGGTTCACCGAAACCTTGCTCATGCCGCAATGCTCCCCTCTCGCGCCCGGTCGAGTGCTTCGGTGATCGCGCGCCGGGTGAGCACGTCCACCAGCCTCCGGCGATACGCACCGGAGGCGTGCACATCACCTTCCGGCGAGGTCGCATCCGCGACGGATCGGGCGGCGGAGGCCACGAGGTCCCGCGCCGCCGTGGTTCCGAGCAACGGGGCCAGCGCCTCCCGCTCGGCGAGGACCGGCCGGTCGGCGACCCCGGCAAGCGCCACGTCAATGGCGCGTACCGTCGCACCGTCCGGTTCCAGGTCCACCGACGCGGACACCGCGACCACCGCGAAGTCCGATACCCGGCGAACCATCTCCTGGAAACTCCAGCCCTGGCCCGGCCGCAACACCGGGAAACGTACCTCTGCCAACACTTCCGCGGGTTCCAGCGCGGTTGTCAGGTAGGTGACGAAGAAATCCCGCGCACCGATGGTTCGCCGTCCAGCCGGGCCATGCGCCACGACCTGTGCGTCCAGCGTCAGCGCGACGCAGGCGATCTCGCCGGTCGGGTCGGCGTGCGCCATGCTGCCACCGACCGTTCCCCTGTTGCGCACCCGCACGTTGCCGATATGCCGCACACAGTCCGCGAGCAGCGGTACTTCCCTTGCCACCACAGGAGAATCGAGCAACACGCGATGCCGGGTCAGGGTGGGAAGCGGCAGCACCGCACCGTCGGCTTCCGGGGGCAGCGCGCCGATGTCGTTGATATCGACGAGTACCGTGGGCCTGGCCAGCCGCAGTGCGAGCATCGGCACCAGGCTCTGCCCGCCGGCAAGCAGCTGCGCGTCCTCGCCGTGCTCGATCAGCACGCCGACCGCCTCGTCGAACGTGCCTGCGCGCACGTACTCGAACGGAGCGCAAACCATGGACACCTCCCGCTAGTCGGTCACGCCGTTGAGATCGCGCAGGATCGCGAGCTCATCCGGCCGCGGAGCCGGCAGTTCTTCGATCGAGTCAGCCACCGGCAGCTCGAAGCCGGTGGCTGCTCGCACCTGGTCCACCGTCACACCGGGCTGCAGCGCGCGTAGTCGCATATGCTTGGACTCCGGTTCGAAATCCAGCAGCGCGAGATCGGTGACGACCTTGCTCACCTGCCCGAAAACCAGGCCCGATTCCGCTCGGCTACCCCAGCCGTGCAGATATCCAGGGCTGGTCACGAAATCCACCCGCTCGACGAACCGGCGTGGCTCGTGCGTCGTGACGATGAAGATCTCGGTGCACAGCGAGATGATGTCGTTCGCCCCGCCGCTGCCTGGCAACCGGACCTTCGGAAGCTCGTGCCGGCCGATGCAGCTGGTGTTGATGTTGCCGTACCTGTCCACCTGCGCGGCGCCGAGAAAGCCGTAGTCGAAGAAACCGCGCTGTGCGAACAGGAAGATGTCGGTGATGTCGGTCAGCATCGGTGCGCCGTACGCCGCGCGCATCTCGTTGGTGGAGATGGGCAACCGGCCGGGCAGCGGCTGCGCACCGATGATGCCGCCCTCGAGCACCACCGTCAGGTTCGGTGCCTGCCGGCGCCCGGCCAGTGCGGAAGCCAGCAGTGGCATCCCGACACCCGCGAAGACCACCTTGTCGTCGGCGAGCAGCCGGCTGGCCGTGATCGTCATGATCTCGTCCTGGGTCGCCGTCACCGGTACATCAGCTCCTCAGCCTGTTTCCGTTGGCGCGCGAGACGTTCCGGGCCGACTCCGGCGATGAAGGCGGCGAAGTCGGGGTAGCCGTGCACGTGTTCGTCGAGGTATCGCCTCGCGCCGTCGGCCCCGCCCGCGCGCACCGCGCTCACGTAATCGTCGAAATGCTCGGTATCCGCCTCGTACCGGCCATAGCACTCGTGCGGGTATGCCCCGTACGGGGCCTCCACCACCACGTCAACCGCGAAGTGCGGCAGCATGGTGTCCGCCGGCGCGGCTCGGATCCTTTCGGGTGACACGATTTCCTCGGCGCTGACCACCACGCGCCGCGCGGCACGTGCCATGTCCACGTCCATATGCCGGTAGCCGTCGACCTGCGCGTTGCCGTACATATCCGCGCGGTGCACGTGCAGCAGTGCCACGTCCGGATGCAACGCCGGCACGGCCAGCAAGTTCTCGTTGGTGTAGGGGCAGGTCACCGTGCTCGTGCCGGCTACCGTGGCCAGATCGGAGCCGAGCATGGTCAGCGTCGGCAGGAACGGCACCCCCATCGCGGCCGCCTTGTAGCGCAGCCCGAGAGCGAGATGGCTCCATTCCTCGAAGGTGGCGAGGCCACCCTCCACATACTCCCTGAGCACCCCGGCCAGCCCCCATTGCAGCCCGATGCCCACCCAGCTGGTGACCACCCGCCGCGCGGCGCCCGAGGCGAGGAACAGCTCAACCTCGTAGCAGCTGAGCGGGCGGGACACGGTCAGCCCGGAGCGGCCCTGACGCAGCAGCTCGAACAGCAGCGCCATCGGGGTGCGGGAGTACAGCGTGCCGCCGATCGCGACGTGCTGATCGTCTTCCACCACGCGCAGCGCTTCCTCCGCGGTGACGAGCTTCTCCCGAACCGGACGCTCATGGCCTTCCAGTTCCGCGCGAGCCTGCCTGAAATCAGCCGTGGTCATCGCGCCCCGCCGGTCGGCACGTTGCGCACCAGCGGGAGGACCTCGCTGGCGAGTCGTTCCACCTGCTCCTGCTCGTAGTTGTACGGCGCGAACACCAGGTGTTCGGAACCGGCCTCGAGGTGAGCCGCGATCTGCTCGGCACACTGCTCCGGCGTGCCCCGGACCGCGCTGTCCGCCGTGGACTCGCTCCACTCGGCGAGATCGAAGTAGTCCGCGACGAACGCGCGCACCTTGGCGTCGCCCTCCTCGTAGGAATCCGCGATACACAGCGGCAGCTGCGCCACATTGGACAGCTCGTCCGGGTCGCGGCCGGCTTCTGCGGCGAATCCGCGAATCTTCTGCCAGCTTCGGGAGAAGCTCTCCGCGGTGTAGAAGTAGGTGAGCCAGCCGTCGCTCTTGGTCGCCACCCTCTTCAGCACCCGGTCGACATAGCCGCCGATCAGCACCGTTGGCCTCGGCTTGGGCAGCGGCAACATCCGCACGTTGCGCAACTGCACGTCGCCGTAGTCACCGCTGACGCCGTCCTCCTCCCACAATCGTCGCAGCACCTCGAGGTTGCGTTCGAACAACCGCCCTCGACCGGCGAACCGGGTCCCGGTCGCCTCGAACTCGCGCTCGTACCACCCTGCCGCCATGCCGAGCGTGAGCCTGCCGTGTGAGGCGGCCTGCAGGGTGCCGGCCACCTTCGCCAGCACCGCGGGCTGCCGGACCGGCAGCACCAGCACCCCGGTGCCGAGGGTGACCTCGGTGGTGTGCGCCGCGAGCACCGCCAGGGTGGTGAGGGATTCCAGGGTGGGGAACGGTCGCTTCGCGCCGAGGAAAAGATGATCCCACACCCACAGCGACTGGAAGCCGAGTTCCTCCGCGCGCGTGGCGTACTCGATGACCGCATCGATATCGGGCTCTTTCGACGCCGGGGTGAAATTCTCGAGTGCCAGACCGAACTGCACGGACATGGGACTTCAACCTCCTTTGTGGACCGGATCAGAACCTCGTCAGTAGGGCGGGTTTCCGGTGCCGACGAGTTCGATCTCGCTCTTGTTGGTGCGCACCAGATAAACCGGTGGAATGGCCTGGTTGACCAGGTTGTTCCAGTTCTGGAAGGAGATGTCGCCGTAGATCGCCCCTGGCACGTTCACCTTGGCAAGCGCATCGCGGATCGCCTTCGGATCCTTCGGGTCTTCGGCCGAGCGCATCGCCTCGGCGATCACCTTGATGCCCTGGTAGCCACGCACCCCTTCGGTGATCTCACCCTCGTCGTAGCGCTTCTCCCGCCAGGACTTGATGAATTTCTTCGCCTGGTCCGGCGCCGCGGCCTTGCTTGGATCGAATACCGGGAAGAACATCGTGGCGAAACTGCCCTCTGCGGCGGCCTTGCCGGCAAGCTGCAGCACCTGGGTAGGGCTGTTCGAGCCGCCCGTGGTGATGATGCGGGCCTTCGCGCCCTGACCCTTGGCTTCCTTGAGCAGCAAAGCGATCTGTGCCGCGTCACTGGTGACGATCCAGGTGTCCGCACCGGATGCGATCGCCTGCGTGACGACCCCGGCGAAACTCTGCTCGGTCTGGTCGAACTTGGCGCCGCCGACCACCTTCGCGCCGAGGTCGGTGAGATCCTCGCCGTAGTGCTGCGCCGCTCCGAGGCCGAAGTCGTTGTTCACCGACAGCGTGAACGCCCGCTTGATGTTCATGTCCTTCAGCACCGGGCGCAGTGCCGCGGCTTCCATACTGGAGGTCGGGGAGATCCGGAAGGTCCAGTCCCCACCGGAGTCGCCCTTGTCGGTCACCTTGTCCGAGCTGGACGTTTCGACCAGCAGCGGCACCTGCGCGCGCTCCAGAACCGGTTGCATGGCGAGCGTGCAGGACGAGCCCCAGCCGCCCATCACCACCGGTACCTGCGAGCGGTTCACCAGGCTCTGCGCCACGTTCACACAGGTGGCAGGGTCGTTGGCGCCATCCTCGATCTGCAGTTTGATCTTGGTGCCGTTGACGCCGCCTGCCGCGTTGATCTCCGCAGCGGCGATCTCGGCGCCGTGCCGGACAGCCTGCCCGGCGCTGGCCACCGGGCCGCTCAACGGTTGCGCGACGCCGATGGTGAGCACATCCGCGCTCTCAGCCGGCTCGGAAACGCATGCCGCAGGGCCGAGAAGTAGGGGTATCGCGAGGATCGCGATTCTCCGGTGACGCATTGCAAAACCTCCACATGTGCGGCTCGGTCAACCACCGAGGTACGCCTCACGAATGGCACGACTGCCGGCGAGTTCGTTGGCGGCGCCGGAATTGGTGATTCGCCCGCGTTCGAGCACGTAGGCCCGGTCGGCGACGTCGAGGGCGAGTTCGGCGTTCTGCTCGACGAGCAGAACGGTGCGGCCGGTGTCCCTGATCCGGGCGGCCACCTTCAGCACTTGCTCGACCAGCAGCGGTGCCAGACCGAGCGACGGTTCGTCGAGCATGACGAGCTTGGGACTGGCCATCAGGGTCCGACCGATGGCGAGCATCTGCTGCTCCCCGCCGGAGAGGCTGCCGGCCAGTTGGGACAGCCGTTCGCCGAGCACCGGGAAGAGCGTGAACACCTCGTCCTCGTGTTGCTGGGAACGCGTGGCCCCTCCCGCGACGCGCAGGTTGTCCCGCACGCTCAACCCCTGGAACACGTGCCGTCCCTCCGGGCAATGCACCAGGCCGGCGGCCACGATCCGATCCGGGCGCCGGTTCGTGATCTCCACGTCGTCGAACCGCACGCTGCCCGCTGTCGCACTGATCAACCCGGATATCGTGCGCAGCAACGTGGATTTGCCGGCCCCGTTGCTACCGATAATCGCGACAAGCTCCCCCGCTCCGACATCCAGGTCGATGTCGGAGATCGCGGGTACCCGGCCGTAGCCGGCGACGAGCCCTCGGACGGTCAACATGCGATATGCCTCTCGCCGAGGTATGCGGCGCGTACCCGGGCGTCCCGCTGGATCTGTTCGGGGCTGCCCTCCGCGATCTTCTCCCCCGCGTTCAGCACGGCGACGTGATCGGAAAGCGCGAGCAGGAACTTCATGTCGTGCTCGACAAGCAACACCCCGACGCCGGCCTCGCGTACCCGCCGGAGCAGACTCGCGACCACCGCGCTCTCCGTGCTGTTCAACCCCGCGGTGGGTTCGTCGAGCAGCAGGAACGTCGGTCGTGCGGCCAGTGCGATGGCCACCGCGAGCAGCCGCTGCCGGCCGTACGGCAAGGTGCTCGCCTCCCGATCGAGTTCCCCGGTGAGACCGACGAATTCGGCGAGCGCGTCGATACGCGCGTGCAGCTCGCGGCCGGCGCGCCGGTGAGCTGGCAGCCCCAGCACCGCGGACAACACCGACTTTGGCTCTGTCCGGTGGAATCCGATGCGCAGGTTCTCTCGAACGGTGAGCCGGGGAAACAGGCTGCGTTTCTGGAATGTCCGCACCACGCCGTGTTTGGAAACCTCGTGCGGGGACATCCTGGTGAGCTGCTTCTCCCCCAGCTGGACGGTGCCGCCTGCCGCGGGCACGAAGCCGGTGATCGCGTTGAACGCCGTCGACTTCCCCGCGCCGTTCGGCCCGATCAGCGCGGTGATCCTGGCGGCGAGGAGGTCAAGGGAGAACTCGGAAACCGCGGTCAGCGCACCGAATCGTACGGTGAGGTCCCGCACCGCGAGTTGCTCCGAGGTCGCCTCGCCGCGCCCGAGCAGGAGGTCATGCGCCATCGTGCACCTCCGTCCTGTCCGTGTCGGACGGTGCGGGTTCCGGCGCCCGCTGCGCCTTTCGTTGCTGGTAGGCGCGAACCGCGGTGCCGTAAAGGCCACGCGGCATGAACCGCACCAGCAGTACGAGCACCAGACCAAAGATGATCAGCCGCCACTCGTCACTGAACCGGAGAGCCTCGGGAAGCTGGGTGAACAGCACCGCCCCGATCACCGGCCCCAGCACGGTGCCGATGCCACCGCCGATCACCATCAACAGCGTGTTGATCATGATCGGGAAGCCGAACACTTCCGGTGACACGAAGCCCAGCGTGTGCGCGTACAGCGAACCGGCGATCGCGGCCATCGCACCGCTGAGGCTGAACACGATGTTCGCGTGCCGCGCGGTGTCGATGCCAACCGCCCGCGCGAGATTCTCGTTCTCGGCAAGGCCACGCAGGCTGTAACCGAGGCTGGAGCCGGCCAGCCGGGCGACCACCACGACGACAAGCGCGGCGATCACGAACACCACCGGGTACACCGCCTGCGGCGAGATGATCTCCTGACCGAACAGCGAAACCGGCGGTATCCCGGAATACCCCATGGGGCCGCCAGTGAGCTCGACCCAGTTGAGCGCGATCAACCGGAAGATCTCGGCGACCGCGAAGGTCGCGATCACGAAGAACGCGGCACGCAGCCGCAGGGTGATCCGGCCGATCAGCCACCCGACGCACAGCGCGAGGGCGGCACTGAGCACGACTCCGAGCAACATCGGCACACCGAGTTCGGTACACAAGATCGCGCTGGTGTAGGCACCGAGCCCGAAGAAGGCCTGATGCCCAAGGCTGAGCAGCCCCGAGTAGCCGAGCAGCAGGTTCAGGCTGGTCGCCATGATCACGTAAATCGCGGCGAGCGAGGCGATCTGGCTCTGATACGAGCCGGACATGGTGCCGGCGAGCAGCAACACCACGACGCCGCCGACGGCGCACAGCACCCGGAAGGATCTGGTTCCCAGAAATGTCATTCCTGCACCGCCTTCGGCGCCCCGAACAGGCCACGCGGCCGCAGCAACAACACCACGAGCAGCACCAGCAAGCCGAACGCGTCCTCGTAGTCAGCGGAAAGGTAACCGGCGCCAAAACTCTCCACGAGGCCGAGCAGCAGCCCGCCGAGAATCGCACCGGGGAACGAACCGAGCCCACCGAGAATCACCACGACGAACGACTTCGCGGTGGCGACCGCACCCATCGTCGGCGTCATCTGGAAAACGGTGGAGATGAGCACCCCTCCGATCGCGGCCATGGCCGCCCCGAACGCGAACGTCATGGCGTAAATCCGCCGCACGTTCACACCCATCAGCCAGCTGGCCATCGGATCCTGGAACGTCGCGCGCATCTTCAGTCCGGCGCGGGTGCGCGTCATGAACAGGAACGCGAGCAACACGGATACCGCGGCCGCGACGACGATGAAGATGTTCTGCGGCGTCGTGCGCATCACGAGCAGATCGATGCTGCTGCCGGAGACCGGCGAACCCGCGGTCTTCGGTACCGGATTCCAGATCAGAATCGCGAGGTTCTGCAACAGGATGGACAGCCCGATGGTGGCGAGGATCGGCATGGCGATGTCGTCGTACTGCCGCAGTTTCCGCAGAATCCCGATGTCCACCAGCACCCCGAGCACGATCGCGCCGACGATCGCGGCGAGCAGCCCGAGCACGAAGGAGAGACCGAGGATGTCGGTGATGGTGAAAGCCAGGTAGGCGCCGACCATGTAGAACTCGCCGTGCGCGAAGTTCACCACGTTCATGTAGCCGAAGACCAGCGTGAGGCCGATCGCCATCAACGCGTAAATACATCCCAGGGTGAGACCATTGCCGAGGTACTGACCGAGCTCGGCCACGGTGCTCACCTCCGGTTCAACTCGACAGAAATTCGGCGGTACAGTCGGGGATTCGCGCTGATGCGGGTCCTGAGGACGACACTCTGTCGAACCGTGGCGTCAAAAGTAGGGCGGGATCAGCGATGGAACACTGGCAACTTCTGGCGAGCGCGGGCGACTATCTTTGGCAAGTTCCGCCAGTTGTTTCGTTGCCGTGACAGGAAATTTGCACACAGATTACCGCGACGACCGGAGGGTGTCGCGGTCTTCAGACTTGTGCGACCTCGTGCATCTCGAGTACCTGCAAGGCAACCGACAGCCGCAGGCACAACGAACCGTCCGAAGTGAACGGTCCGACCAGCCGCTCCAAGGTAGTGACCCGGTAGCGAACCGTGTTGTAGTGGAAATGCAGGGTGCGCGCGGCCTCCGCGACGTTGAGGTGTTTGTCCAGCAGCACCCGCAGTGTGTGGAGCAGATCGTCGCGTTGCTTGGCATCCAGGCGGAGTAGCTCGCCGAGCGTGTCGTCCACGAACCGCCGCAGCTCCGCGACATCGTCGACGAGGCTCAACAACCGGAACAGACCGAGATCGTCGAACGCCGTGATCTTGCCGGGCCCGTTCACCCTGCGTCCCATGGTCAGCGCCGTACACGCCTCCTGATACGCGCCAGGGATGCGATGGCGATCGTCGAACGGCCGGCTGATCCCGATCGAGAAGTCCCGGTGGGTCGCCGTCTTGAGCCTGGCCGTAACGCCGCGCACCAGTTCGGCGGGGTTCTCGCCGGCACCGAGCACGGCGACCAGGTCGGTAGCGAATCCGGCTGCCGCGGCGTGCCGGTCGCCGGCGCGAATCTCGGAACGCCACGCGTCGATGTAACGCTGCTGCACGAGATGCTGTTGCCCCGGCGCGTTCGCGCTCTCCGGCGGCCGGCTGACAACCACCACGAGCCTGCGGTCCAGGTTCCAGCCGAACGCCGTGCCACGCGCGACGACATCGTCCACGTCCGCACCGGTTCCGGTGACCAGATCGTGCAGCACATTGGACTCGAACTGCCGCTCAACCGCGGCCACAGCCAACTGCCGGGTCACGTCCAGCGCCGCGACAAGCGCGGCCTGATCGACCGCGACGCTCGCTTCGCTGCCCATCCGCTCGGCGTTCTCAACGGCGACCAGGTTCCCGTGCCGCAGCGCACCCGCACAGATCGGCGAGACGATCGCGGCGAGCTTGCCGTCGAGTTCATGGGTTCCCGGGCGGAGTGGGCGCAGCCGGTGCCGCTCGTCCAGCACACCGGTGGCGACCATCCGTTCGTACTGCTCGTCGCCGTGCACCGTGGCGAGCAGCCGGCCGCTGCCGTCCGCGACCAGCACCGCGGCACCGTGCAGCAGCTCGGCGAGCTTCGCCGCGATCTCCGGTAGTTGCCCGCCGGTCAGCACGATGTGCAGGAAGGCGTCGTGAATCTGCTGGGCGCGGGCGATGGTGGCGGCCTGGCGATTCACGATGTCCGAGAAGACGCGGCTGAGGATGTCGTCGAACGCGACGTCGTCGGGGATCTCCACCAGCGGCAGGTTCAGCGCGTCCGCGGTGTCCAGCACGCACTGCGGCAACGGTGCGGCGTACGGCCCGAATTTGATGCCCAGCGCGGCCACACCCCGCTCGTCGAACCGGGTCACCAGCTCGCGAAGTTCGTCTTCGGTCTCGGGCAGCGGGTAGCCGGTGCTCAACATGAACTCGTGCTCTTTGGTCCACGGCAAGATGTCCGGCACGGTCATCACGTTCAGCCGTTCGACCCGCCGATCCAGCCCGTCCTTCCCGGCGAGCACCGTGGAATTCGCGAGTAGCTCCATCGCCAGGACGTCGTTGACCGTCAGCTCTTCGCTCGCGCGCATGTGGCGTTGCCCGCTGTGCTCGTCGCTCGTCAAACCACTGGCCAACGCTGTACTCCTTGGTGCGGTATCGCCAAAGAGAGCTTCCGGAGTAGTCAAACGTTGCCATAACACTGTCCGAATGTCACTCCTCCGGGGACCACGGCTGCCCGGCCGGGTGGTCAGCGACCATCCGTGCCCAGCGCGACGACACGGCGTTCCGGTGTGAGGTTCAGTACCTCCCTCGCCCCCTTCGCGGACACCGCCGCCGACAGCCCGGCGAGGGTCGCCGCACCACATGGCCCGACGCCGATGCCCTTGTCGGCGAGCAGCTCGCCGGCCCGGATGGCGGCCGCATCGGACACGGCGACCGTGGCGTCCAGCCCGTCGCGGAACGTCGGCCACCCGGTCGCGGAGACCGTCCCGGCGTTGAGGCCCTCCATCACCGTGTTCCCGGTCGGCACGGTCACCGGCCGGCCCGCGTGCAGGCTGGTCAGCAGGCACGCCGCGGTGTCCGGTTCCACGGCGAGTACCGAGGGACGGGTGGGATGGGTCGTCGCCCGGTAGTACTCGAGGGCGGCGCCAAGCAGGGATCCGACGCCGACCGGCACCACCACCAGATCGGGTACGAGCTGATCGTCGATCTCCCGGAACATCGTTTGATATCCCTGCCGTATCCAGCCGGGGATCCGTTCGTAGCCAGGCCAGCTGGTGTCCTGCACCAGCAGGTAGCGCTCGTCGCGGGCGGCCAGTTCGGTTGCGGTGGTGACGGCCTCGTCGTAGCTGTCGCCGACTCGCCGCACCTCGGCGCCCTCGGTGCCGATCGCGTCAGCCAACCCGTCGCTGGTGGTGCTCGGCAGCAGGATCACCGCGGGCAACCCCAGCCAGCGGGCCATCCTGGCGACGGCCCGGCCGTGATTCCCCGCACTGGCCGTGATCAGGCGAGGCTTGCCGAGCGGTGCGATCGCGTCGCCGAGCTCCGTGACGGTGTGCCATTCCGGCTGGGTACCGAGGCGTTCGCAGAGTGCTCGGTAGACGCCCCACGAGGCGCCGAGGATCTTGAAAGCGGGCAGGCCGAAACGGTCCGACTCGTCCTTGACCAGCACCCTGCGAACGCCCAGCTGCTCGGCGAGGTCCGGTACGTCGCGCAACGGGGTGGGTGCGTAACCGGGTAGGCGGTCGTGGAAATCCCCGCAGCTGGCCGGTTCGGTGCTCGTCCAGTCGCGGGCGTGCGGGTTCAGCCAGATACCGGCCGGCCGCGCGGTCGGGGCGGCCGGCGTGCTGGACGTGGTCATATGGTGCAGCATCCGCGCACCGATTACGCACGTCCAGCGATGATTATTGCCCTAAACCCGGCAGTTGAGCTTCACGATTCGCTGCTTTCGGCCCTACAGTTGCCAGATGCTCGACGTGCGTCGGCTCCGGTTGCTCTACGAGTTGAGTCGCCGCGGCACCATCGCCGCGGTGGGCGAAGCCCTGCACAGCAGCCCGTCCGGTGTCTCGCAGCAGATCGCCCTGCTCGAGCACGAGGTCGGCGTCCGGCTGCTGGACAAGGTGGGGCGCGGCGTGCGGCTCACCGAGGCGGGGCGCTCGCTCGTCGCGCACACCGAAGCGGTACTGGCCCGCCTGGAACGGGCCGAGGCGGAGCTGGCCGCGTTCGAGGGAGAGCCGAAGGGCCGCGTGCGGGTGGCATCTTTCCAAACCGCGACGCTCGCACTGCTCCCGGAGGCGCTCGACGTGCTCGCTGAGCACAACCGGTTGCGGGTGGAGCTTGCCCAGGTCGAACCCGAGCAGGCGCTGCCGGCCTTGCTGGCGCACGACTTCGACCTGGTGCTCGGCGAGGAGTACCCGGGCACGCCCGCCCCGGTTTCCGGCGAGCTGGACCGCGTCGACCTCTGCCGCGAGCCCATCCGGCTGGCCACCGCCGGCGGGATCACGTTGGCCGCGGCGGCGACGCACGCGTGGGTGATGGAGCCGCGCGGCACCGCGGCCCGCGAATGGGCCACCGCGATGTGCCGCTCGGCTGGTTTCGAGCCCGATGTGCGGTACGAGTCCGACGACCTGCTCGCGCACGCGACGCTGGCGGAACGCGGGCATGCCGCCGCGTTCCTGCCGGAGCTGGTGTGGCGCGGCAGGCAACCTTCGGTGCCGTTGACGGCGGTGCCCGGTGGAGAGCGGACGATATTCACCTCGGCACGCAAAGGCAGCGAGCAGCACCCCGCGATCCGCGCGGTGCGGGAGGCGCTTCGGCGAACCGTGCACTGAGACTGCCGGGTTAGACGCAGAAATCATCGCTGGACGTGTCGAGTCGCAGCGCGGATGCTGGGGGGCATGGATGGCTCCGCCACAGCCCCGGTCGTGTCCCTGACCACCGACATCGGTGAGGGCTTCGGCATGTGGACGCTCACCGACGACGACAGCCTGCTGGAAATCGTGAGCAGCGCGAACGTGGCGTGCGGATTCCACGCGGGCGACCCCGACATCATGCGCCGAACCTGCGAGACTGCGGCCCGCAACGGGGTGTCCGTGGGAGCCCAGGTGAGCTATCGCGACCTGGCGGGTTTCGGCCGCCGCTACGTGGCGGTCGAGCAGGAAACGCTGACCAACGACCTGCTTTATCAGATCGGCGCGCTTGACGGCTTCGCCCGCGCGGCCGGCATCCAGGTCTCGTACGTCCGCGCGCACGGCGCGCTCTACAACGTGGCCGCGAAGGACACCGCACACGCGGCCGCGATCGTCGACGCGACCCGGCTGTACAACGCCGCGCTGCCGGTGCTGTGCCAGACCGGGACGGAAACCTGGCGGCTCGCCGAGGAAGCCGGGATCACCACGATCGCGGAGGCGTTCGTCGATCGGGCCTACACCAGCGAGGGCCTGCTTGTCCCGCGTGGCCAGCCGAACGCGATGATCACTGATCCGATGGCGGCCGCGGAGCGTGCCGTCCGGATGGTCTTCGACGGCGAACTCACCTCGCAGGACGGGGAGATCATCCCGGTGCGGGCCGAGTCGCTGCTCGTGCACTCGGACACCCAGGGAGCGGTCAAGATCGCGCAGACCACCCGGGATGCGCTGCTGGCCGCCGGCGTCGAGATCGTCCCGCAGACCTGACCGTGATGCGAGTGCTGCGCTGCGCGGACTCCGGAGTACTCATCGAGCTCGACGGGCTCGCCGCGGTGCAGGCGTTGCACGCGGCGCTGGCCGCGGATCCGCCGGACGGTGTGACGGACCTGGTGCCAGCCGCGCGCACGCTGCTGCTGCGGCTGGATCCGCGGCGGGCGGACATCGCGGAGGTGGAGCGCGCCGTTCGTGCCACCCGGCCGAGGTCCGGGCAGCACCGGGTCAACGAGCTGGTCCAGGTGCCGGTGGTGTACGACGGGGCCGACCTCGCCGAGGTGGCACGGCTGACCGGCCTGACCGAGCGCGAGGTGGTGGCCGCGCACACCACGGGCGAGTGGACCGTCGCGTTCGGCGGTTTCGCTCCCGGGTTCGGGTACCTAGTCGGTGGGGACGACCGGCTACAGGTGCCACGACGCGGTGAGTCCCGCACCGCGGTTCCACCCGGGTCGGTGGGCCTGGCCGGGCGGTTCAGCGGGATCTACCCGCGCAACTCGCCGGGCGGCTGGCAGCTGATCGGGCGGACCGACCTGCCCATCTGGCGTCTCGACCGCGATCCGCCCGCGCTGCTTCGGCCCGGCGTGCGGGTGGCTTTCCACGAGATCGGTTGACCGTGAGCGTGCGGATACTGGCGGCCGGGCCGCTGTGCACCGTGCAGGACCTCGGCCGGCCGGGCCTGGCCGGTATCGGGGTGGGCGCGTCCGGGGCCGCGGACCGAGGCTCGTTCCGGCTGGCAAATCGGCTGGTGGGCAACGACGAGGGCGCGGCGGCACTCGAGGTGACGCTGGGCGGGCTGGCCGTGCGGGCGGGCCGGGATCTCACCGTTGCGGTGACCGGTGCGCCGTGCCCGATGCGGGTCGCTGGCAGGGCCGCGGCGTCGAATTCGGTGCTGCGGCTGCCGTCCGGCTCGACTTTGGAGATGGGCGCGCCGGATCGGGGGTTGCGCAGCTACCTGGCCGTACGCGGGGGGATCGACGTGGCACCGGTGCTCGGGTCGCGAGCCACGGATCTGCTCGCCGGTCTCGGGCCACCGGTGCTCGCCCCCGGCGTGGTGTTGCCGGTGGGCCCGCCGCCGGCGACGTTTCCGACCGTCGACGCCGCCCCGGTGCCGGAGCTGGCGGACGGCGAGCTCACCCTTGGCGTGATGCTCGGGCCACGGGACGACTGGTTCGCCGAGCGAGCGCTGGCCAGCCTGCTGACCGAGCCCTTCGTGGTGACGTCGGACAGCAACCGGGTGGGCATGCGGCTGGACGGCCCCGAGCTGACCCGCGCCCAATCCGGCGAATTGCTCAGTGAGGGCACCGTGGCGGGTGCGGTGCAGGTACCGCCGGCCGGCAGGCCGACGCTGTTCCTCGCCGATCATCCGGTCACCGGCGGCTATCCGGTAATTGCCGTGGTGGTGTCGGCGGATCTGGATCTCGCGGCGCAGGCGCGTCCTGGGCAGCGGCTGCGGTTCCGGCAGGCTCGGTGTTGAGAAGCGGCGCGCCCACTCACGGGGCGGGCCTGCCGAGACGGTGCGCGTCCAGTGCGGTGATCGCCACGTGCAGCTGTGCGCGCTGCTCGCCCGACTCCAAGTCGCAGCCGAGTACCTGTTCGATCACCCGAAGCCGTTGGTAGAACGCCTGCCTCGATAGGTGGTCACGCTTGGCTGCGATCGACTTGTTGCCGGCGGCACACAGATAGTGGCGCAGGCTGCCCAGAAGATCCGCGCCGTGCCGCGCGTCGTAGTCGAGCAGCGGGGCGAGCTGGCGCTCGGCGAACTCCTGAACCCGCAGATCGTCCCGCAACGCGTAGAGCAGCTCGGGCAGCCCGACATCGGCGTGCTCGTGAAAACTCTTGCCGCCGGTGCCTGGCGGGATCGCGTCCGCGACCTGCTCCGCTTGCCGGAACGACTGGGCGAGTTGGAACAGCTCGGACACCTCGGAACCGACGCTCACCGTGGCTTCCGGATATCCGTTGGCATGCACCAATTCGCTGATCCGCCGCACCGACGGCCGCCACGAATCGGATTCCTTCACGGCAAGCAGTACGACCAGTTGCCCGTCGCCGAAATCCCCCACAAGCGCCGGTGTCGCGGTCAGTGATTCGCCGAGTCGCTCGGCGAGCCCGTCCTGATCACCGACGCCGGTCCGGACCAGCGCGATGATCAGCTTGCGGCCACGGGTCGGCACGCCGAGCGCTTCGACCCTCGCTCTCGCATCGCTTGTGGAGCCGTAGCGCTGCTCGACGACATCCCGCAACGCGGTTCGATGTGCCTGCCGTTCCCAGTTCGCGTCGTGTGTCAACCGCGCCAGTGTCAGTGCGATGGCTGCGCGCTCGAGCACCATGATGTGCTCGGCGTGGAACTCGCGCTCCTCGGTGCTACCCGGCAACATCATCAGCCGGCCCCAGCGCTGCCCGCGCAGCTCGACCGATGTCACCAGCCAGCCCTCCGGGCCGGCGACGTCGGTGCGCTCGACCGGTGAGCTCGTGGCCCGGGAACGGCGCTCCCACAGGTTGAGCACATCCTCGAAGGTCCGGTGCGCCGGCCGGCAGATCACCGCCTGGTGCACCAGGTTCTCCAGCACCACGGCCCGTCCGGTCATCGTCGCGGCGGCCTGGACGACCTCGTCGGCCTCCGCGCCACGCAGCGAGAGCGCGGTGAACGTGTCATGGATCCGTTGCGCGTCCCGCAGTGATCGCAACTGGTTACTGTGGATCACGGTGTGCACTTCGTGCGTCACATCAACGAACTTCACACCGCGGTGCAGCACGATCAGCGGAACGTCGCGAACGCGGCAGGCGCGCTGCAATTCCTGGGGCACCTCGCGGTAGCGGCGGCCGAGTTCCAGCACCAGCCCCGCGGCGTTCACGTCCGCCAGCTCGGCCGCGTATCCGTCGAGCGAATCGGGAAAACCGATGCCGGTTGTCAAGATCAGCTCGCCACCGCGCAGCGTGGCAGCGGGGTTCGCCCACTCGGTCGCGTGCACCCAACGAACCTTCCGGTCCAGATTGGACTCACCGGAAACCACCTGAGGCAGGCCACGGGCCAGCACCGGCAGTTCGAGCAGTTGGGCGATCGTGGGAGACCGCACTGTCGCGACCGTGGGAATCTCACGTTGAACGTCTGCCCTGCTCATCGGCCTACCTTGGCAAGGCGGGCCGCCTCCGCGCAACGGTGGATGTACCGCTAGGGACGCCGGGTGATGAGGTTCGCGACGGTGGCGATCGGCGAGGTACCCCGTAGCCCGCGCGACTCGTGCCAGTCGGCCAGCCGGTAGGCGAGGTAGAGCCCCCGCACGCCGAGCCAGCGCAGCGGTTCCGGTTCCCAGCCGCGCGGTCGATGCCCGACCCACGGCAGGCCGGTCAGCTCCGTCTCGCGCCGTAGCACCAGATCACACAGCGTCCGGCCGGCCAGGTTCGTGGACGTGACGCCGTGGCCGACATAGCCGCCCGCCCAACCGAGGCCGCTTGCGCGGTCCAGCCCGACGGTGGCGCACCAGTCGCGGGGCACGGCTAGCACGCCACACCACGCATGGTCCACGCCCACCCCGCGAGTCTGCGGGAGCATCCGTTCCAGCACATCGCGAAGCAGCCGCACGGTGCGCTCCTGGGTACGCCCGTAGCTGTCCGTGCGGGAGGCGAACCGGTACGGCACCCCGCGCCCGCCGATCGCGATCCGGTCGTCCTCTGTTCGCTGGGCGTACATATGGCCGTGTGCCGTGTCGCCCAAGGTTTCCCCACCGTGCCAACCGATCCGCTGCCACGTGGCCGCGGGCAGCCGCTCGGTGACGATCATTGAGCTGTTCATCGGCAGCCAGGTGCGCTGATGCCCGGTGAGGCCGTGCGTGAACCCTTCGGTGGCGCGCAGCACCACGGGTGCCCGCAGCACGCCGCGATGGGTGATCGCACTCCCCCGCTCGATCCGGATCACCGGCGAATTCTCGTAGATGGTCACTCCCATCCGTTCCACCGTCGCGGCGAGCCCCCGAACCAGCGCGGCCGGTTGCAGGCGCGCGCAATGCGGTGTCCATGCGGCCGCCCGCACACCGGCGACGTTGATCCGCCGTGCCGCCTCATCCGCGCTCAGCAGCCGCACTTCCGGCACGCCCCAGTCGTGGTCGGCGCGAACGGCGGCCCGCAACCGCCTGACCTGAGCCGGCGTGCCGGCGACCCGCAGGGTTCCGCCCTTCACAATGCCGGCTGCCAACTCCTCCCGCTCGGCCACCTCGATCACCTCGTCCACCGCGGCGTTCATCGCCGCCTGCAAGGCGATCACCCCTTCGCGGCCGTACAGCTTGGCCAACCGCTCCCTGGAACCCGGTAGCAGCCCGGAAAGCCAGCCGCCGTTGCGCCCCGAGGCGCCGAATCCGGCGAACTCCGCCTCCAGCACGGTGATCCGCAGCGAAGGGTCGGCGCGCTTAAGGTAGTAGGCGGTCCACAGGCCAGTCAGGCCGGCACCCACGATGCACACATCGGCATCGCGGGTGCCCGGCAGGCAGTCGCGCGGTTGGGGGAGTTCCCCGAGTTGTGCGTACCAGTGCGAGACCAGCCCGTTGATCGGCGCTGTTCCGGGGACCGTGCCGACGGTCAAGAGAATTCCTTTCGGTGGTCGTCAGAGCCCGAGCAGCGGCGGAAGTGCGGAGAGATCGCTGATCTCGTCGTAAGGCTGGTAGGACTCGGATCCCTTCTGCCCGTAGCGGTTCACCCATACCCGGTGCATCCCCGGGTATCGCTTGGTCGGAATGATGTCGTAGTCCCAGCCCTGCGCGGCATGCACGATCCGATCGGGCCCCCGCCCGATCACCGACATCAGGTGCTCGAAAGCCTGCGGGAGCGGCTTGTACGCGCCGGCTTGCTCAGCCGTGACAACGTAGTCAAACTCGACGCCGATATTGTCCACACTGTACTGGATCAGATCGTCCTCGCTGTTCGAGATGATCGCGAGCTGATACCCGCCGTCCCTGAGCTTGCGCAGCGCGTCCGGAACTTCGGGGAACGGCTGGAAATCCGCGATCGCGGCGATCAGTGCCGCACCGTCCTCGTCGCGATATTCGAGGCCGTGCAGCAACATGACGCTGCGCAGGGCGCGGCGCAGCACCTCCCGGTACGGCCGGTACTCGTCGACGATTCCCTGGAATCGCATCACCCGCGCGTCGTGATTGAACTGTTCCTCGTCCACGTCCACCTCGGCGATCTGGTCGCCGAGTATCCGGTGGGTGGCCGATTCCAGGTTGAAGTCGACCAGCGTTCGGTAGCAGTCGAAGGTCACGATGTCTCGCATGGCGCGTCCTTTCATGTGCGAAGCCTGTTAGCTGCCTGGTGTGGCCACTGTGGACCGAGCCTTCTTGCCGGTCGATCGGCTCGCTTCGGTCAGGGCGAGGCCCTTGGTCTCCGGGGCGAGCAGGATCGCGACCACCAGACCGACGAGTGTCACCGCGGCACCGATCAGCAGCGTTCCGCTGTTGCCGACGCCCGCGATCAGGGCGGGGAGGAAGAACGTGCCGCTCGCCGAACCGATCCGGCTCATCGCGGCCGCCATCCCCACCCCGGTTGCCCGCAGGTCGGTGGGGAAAAGCTCGCTGGGATACAGGAATTGCAGCGCGCTGCCAGCCGCCTCGGCGAAGTGGAACAGCACGAACAACGTGATGATCAGAACAGCTACCTGCATAGGTAGCAGGGCGAGCGAGAACAACGACACGAAGATCGCCACGAAGGTCCCGATCAGCAGCGGCCGCCGGCCGACCCGGTTCACCAGCAGCAGACCGGTTGCCACACCCAGGATGGCGATCGCCATCATCAGCGCGGAGCTCGCGTTCTCGTTGCCGACGCCCATGGATTCCAGGATCTGCGGCTGGAACGTGCGAATCGCGTAGCCCGTGGCGACCTGGCACATGAAGAATAGCGAGCAGAATACGAACACCTTGCCGTAGCCGCGCCGGAAGACCTCCCGGATGTTGCCGAGACCGGAGCCGGTGCGGCGGGGCGCCTGGCTTTCCGCGACGAGCTCGTCGACCGACACGTCCTTGCCGATGTACTTGCGGACGACGTCGGTTGCTTCCTGGATCCGTCCCCTGGACGCCAGCCAGCGCGGTGATTCCGGGATTCCCGATCGCATCAGCAGGAAGATCAACGCTGGCACGGCGCCACTGGCGAGCATCCAGCGCCACCCGTCGTCCAGCATCAGCAGGCCGGCCCAGTAGCTGATCCCGTTCCCTATCCACCAGGCGAGAATCAGACCGGCCAGCGCGGGGCCACGCGCTTTCTTCGGTACGAGTTCGGTGGTGATCGCCGAGGCGATCGGATAGTCCGCACCGATGGCGATGCCGATGATCAGGCGGAGCAGGAACAGCTGCCACGCCTCTTCCACGAAGAACTGCGGGATCGACGCGCCGACGAACACCACGAGGTTGAGCACATACATCAGCCTGCGGCCGATGCGGTCGGTCATCGGACCGAACACGATGGCACCAAGGAAAACGCCGATCAGCGCGGAGGCAGCCACCAGGCCGGACCACAGGGAATCGAGTCCGAGCTGCGGGGTGAGCTGGCTGAGCGCCACGGCGATGATGCCGAGCAGGTAGCCATCACAGAACGGTCCACCCATCGCCACCAGCATTGCGCGGCGATGGAACGAGTTGACCGGTACGTCGTCGAGTGTGGTCGTCATCGAGGCCATCGGATGTCCTCTCGGCATGACCGACCCGCGGCCGCGGGCGGCAATCTTGACTTCGGAGTTGTCAGCTGGGCCACCTGGGAGGTCACGCACCTGGCGTCAACCTCGATGTCGACAGTGATTCACTGTGCCCGACGAAGGCGGCCGTGCGAAGAAGCACGATGTCTTGTTCACACCGGCGTGGATTGACACCACGTCAGGTGTTCGGCGCGGTACCAACCGGCGGTTCTTCGACGAGCCGCGCCCCGCTCGAGTGGTCGACGCGTCGGTCTACCGGGCGAACCTGGTGTCGCGATAGGGCGTGAGCAGATCAACGGTGGCTCCGTCCAGGATTTCGGTGGTCATGAGCTGAGCCAGGATCGGGGCGAGGGTGATCCCGGCGTTGGTCGTGATGCTGTGCACGCCAGGCGAGACCGGGCTGTGTCCGATGATCGGCAACCCGTCGCCGGGAACGATCCGCCGCCCGGTGGTGGTCTTTTCGATCTCGGCATCCCTGAGCGCCGGCAACAGGGCGGCCGCCTCGGCGAGCAGCTGCGTGCTGTCCAGGCCGTCCGGATCGCCGACCGTGCTGCCCGAGTAGTGCCTCGCGATCACCAGGCGCCCGTCGGGGCGCTGAATGGCGTGCACGTCGAAGGAAAGCAGTACCGGATCGAGGATCCGGTGCATCGGTGCCAGGTGGACGATCGATCCGGACGATTCGGTCAGCGGCGCGGTGATGCCGAGCGGGGCGAGTAGCGCCGGCGAGTCCGCGCCACTGGTGATCACCACGTGCTCAGCATCAATCGATCCTGGTGCGGTGACGACGGTCGTTCCGTCCACGGCGAGTACCTCGGTGTGCGAACGGAACTCCACGCCGAGCCGTTCAACGGCCCGCATCAGTGCCGCCAGCGCGGCGTTCGGATCAACCGAGCCTTCGTCGGCCGTGTGAAAGCCGATCGTGTCCGGCGGGATCACTGCCTCCGGAAGAAGTCGAGCCGCGGTGTCGGCGTCGATCCGGTGAGACGGGCTGCCCCACGCCAACCGGCGCCGCAAATCGCGTTCCAGCAGGTCACGGTCGGGGCCATCCGCGGAGGTCAACTGCACCGTCCCATGCCAGCGGACCCCGAGATCGTCAGCCGAGGCGCGTTGCAGCCGGCGCCACGCACCGAGCGCGAGGCGGTGCAACCCGAAGTAATGCCGCGCGTCGGCGTCCGGGAGCCCGTGCGCGTTGCGGAAGTGGGTCTGGTTGGTGAGCCAGGCGAACGCCACGCCGGTGGCGCCGGAACCCGGCTGCTCGCGGTCAAGGAGGGTCACTCGTGCTCCGCGCAGGGCGAGTTCGCGGGCCATCGCGACGCCGAGTATTCCGGCTCCGACAACGACAACGCGGGGCTGGTGGGATGTCACGGATGCCTCCGGATGAGTCCAGGTATGGCGTGCCTGTCGAGTGGACTCACGCTAGGCCGCGACTAACCTATGCGTCACGTCGAAATTCTTGGCACCAAATATCGATGGAGTCGATATGTTCGTGACGGAGGAAGTCGAGACGTTCCTGGCTATCGCGCGCTCCGGCAGCCTCGCGCAGGCCGCGCGCATCGTGCACGCCGCGCAATCGACGGTCAGTTACCGGCTGAGCTGCCTTGAGAAACGGCTCGGCCAGCCGCTCGTGCTGCGGGCCAGGGGCGCGAATGGGGTCGGATTGACGGCTGCCGGTCAGCACTACCGGGAGCTGGCCGAGCGGTGGGAACATCTGGTCAGCGAGGCTGCCCGGCTCCGCGACGACGATCACTCGACGCTGGCAGCGGGGTGCGCGGACGCGATCAGCATCCATCTGTTCCCCTCGATCGTCGGGCCGCTGCTCGAACGGCAGCCTCGGCTGCGGCTCACCCTCGAAACGGCGCGCAGCGGGGAGCTGTGCGAGCGGGTGGTATCCGGTCACCTGGACGTGGCATTCGTGTTCTACGAGCCGGTGCATGCCGATCTGCGGGTGCGAACGCTGGCGGAGTATCCGATGGTCGCCGTGTCGTGCGCCGAACTGGGGCCTTCGGACAGCGTTTCGGTGGCCGAGCTTTCCGGTGGCAGGGAGATATATCTGCCGTGGGGCCCGGATTACGATCTCTGGCGGCAGCGCAACATGCTGCGGGAACCCGTGCATACCATCACGAAAGCCCACTCGCTGCCGCCCGTGCTGAGAGGGCCGGGCACCTGGGCGGTGGTGCCCGCATTCATGGCCGCGGAGCTCGCCGCCGCCACCGGCTGCCGTGTCATGCCGATGCGTGACGAGCCCCCCGCCCGCGTCGTCTACTGGGTGGAGCGAGCTCGGCATCGGGCCGCCAACACCGCGGCGTTGCACGAGCTGGAACAGGTACTCACCGGATGGCGGACCGCGGATACCTGAGGCCCTCTTCCCCGCCCTCTCCTCCGCTGGCCGCCCCCTGGTTGCGAGGCAGCTCAGCGTGTCAGGTACGGTTCTTGGCGCGCGGTTCGGAGAGATCGTGCCGTCGTATGGGGCTGTGGCGCAGCTGGTAGCGCACTTGACTGGCAGTCAAGGGGTCACGGGTTCGAATCCCGTCAGCTCCACCAGAAGGTCGTTGTTCAAACCAACGACATCACCGGTTTGAGTTCCGCATTCTGCTGTCCGTCCTTGGTGGCGGACGGCGAGGTGCTGGACGTCGGGGTTGAAGAACACGTTGAACGGCACGCCGGGTTCGCCGTTGATGGTGTCGTCGTCGTGGATGATGAGCTTGTCGAAGAAGGCTTGGTTGGCGATCCGGCGGAGTGAGTCGTCGATGCTCATGTAGATCGCGTGCATGTCGCCGGCGAGGGCGAGGCAGTCGTCCAGGTGGGCTTTGGCTTGTTCGTACTCGATGTCGCCGGCGTTGATCTGGGCGTCGAGGAACGCGAGCCGTCGGGCGAGGCGGTCCTGCTCGGAGGCGAGTAGGTCGAGGGGCACGGCGCCGGCGTAGTGGGCCTGCATGAGCTTGTGGCGTTCGTCGCGGAGGGCGTCGCGTTCGATCTTGTATGCCTGGCTCTCCTGCTTGGCGACCTTGTGGAGCCGGTCGAACTCGGCAGCGACCAGCTCGCGGAGCGCGGTGAGCACGTGGGCGGGTATCTGCACGCGGCGGTAGTAGTCCTCGACGGCGGCTTCGATGTCGGGCACGAACATGGACTTGCGTTCGCAGTTAGTGCGTTTGGCGTGCCGGCCGGAGCAGATGAAGTAGGGGTAGACGACGCCGCGGCGGCTCTTGGCGTTGGTCAGGATCAGCCGGGAGCCGCACTGACCGCATACAGGGTGCCTTTGAGGTAGTGGTCGTGGGATTGGGTCTTCTCCCCGGAGGTCTGATGCGCATTCAGCACGGCCTGGACCCGGTACCAGACCTCGGGCGCGACCAGGGGCTCGTGCAGGCCGTCGTAGCTGGCGCCGCCGCGGTCAATGCTCCGGATTGCAGGGCAGCAGCCAGCGCGGCGACGATCAGATCGTAAGAAGGGCTGCGCTGAAGCAGCAGCACTTCGATCAACGAGCGGGTGCCGTGCTGGTCACCGTGTGCTTTGCGGGCCGCGGCCCACCTGGCTTCGTGGATCG
>WHSZ01000062.1 GCA_009379845.1 Pseudonocardiaceae bacterium | reverse complement strand
TCGTCGAGCGCCGGTTCAACCTGCTCAAGCAATGGCGCGGTCTAGCCACTCGCTACGACAAACTCGCCATCGTCTACCGATCTGCGGTCGTCCTCCACGCCGCGATCACCTGGACCACAGCATTATCAGACACGCCCTAGCTGTCGGGCCAGCCGCCGCTCTTCGAGTGCAGGTTGCGGGCAAGTACCGTGAGCTCGCGCTACGGCCCGTTCGAGCTGCGTTCCTTGGTCAGGCCGAGCAGCCGGGCGGCGTTCTCCTTGAGGATCAGCGGCCGCACTTCGGGTTTCATCTCCAGCTTGTCGAAGTCGGCGAGCCAGCGATCGGGGGTGATAACCGGGAAGTCCGAGCCGAACAGAATCTTGTGCTTCAGCAACGAGTTGGCGTACTTCACCAGTTGCGGTGGGAAGTACTTCGGCGACCAGCCGGACAGATCAATGTAGACGTACGGCTTGTGCGTCGCCACAGCCAGCGCTTCGTCCTGCCACGGGAACGACGGGTGGGCCAAGATGATGTGCAGCTCGGGGAAGTCCACCGCGACGTCGTCGATCAGCATCGGGTTGGAGTAGCGCAGCCGGATCCCGCCGCCACCGGGAACGCCCGCGCCGATCCCGGTCTGTCCGGTGTGGAACAGCGCCGGCACGCCCAGCTCTTCGATGACCTCGTAGAGCGGGTACGCCATCCGGTCGTTCGGGGAAAATCCTTGCAAGCTCGGATGAAACTTGAACCCGCACACGCCGTACGACTGCACCAGCCGGCGCGCGGCGCGGGCGGCGGCGCGGCCACGCCACGGATCGATGCTGGCGAACGGGATGAGCACATCCGAATGCTGCGCGCAGGCTTCCGCGATCTCCTCGTTGCGAATCGGCGGGTGCCCGGTCGCGTGCTCGATGTCCACTGTGAACAGCACAGCCGCCATGTTGCGCTGGCGGTAGTAGTCGGCGATTTCCGGGATCGTCGGCTGGCGATGCTCTTCGGCGTGGAAGTACTTGGCCGAGGCTTCGAGCAGTTCGGGGGACAGTGCGAGGTGCCCGTCCGCGGACACCTCCGCGTGGACGTGCACATCGATCGCGACGAGCTCGTCGACGTCCATCTCGCCTCCGCTCAGGATTCCGGGGCCGGCGGTGCCGGAATCCCGTAGGACTCCGGTTTCTTGCCTACCGAGGTGGACCACGTCGTCGCGATCGCGTCCGCATCCCAGCCGCCGTCCGCGTACGCCGTAGCGACCTCGTCCGGATGCGACCACAGCGACAGCTTGTCGCCACCGATGCCGATAGCCTGCCCGGTCACCCCACTCGAGGCGTCCGATGCCAGGTAAACCACCAGACCGGCGACATCCTCGGCGGTACCGAAGCCCTCCCCGCGCCGCAGCCAGGCGGGCAGTGGCTCGCCGCGCTCCTCCCATGCCTGCACGTACGGGGCGAAGGCCGGAATGGTCTTGGTCATCGCGGTGGCCGCGACCGGGACCAGCGCGTTCGCTGTGATGTTCGCCTTGGCGCACTCCATCGCCCAGGTGCGCGCCATGGCCGCGATCCCGGCCTTGGCGGCGGCATAGTTGGTCTGACCGAAGTTGCCTCGTTGCCCGGCAGGCGAGCATGCCAGGATCAACCGGCCGCCCTCGCCCTGTTCCCGCAGCTGCCGGACAGCCGCGCGGGCGCAGGTGAACGTGCCACGCAGGTGCACCCTGATCACATCGTCGAAGTCCTCGTCGGACATCTTCCACAGCACCCGGTCCCGCAGGATGCCGGCGTTGGTCACCATGATGTCCAACCGGCCGAACTCCGCCACGGCCTTGCCGACCAGGCGGTCGGCGGCTTCCGCGTCGCCAACCGGCACCGCTTCGCCGGCAACGCGCCCGCCGGCCGCGGCGATCTCCTTGACCGCCTGCTCGGTGGTCTCCTCATCGACGTCGTTGACCACCACAGCCGCGCCCGCGGCTACCAGGGCCGACGCGTAAGCCAGGCCGAGCCCGCGCCCGCTGCCGGTTACCACCGCCACCTTGCCCGTGAGATCCATGCACAGTCCTTTCCACCGAGGCGGCTACAAAGCTAGGCGATTCTTGTACCGCGATCAAGATTATGCCGAATGTCGTACGGTGCCCGCACGGCTCGGCGTTTACGCTGACCGCGTGACGCGCCGTGTTCCACAGTCGCTGATGCTGAGTTTCCTCGGTATCCACGTCCTCGGTCAGCACACCGCGGTGTTTTCCGGCAGCGTGATCGATGTGTTCGCCCGCGTCGGCGTATCCGAGGAGGCGGTGCGTTCCACGTTGGCCCGGATGGTCAACCGCGGTTTGCTCGTCCGGCACCGCAGGGGCAGGCGGATGTACTTCGGGCTGACCGAGCGGTCGGCAGGTGTGCTGCGGGACGGTCAGCACCGGGTGTGGCACGCCGGCGCGGTGAACAGTGACTGGGACGGCACCTGGACCCTGGTCGGGTTCTCGTTGCCGGAGGACTGGCGCAGCCTGCGGCACCATCTACGGTCCCTGCTGATCTGGGGCGGGTTCGGTCCGCTGCAGAACGGGCTGTGGATCGCGCCGGGCGAGGTCGATGTGCCCGGACTGTTTGCCGGCCTCGACCTGGACATCGCGAAGCACCTCAAGGTGTTCACCGGCTACACCGCCGAGCCGACCGAGGCGCGCGAGGTGATCGACACCGCGTTCGACGTCCCCGCCATAGCCGCTGGCTACGCGGATTTCGTGCGCCACTGGGATCGCGAGCATCCCGGGCCGGACGCGCCGGACGATCTGGCAAGGCAGCTGTTGCTGCACACCGATTGGCTGGAGCTGGTGAGGTCCGACCCACGATTGCCTGCCGCCCAGCTACCGCCGGACTGGCCAGCTATCCGAGCCGAGCAGGTCTTCCGCGCGCTGGCCCGCGCCTACCAGCCCAGCGCGACGGCGATCGCCGCGGAGGTCTTGGACACCATCCGCGTCGGATAACCCGCCCGCGTTGGGTACCCATAGCGCTTGTACAACGCCGTCAGAATGGCGTTTTGAGTGCCCAACGCGGGTTAGGCTTTGCGGGTGGTTGGTGCGAACCGTGATCCGCGTGGCCGTTTGGGCTTCCTGCTCAAGCGGTTCGAGGTCGGTTTGCGGCTGCGGCTCGACGAGCGGCTACGCGAGCTCGGGCTGACAACCAACCAGTACGCCACGCTGGCCACGCTGTCCCGCGTGGACGGTATGTCCACAGCGGAACTGGCGAGGTACTTCCGGGTGAGCCCGCAGGCCATGAGCCAACTTGTCACGGCGCTCGAACGGCGCGGCATGGTGACTCGCCGGGCGGACGAGCAGCACCACAAGATCATGCGGCTCAGCCTCACTCCGCTTGGCAAGCGTCGCCAGCTCGAAGCCGACGCGGCCGTGACGGAGATCGAGGACGGGCTCGTCGAGAACCTGTCAGCGCCGGAACGGAACGTGCTGTTCTCCACGCTGGAGAAGTGCTGCGAGACGCTGGACATGCTGGACGACGTGCCGTAGCCGGCTGCTGACCGACGAGCGGTCGCAAGGTACTTGTCACTCAACCCGGCGTCGCCTACCTTGGTTATTTGACGATCGCGCGTGATTTCGTGGAGCCACGGAATCACGGGATTCGCGCGTCTCGGTAATTTCGATGGGTTCGGTCAATGACGATCTGGAACTTCGTAATTGTTGGCGCGGGTTCGGCAGGCGCCGTTCTCGCCTCGCGTTTGAGTGAAGACGATCGGAATTCCGTTCTGCTCCTCGAAGCCGGACCGGACTACCGAGCACGGGACACTCCGGTGCAGTTCGGGGATCGCAACCTCGGGCGGGGGCTCGCACTTTCACGGCCCCGTGAAGAGCGCGACCCGGATTTCTTCTGGTCGGAAGTCAAGGCACGCCGGCAACCTTCTCAAGGGTATTTCCCCTATCCCCGCGGACGCGGTCTCGGTGGCAGTTCCACAATCAACGGTCTGTGTGCCATTCGGGGAATACCGTCGGATTTCGACCGCTGGGTAGACATGGGCGCCACCGGTTGGTCGTTCGAGCGGTTGCTTCCGGCATTCAAGAAGCTGGAGGACGAGCACGACCATCCGCACGAGGACTATCACGGTGTCGGCGGGCCAACGCCGATCTACCGGGAACCGGAAAGCGGCTGGGGTGGCACGGATCTTGCCTTGCGAGAAGCGGCAACCGATGCCGGTCACCCGTGGGATGACGACCACAACGCACCGCACAGCACCGGTATCGCCGCCTTCGCGATGAATATCCGTGACGGAGTCCGGGTTTCCACCAATGACGGCTATCTTGAGCCGGCCCGCGACCGCCCGAATCTGGTTATTCGAGGAAACGCGCACGTCGATCGGCTCCTGTTCGACCGGGCGAACCGGGTGACCGGTGTCCGGCTGGCGAGCGGCGAGGTGATACCGGTCGGACCGGACACCGAGGTGCTGCTCGCCGCCGGATCGGTGCATTCCCCTGCCATCCTGATGCGTTCGGGCATCGGGCCCGAGACGGCGTTGCGTGCCATCGGGGTGCGGCCGGTCGAGGTGCTACCTGTCGGTGCGGGTGCGCAGGACCACGCCATCCTGTTCGCCGAACTGCCGGTTCGCGAGGAAGCGATGACCAGCGTAGGAAACCGGCCGACCAACGTGGTGGTGCGCTACAGCTCGGGCATCCCGGATGCCGGCCCGAACGACATGATGCTGCTTGCCAGCAACCACAACTACTGGTTCGGGCTGCCAACGGCGGGCGTCGCGATGCAGCTCAATCAATGCTTCTCAGGTGGAAAGTTCGCGTTGCACTCGGCGGATCCGTTGGCTCACCCGGAGTTGGATCTGTGCTTGCTGGACGATCCGCGCGACCTGGCCCGGATGCGCGACGCGCTGGTACGGGTAAAGGAACTGCTGCAGCATTCGGCTTTCCGGGAGATCGCCGTTGGCGAAGCGGTACTGCCTGCGACCGATGCCGACATACTCGCCGGCGTCAAGGACGTCATGCATCTGTCCGGCACCGCGCGGATGGGCGCGCCGGACGATCCGGCTGCCGTGCTGGATCCCGATTGCCGGGTGCTTGGCACCACCCAGTTGCGCGTCATCGACGCGTCCAGCATGCCGGTGATCGTGAGCGCGAACGTGAACCTGACGGTGCTCGCCATGGCCGAGCACCTCGCGGACCGCATCCGGGGAAACACCGGACGCTGATCCCGGGGACCGGGCAAGCGGCACGCCGACCCGGATCACACCATCGTCCCGAACTGCGCCGTGCGGTGGCGCCGTGCTTCCGGGGAGCGCAATCATGGCACCGCGGGTTCGGGGATGGCGGTTGCGGGTGTCGAGACCCGGACAACCAGCAGGACGATGAGGACTACCGCTGCGAACGCTGCGGATGCAAGGAAACCGGTCGTGGTGGTGGTCGCGTCGATCAGCGGGCCGAGGATCAGCGGTGACGCGAACTGGCCGGCGAAGATCGCCGTCCCGCCCAGTGCCGCTGCCTTCGCGCGTAGTTGCGGACCGGCCGTCTCGTCGATCAGCACGGTGATCGCCGGCAGCAGGATTCCTTGCGCCCCGCCGAGTAGCAGCGGTGCGATCAGCATTACGACGGGCTGGCTGACCGTCCCGTAAATCAGGAATCCGATCATCCAAGCGGTCGCGGCGATGCGCAGCAGTGCCGCGTAGCCGAGCCGTTCCCGGAGCTTCGCGTAGACCAACCCGATCAGGCTGGCCATGACGGCGCCGCCGACCACCGCGTAAATGGAAACCAGCAGGGGCGCCCTGATGCCGATTTCGGCCAGCCGCTGCGGGAGGAACACCGCCATCGCGTAGGTCAGGAGGGCCATCGAGACCATCAACCCGTAGAAGCCGAACAACTTGGGGCGCTGGCGCAGTAATCGGATCACCCCGCCGTTGTTCCGCTGCGCGTCATCGGCCCGGGTGTTCGGCAGGGTGAATATCGCCGCGATGGCGATCGGGATGCCGACGAGGTAGATGGAAAACGTCGCGTGCCAAGAGATCCCGCCGAGCGCGCCGCCGAGCAACGGCCAGGCGAGGCCGCCAAGGCTGGTCGCGGTGGTGCGCCAGCCCATGACCCGGTCCCGGGCCTTGCCTCGGTAGAGGGAGAGCAGCGCTACCGTGGTGCCGCTGAACACCGCGGCGGCGCCGACGCCGAACAGCAGCCGGCTGACGATCAGTGCCGGGAACGAGGTGATCACCACCCCGGCTCCGCCCGCGATGCCGTACAGCACCAGACCGCCCACCATCGGCACACGAACGCCGAACCGGTCGATCAGCCTGCCCATCAGCGGGCTGGCGAGGGCGATCGCGAGCCCGTGGGCTGTGATGATGAATCCGGATGCGGTGCCGCTGACTCCGAGGTCCCCTCGGATCACCTCGAGCACGGGCACCACGATCGCCCCGCCCATCACGCCGAGCGTGGAGGCGAGCAACAGCACGCTGAGCATCACCCGGTTACCAACGGTGGAATCGGATTCGACTGGGATGGTGGTCATTAGGAGCCTCCAATGGCTGTGCTGATCTCGGATCGGGTGGTATCGGGAAACTGGTTCGACATCGCGTCTCCTCGTCGTATGTTGCCACTGAGTGGCATAGTAGTACGAGTGGCGTATGTTTACCAGGGGCTTTTGCTACTCGGGTGCTTCAAGCTAGACTGACCGGCTATGGGGACACACACCACCGCCGATGCGGACCGGGTCCTGCCGCTGCGCGAGCGCAAGAAGCTGCGCACCAGGCGGGCGCTGGCCGATGCGGCCCTGCGGCTGTTCCTCGACAAGGGCTTCGAGGAGACCACGCTGGACGAGCTGGTGGACGCGGTGGAAATTTCCAAGCGGACGTTCTTCCGCAACTTCGCGTCGAAGGAAGACGTTGCGATAGCCGCCGAGCTGGAGTTGTGGGACGCCTACCTCGCCGAGGTTGCGGGCAGGGAGTTCCACGGCCCGATCTTGACCGAGCTCCGCGAGGCGCTTTCCTCGGCGGTTTTCGGGCTCGACGACGACTGGCACGAGCGCTTCATCGCGACTCGCGGGCTCATCGGGCACACGCCCGCGCTGCAGAATCGCAGCCTCATGTTGTCCATGATCGTTCAGCAGCGACTCGTCGAGCAGCTGGAAGAAAAGCTCGGCATCGACAGCCGGGATGACGTTCGGCTGCGGCTACTTGGCGAGTTCTGCCTCGCCGCCTGGCGTTGCGGCGCCAAGAACTGGATCCGCATGGCGCGGCAAGCCGGACTGCGCGGCGATCGAAAGGAACTCGTGCGCGGCGTTGAGGAAGCCTTCGACGCGATCCCGGAAAGCCTGGCGCTGTCCGCGACCTAGGTCTGGCAGGCGCGCAGCTTCCCGCCGTCGACCGGCTCAGCCCACCGAGCGATATCGCGCTAGGCGGGGCCGAACAGATCGGTGAGCAATTCGCCGGCGTGTGCGGGGGCGCGAACGTCGACGTGCAGCAACTCACCGGCAAACCGAAGGTGGAAGTCGAAGAACGGGCAGCACCGCTGCTCCGCGGCGGCCAGTTCGGCGATTCGCCCTGCCAGCGTGACCGGCACGGTCAGCCGGACGCCGTCGGTGATCGGCTGCCGCTCGGCGTCCGCAACCAGCTCGCGCCAAGTGCCGGCTCGCTCTCCCTGGTCGACCGCCGAGAGCGTGCAGGCGATCGGTGCGTCCCGCCACCGCTCGGTATCCACCGACGGGTGCAGGAAATCGCATTCCGCATCGCACCGCCCCGACTTGGCCGGCATGTCGTCCAGCCGGCACAGCGCGGTATGCAGCTCGGCGCTGAACGCGGCCAGCTCGGCGGTGCGCCGTTCGGCGTCCGCCACCCTGGCAGCCACCATCGGGCGTAGCCGGTCGCGGACGTCGGCACACGCGCCGCTTTCCCATACCGTCAGCAGGTCCGCGATCTCCTCGAGCGGTAGGCCCAAGTGCTTGGCTGAGGAGATGAAGGCGAGCCGCTCAAGCGTGCCGTCGTCATAGCTGCGGTAGCCGGACGCGGTGCGCTCGGCCGGCAGCAACCCGGCCTGCTTGTAGAACCGCAGCGTGGTCGCCGGAATCCCGGATCGATCGGCAACCTGCGATATCCGATAGCTGCTCATGATTCGACGGTAAACCTTCGAGTCGACTCGAAGGTCAAGAAGCGCGTCCACGGGCTCGACGCGTAGCGGGCTCCGATGATGGCCTACGGCACGGCGTCGACCGGGCCACGAAACGTGCTGCGGTAGGCGGTCGGCGAGATGCCCAGTGCCGCGTGCAAGTGCTGCCGCAGCGAAGCCGTGGTGCCGAAGCCGGCCTCCGTGGCGATCGCCTCGACGGGCAGGTCCGTCTCCTCGAGCAGTTGCCGGGCGCGCTCGATACGCCGCTGGCCAAGCCATTGCATCGGGGTGATCCCGACCTCCTCGCGGAACCGGCGATTGAACGTCCGGATGCTCATCGACTCCCGCCCGGCCAGCTCCCGCAGCGTGAGCGGGCGATCGAGGTGCTCGAGCGCCCAGGCGCGAGCCGCCCCCGTGGAGGAGACCTGCGGCTCGGGTACTGGCCGCCGGATGAACTGTGCCTGGCCGCCGTCCCGATGTGGTGGCACGACCGTGCTGCGCGCGACGTCGTTGGCCACCGCCGCGCCGTGATCGCCGCGGATCATGTGCAGGCACAGATCGATACCGGAAGCCTCCCCTGCCGAGGTGAGCACATCGCCCTCGTCGGTGTAGAGCACATCAGGATCCAGGTTGACGTCCGGATACAGGCGCCGGAACTGGTCCACGGACTTCCAGTGCGTCGTCGCTCGCCTGCCGGTGAGCAGACCCGCGGCCGCCAGTACGAAGGCGCCCGTGCAGATCGATGCGATCCGGGTTTCCGGCTGGATGCCGTCGAAGGCCTCCGCGAGCTGGGCGCCGAGGCGGCCTTCGGTTTCGGTCTCGTCGGGTTCGTGGGTGGCAGGGACGATCACGGTATCCGCTTCGGCGAGCGCTTCCGGACCATGCGCGACGTGGATCGGGAAATCGGCGTCGGTGCGGACCGCGCCGGGGAGGAGCGTGCAGGTCACGACCTCATACAGCGGTTCACCGCTCGCGGACCGCGCCTGGCCGAACATCTGGTGCACCAGGCCCAGCTCCATTGGCATCACACCGTGGCGTACCAGGACGGCGACCCGGTGCCGACCGGAACGCTGGAAGACCGCCATGGCTAGATTCTTGCACATTTATCTATCTAGCCAGCATTGCGTTATGTGGTGAGCGTGCCCGGACGCCGCGGTAGCTGACGTAGTACGCCCCGGCCCGCGGGCGACTACCGTTTTCGGCATGGCACCGGTTCTCATCGGGAGGGAGCATCCGGCCGGGATTCTGCGGTCCGAGATCGATCGAGCGGCCCGGAGTCACGGCGGTCTCGTGCTGGTCACCGGGGAGGCCGGAATCGGCAAGACAACGCTGGTGACCGATGCCGCCGAGGAGGCTCGCCGGCGGGGCGCCCTTGTCCTCAGCGGTTCGTGCTGGGATTCCGGCGGTGCACCGGGTTACTGGCCGTGGGTGCAGGTCCTGCGGGGTCTGCGGCGCGGCACTACCGTGGAACAGTGGGCGGCGATCGAGCAGGCCGCCGGCAGCGGCTTGCCGGTGCTGCTCGGCGAATCCGCCGGAACCGGGGTGGCGGACGGGTTCCAGGTCTACGACGCGGTGACGACCGCGCTGGTGTCGATCTCGCAGAGCCGCCCGGTTGTGGTCGTGCTCGACGACCTGCACTGGGCGGACGTTGCCTCGCTGAAGCTGCTGGAATTCGCGGCGCAGCACACCTGGTTCGAGCGGCTGCTGCTGGTGGGAACCTACCGGGACGTCGAGGTGGAGACGACCGAGCACGCGTTGCGGCCGCAGATGATGTCGCTGGTCGCGAAGGCGAGGACGGTGACGCTGACCGGACTGCGGCCGGGCGAGGTCGCCAGATTGATGGTCAGCACGGTTGGCGACGAGCCGGACGACGAGCTGGTGGCCGAGGTGCACCGGCGCACCGGTGGCAACCCGTTCTTCGTGGAGCAGACCGCCCGCCTCTGGCACGGCGGCGGCTCGGTAACCACCATCGCCCCTGGCGTGCGCGACGCGGTGCGGCGCAGGCTTTCCCTGCTGTCCGGCCCCGTCGCCCGGCTGCTTTCCGACGCGTCGGTGCTCGGCCGCGAGTTCCACCGCCAGGTGCTCGCGGCCACGGCGGAGTTGCCGGTCGCTCACGTGGATCGGCTGCTCGAGCAGGCGGTGGCAGCCAGGCTCATGGTGTCACTTGGAGCCGGCAGGTTCGCCTTCGCGCACGATCTGGTCAGGGAGACGCTGCACGACTCGCTCGACGACGCGGAAGCCCGTGCTCGGCACGCCTCGGTGGTACGGGCGCTGGATCGCTCGGCCGCCCTCGCCGAGCGGATCTTCCCAGCCGACCTCGCCAGCCACGCCTACCTCGCGGGCGACGAGCTGGAGCCCGGCCGTGCGGCTGAGCTGCTACTCGCCGCCGCACGCGATGCCGGTCGCCGGATGGCGTTCGAGGAGTCGATCGGGCACTACCGCCGGGCACTGGAGGTGACGAAGCCCGATGACCCCCGCAAGCGCGTGCTGATCGGCCTCGAGCTCGGCCTCGGACTGCACCACCACGGTGGCAACGACGATGACGGGTGGGCCGTACTGTCCGACGCCGCGGAGCTGGCCCGCGAGCTCGACCAGCCCGACCTGCTGGCACGCGCGGCGCTGACCGTGTACCAGAAGGGTCATCGCGACGACCACGGTGAGCTGAAGGCGGAACTCCTTCGCGAGGCGCACCGCAAGCTGGTGCCGCAGGACTCCGCAGCGACCGAGGACAGATCGCTCCAGCAGCTCGCTACCGACCTGACCATCCACATCGGAATGATCGCGCGGCGCGGCGGGGACGACGAGACGTTGGGCTTCAGCTTGTGGATGCTGCACGACACGATTGGGGGGCCTGGTGCTGCCGCCGAACGCGCGAAGCTGACCGAAGAGTGGGCTGCCGTGGCTCGTCGCACCTCGGACGCCGAGGCGGAGCAGTTCGCGACATCGTTGCGCTGGGTAGCACTGGTTGAGCAGGGCGATCCCGGTTATCTCGAGCCGCTGCGGGCCTTCGTCAGCATGACAGAACGCGATGGCGATACCCGCATGCGGATCGGCGCGCTGCTCGATCAGGGCATCATCGCGACGTTCACGGGTCACTTCGCGGATGCCGAGTCGTACTTCGAGCGGGCGATGAGCTTGCCAGGGCCCGACAACAATCACATCCCCTTCATCGTGGACCACGTCCGGTGGGCGCTGCTGCTACTTCAGGGCCGGTTCGACGAGTTGGCCGAAGTGGTCCGGTCGCTGAACGAGCGGGACTACCCCTTTCCCCACCTGCTCGAGGCCATCACGGCCGTGCACAACGGGACCGTCGATCCCGCGCTGCGTTATCTCGCCGAGGTTCCGGTGGAGGACGAGCCCTTCCCGCGTTCGTTCATGCCGCTGTGGCTGCGGTTCCAGGCACAGGCCGCGGCCGCCTCGCGCGATCCCGAACTGTGCGAGCGGGCCAGGGCGGCGCTCCTGCCGCACACCGGTCAGTGGCTGGTGTCGCTGTCCGGATGCGACATCAGCGGTCCGGTCGTGCACTGGTTGGCCGTGCTGGACGCCGCGCAGCAGCGCTGGGACGACGCGATCGAGAAGTTCGGCGTGGCACGGACTTCCGCGGATCTGCTCGGCGCGCGGCCGTGGTCGATAGAGGCACGCGCCGGGCTTGCCGATGCGCTGCTTGCCCGCGGCTCGACCGGCGACGAGAGCACCGCCTTCACCTTGCTCGACGAGCTGGCACGCGAGGCCGACGAGATCGGCATGCGGCACATCGCCGACCGCGTGCGGCGAGTCAGGTCTACTATGGACACCGAGGAACATCCGCACGACAACGAGTTCCGGCTGACCGGCGACGTCTGGTCGTTGCGGATGGATGGCCGCACGGTGCACCTGCCGGATACCAAGGGCCTGCGAGATATCCATTACCTGCTCACCAGGCCGGGTGTCGACATCCCTGTCGTGCGGTTGCTGAATCCCGAAGGCGGCGACGTCGTTGTCGCCGCGGGAAAACTCGGCGGGGACAGCGTCCTCGACGAGGAAGCCAAGTCCCGGTACAAGCAGCGCCTCACCGTGCTGGACGACGAGATCGAAAGGGCGACGCAGCGCGGCGACGACGACCGGGCCGCGTCGCTCGACCGGGAACGCGAGGCGCTGCTGCACGAGCTGCGTGCGGCCGCTGGACTCGCGGGGCGCCCGCGCCGGCTCGGCGACGAGTCGGAACGTGCCCGCAAGACCGTGACCGCGCGGATCAGGGACACGTTGCGCAAGCTGGACGATCGCCACCCCTCGCTTGCCGCATACTTGCGGGCGACCGTCGCCACCGGCGCGAGCTGCCGCTACCAGCCGGACGAGGGGATCTCCTGGCGGTTGTGAGCACCAGGAGATCCCGCACCTTCACTTCCTGTTGTACAGGCGCATCGTCAGCGTCCCGAAGATCGCCAGGATGACCGCGGCGGATATCAGAGTCCAGGTGATCTCGTCCGATACCCACCTGCCGTGCAGCAGTCCACGTATCGAGGCAACCAGGTGACTGATCGGGTTGACGTCCACGAAACCCTGCAGCCAGCTCGGCATCGTCCGCGGGTCGACGAAGACGTTGGACAGGAAGGTTCCAGGGAACAGCACCAGCATGCTGACCCCCATCACGGACCGCTCGGTGCGCAGCAGCAGGCCGAGCATCGTCCAGATCCAGGAGAACGCGAAGGAGAACACCACAAGCAGGGCCACTCCGCCGAGCACGCCCACGAACCCGCCGGCCGGGCGGAAACCCAGGATCAGCCCGAGCACCAGGATCACCGTGGAGGCGATGGTGTAGCGGACCATGTCCCCTAGCAACGCGCCGACCAGCGCGGACGGTCGCCAGATCGGCAGGGTGCGGAACCGGTCGAAGACGCCCTTCTCGATGTCGGTGTTCACTCCGACCCCGGTGTACATCGTGATCATCACGACGCTCATCACCAGGATTCCCGGCAGCAGGAACTGGAGATAGTCCTCTGTGGATCCGGCGAGCGCACCACCGAACAGGTAGGTGAACATCAGCGTCATGATCACCGGGAACACGGTGACGTCGAACAGCTGCTCGGGGACGTGCTTGATCTTCAGCATTGCCCGCCAGCCGAACGTGACCGACGAGGACAGCGCGCTCGGCCGGGGTGGCGGTTCCCCGGCCGCGAACACCTCGCCGAGGCTGTCCGCGGCCGGGACGTACGTTGCCGGTGCGGTGTGATCGGTCGTAGTGGTAGTCATGCCGCCGCCTCCTCCTGGGTGGTGTGATCGGTTAGGGCGAGAAACACCTCGTCCAGGCTTGGCTGGCCGAGGGAGAAGTCGTCGACGGTGATGCCGGCCCGCCCCAGCTCGGCGAGCGCGCGGGAAGCGTGCTCGGCCGTGTCGCTGCCCGACTCCTCGCCCGAGACGCGGGCGGTCAGCTCCACCGGGTCGGCCGCGAGCGCGACCGAGGTCCCGAGCGCGCGAGCCAGCACGCGCTCGGCGTCCGGTCGTTGCGCGGCATCCCGCAGCCGCACCTGGATCGAGCCCGCGCCGACGGACGACTTCAACTCACGGGGGGTGCCTTCGGCGATCACCTTGCCGTGGTCGATCACCGCGATGCGGGACGCGAGATGGTCCGCCTCTTCGAGGTACTGGGTCGTCAGCATCACCGTCGTGCCCTTGGCCACGATGACCCGCACGATGTCCCACACCTGGTTGCGGCTGCGGGGGTCGAGGCCCGCGGTTGGCTCGTCGAGAAAAAGCAGATCCGGTGTCTTGACGATGCTCGCCGCGATGTCGATGCGTCGCCGCATACCGCCCGAGTAGTTCTTGACCTGGCGGTCGGCTGCCTCGGCCAACCCGAACGCCTCGAGCAACCGCGCGGACCGTTCCCGTGCCGCGGGTTTGCGGTGCCCGAGCAGGCGCCCAAGCAGCACCAGGTTCTCCGTCCCGGTCAGATCCTCGTCCACCGAGGCGTACTGCCCCGTCAGGCTGACCCGGCCGCGCACCGCGTCCGCCTCGCGCACCACGTCGCGGCCGAACACGCGTGCCTCGCCGCCGTCCGGCCGCAGCAAGGTGGCCAGCATCCGGACCGCCGTCGTCTTCCCGGCGCCGTTCGGACCGAGCACGCCGTACACGGTGCCCGCGGGCACCGTGAGGTCCACACCGTTCACCGCACGGGTTTTGCCGAACGACTTGGCCAGCGCGTGCGTCTCGATCGCCGGGTCGGTCGTGTCCTTACTCATGGATATCCCCTTCCTTGTGTCAGCAGATGTATGGGCGAGCGGCGCGAAGCGCGCGGCCCCACCAGACGAGCTGATCGAGCATGGTGTTGACGGCCTGGCCCAGCCGGCCCCGCGTGGCGGCCTCCAGCGGTGCTCCGGTGTCGTCGACGTCGCCGTCAAGGAGGTTGAAGCTCACGCTGTCGCGCATCGTCACGACGTGCAGCTCTGTGAAAACCGCGCGCAGCTGCTCGACGGCGTACAGCCCCGTCGAGCGGCAGCCGTAGGAGACGAACCCGACCGGTTTGGCGTGCCATTCGTCGTAGGCGTAGTCGATAGCCTGCTTCAGCGAAGCGGGAAAGCTGCGGTTGTACTCCGGCGTGACGACGACGAACCCGTCCGCCCGCTCGATTCGCTGAACGAAGTCGAGCATCCCGTCGCTCGCGACAAGGGGGTAGCTCGCCGGGAAGTCGAAGCCGGCGAGATCGACGGTGCTCGGGTCGATGTCCGCGCGCCGTCGCGCCTGCTCGACGAACCAGTCGCCGATCGTGTCGCCGAGCCGCCCTTCCCTGGTACTGCCGATGATCACGACTACCCGCAACGCCGCCGCGTTCTCGCTCCGCATCGCGCACCTCCTGTCATCCAGAAGGCGCTAGATTCGCGCGAGACGGCCGCTAGATCGGATCTAGCGGCCCGCGCCGGAGTTGGAGTTTCTCCGCAACGTGCCGGCAACCTGGGACGGCACCCGGGTGATCAACGCCGCGATCGGCGGCTACATGACGGTTGCCAGGCGCAGCGCGGCGCCGCGGCCACGCCATGCGCCTCGTAGGGGCCACGATCCCCGACCGGTGAGCCGGAGCCCAGGCTCCACATCGCGGAACCGCCGCGCGAGTCAGTGGTTCCTGGTGGGTGGCCGGCCGTGGTCGGGTCGGTTGTTCCGGTTCGGGTCCGCCCGTAGCTGGCGGCGGGTTTGCCTTGGCAGATTCACATCGGCGATGACGGGGAAGGGCTCGCTGTCGATGTCTTCCCGCCACGCTCTGAGCAACCGGTCCAGCGTGTGTTCGCGGGCCATGGTGCCCTCCTGGGGAAGCGCAACGTAACCACCATGCTACCCAGGGAGCGGGGTACTGAACCTCCGACTTCGGACTAATTCGATGCAGCGAGGCACGCGGGGCTCTTCTGCTGTCCGGTCGGAATGCCGGTATCGACGAACTCAGAATGGCGGTGGGTCGTCGGGTGGTGCTGATGGTGCTGGTGGTTCGGGTTCGGCGAGTGGTTCGGGAGTGACTTCGAATTTCTGGCCGGTGGGCTGGTCCAGATGAAGTGCCCCGGCGTGGGTTGGTGGAGTTTCCAAGGGCCGTGGTCTTTGGCGTGATGATGATGTGGGCACATCGGCCCGAGGTTGTCCTCGCTCGTTGTCCCGCCTCGCGAGACGGGGATGGAATGGTCGATCTCGCACCGGGCCGCCGGCCTGGGGCATCCCGGAAACCGGCAGGTGCGATCCCGCATGCGGATGTAATCGGCCAACGCGGGTGATGGATACCGTTTGCGTCCGACGTCGCGCACCACGCCGGTGGCGGGGTCGGTGAGTATCCGGCGCCAGGTGGCGTTGCGAGCGAGTTCGCGCACCGTGTCGGCGTCCAGTGGTCCGTAGCCGGCCAGTTCGCCGGGATGCTCGGAAGCACCAGCCAGTACGGTCGCGGGCACCAGTACCTGAATCTCCGTGCGCACGTGTTCCTGGTTGGCCCCGAGCAGCAACTCGGTCAACACGTCCGCGCGACGTTGCTCCGCGGAGCGGGTGTCCTCCGGAGTCTTGGCCTTCTCGGCTAGGCCACAGATCCGGTGGAAGGCCGCTTGGGCGTACTCGGCCGGTAGCAACGCGTAGAGGGACGCCATGCCGTCGTCTTTAGGGTTGTATTCGACGGTGCGGTCGCGTTGCCGCTGTCGGCGGCGCTCCTTCGCCCCTTCGGGGTCGACCTTGGCCACGTGATAGCGCAGGCGTTGTCTTAATCGCCCGACTGGCTGTGCCGCTTTGGGCAGCACTCGGGCTTCCACTTCGCGGGCCTTTCCCGCCGACAACGGTTTGGTGACTTCGGCGATGGCCCACACGTGCTGGGCGTCGACATCCCCGCGTGCGAAGGCGGCCATCGTGTCCGGCAACCTGGCAACCACATCGCTCGCTTCGCTCATCCGGTTGCCCGCCGAAACCGGGGAGAGCATCAGCGTCACCCCGATCTCATCGGCCGCGAAGGTTTCCATCGCCTCACCTTCCGCGGCCCGCAGATCCCCGAACCGGGCGGTCGCCTTGGTCATGGCCGCCTGCCATTGAGCCACCACTTTCCGGCCGCGGCGCAGGTAATCCACCAGCTGCGGGGCATCCATCTCGGAGACCGGCACATCGTCAAACGGCGCTTCCTCGGCCCGGTAGCGATCTTCTTCGACCAGGGCGGCCTCGTCGAACCAGCCGGCTTCGTCCCGGGACGAGTCCATCGCGACAAGCCATTCCCAGTCCACCGCGGGCGGGTCAGCCACCGATTCGCTGTGCATGGTTTTATGATATCAGGTAACCGATAATATGTTCGAGTAAGAAATACCATTCTTCGCGTTTGTAAAGAATCCATGAACGGTACCGCGGGTTGTCTCCACGTTGCGCGAACGGGCTCGCATGTGGGTGAGGAATCATCGCTTATCGTCCGCTAATGGCATGGCCTCGGAGAGGCACCGCGCTCACCCAAGGGACGTCCGGGCGCGGCTCACGTGCCAAGCGATCTGGCGCCGAGGCCCCGGATCGACGCGTCGAGGATCTGCACCGTGTGCGCCATCGGCAGCTGCTCGCCGCGCCGTTCAAGGGCGTTGCGGATCTGCATCGAGCAGCCGGGGTTCGCGGTGACCAGCATGGACGCCCCGGTTGCCAGCACGTTTTCCGCCTTGCGGTCGCCGAGTTCCCGCGCGGCCCTCGGCTGCAGCAGGTTGTACACCCCGGCCGAGCCGCAGCACAGCTCGGCGCGGTTGATCTCCCGGATCTCCAGTTCAGGGACCGCGGCCAGCAGTTCCCGTGGCTGCGACCGGATTCCCTGGCCGTGGCTGAGGTGACAGGCGTCGTGGTACGCGATCTGCACGGGCAGCGGGTGCCGCTCGGCCACCGGCCCCAGTTCGGTGAGCAGCTCGGAGATGTCCCGCACCCGCGCGGAGAACCGTTCGGCCCGCTCCGCGTAGTCCGGGTCGTCGCGCAGCAACCGCGGATACTCCTTCAGAGCGGAGCCGCACCCCGCCGAGTTGATCACGACGTAGTCGACATCGGCTTCCTCGAAGGTGTCGAGCAGCTTGCGGGCGAACTTGACAGCCTCCTGCTCGCGCCCGGAGTGCTCACTCAACGCACCGCAGCATCCCTGCGGCTTCGGGATCACCACGTCGCACCCCTCGGCGGCCAGCACGCGCGCCGTCGCCACGTTCACGTCAGGGAAGAACGCGCCCTGCACGCAGCCGGTGATCATGCCGACCGTCGCCCGCCGGTTCCGTTGCGCCGGAACGTGCCGCCCGAGTTTCGTTGTGCGGCTGATCGGCGGCGCCAGTGACTCCATGACCTGAAGGTTCTCCGGCAGCTTCGCCAGCAGGCCGGATCGCCTGAGCAGTTTGTCAATCCGCAGCCTCTGGTAAAGCGCCAGTGCGCCACGCATCGCCTTGAGCCGGCGAGGGTACGGGAACGTCGAGAAGATTATCCCGCGCAGCAGGCGCTCGCCGCGGCCGCGCTTGTGCTGGCGTTCCACCTGAGCGCGGGTCTCGGTGATCAGCGTGCCGTACTGCACACCGGAGGGACAGGCCGTTACGCACGCCATGCAGCCAAGGCAGTTGTCGAAATGCCCGACCATGCTGTCGGACATCGGCTCGCCTTCCAGTCCTTCCTTCATCAGGTAGATCCGGCCACGCGGCGAGTCCATCTCCTCGCCCCACAGGTCGTAGGTCGGGCACGCCGGCAGACAGAATCCACAGTGGACACAGTCGTCGATGAGCTCGCGCTGTGGCGGATGCTGCGCGTCGAACGCACCGAACACGTCGGGTGCCGAGTTCTCGGTCATCAGATCCCTCCCACGAAACGGCCGGGGGCCAGCCGGTGCTCCGGGTCGAACTGGTCTTTCGTGCGCCGCATGAGGTTCAGCACGCCGGGCTCGATCTGGCCCCACACGTCGACGGTGTCGACGGCCGGCTTCGGGCCGTTAACCAGTACCGCGTATTCGCACCGCTCGCGCAGTGTCGCGACGAACCCGGCGAGGGTGCCGGGCTCGGTCTTCCCAGGCAGCGCCACGTGCAGAACGCCGAGGCCGGCTGCGCCGCGCACCGTCGGCGACACGCCCGCGCCCGACGCGGCGTCCCGCACGGCGGCGAGCGCGTCGGCGAGTTTCGCCGGTGCCACCCCGATTCGCAGGCCGATGCCGCCCTGGTCGAACGGGTACCCTCCCCACCATTCCGGCGCCCGCTCAAGAACCTCCGCGTGCTCGCCGAGCGCGGCTGCCAACTCGACGGCGCGCGCGTGGGTGGCGTTCGGCCGCCCGGAAAGCTGCGCGCACACCGTGATCGACCCGTCCGCGTCGTCCACCTCGATGGCCGCGGGCATGGCCTGCGAGTGCCTGATCAGATCCACGCCCTCGGTGGCGGAGGGGATGTCAGCGACGGTGAGCGAGATCCACCGGTTCTCGTCGGGAAGCGGGTGCAGCCGGAAGATCGCTTCGGTGATCACGCCAAGGGTGCCGAACGACCCGGTGTAGATCTTGCCGAGGTCGTAGCCCGCGACGTTCTTGACGACCTTGCCACCTGAGGTGGTCACGGTGCCGTCCGCGCGCACCACGGTGATGCCGATGAGCAGGTCGCGGACGCCGCCGTAGGAGTACCGGCACGGGCCGGACGTCGCCGTCGCGATGACACCACCGGCGGTGGCCAGCGAAAGCGGCTGGTCGATGGCCAGTTGCTGCCCGGCCACGCCGACCGCGTACTGCACGTCGGCGATCGTGGTGCCGGCCTTGACGTGCACAACCAGATCACCGGCCGCGTGCTCCACGATCCCGGTTGCCGGCGAGACATCCAGCACCACGTCGACGTCGTCCGGCTGGCCGCACCATTCGAGCTTGCTGCCCGATCCGCGCGGCACCACACGCAGGTCGTACTCGGCGGCGACGCGCATCGCCGCCGCCGTGGACTCGGTACCGTCCACCGAGGCGACCAGCCGCGGCCGTATCCCGCCGATCTCGTCGCTGTGCTGCCCGTCCCGCACGTTCTCCGCACCGAGCGCGGTGATCAGTGCCTTCTCGGCCTCCGTGGCCATCAGACCTCCGTGGCCATCAGAACTGCGTCGCCAATCCCTCTTCGACGAGGGGATGCGCGCCGCGCCGCGGCCCAGGCACCTCGCCGCACAACCTCGGCGTGGGGAAGACCTTTCCAGGGTTGCACAGCGCTGCCGGATCGAAGGCGCAACGCACGCGCTGCATGGTGTCCAGGTCGTCGTCGGTGAACATGCGCCCCATGTACTTGATCTTGTCGGCGCCGACCCCGTGCTCGCCGGTGATCGAGCCGCCGTGCTCGATACACAGATCGAGGATCGCGCCGGAAACCTCCTCGGCGCGCTCGGCCGCGCCCGGCTGGGAGTCGTCGAACAGCACAAGCGGGTGCAGGTTTCCGTCTCCCGCGTGGAACACGTTGGCGACCCGCACGCCGGACTCGGCTGATAGCCGCGAGATACGACCGAGCACTTCGGGCAGTGCGGTTCGCGGGATCACGCCGTCCTGCACGATGTAGTCCGGGCTGATCCGGCCGACCGCCGCGAAGGCCGATTTGCGGCCCTTCCAGATCATCGCCCGCTCGGCATCGTCCGCCGCCACCCGGATCTCGAACGCGCCGTGCTCGCCGCAGTGCCGTTTGACCTCGGCGAAGGTGTACTCCACTTCGGCGGCCGGGCCGTCCAGTTCCACCACCAGCACCGCGCCGGCCCCGTCCGGATAGCCGCACTGCACGGCCTGCTCGGCGGCCTCGATGGCGAGTGCGTCCATCATCTCGATCGCCGCGGGTGTGACCCCACCCGCGATGATCGCCGATACCGCGGCGCCGGCCTCGTCGGTGGACGGGAAACCGGCAAGCAACGTCTGCACCGCCTCGGGTTTGCGCAGCAGCCGCACGGTGATCTTGGTGACCACGCCGAGCGTTCCCTCGCTGCCGATGAACGCGCCGAGCAGGTCGTACCCCGGCCCCTCCCGCGCGGCGCCGCCGAGCTCGACGAGCTCACCGTCGGGCAGCACCGCCTCGAGGCCGAGGATGTGGTTGGTGGTGAAGCCGTACTTGAGGCAGTGCGCACCACCGGAGTTCTCAGCCACGTTGCCGCCGACCGAGCACACCTGCTGGCTGGACGGGTCCGGTGCGAAGTAGTAGCCGTACGGCGCGGCGGCCTTGCTGACGTCGAGGTTGATGACGCCCGGCTCGACGACGGCGCGCTCATTCGCGACGTCGATTTCCAGGATGCGGCGCATCTTCGAGGTCACCAGCAGCACGCCCTCGGCGTGCGGCAGGGCGCCGCCGGACAGCCCGGTGCCCGATCCACGGGCCACGAACGGCACGCCGTGTTCCGCGCAGCCGCGCACCACCTGCTGCACCTGCTCGGCGTTCTCCGGCAGTACCACTACGGCCGGCACGACCCGGTAGCTGGCCAAGCCGTCGCACTCGTAGGTCCGCAGCCGCTGCGGGTCGGTGATCACGGCGTCCGCAGGGAGCACATCGATGCAGCGTCGTATTACCGACTCGAGGGGCGTGAGTTGCTTGCCGATCGTTGTCGGCGGCATGGTTCAGCCTCCTCGGCGAGGCAGATCGGCGCTATGAAACGAAAAGTGGATTTCACTTGATCGAAAGCGTAAGCGCCGGTTCGCCCACATTCAAGGGCCAGCGGGCTGGACGTGCGGCGTTCAACACGACCTACGGGTGGCTACCGGGCGATGCCGCTGGGAACGACTCAGTCGTGGGCCGCCGTATCCTCGGCGAGGAACCGGTCCAGCTCGGCGAGGAAGATCGGCGAGGCTGGTTCTTCTTCGATCAGGATGTGGTTGCGGCTGTCCAGAAACGTCAGCTGACTGCGCGGAATGAGCGCGGCAAGTTCCTGCGCCTGCGACTTCGGTACGCGCAGATCGCCCCTCGAATGCAGGACGAGCGTCGGGCACCGCACCCGAGGGGCGAGGTCGGAGACGTCGATGCGAGCGAATGCCTCGAGGAACCGCACCACGTTGCCGGTGGATGTGCTGACGCGTTGCAGCTCGTCGAAGGCGTCCCAGTGCCGGCGAGTCCCGTCCGGCAGGAACTGGCCGGCGAAGACCTGCCGGAACGCGGGGTCGTCGTGTCGCCACCCGGTGGCGATCACGCTCGCCCCACCGGGTGGGGTCGATCATGGTGGCGCTGGTGGCGGCCTCGGCGTCTGGCCGGAAGATCCGCGGCAGGGCCCGTACGAGCTTGCGCAGCGCCGCCTTGGCCTCACCAGACACCGCCGCCGCCGGGCCGACGAGCAGGAACAGCGCCTGCGCCTCGGAGCTCGTCAGGCCGGACAGGTCGGTGCGGGCACCGCCGACAAGCGACCAGCCGCCACCGCGTCCGGCCTGCGGGTACACCGGGATACCCGCCGCGGAGAGCGCCTCCAGATCGCGGCGAGCGGTGGCAACGGACACCGCGAGCTCGGCCGCCGTCACCCGGCCCCTGGACTGCATCAGCAGGAGGGCGGCGACGAGGCGGTCGGCGCGCATTTCACGTCTCTCGCAAGTGCTCAGTTGGTGAGCACTTTGCCTCGGAGGATGGATGTTGTCAGCCACCGAAGGAGGGAACCACCATGTTGCGAGGACTCACCACCGTCAACTTCTTCGCCGACGACGTCCCGGCCGCCGTTGCCTGGTACACCGAGCTGCTCGGCGTCGAGCCGTATTTCGTCAACCCGGTTGAGGGTCCACCCGCGTATGTCGAGTTCCGGATCGGCGACTACCAGCACGAGTTCGGCATCCTCGACCGGCGATTCGCCCCGCACGGCAAGTCGGACCAGGCAGGGGGCGTGGTTACCTACTGGCATGTCGACGACATCCAGGCCAGCTTCGAAAGGCTGGTTTCCCTTGGCGCCACGCTGCACGAGAAGCCGATCGAGCGCGGCCCCGGCTTCGTCACGGCATCCGTTGTCGATCCGTTCGGCAACGTCCTCGGCCTGATGTACAACCAGCACTACCTTGACGTGCTCGCGTCGCGGCCGGAGTCGTGACGTGAACACGTTTGACGCGAGCACCACCGCCGATTGGCGGGACTGGCTGGCGCGTAACTGCCAGTCCGAAAGGGAAGTGTGGCTGGTGATCCAGCACCAGGACAGCGGAACGCCGAGCGTGCGGTATCACGAGGCGATCGAGCACGCGTTGTGCTACGGCTGGATCGACAGTCACGCTCGCACCCGCAACCCGCGCAACCCGCGCAACCCGCGCAACCCGCGCAGCACGTGGAGCCGGGTGAACCGGGAACGCGCCGCGAGAATGATCGAGCAGGGCCTGATGACGGAGCACGGTCAAGCCCTCATCGACCTGGCCAAGTCCAGCGGTACCTGGCAGGTGCTGCCCGACGAGGTGGGTTCGGTCATACCCGACGATCTACGGGAACCGCTCGAGCGGAACGCCGCCGCCCGCCGGAACTTCGAGAAGTTCCCACCATCCTCGAAGCGGTTGATCCTGGAATGGATCGCGACCGCGAAGAAGCCGGAGACCAGGCGGCGGCGGATCGCGCGAACGGTTGATCTCGCGGCGGTGAACATCCGAGCCAACCATCCGGGAACCCGGATGCGCGAGGACGGCAAACCCTCGTAACTACTTCTCGTTGCGGTGCCGACCAAAGGTACTCACGCCTCGGTGCTGATCCGGGCGGCTCGGGCGTGCAGGTAGCGCTGTTGCGGGACGTTGGTGGTGCGGTTGGCCGCCGCGTGGTACGAGTCGCGCGCGGCCAGGTAATCACCGGCCATCTCCAGCAGGTGCGCGCGGACCGCGTGCAGCCGGTGATCCTCGGCGATCCGCTCGTCGGTCTCGAGCTTTCCGAGCAGCTCGAGCCCGGCGTGCGGGCCGCGCACCATGGCCACCGCCACGGCGTGGTTCAGCGCAACCATGGGGTTCTCGGAGATCCGGAGCAGTACGTCGTAGAGCGCCTCGATCTGCGGCCAGTCGGTCGCCTGAAAGCTGGGCGCTTCGTCGTGCAGCGCGGCGATCGCCGCCTGGAGTTGGTACTGGCCGGTTTCCCCTCGGGGCAGCGCCTCGGAGACGAGTGCCACGCCCTCCGCGATGTGGTCGGCGTTCCAGAGGCTCCGGTCCTGCTCCTCCATCGGGATCAGCGCGCCGTCCCGCGCGGTTCGTGCCGGCCGGCGCGCGTCGGTGAGCAGCATGAGCGCGAGTAGCCCGGTTACCTCGCTGTCGGCAGGCAGTAGGTGGTGGACCGTGCGGGTCAGCCGGATCGCTTCGGCTGCGAGATCACCGCGCTGCAGGCTCGGGCCGGACGTGGTGGCATAGCCCTCGTTGAAGATCAGGTAGAGCACGTGCAGAACCGCGCCGAGCCGTTCGGTGCGTTCCGGGGCGGCTGGCATGGCGAACGGAAGGCCGCTGTCCTTGATGCGTTGCTTGGCCCGGCTGATGCGCCGGGTCATGGTCGCCTCCGGAACCAGGAAGGCGCGGGCGATCTCGGCGGTTGTCAGGCCGCCGACCGCGCGCAGGGTGAGCGCGATCTGCGATGCCGGCGACAGGGCGGGGTGGCAGCACAGGAACAGCAGGATCAGCGTGTCGTCGGAGTCCGCCGGCGACCGATCGGCCGAGGGCGCCAGCCAGTCGTCGGGCAACTTCCACTGCGCCACGGTGTCTTCCCTGCGCCTGCGGGCCTGCTCGCTGCGCAGCAGGTCGGTGAGCCGGCGCGAGGCGACCGTGATCAGCCAGCCTCGCGGGCTGTCCGGGATGCCGTCCTGCGGCCACTGTGTGGCGGCCGCCAGCAGCGCCTCCTGGGTCGCGTCCTCGGCGGCATCGAAATGCCCGTAACGCCGAACGACCGCGCCGAGAACCCGCGGCGCCAGCAGGCGCAGCAGGTCCTCGACGTTGTCACCGGTCATAGCGATGGCTAGACATCGAAGTCGTCGTGACCCTCGGCTACCGGCCGCACGTCCACGTACAGGTCGGTGGCATCCCCTGGGTTGGGGCACTTCGTGAGGCGGGCGGCGAGCTCGGTGGCCCGATCGAAGCTCTCGCACTCGACGATGTTGTAGCCGGCGAGCACCTCCTGGGTTTCCGGATACGGCCCGTCGGTCACCACCGGCGCCCCGTCCTTCAGCCCGTGGATTCTCCTGGTGTGCACCGGCGCCGTAAGGCCGTGCGCCTCAACGAACTCCCCGGACTCGACCAGGTCGTTGTTCCACTTCTCCATGAACGCGTGCATCGCCGCGACGTCGTCCGGGGACCAGGCCGGCTTGTCGGTCGGCTTGCCCGCCATCTGGTCGTAGTCCTGTTGCGAGCCGTACAGCATGATCATGTACTTCATGATTCTCCTCTCCGCCGGCACCTTCGCGGTGCCACTCACCAGAGACGTCGGGGCCACCGACCCAGTCCGGACATCACGGTGGTGCGCCATCCCCCGTCATCGGCTCTCAGCGGAACGGTACGCCCGCCGGCCAGGTCATCCCGTCCCCGCCTGAGTCGGCGGTCCTTAGTGGACAGTGGCGTGTCTGTGCACCTCGGGCGCGTGCGGCCGAGTGATTTTGTCTCATTCATGTGTATTTCTGATGATCGAAAAGTTGCCTGATCTAAACTCGAATTCTGCGGCGGGTAGATCTTGACCTAAGAATGATCAACCCTGGCGAGCCTTCACGATTTTAACCTACTCAGAAGTACCGTTGTAACCGCGAATCGAATTGCGTATTGTCCACGTTCACCGAGGTCGGGGGGAGGTGCCGCTTCTTTCGATTGGACCGGAATGGATCAGATGGGCTCCATGACGGAGTTGGGTTTTGGTTGGATTACTCCCGTTCTGTCGTACGTCATGGCCTGTGTCGGCAGCGCGCTCGGATTGCGCTGCATGGTGCGTGCGCTCTCGGCAACCGGCCGTTCGAGGCGCAACTGGCTGATCAACGGCGCGATGGCGATTGGCACCGGCATCTGGACGATGCACTTCATCGCGATGCTGGGCTTTCGTGTCACCGGCGCCGACATCCGCTACGACGTTCCGCTCACCGTTTTCAGTCTGCTTGTCGCGATCGTGGTCGTCGGCATCGGTGTCTTCGCGGTCGGCTACAGCCGGTCACGGGTCTTGTCGGTGCTACTCGGCGGCCTGATTTCCGGCGTCGGCGTGGCTGCCATGCATTACATCGGCATGGCTGCGATGCGCATTTCCGGTGGGGTCAGCTACGACCCGGTGGTCGTGTCGCTCTCGGTGGCGATCGCCGTTGCCGCCGCGACCGCGGCGCTGTGGGCGACCCTGACCATCCGTGGCCCGGCCTCGGCCATCGGCGCGTCCCTCGTGATGGGCGTCGCGGTCAGCGCGATGCATTACACAGGAATGGCGGCCGTACACGTTGAGGTGCACTCGGCGCACGGCGCCGTCGCCGGCGCGACCCCGATGCAGTTCATCTTTCCGCTCACCGTCATATTGGGTTCGTATTTGTTCTTGACGTCGGCCTTTGTCGCGCTTTCGCCGGGCGCGCAGAAATTGACCGTGTTGGCGCCGGATAATGAACCGAGCGACCGGGCGAGGGCGCCTACCGGGGTTAACCAATAAGGCGACTTGGCGGCTTTTTCTCGCCAAGATCTGATTTCCGTTTTCGCTCCGAGATGGAGAATTCATGTCCGAGCGTCATGCTTTGCATGCCCTTGATTCGCGTCCCCGGCCGTTGCTGAGCCGGTTACGTCCGAAATCGGTCCGGGCGAAGATTGTCGCCCTGCTCATGGTGCCGGTCATCTCGCTGATGGTGCTGTGGGCGTTGGCGACCGTCTCCACCGTGCAGAGCGCGTGGACCCTGCGGCAGCTGGAGGAGCTCGACAACAACCTGACCGGCCCGGTGCGCGATCTGGTGACCAGCCTGCAGTCCGAGCGAGCCGCGGTCACCCGGCACCTCTCGCCGTCCAGCGGCTCCGGCCAGCAGCCGGCCCTCGAGCAGCGGCATGCGCGCACCGTCCAGGCGATGCGGGCGCTGCGGGACGGTGTCGGCCGAACCAGCGCGGATATCGCGAGCCTCGCCCCGGCCGTGAACCGCCGCATCGAGACCGTCAGTCGTGACCTCGCCCAGTTGCAGGACGATCAGGCCGCCATCGTCGCGAGGCAGAAGGACTGGCAGAGCGCCTATCACGGGTATTCGGGTGCGATCGATGACGTGTTCGCGGTCGAGGCCGCGCTGACGAAGGCAGAGGGCGGCTCATCGGCGCAGGTGGTGCTGCCACTGGCGCAGATCGGAGAGATGCTCGCCCGCCAGGACGCCGTCGCGAACGCGGCGCAGACGACCGGGCAGATGACCGAAGAGCAGCACCGGGCCTTCGCCGACGCCGTGGGAGGGCAGCAGGCACTCAGCGCCAACGTGTTACCCGACCTCCCGTCGGAGCTGCGATCCGCCTACCAGGGGCTGCTCCGCAGTGAGCCGTACCGGTCGTTCACCTCGCTGCAGAACGCCGTGCTCGGCGACGAGGCCGGGCGCGCGGTGGCGACCGAGGCCTCCGCCGGCCGGTGGCGTGCCGCGGCGGAAACGGTCACCCAGGATCTTGGCGCGATCCAGGCTGACGCCAGCGCCGCGGCCACCGCGGAGGCCGAAGTCGCCAGCGCGACGGCACTGCGGCAAGGGGCCGTGACGGTGATTCTCGGGCTGCTCGCCGTGCTGCTCGCACTGCTGATCTCCGTGCGGATCGGCCGTGGCCTGATGCTCGAGCTGGTCGGGTTGAAGGACTCCGGGCTTGAACTGGCACACCGGCGCCTGCCCCAGGCCATGCGGCGCCTGCGGGCCGGGGAGAAGATCGATGTCGACGCCGACGTGCCGGTTGTGCCACCCGGCGACGGCGAGATCGGGCAGGTCGGTGACGCGTTGAACGCGGTGCAGCGCGCGGCGCTGCAGGCCGCGGCGGAGCGCGCGGAGCTGCTCACCGGGGTGTCCGGCGTGTTCGTCACCCTTGCCCGGCGCAGCCAGTCGCTTGTGCACCGGCAGCTGAGCCTGCTGGATGCGATGGAGCGGCGCAACGAAGATCCCGCCGAGCTGGAGGACCTCTTCCGGCTCGATCACCTGGCCGCGCGGATGCGCCGGCACGCCGAGGGCCTGATCATCATGTCTGGTGCCGCGCCCGGTCGGGTGTGGAGCGAACCGGTGCCGCTGATGACCGTGATCCGCGCCGCGGTCGCCGAGGTCGAGGACTTCCAGCGGGTCGAGATCCGGCGGGTGGCCGATGTGTCCGTGCAGGGCTCAGCCGTCGCGGACCTGACACACATGATCGCGGAGCTCGTTGAGAACGCCGCGTCGTTCTCGCCACCGAACACGACCGTGCTGGTGCACGGTGAACCGGTCGGCGCCGGCTTCGTGGTGGAGATCGAGGACCGTGGGCTCGGCATGCGGCCGGAGTCGATGGCCGAGGCGAACAGGCGGATCGCCGAAGCGCACCAGCTTGACCTGTTCGACCGAGAACAACTGGGGTTTTTCGTGGTGAGCCGGCTGGCCAAGCGCCAGAACATCACCGTGACGTTGCGGCGATCGGCCTTCGGAGGGACCACGGCCGTGCTGCTGCTGCCCACCGCGATGCTCATGCCGTTCGCGCCGTACACCGCGGCCATCGAGGACACTCGCCCGGCAGCCAGGACCGCCGTCGCGACGCGAGCACAGGAAGTCCGGCAGTCCGACATGGTGTCCACATCCGCCACGTGGACCGGTCAGCTCCCGACGCAGCCCGGCCCACCCGCCCGGCAGCTGCCGACCAGCACCGTCCGTGCCGCGGGCGTATCGCCACGTGTCGAAGTGCACGGCGATGACGGCACGGGCGGGCTTCCCCGGCGGCGGCCGCGGGTGAGCCTCGCGGCTGACCCGCCGGTTGAAGAGCCGGTTGAAGAGCCGGTCGATGACGCCACGGGCGGGCTTCCCAGGCGGCGACCGCAGGCAAACCTCGCGCCGGGCCTGCGGGACGAGGACGGGGGCAACGGTGAGCATGCCGGGGCCGCCGTACCACGGACCTCACCTGAGCAAGCGCGCGCGGCGATGTCCGCTCTGCAGCAGGGCTTCACCCGTGGACGCAACGGATAGCTCGGCGTTTCGCGTGAGACTAGGAGGACGGATGTACGAGGCGACCGAGAACAACCGGGAGTTGAGTTGGCTCCTTGACGAGATCGTTGGCAACGCACTGCGGGTCAGGCACGCTTTGCTGCTGTCCAACGACGGCCTTGCCATGGCTACCTCATCGGAAATGGACCGGGAGGAGAGCGAGCACCTCGCTGCCGTCGCATCGGCGTTGAACAGCCTGGCCAAGGGCGCGGGGCGGCAGTTCGACGCCGGCGCGGTCCGGCAGACGATGGTCGAACTGGACGGCGGGTTCCTGTTCGTGATCACAGCGGGCGGCGGAACCTGCCTGGCGGTGTTCGCGGAAGCCGGCACCGACATCGGCCTTGTCGCCTACGAGATGGCGCGCCTCGTCGGCCGGGTCGGCGAGCACATGTACACCGCGCCCCGCATGAACGGCCGCCCGGCGGCGCCCGAGCGGACCGGTCTGTGAGTGGCATGAACGGGATATCGCGACCGTGACGGAATTTGGCGAGCGCTGGTTCGGCGACGATTCGGGACCCATGGTGCGGCTCTACGCGCTGACCAAGGGACGGGCGCGGCCGGCAGGCGAATATCTGGACATCATCACGCTCGTGCTCGCCATCACGCGCCCCGAACACGACCTGACCCTCAGCCCCGAAGAAGCGAGCATTCTCAACCTGTGCCGGGACGTGATGCTGTCCGTCGCGGAGCTCGCGGCACGGGCGAACGTCCCGCTCAGCGTCGTCCGCGTGCTGCTAGCGGATTTGATCGACGCGGGGCACATCCGGGTGGTCCATCCGACGGCCCCGGACAAGCTGCCCAACGACCGCATCCTGAGGGAAGTACTCGATGGCCTCCGCGCACTCTGAGGTCCGGTCCACCCGGACGCAGCCCTTGATGGCATTGAAGATCCTCATCGCCGGTGGCTTCGGGGTCGGTAAGACGACCATGGTCGGTGCGGTCAGCGAGATCCGGCCGCTGCGTACCGAGGAGTACATGACCGAGGCCAGCCGCGGAGTGGACGACGCCGAAGGCGTTGAGCAGAAGACCACCACGACCGTGGCCATCGATTTCGGGCGGATCACCTTCGACAACCGGTTGGCGCTCTACCTGTTCGGTACGCCGGGCCAGGATCGGTTCTGGTTCCTCTGGGACGACATCGCCAGGGGCGCGCTCGGCGCCGTGGTCCTCGCCGACACCCGCCGGCTCGAGGACTCCTTTCCGGCGGTGGACTACTTCGAGCGTCGAGAGATCCCGTTCGTCATCGCGGTGAACTGCTTCGCGGGGTCCCGGCGTTACCGCGTCGATCAGGTGGCCGCGGCACTCGAACTCGACGAGAACACGCCGGTGGTGCTGTGCGACGCGCGGGATCGCTCCTCTGCCAAGCAAGTCCTCATCGCCGTCGTGGAGCGGGCGCGGCGCGGCGAGCCGCGATGATCGGTTTCGCGACGCTTTTAAGATCGCACATATGCTATGCTAAAGCAGCTAGAGTAGCAGAAAAGCGATTTTAAGTGGGCTAACATGGCCGCGAGCAGGACGCCGGTGGCGGTAGGTCGGGCGTTACGCCAGCTGGGAGAGGACCTGGCGACCTGGCGCCGGCTGCGCCATCTCACGGTTGTTGAGGTCGCCGACCGGGCCGGCGTCTCCCGCGACACCGTGTTGCGGCTGGAGAAGGGTGAGGGCAGCACGCTTGAGAACGTGCTGCGCGTCGCCCGCGCGCTCGGCGTGCTCGATGAGCTGGCGCGGGCGCTCGACCCGTACGCGACCGACGTCGGCAGGCTACGCGCCGACGAGACGCTGCCGGCACGGGTCCGCCGTCCCGCCTCGGGTAAGAAGCCGTGAGTACCGGCACCAACACCGGCGAGATCGGTGTCTACGTCACCATCGATGGCTCCGACGTGTTCGCCGGCCGGCTGTACGCGCATCGGCGCAGGGGCACCGATTCGGCGAGCTTCGGCTACGACCCTCGTTACCTGGCCCGCCCCGATGCCTACGCGCTCGACCCGGAGCTGCGCCTGGTCACCGGAAGCCAGCACACGCCCGCTGGCCGCGCCCTGTTCGGAGCGTTCGCGGATAGCGCGCCGGATCGGTGGGGCCGCACCCTGATCAAACGCGCGGAGCGGGTCCGTGCGAAGGAGGCCGGAACCACGGCGCGATCGATCACCGAGATCGACTTTCTGCTCGGGGTCCGCGACGATCTGCGACAGGGCGCGTTGCGATTCCGAACAGACGAGTCGGGGCCCTTCTTGGCGACCGTGGACGCCGGGGTGCCGCAGCTGACCGATCTCCCCGAGCTGCTGAACCTTGCCGCGCATGCGGAGGACGACACCGCCGGGTACGACGAGCTCAACCGCCTGGTGCGCGCCGGCAGCTCGCTGGGAGGTGCCCGACCGAAGGCACACGTCACCAACACCGACGGCCGGATCGCCATCGCGAAGTTCCCCTCCGCCAACGTCGATACCTGGAACGTGATGGCCTGGGAGCAGACGGCCTTGGACCTGGCCCGCTCGGCGGGCCTCGTCGTGCCCGATTCGCGACTTGTCAAGGTCGGAACCCGCCACGTGCTTGTCGTCGACAGGTTCGACCGCACGGCCGATGGCGACCGGATCGGCTACGTGAGCGCCATGACGATGCTGGCGGCCCGCGACGGCGACGAGCGAAGTTACCTGGAGATCGCCGAAGTGATCGAAGAGCGCTCCGATGCCGCGACCATCGAACTCGAGCAGCTGTGGGGCCGGATCGCCTTCTCGGTGCTGATCTCCAACACCGACGACCACCTGCGCAATCACGGCTTCCTGCACACCCGTGGCGAGGTGTGGAACCTGGCGCCGGCGTTCGACCTGAATCCCAATCCCGAACCGGGCGCCAAGTACCTTGCCACCGCCATCGACGAGGCCGAGACGGAGGCGTCCGTCGACCTGTTGCTCGAGGTCGCCGACTACTTCCGCCTCAGCCGCGAGCACGCGCTGGGTGTGCTCGGGCAGGTGAGCGCGGCCGTGGCCGGCTGGCGACAGGTGGCCACCGGGAACGGTCTCGATGAACGCGATATCGCTGAAATGGCGCCGGCATTCGAGCATTCGCGAAGCGAACGTGCCCGTGAAGTGACCGGGATCGTGGTTTGATCGCCCTGACCACTGGGGTGTGCCATCCCTATGACCGACGTTCGGATCTGTGATGTTGTCGCTGCTTCTCGCTCTGCTGAGCTTGCCGGTGTACGTGCTGATGTTGTGGCCGCTTGTGGTCGCATCGCGGCGGGTGCTCGGCGTCCGAATCGGCACTGTGCGCGCGCTGCTCGCCGCGGCGTTCGGTTGGTTTGTTCCCGGGGCGATACTTGCCGCCGTCCGCCCGGAGGTGGTGCACAGCCCGGGTGCATTTGTCGGCTTGCTGATTCCGCTGGCTGGAGGCGCCTTCCTCGCCACGTTGATCTTTCTGTTCCTGGCCGAGATGGCCGCGCCGGGTGGCGGCGGACTCGGCCTGCTGGGGCGGATTCGCTCGCTGCGCAGGCGGTTCTCTCGCGCCCGGCGGTACTCCCAGATCATGCGTATCGCCATCAAGCACGGTCTCGGTCCGTACCTCGCGGGCCGCCGCGATCCCGAGCTCGCCGGTCACCGGTATGCCAAGCTCGCCCGCTCGCTACGCCGCGCGCTGGAGGACGGCGGTGTCACGTTCGTCAAGCTCGGCCAGCTGCTCTCCACCCGGCCCGATCTGCTGCCGCCCGTGTTCATCGACGAGCTGAGCCGGCTTCAGGACCAGGTCGCGCATGCCTCGGCCGACGACGTTCAGCAGCTCCTGCGGGACGAGCTGGGTGCCCCCGCCGACGAGGTGTTCGCCGAGTTCGACCAGGAGCCGGTGGCCGCGGCGTCGATCGCGCAGGTGTACCGGGCGCGGCTGCGGACTGGCGAAGATGTGGTGGTCAAGGTCCAACGACCTGGCGTGCGGGAGGTCGTCGAGCGCGACCTGGACATCGTGCTGCGGGTGGCGCATTCCTTGCACCAGCGGGCGAAATGGGCGCGAAGCCTCGGCGTGATCGACCTTGCCGAAGGACTCGGCGCCGCGCTGGCCGAGGAGCTGGACTTCCGGGTCGAGGCGCGCAATATCGCGGCGGTCGTCGCCGCCTACCCCAGCGGCGACGTGTCGCTTCCGCGAGTGCATCAGAAGTTCTCCACCGAGCGGGTACTGGTGATGCAGCGGCTGGACGGAGTGCCACTCGGCGCGGCCGGTGACCAGGTAGCCGCCGACCAGCGCGGCTCGCTCGCCCGCTCGTTGCTGGAGTGCCTGCTGCGCCAGGTGATGCTGCATGGGGTCTTCCACGCGGATCCACATCCTGGCAACGTGCTGCTGCTGGCTGACGGCCGGCTTGGCCTGCTCGACTTCGGTTCGGTTGGCCGGCTGGATACCGGACTGCGCGGCGGGCTGCAGAATCTGCTGCTCGCGCTCGAGCGGAGCGATCCTGCGGCGCTGCGCGACGGCTTGCTGGAAATCGTGGACCGCCCCGACGACATTGACGAGCAACGGCTGGAACGGGCGCTCGGTGTGCTCGTCGCCAAGCATTTCACCCACGGGCAGGCACCGGACGTGGAGATGTTCACCGACCTGTTCCGGGTGATCACCGATTTCGGGCTCGCCATCCCACCGGCGATCGCCGCCGTGTTCCGCGCGTTGACCACTTTGGAAGGCACGCTGGCTGTGCTGGCTCCTGGCTTCAACATCGTCGTCGAGTCACGTGCCTTCGCCACCGCACAGCTCGGCGAACGGCTGCGCCCCGATTCGTTGCGCCGCACCGCAACCGAGGAACTCATGACGTTGCTACCTGTCGTGCGCCGGCTACCCCGTCGGCTCGACCGGATCAGCGGCGCGCTCGAGCAGGGCAGGCTGTCGATGAACGTGCGGCTGTTCGCGGACGAGCGTGATCGTGCCGTGGTCACCGGCTGGGTACACGAGCTCCTGCTGGCGTTCCTCGGTGCCACCACCGGCCTGATGGCCGTGCTCCTGCTGACCAGCACCGGCGGGCCGGTGGTCGGGGACGACCTGACGCTGAACCACCTGTTCGCCTACAACTTCCTTGTCATCAGCGCGCTGGTGGGGCTGCGGCTGCTCTTCGTGGTGTTTCGCACCCAGCGGCAGAATTCGCTGAGCGACCGATCTGGTCCCTGACGTGGTCATCCTACTGCTGAAGCTGTTTCTCGCTCCGCTGCTGGTCGTGGCGTCCACTTTGGCCGGCCGCCGGTGGGGACCCGAAGTCGCGGGGATTCTCGTCGGTCTTCCGATCGTTGCCGGGCCGATCCTGTTCATCTCCTATCTGCTACATGGCGCGGATTTCGCCGGCCGCGCGGCCAGTTCTTCGTTGCTCGGACTCGTGTCGCTGGCCGCGTTCGCGGTGGTGTTCTCCCGTGCCGCCCGCCGGTTCGGCTGGGTCGCCACGTTGGCCACGAGCTGGATCGCGGTTCTGGCCGTGGATGCCGCGCTTTCCGTCGTCCATGTCACGGCGTTCGTGGCCGTTGCGTTCACGCTGGCCGCCACCGTGGCCGCGATGATTCTCATGCCGCGAATCGAGCCGGAACACGCTGGCGAGTTGGAGCGGCCGTCGCCGTTGTGGGACCTGCCAGGCCGTGCTGTCGCGACGGCCCTGCTGGTGCTCGCCGTTACGGCGGCTTCCGGCGCGCTTGGCCCGCAATGGACCGGGCTGCTGGCGACGTTCCCCATTGCGATAAGCGTCGTCGCGGCTTTCGGCCACGCGCAGCACGGGCCCGCGGTGACCACGCGAACCCTCGCGGGTTTGCTCACGGCCCTGTTCAGCTTCGCGACGTTCTGCCTCTCGGTCGCCGTCCTCATCCGTCCGGTCGGCGGCGCCGCGTTCGTGCTGGGCGCCGCGGCGACGGTTGCCGTTCAACTTCTGGTCGTTCGCACGCGCGGGGCGCTGGGCAACTGACGGATGATCGCGGCGACCGAGAACACGACGCCGGCCGATGTGACCGGACCGGACTACCGAGATGGCTGAACTGGATCGGGTCGGACGTTGCGGTCGAGCACAGGTGGCATGCCGGCTGGCGGGCTGTCCCAGCCGGAGACGAACCATTGGACCGCTCCAGTGGCTGGATCGTAGGACCGCCGGCTGATGGTGCCGATGTTGCCGCCGTAGACGTGGATGCCGATGGTTGGCTCGTCGCCGATGGCGGTGACGGCGTGGACATCGTCGTCGGTCGTACAGCACACGGCGACCTGCCCGCGTTTCCAGTCTTGCTCACCGGCCGGGGTCAGGGGTTTGTCCGCATCGGACACCGCGGGCTTGACGTAGCGGACCTCGCGTTCGACTCCGGAGTAGATGCCGGCGACACCCCATATCTCGTGTGAGTGCACGGGTGTGCGTTGGCCCGTGTTCCAGACCACGCAGGCCAGCGACCAGCTGTCGTCGGGAGCGATGTGGAGCGGGTAGTTCAGATGGCGCTCGTTCGATGGTTGGGTGACCTCGGGGGGAAGCCGGTAGCCGCTGGCCAACAGTCGAGACAGCCGATCCGCGACCTGCTTCGTGATCTCGTGCTCGTCGTCGATGCCGCTGACCAACGACGCCACGTCAGTTATGAAGGTGTCCAAGGTTTCTGTTCTCATCGTGCTCCTCCTTAGTGCGCCTTGCCGGCTGCCACCTACGGTCTGGTTGCCTTCCGGTCACCGGCTCTTGGCCGTGAAGGTCAGGTGCGTGACGCCGCTCGGGGTTGAGACCGCCTCGATGTCGTAGGTCTCTTCGAGCGACTCCAGGCCGTCCCAGAGTCGGACACCGCGGCCCAGCACGAGGGGCACCTGTACGACGTGCATGCGATCGACCAGCCCCTCGGCGAGGAAGTCACGTATGACGGATGGCCCGCCGCCGAGACGCACGTCCTGGCCGTTGGCCGCCTTGCGGGCCTGCTCGAGTGCCTCTTTCGGCGTGGCGTCGAGGAAGTGGAACGTGGTGCCGCCCTCCATCTCGATCGAGGGCCGCGGCCGGTGGGTGAGCACGAAGACCGGCGTGTGGAATGGCGGGTTGGCGCCCCATGCGCCCTTGTAGTCGGCATCGTCCTGCCAGCCAGGCGGGCCGAACTTTCCGGCACCCATGATCTCGGCTCCGATGCCGGGACCGTGCATCGAAGCGAACGCGTTGTCGGCGCCGCCACTGCCACCGCGGCCGCCGCCCATCTCGTACCAGAACCGCGTGGCGAACATCCACTCGTGCAGCCGTTCGCC
>WHSZ01000121.1 GCA_009379845.1 Pseudonocardiaceae bacterium | reverse complement strand
GGCGCCCAGCAACGAGGCGCCCAGCAACGAGGCGCCCACCCGTGACGCGGCCGCGCGGCGGGCACGGGCCGTCGTCGAGGCCGAGCCGGGCACCGAACTCGCGCGGCTACTCGACATCCGGATCCCGGATCTCGTGGAGTACCAGAACGAGCGGTACGCGCGGGAGTACGCGGAGTTCGTCGAACAGGTGCGCTCTCGCGAGGGTGCTGCCGGCCCGGTCAGCGAAGCGGTGGCCCGCAACCTATACAAGCTCATGGCGTACAAGGACGAGTACGAGGTCGCGCGCCTTTCGATCGACCCTCGGCTGCTCGCCGAGATCGAGGCCCGGTTCGGCGAGGGTTCGCGGTACGCGTACCGGCTGCACCCGCCGGTGCTGAGGGCACTCGGGCTGGACCGCAAGATCAGCCTCGGTCCGTGGTTCCGGCCGGTGTTCCGGATGCTCCGCGCGTCGCGGAAACTTCGAGGCACCCGGTTCGACCCGTTCGGCTACGCGAAGGTGCGCCGGATCGAGCGGGCACTGATCGGCGAGTACCGGGACGCCATCCGTTGTGCGCTCGACACCGTTCCCGCCGATCACCCGATGGTGCTGGAGCTGGCCGAACTGCCCGATGTCGTCCGCGGCTACGAGGATGTCAAGCTGGCGAACGTGACGGCCTACCGGCAGCGGCAGGAGGAGTTGCTCGGGTCGCTCGCCCGGCCGTATGCGTCGGGGTTGGCCGGTCAGGCCGCCGGGAGCGACTGAGCACCCGGCGCTGTCCCCGCGTGGTTACCGCACCCGGAAATTGGCCATCATCATCATGTCCTCGTGTTCCAGATTGTGGCAATGGAACACGTATCGGCCTCGGTAGCCGTCGAACCTGACGAGGACCTCGGCCTTGTCGCCGCTGCCAAGATCGACAGTGTCCTTCCACGCGGTGGCTGGCTGGCTTGGCTCGAGGATCTGGAACGGTGCCAGGTGGATATGAATGGGATGCGGCACGTTCAGTACGTGGATCTTCCACAGTTCGACCGAACCGAGTTCGGGATCCGCCTGGATGCGTTCGGGGTCGAACGGTTCACCGTTGACCGTCCACAGTGTAACGCCGTGGTGTTCGGCGCCACCGCGCGCGAAGGTGAACTCACGCTCCACTGTGGCCTGTGATCGGGACAGGCGCTCGATGTCCGCGAGCCTGGCCGGGATGTGGCTGTCGTCGGTGCCGCGGCGAGCGACCACGAAGCGCATCACGTCGCGGGTGGGGCCTTCGCCGAGGGTGTTTCGCACGGTCACATGTTGCCCTATCGGGTAGGACGAGAAATCGATGACGACGTCGAACCGTTCGGCCTGCGCGATCTGTAGCTCGTCGTGCTCGACGGGCGCACCGAGCAGTCCGAGGTCGCTGCCGACTTGAACGAACGACGGTCCTTCCGGTGGCGGCGGATCGAGGGCGAGCCGGTAGCGGCGGGCATTGGAGGCGTTGAGAACGCGGAACCGGTAGCGGGTGTTGGTCACCTCCATCACGGGCCACGGCGCGCCGTTGACGAGCACGCAATCGCCGAGCACACCGCTCATGAACTCGTCGGTCACCCCGGGCTCACCGCGCAGCGACGGATCACGCGCCGGATAGATCATCCCGCCGTCCTCGTCGAAGGCCCGATCGGTGATCATCAGCGGTACGTCTCGCTCCGCTTTTGGCAGCGGCAGCCGGTCCTCGTCATCGTCGTGGACAAGATGGAATCCGGCCAGCCCGCGGTACACCTGTGGACCGGTGAAGTCCATCCGGTGGTCGTGGTACCAGAGGATCGCCGCTGGTTGGTCCATCGGGTACACATACTCGTGGTTATCGCCGGGACCGAAGACGTCGGTGGGGTAGCCGTCGTGCTCCGGTGGTGTCTTGCCGCCGTGCAGGTGCACCACCACGGGTATCGGTAGATCGTTGCGGTGCTTCACGATGGTTTGCCGTCCGCGCCGCGAGACAATCGTCGGGCCAGGGAAGATGCCGTTGTATCCCCACACCTCCGTCCGCATCCCCGGCAGGATCTCGGCGGTGCTACGTTTCTGGGTGATCTCGTAATGGTCCGCGGCGGCGTCCTGGCGTAGCGGCGCGAGAACCGGCGGAACGGGCAGCGGCGTCGCGAACGGGTCCGGCAGCTCTGTCCTTGATTTCAACACGTTGCCCGCGCTGGATTCGGTTTCGACGTTGCCGCCTCCGGAGAAACCGAGTCCGGAGCACGCGGAAGCCAGCGGTGCCAGCACGATTCCCCCGGCCGTCATGCGCAGCACATGCCTGCGGGACAGCGTCATGAATCCACCCCTTGATTTCCGGTGCGGCGGCGCAACCTCGAATCGATCACGACGGCGATCACGCCGCCCGCTGCAGCGCAAATTTGGGGACCGAAACCGATGACGAACGTCCACGGAGCCTCGACCGCCCCGTCAGCCGCCACCATTCGGCCGATGAGTTCGCTGAACACTAGAAAACCGACGACCAGGCCGAGGAATATCCCGAGAATCGCCACGCCCACAGTTCGCATCACAGCTCTCCCTTCCGATGCTGAAAGGTAGGGTCGCCGCCGTCGCGACGTCGTCCGTCGGCGCGCGTGATCTCGGCTCGCCACCAGGCGGCCAGCTCGACAGTGCCGGGTCGACAGGTGACGACCTGTGGGGTCAACTGCGGACGGACGCCGGCGGGCCCAGGTGGCGCCTAAGCTGGCCATGTGCGATCGGCGGACACGGGCGCCAGCGGGCGGCGCGCCTTCCTGGTCGACGCAGTTTTCGCGGTGTCGATCTTCGTGGTCATCGCCGTGCCCATCACGGCCGATCTCGGTGGCGCCCGCGGCCCGGATGCCGTCGCGTACCTCTTCGCGGTGTGCCTCGGCGCGCTGATGTTCGTCCGCCGCCGCTTCCCGTTGCTGGCACTGGTAGCCACCGCCGCCGGCCTGATCGGCTATTACATGGCCGACTATCCCCCGATCGGGTTGGCGATACCGGTAGCCGCGGCGCTCTATTCGGCCGCCGAAGCAGGCAAGGCGCGCGCGGCGATGATCACGGCGGTCGGGCTGGTGCTGGTTACCACCACGTTCCGGTTACTCGAAGGCGATGACCCTGGCTACCTTCTCGGGTACGAGCTGGCCTCGACCGTCGCGATCATGGCGGCGGCGATCGCACTTGGCGACGGGTTGCGATCCCGCCACCTGCTCTGGCTCGCGCACCAGCGCAGCATCCGGCAGGCAGCGACGGAACGGGAACGCGAGGCCAGGCGGCGAGCCGAGGAGGAGCGCCTGCGCATCGCACGAGACGTGCACGACGTGCTCGGGCATTCGATAGCGGTGATCTCGGTGCAGGCCAGCGTCGCGGACGAGGCCCTCGCCGACGACCCCGCGGCGACGCGGTCGGCGCTGTCCACCATCCGGCAGGCTTCCGACCAGGCGGTCCGGGAACTCCGCGCCACTGTGGGCCTGCTCCGCGATTCGACCGGCGAGGTTGAGCGAGCACCCGCCGGCAGCCTGCGGCACCTGTCGTCGCTGGTGAGCGCGACATCCGACAGCGGGCTGCCGGTGACCACCCGGATGGAGGGTGCTCCGATTGAGCTTCCGGCCGTGGTCGATTCGACCGCATACCGGATCGTTCAGGAGTCACTGGCGAACAGCCTGCGGCACGCCGGCGCGCAGCACGCCGATGTACTCCTGCATTACGAGCCGGATCGGCTGACCATCAGTATCGTCGACGACGGTCGCGGCCACCCGAATCCCGGGGAAGACGGTGCGAGCCGCGGCATCCAAGGGATGCGGGAGCGTGCCGCGCTGCTGGGTGGCCGGGTTCAGGTGAGTTCGCGGCCGGGCGCTGGCTTCCGGGTCGACGCGGAGCTACCGCTGGAGGTGTCTTCGTGATTCGGGTGGTGCTGGTTGACGATCAGCGGCTCGTTCGGGCCGGCATGGTCGCGCTGCTGGAACGTGCCGACGACATCACCGTGGCCGGCGAGGCCGAGGACGGAACGAGAGCGGTCGCACTGGTACGGAGCGAGAAGCCGGACGTGGTGCTGATGGACGTCCGCATGCCCGGCATGGACGGCATCGAGGCGACCAGGCGGATCACCGCCAACGAGCGGTTGCGAAACGTGCGTGTCGTCGTGCTCACCACGTTCGACACGGAGAGCACATCTTCGATGCCATTCGGGTGGGCGCCTGCGGTTTCCTGCTGAAGAACACCGCGCCGGAGGAGCTCAGGGCGGCGGTGCGCACCGTCGCCGAGGGGGACGCGCTGCTGTCCCCGTCGGTCACTCGCCGGGTGATGGCCGCGGTCGCAAGCGACTACTCGTCAACCACCCCGGCGCTGCTGAGCGGACTCACCGAGCGCGAACGTGAAGTCCTCGCCGAGATCGCTGCCGGTAAGTCCAACGACGGCATCGCACGGGATCTCTTCATCAGCCCAGCTACCGCGCGCACCTACGTGAGCCGCCTGCTGACCAAGCTGGGCGCGCGCGACCGCGCGCAACTCGTGCACATCGCGTACGAGAGCGGGCTGGTGCGCCCCGGCGGCGACGAGTGATCTTTACCGGGTAGCGGCGGTTCAGGCCGGTCCGGAACGGCTCGTGGCGTGCGGGCGCGTCAGACGGCGGCGGCCAGTGCGGCGAACAGCCGATCGACGTCGGCGGCTGTGGTGTGCAGGTGCGGCGATACCCGCAGCGAGCCGCCCCGAACCGCGGCGAAGCAGTTCGCCTTGGCGAGCGCGGCCTCCACCCTGGCACGGGTCTGCTCGGGCAGCCGGATGCCCAGCATGTGCGGCCCGCGCTGCTCCGGGGGCACGGTGGTGAGGCCGAGGCCGGCCGCGCGTTCGGCGATCTGGCCCGTGACGGCGTCCAATGCCGCGGCGATGCGAGGGACCTGCCAGTCGACCAGCTGCCGGAGGGCGGCGAGCGCCATCGGCGTCAGCTCGAACGTGGTGCGCTGGCCCATGTCGAATCGCCGGGCGCCCGGCTGGTACTCGTCGCGGTAATCCACGAGCCGGGCGAAGTCCTCCGAATCGGCGCGCACGATCCAGTTCTCCTCGAGCGGGTCGCCGTGGCGGTGCTCCTCGGCCATCCACAGGTACCCGCGGCCGAACGGACCAAGCAGCCACTTGTAGCCGACCGAGATCACGAAATCCGGTCGCAGCGCGCGCACGTCGAGGGGGAGCGCGCCAAGCGACTGGCTGGCGTCGATCACCAGCCGTGCGCCCAGCTCGTGAGTGCGGGCGGCGATGGCCGGCAGGTCGATGAGCGCGCCGTCGGTCCAGTGCACGTTGGGGACGCTGACCACGGCCACGCGCTCGTCGAGGGCCGCGAGTATCGCCTGCGTCCAGGTTTGTCCGGATGCGCGTGTCACGGTGTGAATCTCGGCGCCGGTGCGGCGGGCGGCTTTGCGCCACGTGTAGACGCCGGATGGGTATTCCTCGGCGACGACAAGGATGCGCTCGCCTTCGGTGAGCGCGATGTTGTTCGCGGCGACGGCGAATCCGTAGCTGGTGGCGGGAATGAGCGCGACGCCCTCCGCGTCCGCCCCGACCAGCTGACCGAACAACGCGCGCAACTGCTCGACATCGGTGAACCAATCCTGTGCGGTGATGGTCCACGGCCGTCCGCGCCGGTCCAGCGCCGCGTTCCCCGCCGCACGCACCGCGTGGAGGTGCGGCGCGAGGTTCGCGGTATTGAAGTAGGCGATCTCCTCCGGTACGTCGAAGAGGTGGCGCTGCGGGGAAAGTATCGGGCTGACGTCCACACTCATGCTTACTCCAGGCCGTGGGATGGTCGGCGGCGAGTCCGGTAACCGTACGGTCGTTCCACGGTACTCGGCGGCCCCTGTGGCCGCCGCCGAATTACCCGGACGCCCACCGTCAGCCCGGCATGTCGTGGTGACTAGCCTGCTTGGATGAATCCGTGCCTAAGGGCTGCCCGGTGAACGCCCGATTCCAGGAGCTTGATTGGCGCTCGACGCCGTTCGGTGAGCTGGTGCTACGCCGCCGCCGGGATCTGACCGTGGACAAGGACATCTACGAGGTCAAACTCGACGATGAGTTCCTGATGTCGAGCCTGTTCACCGTGGCCGAGATGGAGATGGCGCGACTGGCCCTCGCGGAGCTGACGGAAACGGCTCTCGACGTAGCGGTGGGCGGGCTCGGGCTCGGCTACACCGCGCAGGCGGTCCTGGAGAACCCTGGCGTGCGCTCCCTGATCGTGATCGAGGCGCTCGGCGAGGTGATTGAGTGGCACCAACGCGAGTTGGTTCCCGCCGGGGCGGCGTTGACCTCCGATTCTCGGTGCGACCTCGTGCACGGCGATTTCTTCGCGATGCTCCGGTCTCCAGACGGGCTTGACCCGACGGCCTCGGACCGGAGGTTCCACGCCATCCTCGTCGACATCGACCATTCGCCGCGCCACCTGCTGCATCCCAGCCACGCCGGGTTCTACCAACCCGCGGGACCGCGGCGCCTCGCCGAGCAGCTCCATCCGGGAGGCGTGTTCGCACTCTGGTCGAACGACCCGCCCGACGAGGCGTTCACCGCGGTGCTCGCGGAAAGCTTCGCGGATGTGCGGGCCGAGATCGTCAGCTTCGACAATCCGTTGCAGGAGCGCGAAGCTGCCAACACCGTCTACCTCGGGATTCGCTCGTAGACAGCCCGCGACAGGTTTCTCAGGGAGTCCAGTTCGGGTCACGGCCGGTGAGGCCAACGATACGGTCCAATGTGGACGCCGATGCTGGCACGGTCACTTCCGGCCCGTAGACGCCCATTTCCCTGCCCTGCTCGGCGTGCCGCGCGGTCTCCTCGTGCAGATACTCGACGAGATCGTCGTCCCACACCGGGCGCTGGCCGGTGGCACGCGCCAGGTCCCAACCGTGCACGACGAGCTCGCCTACCAGCATGCCGCCGATCATCGACGCCGGCAGTTCCATCGGGCCGCCCATCTGTGTGCTGCCCTGCCACGCGCCGGGCTCGCTCCAGGCCGCGACGATGCGGTCGATGTGCGCTTCGAGCGTGGCCGCCCAGTCACCATCGGTCAGGTCCAGGTCCGTCTCCGCGCCGGCAGGCGGCGGCACGGACTCCTTGCGCGCCGCGCCCTCGAGTGATGGTCCCCAGAACAGCAGGTGGTTCACCAGCTTTCGGACGTCGTATTCGGCGCACGGGGTTCGCGCATTGAGCTGGTCCGGCTTGATGTTGCGGATAATCTCCATCAGGGGCCCGGCCGCGCGGGCCACAAGCTGTGCGTCATACATGGCCCCAGGTAAGCACGGGCGCAGGCGGGTGTCTTGAAAAAACGCGACATAGACTCGTCGCATGACGAGGGACGCCCGCGAGCTCGGCAGCGCGTGGATGACGTTCCAGCGGCATGCCTTTCCCAGTCCGTCGCCAGACCTTGCCCGGTACGTCGAGCGCTACTGGGTGGTTTCCTGGAACTACCGGGAGCCATACCGCCAGCTGATCGTGCCGTATCCGAACGTGCACCTCACGTTCCGGGACGGCGTCGCGACCGTGAACGGTGTCTCGAGTGGGCACCAGATAAAGGTGCTGGAAGGCAGCGGCGGTGTGTTCGGGGTGGCATTCCGGCCCGGGTGTTTCCGGCCGTTCCTGCGTGCCTCCGTGTCGACGATTACGGACCGGTCGATGGATGCGAGCGAGGTGTTCGGCTGCCCGACGCGCCCGACGTGGATACCGTCGAGCGGTTTCTGAGGGGGCACCTGCCAAACTCGGATCCGAAGGCGTTCGAGGCCGCGGATATCGTCGCGACGATCGCCGCGAAGCCGGAGATCACCAGGGTCAGCGCGTTGGCACCGGATCTCGGCACGACCGTCCGGCGGTTGCAGCGACTGTTCGCGGAGTACGTCGGCGTCGGGCCGAAGTGGGTGATCCGCCGCTACCGGCTGCACGAGGTGACGGAGCGGCTGGCCAACGGCGCTGAGATCGACTGGGCGTCGCTCGCCGCCGAGCTCGGGTACGCCGACCAGGCGCACTTTGTGCGGGACTTCAAGGAAATGTTCGGCGAATCGCCGACCTGGTACGCGGAGCGATACTAGGTTCGCGGGGTATTTGCGGATTGTGTAGGGACTCGGCCGTGGGTGGTGCCGGTGCGGGGCTCCGGCCCGTGGTGGGGTGTGTGGTGCGCGGAGGGCCGCCTTTTCCCGCACTACAACGCTTTCTTCAGTCGGCCACTGGGCGAAGGGATGAATGGCCCATTCATCCCTAGAAACATCGATGGTTGTCGTTGGTGTGTTCGGTTTTGTCGGTGCCACTGGCTAGTGTCCAGGGTATGACCAGTTCTGTTCCGATTCTGGAGTGCGCCGAGGTGGCGCGGCTGTCGGATGCGGACTTGCCGCGTGTGTTGCAGGAGTTGGAGGTGCGGTCGCGGCAGTTGCACCTGCAGAAGCTGCGGGTGGTGGCGGAGTGTGTGGCGCGGGGTGCTACGGCGGGGTATGGGTCCGTGTCGTCGATGTTGCAGGACACCCTCAATCTCGGGCGGGGTGAGGCTCGCCAGCGTGTGGCGCACGCCGGTTCGTTG
>WHSZ01000118.1 GCA_009379845.1 Pseudonocardiaceae bacterium | reverse complement strand
GGCTCCGTCCACTTGCGAAGCTTCGGCGGGATGCGCTTCTCAAGCCCGTACGGTTCCAGGTGGGCGCTGAACACCTCGTCGAACGCGCGCTCAACCGACTCGGAGTCCCACACGTCGCGCTCGAGGATCGGCGCCTTCAGGTACGGGTGCCCAACGATGTGCAGCTGCGGGCCATTGCACCGCACCACCTGTCCGGTGATCCCCGCGGAGCGGTCACTGAGCAGGAACAGCACCAGCGGGGCGATCCGGGACGGGGTGCGCTCCGGCGGGCAGTTGCGCAACGAACGTTCCGAAGCCCACACCATGCGGGTGTGCGCGAGCGGGCAAACCGCGTTCACCCGGACCCCGACCTCTTCCATGTCCAACGCCCATGAGTAGGTCAGCGACGAGACCGCGCCCTTGCTCGCGGCATACGCCGCCAGCTTCCGCTGGCCGAGCGAGGCACCCGAAGAGATGTTCACGATGCTGCCGCCGCCCCGCGTCGCCATGGCCTCCGCGGCCGCGACGCCGCAATACATCACGCCGAGCACGTTTACCTCGACGACATCCCGCATCCGGCCGGGATCGTCCAACCAGGACACCGCCTCGTAGTTCAGGCCGGCGTTGTTCACCAGCCCGTCAAGCCGACCGAACTCCTTCAGGCACAGGTCCATGATCGCCTGCGCCTGCTCCGGATCGGTCACTGTGTGATCGCTGACCACCGCCGTGCCGTCGTGTGCGGTGATCGTCTCCGCGGTCTGCTCGGCCAGCTCGCCATCGATGTCGTTGACGACGACATACGCTCCGGACTGCGCGGCGTGCAACGCGAACGCCCTGCCCAGTCCGCGTCCCGCGCCTGTCACCACCACGGCCTTGCCGCTCAGCATGCCCATGACTTCTCCCCGACAACACGTGTTGAAAGATCGAGGACCAACCCGCGAGGGCTCACCCCTACCGATCGGCCTGTACCAATTCTTCGGGTGTTCAACCGCTGATCGGATGGTTTCTCGACGAACGGTCAACTCTCTGCGACGAACGTTTCAACTGCTACAGCCCGGTGGTACCGCTCGGCGACTAAGCGAACATGTAGGTGACGATCGGCCAACTCGCTGGCTACATACCGACATCATCGCCGGTCCACACTCGACCAATCAGGGAATTGCACGCTGCAAATGACCCGGCAGCGTAGTCACGAAACCACGACCCGTCATTGGAGTGTTGCCCGCGCCACTCCGCCGATAATCGCTCATCCGGCGGTCCCTATCCTCCCTGACGGCAAGACTCGCCCCAGTCCGGGCAAATGTGCAACGCGGGCAGCGGCGCAGCGATAACGTGCACACAGGCCCATCGCACGTCTGGGACCAACCACACTCCACAGGCACACCATGACCGCGCGAGCAGCCAACGTGCCGCACCTGCGGCCACAACGGCATACTCAGCTGCCCAGCCGGCCCGGCCAGCCACCAGAAGCGCCGGGTCAACCGAGGCGGCTATCCCGCTTGTTGTGGCTCACCCTGGTCGTGATCACGGTGCTGGGTTTCGGGCTGATGGCTTCCCGGTCCGCCGCCCCACCAAACGCCGGCCATCCGCGCGGCGACGTGGCGGCCGCGCAGCAGACGATCGACCGGCTTCTCGCGCCGAGCAAGGATCACGATCCGCTCGCCACGCTGCCCGAAGACTTCACGCGGGTGTCCGGCGTTCCCACCGGCCGGGTCATCGAACCGGACGGCACCATCCGCGGCGTGCACGTCAACGGTGGCTGCTCCGCCCCGTGGGGCGTCGACAACACCCGCTGGGACTACAGCACCGGCTGCCAGGCCCACGATCTCGGCTACGACCTGCTTCGATACGCGGAAAGCAAGGGCCAGCCACTCAGCCCCGACATACGGCAACGCCTCGACCAGCGACTGTCCACCGATATGCACGGCAGGTGCGAGACCAGCCCGCGGGACGCTGGCCGCGCCTGCCACGCCGTCGCGTCCGTGTACACCGCGGGCATGGTGCTGAACTCCTGGCATCAACGATGGGGCCCGCCGACCGGCGAACCGATCGGCCCGTGGGTGTTCGGGCTTCTCGTGGTGGGGCTGCTGCTGGCGGTACGGCTGCGCGGTTGGGCGCGCAGCCGACCACGTGCGCCGACCCTGCCCGCGGCCGAACCGAGCCGGCCGCACCAGTCCTGCGGGGACCGCTACCTTGCGACCCTCCGGATGGTGAGCATCGTCGGCCTGGTGCTCGGTGAGGCCACCCTCGCGTTCGCCACGTGGGTGGGCGCCAGTCCCGGCTTGCTGTGGCCGGTCACCTGGCTGTGCCAGCTCGCCGTGGTGTTCTTCTTCGCGGGCGGGCACGCGAACCTGCACAGCTGGCGAACCGTGCGCCGGGCCGGCGGCGGCTACGGGCAGTACCTGGCCGGCCGGATGGGATGGTTGATGCGGCCGGTGCTGGCACTGATACTTGCCTGGCTTGCCGTGCCGGTGTCCCTTGAGCTGCTCGGCGTGAGCGGCACGACCACGGCGGAGCTCGCCCACCTCACCGCGCAACCACTGTGGCTGCTCGGCAGCTACCTGCTCGCCGTGGCGGCCACCCCGCTGATGGCCTGGCTACACCGGCGAGCCGCGCTGATTACACCGCTGGCGCTGGCAGCCGGCGTGGTGGCGCTTGACCCGCTTTCCAGCTGGCTCGGCTGGAACGGCGCGACGCTACCCGGCCTGTTCAGCGGCTTCGTGCTGGCGCTACTCGCCCAGCAGGCCGGGTTCGGCTACGCGGACGGCACACCGCAGCGCCTTTCCCGCCCCGTCCTGATCGGCACCGCGGTTGCCGGTGTCGCCGGGCTGACAGCGTTGATCGGGTTCAGCTCGCGCTCCTGGACGATGCTGTCCGGTGCCGGCACGCCGCCCGCACTGGGCGCCCCGGCGCTGAGCGTGCTCCTGCTCGGGGTGGCACAGCTCAGCGTGCTCGTACTGGTCAGGAGACCGCTGTCCACCGTGATGGCCGTACCGTCCGCCTGGCGCGCGATCACGTTCACCCGTTCCGCGCCGATGACGCTGTATCTCGGGTTTCTCGCCGTGCTGGTGATAGCCATCGCGGCGGTACACGTGCCGGAGGCGCCGGCCGCGGCGATGGGCGGGCTGTCCTGGCTACTGGAACCCCGCCAGCTCACCGCCCTCGCGTTACTGGCGGTACCCGCGCTGCTGGCGTTCTGGTGGGGCGAGCGCCGGGACGGCTTCGGATGGGCGTTCGGCTGGTCCGCGCCCGCGGTCGACTCGGTTTCCGCGCGCATCGCGTCGGTGCTCGGTGTCGGCTACGGCGTGCTCGGGGTGTTCGGCTTCGCGCTCGCCGGGTTCGCCCCGGTGCCGAGCGAACTGACCGGCCTGGCGGGTGATCCGTTGCAGAACCTGCTGCATCTGGTGCTCGGCTGGTTCCTGCTGTACGCGCTGCGCACGGCGAGCTGTGAGCGAATGAGCACCTGGCTGCTCACCGCACTGGCATGCGTGCCACAGTTGCTGACCGCGAGCACCGCGCCCGCCGAGCATGCCCTGACGATCATCGTGCACGCCGGCACGGCACTGCTCGCGATGACTGTCGCGATCGCGTTGGGGGTGATGGCACTGCGCGGGCGGGCCGCCGCCCCGGCCACCGCGAGGTGATCGATCAGGCGCGACCAGGTACAACACGGAACGCCACACCAACGGGGGTGCCGACTCGCACCCTCCGGTCAAGGAATGTGTCACGCTACAGCAACCGGGCGACGCGATCATGCGTCTACGTGGGGTGCGCTCCGGCGCGGGAGCACACCGCGCGGCTAGCACCGTGAGGAGGAATCGGGAGTGGAGCAACGGCCACCTCGCAGGCCGTACCAGGCGGGGCAGCAGCCGCCCGGTGCATCGCGGGGCCGAGGTGGTCCTCCGCCCGATCCGGCAAGCGGCAACGACCCGCGCGGCCGGCTCGATCCGCCGCCGTACTCCGAGGCGCCGACCCGGCCGACCACGCGCCCGGCGGCACCCGAGCGTGCGACGGTGCGGCCGGCCAGTTCCGGTCAGCCAGTAAACGGCGGCCGGCGCCCATCCGGCGGCAAACGTGTGCGGCGCGGAGCCAAGATCGCCCTGACGCTCGTCTCGCTGCTGGTGCTGAGCATGACGGGGTACGCGTGGGCCACCCTGTCGGAGTTGCGGGAGGGCATGACGCTGGCCGACGTGATCGGCGGCGAGAGCGGCGAGAAGCCCGCGGACGGCGCCACGGACATCCTGCTGGTCGGCATGGACAGTCGCACGGACGCGCAGGGCAATCCGCTACCCCAGAACGTACTCAACGCGCTGCGCGCCGGAGAGTCGGACGGCGAGCTGAACACCGACACCCTGATCTTGATGCGCATCCCGAGCAACGGGAAGAAGGCCACCGCGATCTCCATACCGCGGGACTCTTATGTGGACATCCCTGGACACGGCCAGCACAAGATCAACTCTTCCTACATCCGCGCCAAGGCGGAAGCCCGCGGGCGGCTGCAGGAAGAGGGCGTCAAGGACAAATCCGATCTCGAGGTGCGCTCCAACCAGGAAGGCGCGAAGAACCTCATCAAGACCGTGGAGAACCTCAGCGGCGCCACCATCGACCACTACGCCGAGGTCAACCTGCTCGGGTTCGCAGAGATCACCAAGGCCGTCGGTGGCGTGGACGTCTGCCTGAACGAGGCGGTGTACGACGAGTACTCCGGCGCGGACTTCCCCGCTGGTAAGCAGACGATCTCCGGCGCGAAGGCGCTGGCGTTCGTGCGGCAGCGGCACGGGCTGCTGCGTGGCGACCCGGACCGCATCGTCCGCCAGCAGGTCTTCATGGCCGGCCTTGCCAAGAAGATCGTCTCTTCCGGCACGCTCACCGATCAGGGCAAGCTGGAGGACCTGATCAACGCTGCCAAGAAGTCGATCGTGCTCGACCAGGGGTGGGACATCCTCAGCTTCGCCGAGCAGATGCGCGGGCTGAGCGGCGGCCAGATCCAGTTCCAGACCATCCCGTTCGAGGACCCGGAGATGGAAACGCCCGAAGACGGTCAGGCGATCGAGGTCGATCCGGCTCGGGTTCAGGAGTTCGTGCGGGGACTGACCGGCGAGCCGAAGAAGCCGGCGAAACAAGTCGCCGGCCCGAAGGACCACAGCTCGATCACCGTGAACGTGTTCAACGCGTCCGGCGAGACCGCGCTGGCGGCCTCAGTGTCCGAATCGCTTACCGCGAAAGGCTTCGGAGCCGGCGAGACCGGCAACGCGGAAACCAGGGACAGCACGGTTGTGCGCCACGCCAGCGGCGACGAAGCCAGCGCCACGCAAGTCGCGAAGGCGGTCGGCGGCGGCGCGACGATCGAGCCGGACGAGAACCTCGCGCCCGGCCAGGTATCCGTACTGCTCGGCACCGACTACCAGGGGCCCGACCAACTGGCCGGCCAGAAGATGCTCAGCCTCGACGGCCCGGCGCCCGCGCAGGCGCCGGAGGGCGACGACGGTGGTCCCGGGCGGATCACCGCGAACGAGACACCCTGCGTCAACTGAGCACGGCTCGCGCTACCACACCTCGGCCTACGTGATCGTCTTGTCGACCATGTGGGTGAACGCGGCACACGTCACATCTTGCCGGAAAAAACTCTGACCAATTTTCGCGTAAGCGATCCGCGTCTCAGCACTTTCACTGACGTGGATATCGACATGCGATCAAAGTGCCCGCCGTCGATACCGCATAGCCAAAGGAGTCAATGGGCCGAAGGGCAACGAGCCGTGCAGATCGACGTGGTGACTTATCAGCGGATCCTGGGTGAGGAGATCCGCAAGCTGCGGAAGCGGCGCGGCTGGACGCGCAAGGAACTGAACCAGCACCTGCAGAGCGACATCTCGCTGCAAACCCTGGCCACTTACGAGCTGGGGACCCGGCAGTGTTCGGTGATCCGGCTGGTGGAGATCTGCCTTGCCCTTGGCGAATTGCCTCACGAACTACTGGCGCGGGTCCACGAGCGGGTGTTCACCGAGACACCGACCGACCGGGTACGAATCGACCTTCTGGCGATCGTGCGTGATCAGCAGGAAGAGCTACTCCCGTTGCGCAGATGGGCCAGGGATCGGCTCGCTCACCAGGAATCGTTCCACGCGACGACCGAGATCCAGCTCGACATCGGCGCGCTCGAGCAGATGGCGCAGCTCTGCGGGTTGGACACCGTCGAGCTGATCAGCAAGTTGCGAAGGCTTGACGGGCCCGACTTGAACTGATCACCCGCCGCTGCGCGCGGTCAGTTCCGACGTCGAGCCGGCTCCCGCCGGCCTGGTCCCGCCGACCAGCTCGAAGTCGCTCGGGTTGGCCTTCCTGGTGCGCATCCAATAGCGCCAGGTGAATCCCGGCCACACGGTCCGGTTCACGCCCTTGGCGTCCAGGTACCAGCTCGTGCAGCCGCCCTGACTCCACACGCCCTTGACGAGCTTGCCCTGGATCTCGTCGTTGAACCCGGTCTGCACCCGTTCCCGCACGTCCAGCGCTTCCGCGCCGTTCCGGCGAACCAGCGCGAGCGCGTCAGCGACGTACCGGATCTGCGACTCGATCATGAAGACCACGGAGTTGTGCCCCAGCCCGGTGTTCGGGCCGAGCAGGAAGAACAGGTTGGGGAAGCCGGACACGTTGATCCCCATGTGCGTCTGCATTCCTTGCGATGCCCACTGCTTGGACAGCTCCCTGCCGTCCACCCCGATGATGTCCAGGTAGTCGAACGCATCCGTGACGTGGAATCCGGTGCCGAGGATGATCGCGTCCACCTCGCGTTGCGTGCCGTCCGCGGTGACCACGCTGCTTCCCCGTACTTCCCGGACACCACCGGTGAGCAGCTCGACGTTGTCCTGGTTAAGGGTAGGATAGAAATCGTTCGAGATCAGCACCCGCTTACAGCCCATGGTGTAGTCCGGCAGCAGCTTGCGGCGCATCTCGGGATCGGACACCTGCTTGGTCATGTGCCGCTTGGCTACGTGCTCGCCGAGCTTCTGCAACCGAGGGTGCCCGTTGAACCCGAGGGCCCTCGACTCGAGCAGCCAGTACAACGCGTTGCGGTACATCCGTTGCGCACCAGGCACCGTGCGGAACAGCTTCTTTGCCCAATCCGGCATCTCGTGGTCCGGCTTGGGCATGATCCACGGCGGGGTCCGCTGGAACAGGTGCAGCTGCGCGACATCCTGGGCGATCCGGGGCACGAACTGGATGGCGCTCGCGCCGGTGCCGATCACGGCGACGCGCTTGCCTCGCAGGTCGTAGTCGTGGTCCCAGTAGGCGGAGTGGAAGATCTTGCCGCCGAATTCGGACAGCCCTGGCAGCTCGGGGATCTTCGGGATGTGCAGTGCACCGATCCCGGCGACGAGGTACTGCCCGACGAACTCCTCGTCGGCCTTGGTGCTCACGTGCCAGCGGTTCTCGTCGGAGTCCCAGCGCGCACCGGTCATCTCGACGCCGAACCGGACGTGCTCCCACAGCTGGTACTTGTCCGCGACGCGCCGCAGGTAGTCCCAGATTTCCTTGGCCGGGGAGAAGGACCGGGACCAGTTCGGGTTCTGCTCGAAGGAAAACGAGTACATGTGCGACTGGATGTCGCAGGTGCAGCCCGGATACGAGTTGTCCCGCCAGGTGCCACCGATATCGTCCGCTTTCTCAAGGATCACGAAGTCGTGGCGGCCCTCTTTCTTCAGCTGGATGGCCATGCCGAGCCCGGAAAATCCGGTTCCGACGATGACCACTCCGGCCGTCTCCCGCTTGCCCATCTGGTCCATCCTCCTCGCGTTTCCGCTGGTCAACCACGACGCAACAGGATCGCTCTTGGCCTGCCCAGGTTAACCCTACTATGAGTAGGTTACTTTTGGTAGGTCTGGAGTAGACTACCGCCATGACGACGAGTACCCCACGCAAGCGCCGGATGCCCCGAGCGGAACGCGAACGGCAGATGCTGGACATAGCCGAAGAAGTGTTCGCCGAGCAGGGGTTCGTGGCCTCGTCGATGGACGAGATCGCGGCCCGCGTCGGGGTCTCCAAGCCGATGATCTACGAGTACTTCGGCTCGAAGGAGGGCTTGCTCGTCGCGTGTATCCGGCGGGCGAAGGCGGAACTGTACGAGCGCACCACGAACGCGGTGGTTGGCGCGAGCGACCCCGAACAGGTGCTGCGCCGCGGGTTGACAGCGTTCTTCGCCTTCGCCGACGAGCACCGGCACTCCTGGGAGATCATGCTGAACAACGAGGGCAGCATCGCCGGCGGAGCGGCGGCGGCCGCGATCGAGGAGATCCGGCGGGAGCAGTCCGCGCTTGATCGCAGCATGCTGGAGGCCTACCTGCCGCAGGTGCCCGACCAGATGCTCGAGGCCACCGCGGAGATCATCGTCGGCGCGTGCGAGCGGCTGTCCCGGTGGTACGTACGCACCGAGGGCGTTACCGCCGATCAAGCCACCGAGTACCTGATGCAGTTGATCTGGCACGGTCTTAGCGCTCTGACCTCGAGTGATCACAATTCGTGACTACGGCTGGGAGGATAATGTTCGCTGGCCCTTCGGCGACGTCACGATTAACGTGAGTTGTTCCACATCAGACCAGACTGTATCGATCAGCCACTGTGGTACAGCGGGCTGGGAAGGGAGACTCGACACGATCAGGTTAAACGCGTCATGCATGTGGCGTTGTGGTGTCCAACCATAAGGAGCATGCACGACCTTGGAGGGGTTGGATGACAGTGGAACCAATCACCGTGAACTACGTGTCCTCGGACGGGGATTGGAAGGTGACGGTCACCGGCAGGGGCAAGGAAGTGACCGGCCAGGCACCGGGCATCATCGCCGCGCGTGACCGTGCCGACCAGTTGATTGAGAAGATCGCTCCCGAAGAGGAGAGCAGGACGGCAGTGCATCTCCTCAACGGGGACGCACTGGAATTCACCACCGCCTACATCAACGCACGTATCGGCCGCACGGAAGGCGTGGACGTGGCGACCGACGTGACCACACCCGACTCGAGCGTCGAGGATTCCACGGAACAGGCCGGTGGCACCGTTCCGGAGCAGGCATCCGCGCAGGCCGCACCGGATGCGACCGGCGAACCGACCTCGGGCACCGGGCAGTCCACGGCCAAGGGGGCCGACGAGTCCGCTCCCCCGAAGGCAGCCGCCTCGGACGCCACCGCGCAGGGCGCCGACGAGAAGGCGGAGGCGGGCGAGCAGCAAGCCGTCCCGCCGACGCGCGCTTAGCACGACGGACGGTACGGGCCCGAGCACAGCGGGTGGGCGTGCTCGGGCCCCGTTCGTCCCGGTTGGCTGCGGCTCAGCGGAAGAGCTTGCGCAGCAGCAGAAGCAGGATCAGCACCCCGCCGCCGATCAGCGGGTAGCGCACCTTCGGGTCGTCCAGCTTGCTGCGCGCCGCGGTTTTGGCCCCCTCGGCCAGCCGCTTCGGATTCGCCTTGGTACTCAACTCGTCCACGGTGGAGGCGAGCGCCTCGCGGGCCTGTTCGATCTCACGCTGGATGGTGTCGGGGTCGCGGGCCACCTGTCCTCCTCGCAAAAGACGTGCTGGTTAGCGCCGCACTACCGTAGATCACCGTGGCCACGGCTCGCGCGGCAGACCCACTTCGGGCGCCTCGGCGCATCGCCGTCCG
>WHSZ01000097.1 GCA_009379845.1 Pseudonocardiaceae bacterium | reverse complement strand
GAGCCAGGATCAAACTCTCCAACAATGAACCAATAAAACCCTGGCAAAAAAACACTCAAAAAAAACCCAAAAAAGGGCACACAAACAACAAACTCACAAACAAAACACTACGACACACTGTTGAGTTCTCAAACAACACGCACTCATGGACGCCACTATTCGCGGCTAAAATGAGTAGTTGGTCTTGCTTTCTTTTTTCGCTTGCGGGGAGAACCTTACACCCTTCGATCCGAGGACCTTTCAAGGGGGGCCGGTTCGCCCTAGCGACCGTCGCACAACGTTACCCGGTCCGTTTGGCGGAGTCAATCCGCTTCGTCCCGGCCGAAGCCGACCTACTCAGTGTAGCTCGGTGGCTTTTCTTCGGTTCACCCGCCCCCGGGATCTTGCGTCCCGGCCGCGTTCGGTGTTCCGTGCGACGTTCACCAAGTTAGCCACGATGATCCATCGCGTCAAATACCCCTGGTTACGAGCCGCTGCTCGGTAGGTAGCCCGGAGGCCGCCGCGCATGGCTCGCCTCTTCGAACGCCGAGGCGAGCCCGAGTATTCCGGCATCCGACCATCTCGTGGAGAAGAACGAGATGCCGAGGGGAAGCGGTCCGGTGAACCCCGCCGGCACGGTCACGTTGGGGTAGCCGGCGACCGCGGCCGAGTCCGAGGAGCCGAGCTCGAAGTCGTCCCCACTGCCGTAACTGGTCTTCCAGGCGGGGCCGTTCGTCGGCGAGGCGATCGCGTCCAGATCATGTGCCGCGACCAGCTCGTCGATCGAGCGCCGGGCCAGCGAGGTCGCGCTCGCCCGCTGCCGCTGGTAGACCGGGTCGTCCGTGGACGGCGCATCGAGCGCCTGCTCGAACAGTTCCTGACCGAACTTGCCGAGTTCGACCGGATCCCGCCGGTTGAACTCGATCAGCTCGTGAAGGCTGTCCGGGCCGCCCCGCCGCGCACGCAGGTACCCATCGATATCCCGCCGGAACTCGCTCAGCAGAGCCGGAAGCGAATTCTCCGCGATCTCGTCCTGATAGCGCGGCTCGACCTCGACGACGGTGGCACCTCGACCCCGCAAGGTAGCCACGCTCTCTCGCACCACCCGGTCGACGTCGGGGTCCACCCCGCTTTGCCGCCATACCCCGATCCGTGCGCCGCGCAAGGCACCCGGATCGAGGGCAGCCGCGTAGTTCGTTGGCTGCTCGTCTGGGTACGCGGAGGTCGCGCCGTCGGCCGGATCACGGCCTTGGAGCGCGGACAGCGTGATCGCGACGTCCACCACGTGCCGCGCGATCGGGCCCGCGGTGTCCTGCTCCGCGGAGATCGGCACCACGCCGGTCCGGCTCACCAAGCCGAGGCTGGGCTTGTGCCCGACGACCCCGTTCGCGCCGGCCGGGCACACGATCGAGCCGTTCGTCTCGGTCCCGATCGCCAGCTGCGTAAGCGTTGCCGCGACGCCGACCGCGGATCCCGACGACGAACCGCACGGGTTGCGGTCCAGCACGTGCGGGTTGTTGGTCTGCCCGCCAACCGCGGACCAGCCGGATGTCGAGCGGGTCGAGCGGAAGTTCGCCCACTCGCTGAGGTTGGCCTTGCCGAGCAGCACGGCGCCGGCGGCGCGCAGCCGCCGCACCAGAACCGCGTCCTCGGCAGGCGCTCGGTGGCGCAACGCCCTCGACCCGGCTGTTGTCGGCATCGACGCGGTGTCCACGCTGTCCTTGAGCAGGACCGGAATCCCGTCGAGCGCGCCACGGGCGGCACCGCTACGCCGTCGACGATCGCTCGCGGCGGCATCCCGGATGGCATGCGGACTCACCGCGAGCACCGCGTGCGTGTCGTGGTCCACGCGGTGAATTCGGCGCAGGTAGGCGGCGGTCAGCTGGACGGAGCTCAGCTCGCCGTCCGCCATCCGCCGCTGCAACTCGGGGATGGTGGCGGCGTCCAGGTCGAGGTCGAGCGCCCGGTCATCGGGTGCGGGCGCGTCCGGGGTCGACGCCGACACCGATGGGGAGACCGTTGTCAAGACGATCGCGAGTCCGACCAACAACGGAGCCCACCGGGACGCGCGCATTGGCACATCTCAGCGCCGAACCGATCAGCGGTCAACCCAGGCCACGTTCACAGCATCGGCAGCAGGGTCCGCAGCTCGTACGGCGTGACCGCACTGCGATAGGCATCCCATTCCCGGCGCTTGTTGCGCAGGAAGAAGTCGTAGACGTGCTCGCCGAGCACCTCGGGCAGCAGCTCCGAGCGCTCCATCTCGCCGAGCGCCTCACCGAGGTTCTGAGGCAGGTTCGCGTACCCGGCCGCGCGGCGCTCCGCGTCGGAAAGCGACCACACGTCGTCCTCCGCGGCCGGCGGGAGCTCGTAGCCCTCCTGCACGCCCTTCAGCCCCGCTGCCATGATGACCGAGTAGGCGAGGTACGGGTTGCACGCCGAATCCAGGCTGCGGATCTCCACTCGGCGCGAGGACGCCTTGCCAGGCGAGTACATCGGGACCCGGACCAGCGCGGACCGGTTGGCGTGCCCCCAGCACACCGTGGTTGGCGCCTCGCCGCCGACGATCAGCCGCTTGTACGAGTTCACCCACTGGTTGGTGACCGCGGAGATCTCCCTTGCGTGCCGGAGCAGCCCGGCGACGAACGCCTTGCCGACGTCCGAAAGCTCGTAGGGGTCCTGCGCGTCGTAGAACGCGTTGCGATCCCCCTCGAACAGGCTCACGTGCGTGTGCATCCTGGAGCCGGCCTGGTCGGTGAACGGTTTCGGCATGAACGTCGCGCGCACGTTCTGGGTGAGCGCGACCTCCTTGACCACGTAGCGGAAGGTCATCACGTTGTCCGCCATGGTCAGCGCGTCCGCGTAGCGCAGATCGATCTCCTGCTGGCCGGGCGCGCCCTCGTGGTGGCTGAACTCCACCGAAATGCCCATGGCCTCCAGGGTTTCGATGGCGTGCCGGCGGAAATGCGTTGCGGTGGCGTGGCTGGCCTGATCAAAGTAGCCGCCGTTGTCGGCCGGTTCCGGCTCCGAGCCGTCCCTCGGCAGATCGGCCAGCAGGAAGAACTCGATCTCCGGGTGCACGTAGCAGGTGAAACCGGATTCACCGGCCTTGGACAGGGTGCGCCGCAACACGTGCCGCGGATCGGCCCAGGACGGCGCCCCGTCCGGCATCGCGATGTCGCAGAACATCCGCGCCGAGTAGTGGTCGCCCTCGGCCGTCTCCCACGGCAACACCTGAAAGGTGGACGGGTCGGGCTTGGCGACCATGTCCGACTCGTAGACTCGCGCGAAGCCCTCGATGGCCGAGCCGTCGAACCCGATGCCCTCGGAGAACGCCCCCTCGAGTTCGGCGGGGGCGATAGCCACAGACTTGAGGAACCCGAGCACGTCGGTGAACCACAGGCGGACGAAGCGGATATCGCGCTCTTCCAACGTGCGTAGGACGAATTCCTGCTGACGATCCATGCCGGCATGCTATGCGGCGTCGGTGTCGGCATGGTCGCGGGACTCGCGGATCTCCTGCTCACGCTCGGGTGTGCGAATGCGCACAGAACATATCGCGGCCACCATGGCGAGCCCGCCCGCGATGTACCAGGCGAGCTGATAGCTACCCAGCTGGTCGCGGACAAAACCCGCGCCGACCGCCGCGAACCCGGCGCCGATCTGGTGCGAGGCGAACACCCAGCCGAACGCGATCGGTCCGGCCATACCGAAATGCCGGCGGCACAACGCCACGGTCGGCGGCACAGTCGCCACCCAGTCGAGCCCGTAGAACACGATGAACGCCCACATGCTCGGCTGCACGGCATTGCCGAGCAGCTCCGGCAGCAGGAGCAGCGAACCACCGCGTAGCGTGTAGTACCCGCCGAGCAACCACCTCGGATCCACCCGATCGGTGAGCCAGCCGGACGCCACGGTGCCGACCACGTCGAAGATCCCGATCACGGCCAGCAGGCTCGCCGCGGTGGTCTGCGGCATGCCGTGGTCGTGCGCGGCCGGCACGAAATGAGTGTTCACCAGCCCGTTCGTGGTCGCGCCGCAGATCGCGAAGCCGATAGCCAGCAGCCAGAACGTTCTGGTGCGGGCGGCCGACCGGAGCACGCTCAGCGCCCGCTTCGCGCTACCTCCCGTGGGGGTTGGCGCGGCAACCGGTTCGCTGGCCTCCGCGCCGTACGGCGTGGTGTGCACGTCCGCGGGGTGGTTGCGGATCAGGCCGAGAACCAGTGGCACCACCAGCAGCGCCGCGCCCGCGATGACCAGCGAGGCGGTGCGCCAGCCGTAACCGGTCGCGACGTGCGCCACGACCGGCAGGAAGATCAGCTGGCCGGTGGCGCCTGCCGCGGTGAGCACCCCGGTCACCACGCCGTGGTGCCGGACGAACCACCGCGACGTCACCATCGCCGCGAAGCTCATCGCCATCGATCCGGTGCCGAGCCCGACCAAGATTCCCCAGCACAGCACCAGCTGCCAGCTCGCGGTCATGAACACCGTGCCGCCGGCGCCGAGGGCGACCACCAGCAGGGCGCAGCCGGCGACCCGCCGCATGCCGAACCGCTCCATCAGCGCGGCGGCGAACGGCGCCGTCAGCCCGTAGAGCAGCAGGTTCACCGACACCGCGGCGGAGATCGTGCTCCTGGCCCAGCCGAATTCGGCGTGCAACGGTTCGATCAGTACGCCTGGCGCGGCGCGGAATCCCGCGGCCCCCAGCAATGCGAAGAATGCGGCGAACGCGACCCACCAGGCCCGATGTAGAGGGCGTATCGACACGTTGATCAGCTTCGCCGAGTACGAGCAAGCAAAAAAGTGGCCCGAACGCCAATATATGAAAGAATCGGGCCATGACCGATCGTCGCCACCGGGTCGTCATCCTCGCGATCAGCGAGGTGGTCGGCTACGACATGCACATCCCACCCCAGATCTTCCGCACGGCCGAACGGGACGGTCAGCCGCTCTACGACGTTCGGATCTGCGGGGTGGACGACGAACCCGTGCGGGTGCAGTCCGGCTACACGGCGGTCCTCGATCACGGACCGGAGGCACTCGAGACGGCGGACACCGTGATCATCCCCGGTACCCGGGTGGCCGGACCGCGGTTCGAGGGCACCTTGCCTGGTCCCATCGCCGACGCGCTGGCCCGCATCCCGGCGCACGCCCGGATCATGTCGATCTGCACCGGCGCGTTCGTGCTCGGCGCGGCGGGGTGGCTTGACGGCAGGCCGGCCACCACGCACTGGGCGTTCACCGAGCAGTTCCGCCGTCTCTACCCGCGCGTCAAACTGGACGAGAACGTGCTGTTCGTTGACGACGGCGACGTGCTCAGCTCGGCGGGACTCACCGCGGGCGTGGATCTGTGCCTGCACGTGGTACGCGCCGACCACGGCAGCGAGGTGGCCAACGTGGCCGCGCGCTACTGCGTGGTGCCCCCATGGCGGGACGGTGGGCAATCGCAGTTCATCAAGCGGCCGCTGCCGGAACCGGACGAGGCCAGTACCGGGCCGACCCGGCTCTGGGTACTGGAGCACCTCGATGAGGCCGTGACGCTCGAGGCGATGGCCGGGCACGCGCGGATGAGCCTGCGCACGTTCACCCGCCGGTTCCGCGCGGAGACCGGGAGCAGCCCGAACCAGTGGCTGACCCAGCAGCGCATCGCGCAGGCCCGCCGGCTGCTCGAGAACACCGAGCTGCCCATCGAGCAGGTAGCCGAACGGTCCGGGCTTGGCACCGCCGCGTCGTTGCGGCAGCACTTGCGCAGCACGCTCGGCGTGGCCCCGCTGGCGTATCGGCGCACCTTCCGGGCGCCCGCGTAGCCGCGCGGGCGGTGCCTCTACGATCTGGCCATGCTCCGAGTTCCGCGTGTCGGCCCAGTTTCCCGCGTCGGCCCGGTTCCGTGCGTCAGCGCAGTGATCGGCACCGTCGTTTTCCTGGCCGCGCTGCTGAGCGGTTGCGAGAGCGATCCGGACGCGAGCGGTCGGCTGCCCGAGGCGTCGTCGATCTTGCGGACCGCCGCGCAGACCAGTCGCGGACTGCACAGCGGGCACTTCGACATCAGCGTGAACGGGCGGCTTCCCGGCGTGAACGTGGAGTCCGCCAAGGGCGCGCTGACCCGGAGAGACGACGGCAAGGTCGACGCGAAGGGGACGGCGAAGGTCCAGCAGTTCGGCCAGCTGCTGGAGATGGAGTTCGTGCTGATCGATCCTTCGGTGTACATCAAGGGTCCGACCGGCGGGTTCAGCAAGGCGCCAGCATCGATGGTCACCAATGTCTACGACCCGTCCGTGCTGCTCGACGACAAGCGTGGCATCGCCAACCTGCTCAGCAACCTGCGGCGGGCGAGAACGGAGGGGCGGGAGACGGTCAGCGACGTGGAGACGGTGCGGGTCGGCGGCACGCTGGCCAAGGACAAGGTCGCGCCGATCGTCCCTGGCATCCAGTCCGATGTGGAGGCCAAATTCTGGCTCAGCGAAGGCAAATCCCGTGAGCCGGTGCGCGCGTGGTTCCAGCTTCCCCCGCAGCGCAAGGGCTCTGGGGCGCGGATGATCGAGGTGTCGCTCTCCAAACTGAACGAGCCGGTCACCGTCCGAGCCCCGAAGTGACCTTCAGGAAATGATCGACGGGGGCGCGAACCGGCGGGTGGCGATCGGCGCCGGTGGACTCGCCGTGCTGCTCGGCGCCCTTGACACCTACGTCGTGGTCGGCGTGCTAGTGGACATGATCCGGGACATGAGCGTGCCGGTGAACCGGCTGGAACGCGCGACGCCGGTGGTGACCGGTTACCTGCTCGGTTACGTGGCCGCGATGCCGTTGCTCGGCCAGGCCTCCGACCGGTTCGGCCGCAGGCTGGTGTTGCAGGCCTGCCTCGCCACGTTCGCGGTGGGTTCGGCGGTGACCGCGCTGGCCGGGGATCTGAACATGCTCGTGGTTGGCAGGGTGATCCAGGGCATCGCGGGCGGTGCGCTGCTGCCGGTAACCCTGGCGTTGATCGCGGATCTCTGGGCGCAGCGCAGCCGGGCAGCCGTGCTCGGTGCGGTGGGTGCCGCGCAGGAACTCGGGAGTGTGCTCGGGCCGCTGTACGGCGTGCTGCTCGCCGTGCTGGTCGGCTGGCGCGGGTTGTTCTGGGTTAACCTGCCGCTGGCCGCGCTGGCGATGCTCGCGGTGCATTTCACCGTACCGGGGCGGGATTCGACCGAGGAACGAACCAAGGTCGACGTGCTCGGCGGTGCGTTGCTCGCCGGCGCGCTCGGCTGTGCGGTTGTCGGGCTGTACAACCCCGATCCGCAGCGGGCCGTGCTGCCCAGCTGGGGTGTCCCCGTGCTGATCGCCGCCGGCGTGTTCCTGCTGGCTTTCGTCGGGTGGGAAGCGAAGGCCCGCACCAAGCTGATCGATCCCGCAGGTGTGTGGCTCGGCCCGTTCTTCACCACCCTCGGAGTGAGCCTCGCCGCCGGGGCCGCGCTGATGGTCACGCTGGTGGACGTCGAGCTGTTCGGCCAGACGCTGCTCGGAATGTCCACAATGGACGCCACGCTGTTGCTGCTGCGATTCCTGATCGCGTTGCCGGTCGGCGCGGTGCTCGGCGGGTTACTGGCGAACCGGTTCGGCGACCGGTTGGTCACGCTCGCCGGGATGCTGATCGCCGGCTGCGGCTACTGGCTGATCTCGGGCTGGCCGATCGCGGTGCTGGCTGCCCGGCACACGATCGGCCCGATCGCGCTGCCCCGGCTGGACACCGACCTGGTGATCGCCGGTTTCGGGCTCGGCCTGGTGATCGCGCCACTGTCCGCGGCGGTGCTGAAGGTGGTGCCCCCGCGTGCGCACGGCGTGGCGTCGTCGGGCGTCGTGGTTGCCAGGATGACCGGCATGCTGGTCGGCGTCGCGGCGCTGTCCGCGTGGGGGCTGCACCGCTTCCACAGCCTGACCGCGTCCCTGAACACGCCGCTGCCGATCGGCGTCACCGAGCGGGAGTACGCGCGGCAGCTGGCGGAGTACCGCGCGGCGCTGAACGACGCGCTGCTGACCCAGTACCAGGAGATCTTCGCGATCACCGCGGGCGTCTGCGTGGTGGGTGGAGTTCTGGCACTCGGGATTCGTGCGCCTCGCGCTGCTCGGCGCTCGTGAGTCTTTTTCGGGTTATAGCACCCAAAAAGACTCACGAGCAGCGAGCGCCGCGAGGCGGGAGCTGCAGATCCACGAGGTACTTGGTGCCGATCTGGTCCACGCATTTCTTGCCCTGCAAGAACACCGTGTGCTGGGTGCCCTGGTAGGTGAGTAGCCCACCGCCGAGCGCGTTGGCGAGCTTCACGCCCGCCTGGTACGGCGTTGCCGGGTCGTTCGTCGTGGAGATCACCAGCGTGGGTGGCAGGCCTGCCACGTTCGGGGCGTGCGGCCGGCTGGTATTCGGCACCGGCCAGAACGCGCAGGCATCCAGGGCGGCCCCTGCCGGTCGGCCGTGGTCCATGAACGGTGCTACCTGCTTGTAGCGCCGCTCGATCTGCAGGATCTCCTTCTTGTCGGTCACCTTCGGCTCGTCAACGCACCGGACCGCGGTGAACGCGTCCTGGGTCGTGCTGTAGCTGCCGTCCTGCCCTCGCTCGTTGTAGATGTCCGCGAGTTGCATCAGGCCCGCGCCGCGGTTGCGCTGCAGCTCGACAAGTGCGGAGTTCAGCATTTCCCAGAGATCCTTGGCGTACAGCGCCTGCGCTACGCCCGTGGTCGCGTCGTCGAAGGACAGTTTCCGCCCAGCACCGACCTCGACGGGACGGTTGATCAGTGGCTGGACGAGTTGCTGGAAGCGCTGTGTCGCCGCGCCAGGGTTGTTCCCGAGCGCGCAGTCCTGCTTCCGAGCACACCACTTGGCGAACTCGTCGAACGCCTTCTGGAAGCCGGCGCCCTGCGCGACCAGCGCCTCCACCTGATCTTGCGCCGGGTCCAGCGCGCCGTCCAGCACCAGGGCGCGGACGTTCCTCGGGAACAACTCGGCATAGGTGCTGCCGATCCGCGTTCCGTAGGAGTACCCGAGATAGTTCAGCTTCGCGTCTCCCAGCGCGGAGCGCAGCACGTCCATGTCCCTGGCGACGTCACGGGTGCCCATGTTGGCGAGCATGGTCTTGCCGTGCTCGGTGCGTTGCGCGCACTTGCGCGCGAACTCCCGCTCGTCGGACTCCTGCTTGGCGATACCTTTCGGAGAAGTGTCGGTCTCGTCGTCCTCGGCCCGCTCGGCGTCCCGCTCCTGGTCGGTCAGGCATTGGACCTGCGGCTCGCTCGCGCCGATCCCGCGCGGATCGAAACCCACGATGTCGAACCGTTCACCCAACTGAGTGCCGCGAGCCGCGGATGCGCTCTGCGCGGCCGCCGGCATACCGGCCGCGCCCGGCCCGCCAGGGTTGATGACGAGCGAGCCGACGCGCTGCTTGGCGTCGCTCGCCTTGCGCCGCAGCACCCCGAGCGTGATGGTCTCGCCGTCGGGTTTGTCGTAGCGAAGCGGAACGGTGAGCCGGGCACACTCGATGTCGCGAGTGTTGAAAGCGGCCTTGGCGGTGTCGGACGTGGCATACCGTGCGCAGTCCCCCCAGGACAGCGGCTGCCCGTAGAACTCGCCGAGCCCTTCCGGCACCGGGCCGACCGGCCCGTTCCGCTCGGTCACCGGCCGTTCGGGCTGCCGCTCGTCTTCGGGATCGCCGGACGTACACGCGGCCAGCAGGCCGCCGACGGCGAGCAGGGAAACCGCTGGCAGTAGGCGAGTGAAACCAGACACGCGAAGATCCTGCCATTGACCACGTGCGTTCGTGGTGAGGCGGGGCTGTGCCGAGTGATTCGGGCGGCACCACCGCCCCCGGCCCGCTGACGTGCGGGAGAATGGCCGCATGGCTCAGCTGCGTGTGGCTCTCGCCCAAGTCAACCCGTGCGTCGGTGATCTGGCCGGTAACGCCGAACTGATCGTCGAATGGACCCGCAAGGCGGCCGAAGCTGGAGCGCACATCGTCGTGTTCGGCGAGATGGCGCTCACCGGCTACCCGGCGGAAGACCTGGTGCTCCGCGAGTCGTTCGCGGAGGCCTCCCGCCGCGAGCTGGACGCGCTGCCCGAACGTCTGGCCGCGGCCGGCTGCGGCAATGTCACCGCGGTGGTCGGCTACCTGGAAACCGACCGGGTCGGGCCGCGCGATGCCGCCGCGGTGCTCTACGACGGCGAGGTGGTGGCCAGCCAGTACAAGCACCATCTGCCCAACTACGGCGTGTTCGACGAGCGCCGCTACTTCAAGGCCGGCGAAACGCTGGACATCGTGCGGCTGCACGGCGTCGACGTCGGCATGGTGATCTGCGAGGACATCTGGCAGGACGGCGGGCCCGTCGCGGCGCTCGGCGAGGCCGGGGTGGACCTGGTCGTCGCACCGAACGCCTCGCCGTACGAGCGGTCCAAGGACGACGTGCGGCTCCCGCTGATCGCCAGGCGCGCAGCCGAAGCGGGTGCCCCACTGGTCTACACGAACCTGATCGGTGGCCAGGACGACTTGGTGTTCGACGGTGACTCGATCGTGGTCGGCGCGAACGGAGAACTGCTCGCCCGCGCCCCGCAGTTCGTCGAGCACCTGCTCGTTGTGGATCTCGACCTGGCGACCGGGGGGCACACCGCCGAGGGCGACTTCGAAGGCTTGCGGGTACATCGCCGCGTGCTGTCCACCGAACCGTTGCCGGCCTACGAACCGCTGGCCGAACCGACGATCAGCGAGCCGCTCTCCGACGAGGCCGAGGTGTGGTCCGCGCTGGTCATCGGACTGCGCGATTACGCGCACAAGAACGGTTTCCGCTCGGTGATCTTCGGATTCTCCGGCGGCATCGACTCCTCCATCAGCGCGGCACTCGCGGTGGACGCGCTCGGACCGGACGCCGTCTACGGGGTTTCCATGCCGTCGAAGTACTCCTCGGAGCACTCCCGATCCGATGCCGCCGAACTGGCGCGCCGGCTGGGCTGTCACTTCCGGGTTGAGCCGGCCGCGGACATGGTGCGGGCGTACGTCGATCAGCTGCGCCTGGAGGGCACCGGCCTCGCCGAGGAGAACATCCAGGCCAGGGTGCGCGGCATGCTGCTCATGGCACTGTCCAATTTGGAAGGTCATCTGGTGCTGGCCACCGGGAACAAGACCGAGCTCGCGGTTGGCTACTCCACGATCTACGGGGACGCGGTCGGTGGGTTCGCGCCGATCAAGGACGTCTTCAAGACGCACGTCTGGGAGCTGGCCCGCTGGCGCAACGCGGAGGCGGAAAAGCGCGGCGAAACCCCGCCGATCCCGGAGAACTCGATCACGAAGCCGCCGTCCGCCGAGCTGCGCCCCGGCCAGCTGGACGCCGACTCGCTGCCCGACTACCTGTTGCTTGACGACATCCTGGACGACTACGTGGAGGGCGACCGGGGCTACGAGGACCTGCTGGCCGCGGGCTTCGAGGCCGAGGTGATCGACCGGGTGATGCGCATGGTCGACAAGGCGGAGTACAAGCGCCGCCAGTATCCGCCCGGCACGAAGATCACCTTCAAGGCTTTCGGCAGGGACCGGCGGCTGCCCATTACGAACTTGTGGCGCGAGGTTCACTAGGTGCGGGACACCTGGTCCGGGTGTGAAGCTCGTCGCACGGCCGTGCCAACCGTCGGCGCCGGTGCGACGCTTGTCGTACATACCATCCGCACAGCCCGGGGACCCTCAATTGGGCCTCGAGGGAAGGACGGTCGACGACGATGTCCGCATCATCGAACGATGAGCCCGGCACGGAAGCAAGCGCTGCCCGGCATCAGGAAGTAGCCGCGCCGTACGGCTCAGGCGCCGGCAACGCGGCACCTGCCAAGAAGGTGCGCGTTCACCATCTGCGGGAACTCAAGGAGCGCGGCGAGCCGTGGCCGATGCTCACCGCGTACGACATGTATACCGCCCAGCTGTTCGACGAGGCCGGGATTCCGGTCCTGCTGGTCGGCGATTCCGCCGCGAACAACGTGTTCGGCTACGACACGTCGCTGCCGGTCACCGTGGACGAGCTCCTTCCGCTGGTGCGCGGCGTGACCCGCTCGGTGACCCGCGCCCTTGTGGTGGCGGACCTGCCGTTCGGCTCGTACCAGCTCTCCCCCGAACAGGCGCTGTCCACCAGCATCCGGTTCATGAAAGAGGGCCGCGCGCACGCCGTGAAGCTCGAGGGCGGGCGCGCTTTCGCGCCACATGTCGAGGCGCTCACCGCGGCCGGCGTTCCGGTGATGGGACACGTCGGGTTCACCCCGCAGAGCGAGCACAACCTGGGCGGCTACCGCGTGCAGGGCCGCGGCGACGCCGCGGACGAACTGCTCGCCGACGCGCAAGCGTTGGAGCGGGCCGGCGCGTTCGCGGTGGTGATGGAGATGGTGCCGGCCGAGACCGCGAAGCGGGTCACGCACGAGCTGCGCATTCCCACGATCGGCATCGGTGCCGGCCCGGACTGCGATGCGCAGGTGCTGGTGTGGCAGGACATGGCCGGGCTGCGCCGCGGCAAGACACCGCGTTTCGTGAAACGCTATGCCGATCTTGCCGGAGTGCTGTCCAACGCGGCCAGCACGTTCGCCGAGGAAGTCCGCAGCGGCGAATTCCCCGCCCCGGAACACGCCTTCCACTGAGGATTCTGGCGCGGACCCGCAAACGACCCGCGCTGAAGATTCGGGCGCGAGCCCGCAAGCGACCCGCGCTGAAGGTTCGAGCGCGGCGTGGAACGCGGCGACGTCGTTACGGCTGCGAGCCGTGGATGCGCACGATCAACCGGAGTGCCTCCGCCACGTCCCTGGCGGACGGAGCGCGCTCCGGGTCGACCAGCCATTGCATCATCAGGCCGTCGCCGAGCGCGGCGTAGAACGAAACGAGCGCCCTTGCGGAGTCCTCACCGATGGAATCCCCGAACAGCTCCCGCAGGCCCTGCCCGAACGTGGTGCGGGTTCGCTCGTAGCTCGCGGCCAGCTGTTCCCGCAGTTCCGGTAGGTGCTCGGCCTGTGCCATCGCCTCGAAGTTGGCGGTGCTGACCGCGGTGCTATTGCGCCGGCTGCCAAGCGGTCGCCTGCCAAGCGCGACACCCGCCGAGCCCGGCGGCTAACCGCGGCCGTGCGGCAGGTACCAGGCGTCCAGATCCGGGCCGGCCGGCACGATGCCGGTGGGGTTGAGCTGCCCGTGCGTGACGTAGTAATGCCGCTTGATGTGGTCGAAGTTCACCGTCTCCCCGAACCCCGGAGTCTGGAACAGGTCCCTGGCGTAGGCCCACAGCACCGGCAGCTCGGTGAGCTTGTGCCGGTTGCACTTGAAGTGGCCGTGATATACCGCGTCGAACCGCACCAGCGTGGTGAACAGCCGGATATCCGCCTCGGTGATCTGCTCGCCGACCAGGTAACGCTGCCGGGACAGCAGCGCGGACAGCTCGTCAAGCCGCGCGAACAGCTCGTCGAACGCCTCCCGGTAGGCCTGCTGCGAGGTGGCGAATCCGCAGCGGTACACCCCGTTGTTCACCGCGTGGTAGTTCCGCGTGCTGACCTCGTCGATCTCCGCGCGCAACGGTTCGGGGTACAGATCGGGGGCATCCGTGCGGTGCAACCGTTTCCACTGGGTGTGCAGATCCAGGGTGATCTGAGGGTAGTCGTTGGTCACCACCCGGCCAGTGTGGGTGTCCACAATGGATGGAACGGTGACGCGGCCGGTGAACTCCGGATCGCTCGCCCGGTACGCCTCGGCAAGGAACTCGATGCCAAGCACCGGATCCCGCCCGCCGTCGTCCAGCGTGAAACGCCAGCCGCGCTCGTCCCTGATCGGGTCGACAACGGCAAGCGAGATGGCGTCCTGGAGGCCGAGCAGCCGCCGCACGATGATCGACCGGTGCGCCCACGGGCAGGCCAGCGACACCACCAGCCGGTAGCGGCCCGGCTCAACCGGCCATCCCGAGGAGCCGTCGTCGGTGATCCGATCGGTGAACCGGTTGGCCTGGCGAACCCATTCCCCGCGCCTCGAGGTCTCAGAGCTGAACTGTGCCTTGGTCATGTCCGCGAGTATTCACGGCAGCAGAGCGCGGGTGAGGGCGGCGGATAGCTCCCGGTGCGCCGGCACCAGGGACGGGCCATACCAGGTGAGGTAGCGCCCGCAGACGAGCGCGTAGCGGGTACCGGGGAACCAGTCAGGGCCGTCGTCCTCGGTGAACTCGTACGGCTCGTCCGGCAGCACGAGCAGATCGGCATGCCCGGCGTCGAACCGCCCGCGCAACTCGTCGATCTTCGGCCGCGGGTAGCGGTCGGCATGCCCGGCGTAGGCATTCGCCACGCCGAGCCGGTTCAGCACGTCACCGGCGAAAGTATCCCTGCCGAGTACGACCCAGGGCTTGCGCCACACCGGGATCACCGCCCTGGCTCGTGGCGGCGCGGGATCGCACCACACCCGCTCGGCCTCGTGGACCCAGTCCGGTTCGGGTAGCCGGAGCGCGTCAACCAGCATCCGGCGCACCGACTCGATCCCGGCCGGCACGCTGCCCGGCGGCACGGTCACCCACACCGGTATCCCTTCGGCCCGCAGCCGGGACACATCCTGCGGCCGGTTCTCCTCGGCGTTCGCGATCACCAGGTCGGGCGCCAATCCGAGAACGGCTTCGAGCTTCGGGTACTTCGAACCGCCGACCCGCGGTACCCGCAACGACCCCGGGTGGGTGCAGTAGTCGGTCGCGCCGACCAGCAAGCCGGGTGCACTGGTCTCCACCGCCTCGGTCAGGGAGGGAACGAGGCTCACCACCCTTGCCGGCCGCGCGCCGATCGGCAGGCCGACACCGAGATCGTCCACCGGGTTCACGCCCGGCTCCCGGCGTGCTCGAGAAGCACCTCGGCGTGACACGGCTGCGGCGCACACCAGCAACCCAGTGCCATCCCGTCGAGCTCACCGGCCCGCAACCGGTCCAGCAGGTCGTCCCTGCCGCGTAGGTAATCCCGGTAGTGCCGCAGCATCGCCTGCCGGTCCACCTTGGCCTCCCGCACGTACGGGTTGGCGAAGTCGGACTGCGGCCAGGAATGCCGGTTGCCCGCATGCCCGACGTAGCTGAGCAGGCCCGCGGATGCCAACCACGGAACCAGGTGCTTGTGTGGGCCGGACTTACGCACGTTCACCACCACGGCATCGCCGGCCAGCATGCGCTCGGCGAGCTCTCGCTCGGCCGAGCTCCACCGCGCCGACTCGGCTGGCAGCGTCAGGAGTCCTCACCGCCCCTGGCCCGCCCCTCGTTCCACACCGCGTCCTTCGCGTCCTCGGCTTCGGTCCGTGCCCTGGCGATCTCCAGGGCACGCGAGGCGGTTTCCTCGTCCGGGTAGGGGCCGAGCCGGTCGATCGCGCGGCATACCTCGCCGTGCTCGACCCGCCGGTGCTTCACGCAGTAGTACCACCCGGGATCAGGGTTGTTGTCGGTCTTCTCGCGCTTGCCAAAGCGGACCATGAGTCGCTCCCGATGAGGGCTGGCCCTCCTGCGGCGGGATCCCCTGCTCAGGAATCCCCTGGTCCGGAACGCCGTGCTCCGGCATCGGGATTCCCCTCGGCGGCGTGCGCTCGGTGGCGTTCGCGTGCTCGCTGGGAATCGGGTCGAGGCAGGAGACCAGCACCGTGGTTTGTTCGGGTTCTTCGATCCGACGGCCACTCCGTTCGCGGTAGACGAGTTCGCCCTCGGCATCGATCTCGACGATACAACCAACCTCGGCCAGTTGCTCCTCGTCGAGATCGACCAGCCGCTCGTAGCGGGACGGCACCACGCGGTAGGTCGGCCAGGACAGATGCTCGTGCATCTGGTGAAACTGGGTGAGCAGGTTGGCCATCTGCTGCTGCCACGGCAACGGCATCGATTCGGCGAGGGAACGGGGCAATACCGCGTAGCCCTCGTCCACGCCGATACGCGCACCGGACAGATAATCCCGCAACGGCGTGCTCGACGCGGGCGGTCGGGCCGGCCGGGGAATGGGATCCGAGGCGTAGCTACTTCGCGGCGGGATCGGCTCGCTGACCACCGCCGATTCCGGAGCCTTTGAACGTTTCCGACGCACGACTTTCACCTCATTGCACACTCGAACCGCACTTCACACACCCGGGCGAACGGCCTGCGGGACGAGACCGTCCTCGTTCCAGCTGACCGGTCTGGCGTGCACCGGCACTCCGGTCTGCTGTGCTTCCACGATCTGGTTGTTTCCGAGATACATCGCCACATGGTGAATCGTGTCCGGGTTGGACGAATCCGTTGCCCAGAACAGCAAATCACCGGGTTGCGCTTTTCGCACGGGGAGCATCGCCCCCGCCTTGTACTGGTCCTGCGAAACACGCGGCAGGGTGATGCCCGCGGACTCGTAGGCGCGCAGCAGCAAGCCGGAGCAGTCGTACGAGTCAGGGCCGGTCGCACCCCACACGTACGGCTTACCCCGCTCGGCCATCGCGAACTTGATCGCCTGACCGGCTCGCTCGGTGGGCGGCGGGAGCCAATTACCGGCGCTCTCCCCGCATCCGGCCGGGTCCTCGATCTGCCCGACGTTGCCGAGCAGGTGGACGGCCATCGGCTCCCACTCGTGATACCGATCCGGAAACGCGGATCGCTCGACGGCCTGAGCGGAATCCCCCGGCCGCTGCGTCTTCCATCCCGGAACCGACTTCAGCACGTCGTAGAACTTGTTGACCTGGTACGTCGGGTCGGTGACCTGGGCGACGCTGCCCCAGCCCATGGACGGCCGCATCTGGAAGATGCCGAGCGAGTCGCGGTCACCGTAGGTCAGATTGCGCAGGGCCGATTCGGTCATGCCCGCCTGGATGGCTACCTGCCAGGCCCGCGGCGGCATTCGACGTTGCTTGCCGATGGACACGATCAGCGAAGCGGTCTTCCGCTGGTCAGGATCGAGCGCCGCGGCGTCCTGGGCACCCGCACCCGGCTGCCCTGGATCGGTCGGGCCAACGGCCGCCTCGCAGGCCATGTTGGTGGTCGCCGCCTGGGCGTTCTCGTTGTTGCTGATCACGATGGTGGTGAACGCGCCGACGGCGGCCACCACGACGAACAACGCGACAACGACGATGCCGACGCCGATCCCGAGCCGCATGGTCAGGATCCCTGCTCGTAACGAGCAACCCGCCATCCTTGGCCGGTATCCGCCACGGTGATTCGCAATACCGGCCCGTCGGTGGGAACGTCCACCCGAACCGAACTGGTGTAGGAGTTCACCGCCTTCGGTTCCCCTGTGACCCGCGTGGCCGGGATGTTCGCCGGATCAATGCTGGACATCACCGGCAGGTACTCCTGCGTGGTGTACGGCCGCAACCCGTTCAGCCACTGGGCGTTGGTCGTGCCCCTCGGATGCTTGACCCAGGCGGAAGCCCAGGATTTGGCCACGTTCAACGCTTCAGGGTTTGCCGGTGCAGGCCGCGGTGTCCGCAGCGGGCCGCTCAACCGGGTCTCCGTCGGGTCCGATGTGCCGTCGCCCTGTGATCGCGCCTCACGCCGCTGCTGCTCGGCCGAGTAGTTGTAGGACGGTGCCGTGGGGTTCCCACCGGGCTGGTCGTCGGTGCCGAGCAGTTGGGGAAGCAGCAAGCCAACCGTGACGAGCACGGCGGCCACCACGACCAGTACGCCGATCAGGTGGGCGGGAGAACGCAGTGGCCAGCCCCACAGCCGACGGTAAACCGCGGCTCGTCCTCGACTTGTCCGGATGGGCACCTCACTCCCCCTCTCATCTCAGCGCCGAGTCGGTATCCCGGTCGTCACGGACCTCGAGGCCGTGCGACGGCCGGTACAGCACGAAGACCGAGCGTCCGGCCACCATCTCGGATTCGGCGCGACGCGGGATCGGCCTCGCCGTCTGCTGCACCGTCGGCTGGTTCGCCGGCACAACCGGCGCGGGCGTGGGTACCTGCGAGGAGGAGATCGGCTGCGCGGGGGCCTCGGTGCCCAGCCGGGACGGCACCACCGGATCCTCGTCGCGGTCCCAGCTGCGGTCGGCGACCGGGGAGGTGTCGACCTTGCGGCTCGGCTGCGCACGCCGAGCGGGTATCCCGACGGCATCCCTGCGGTCCGGATACTCCCGGGACGCCGAGGGCATGGCGTGCGCGGCCGTCGTGCTACCGGGTGGGACGGCGCCGCCCACCGCGTTCCTGCCGCGGCCAGTCGGCAGGGCGGCCGCACCGTAGGTCCCGGTGTTCGGCAGCACCGTGGCGCCCGAGCCGGTCCGGGCATTCGGGCCCCGGTTGTCCATCCGCTCCGCGCGGACCGACACCGGGTTGCTCGCCTCCGGGCGCACTCGCCGGCCGGTACGCGAGCCCGGCACGCCGCCCGCGGTCGCGCCCTCCCGCTCGTCGGTGTCCTTGACGTTCTCCCAGAACTCGTCCTGCGGGGTCGGCTCGTTCCGGCGGCTCTTGCGGAACCGGGAGAACAGTCCCTGGCCGGCATTCGGGACCGCGGAGCCCATCGCGCCGACGGACAGCTCCACCATCTGCCACATGCGCCGCACCGGCCTGCCGACCATGAAGAACACGATCGTCACGATCGCCGCCAGTGCCATCTGGGTGAGCAGGGACAGCGTCCCGGACGCGCCGAAGATGGCCTGCAACAGTAAGGCGTGGATGCCAGCGAGTACGGACAGCACGACGAGGTTCAACACCACCGCACCGGCGATCCGGCCGATCTTTCGCAGGATGTCGTGGTGCAGCAGCGCGACGAGCCCGATGAGCGGTGCGGCCAGCGTCAGCAACCGGACCATCACCTGCGCGAACAGCACGACGGCCTTGGCGAACAGCTGGAAGAGCGAGTAGGCGATCGACTGGAACAGCGCGAGGAATCCGGAACCGGTGCGGCTGCCGTCCTCGCCCTTGAAGTATCCGGTTGCCGGACCCAGCTGCCCCGCGATTCGTTTGTACGCCGCCTTCTT
>WHSZ01000003.1 GCA_009379845.1 Pseudonocardiaceae bacterium | reverse complement strand
GAGCCAGGATCAAACTCTCCAACAATGAACCAATAAAACCCTGGCAAAAAAACACTCAAAAAAAACCCAAAAAAGGGCACACAAACAACAAACTCACAAACAAAACACTACGACACACTGTTGAGTTCTCAAACAACACGCCCCGAGCACACCGCAACGGATGTACAAAGGAGTAGGTTATCCAGCAAAACGACTAACCAAAGTCTTATCGATATTCACTGTATCAACGTAACTCTGTTCGCCGTCGCCGGGGGTCGCCCACTCTACCACCGTGATGGGAGCTTGGTTCGCGATCCCCAGTCGGTCCTGGCCTTCGGTCTTTCGACTTTCTGGCCTGTCCCGCGCTGGCGGAAAGGAACATTACACGAGCCAGAGTTTACCGGAAACGGGGGGTCCCCTTCCGGTAAACTCGCAGGTGAGCGCCCTATCAGCGGAGCAGCTGGACGCCTGCCGTGTTTCGTTTGCCGCGACGCACCACGAGCCACCGGCCGTGCAGCGCGTCGTCCGCCCTCGGGCGCCAGTCCTCCTCGCCGATCTTCACGTTGTTCACGTATGCCCCGCCTTCCTGCACCGTCCGGCGGGCCGCGCCCTTGCTATCGCTCAGGCCCCCGGCGACGAGCAGATCGACGATCGTCGGCTCGTCGGTGAGCTTCACCTCCCCGTTCGGCACTTCAGCCATCGCCGCATCCAAAGTAGACGCGTCAAGTTCGGCAAGCTCTCCCCTGCCGAACAGCGCCTGACTCGCCGCGACCACCTGCCGGGTCTGCTCGGCGCCGTGCACGAGCGAGGTGAGCTCCTCGGCCAGCTTTCGCTGCGCCAACCGGGCAGCCGGACGTTGGCTGGTAGCGGCCTCCAGCTCCGCGATCTCGTCCCGGCTCAGGAAGGTGAGCCGCCGCAGGCACTGTGCGACGTCCGTATCGGCCATGTTCACGAAGGTCTGGTACCAGGCGTACGGCGAGGTCAGTTCCGCGTCGAGCCACAGATTGCCGCCGCCGGTGGACTTGCCGAGCTTGCGTCCCTCGGAATCGGTGATCAGCGGCGTGGTCAACGCGTGCACCTGCGCGCCGTGTACCCGCCGGATCAAATCGACCCCGGCCAGGATGTTGCCCCACTGGTCCGATCCGCCGACCTGCAACCGGACGTCGTGCCGCTCGAACAGCTCCCGGAAGTCGTTCGCCTGCAGCAGCATGTAGCTGAACTCGGTGTACGACATGCCGTCGGTCTCCAGCCGCCGCTTCACCGTGTCCCGCGCAAGCATCGAGTTGATCGAGAAGTGCTTGCCGACATCGCGGAGGAAACTCGTCACCGGCATGGCACCGATCCAGTCGAGGTTGTTGACCTCGATCGGCGGCACCTCCGGGTGATCGAAGTCCACGGACCTGGCCAGCTGGCCGCGCAGCCGGCCGGCCCACTCACGCACCGTCTCCTCCGAGTTGAGCGCGCGCTCGCCGGCGTCCCGTGGATCGCCGATCAGGCCCGTCCCGCCACCGGCGAGCAACACCGGCCGATGACCCGCATCCTGGAACCGGCGCAGCACCAGCATCTGCACCAGGTGGCCGAGGTGCAGGCTGGGAGCCGTCGGATCGAAACCGGCATACACGGTGAGCGGGCCCGCGTCGAGCTCGCGACGCAACACGTCGAGGTCGGTGGACTGCGCGATCAGACCGCGCCAGGACAGCTCGTCAAGGATGTGCTCGCTCACGGCTACATTATGGTCCGAGCGCCTCGGGCCATAAGATCTGACCGGCCTCAGCGCGCCGCGACGGCGATCACCAGCACCGTCATCCCACCCGCGAACACCACCGCGGCCACCGTGAGCAACGCGCCCCACAGCAGCCGCCTGCGCCGCCCGGAGCTGTAGTCCGCGATCACCGCCCACAGGCCAAGCACCGCGTGCACGATGGTCGCGAGCAGCATCAGCCCGTCCCAGGTGATCCACAGCGCCGAGGCCCACCTGGCGTCGATGAACCGGGAATCGGTGTCCGCGACATCGGTGGTCACGTGGGTGACGGTGAAGTGCCCGAGCACCAGCACGGCGAGCAGCAGCCCGGACACCCGAAGCAGCACATAAGCGGTCCGGCGCCGGGTCAGCCCGCGCGCCTGTCGAGCGGACACCTCGGCGCTCATCCGATCACCGGCGCCATGATGTAGACCGTTCCGACCCCGCCGCACAGCACCGTCGCCGCCACCACGCCGTAAAGCGCACGGGTGGACGCCACCAGGCCGAGATCCGCGACATCCACCGCGACCAGTCGAATGCCGTTGAACGCGTGGAACAGCAGGCCGAACAGCAGGCCCACCTCACCGATGCGCATCGCGGTACTGCCGTACACCTGGTGCACCTCGTCGTAGAGCTCGCGGGAGAACACGAACAAGCTGACGTCACCGACGTGCAGGCACAGGAAGGCGAACAGCGCCACGCCACTGATGCGATGCAGGTAGAACGCCCAACGCTGCAACTCGGCTCGCTCACTGCCGGGCTTCGCCAGGCGGGCGAGCAGCGCGCGTGAGACGAACGGGCCCCCGTCATCGACCTGGGCGGTACGCACCACCAGTACCCCGAACGCGATGATCGCCAGCGCCACCACACTGAACGCGCAGAAGAACAGGAACTGCGGGACGGTCACGTGCTATCACCGTCCGGCGCCCGGTAGCTGAACTCCACGTCGCGCACCTCGGTTTCGATCGCGGAAACCGGTCCGTCCGCGGCACCGCGCCGCTGCACCACGTAGCGCAGCCGGGAATCCGAGTCCGGGTAGTCCGAGCGGGCGTGCGCGCCGCGCGTCTCGGTTCGCCACGCGGCCGCGTGCGCGATGGTACGCGCCACGGTGACCTGATTGGCCAGGTCCATGGCTTCCTGCCAGCCGAAGTTGACCTCCGGCGGACCCGGCACCGCGATCCGGTCCACGTCCTCGGCGAGCACGTCGAGTTCCTTGCTGGCTTCGGCAAGGCCCTCGGCGTCGCGCACCACGCCGACGCATTGCCACATCAGCTCCTTCAGTCGCGTGGTCAGCGGGAACGGCCACGGGCCGGCGTCCCGCCCGAGAGGCGCGTAGGCGCGTTCGAGCGAGGCACGCACCTCGGCCGGCTCGGGCTCAAGCAGCGGGCGATGCGGCGCGATCGCCGCGGCGGTGTCTCCGGCGCGAGCACCGAACACGGTGGATTCGGCGACGCCGTTACCGCCCAGCCGGTTCGCGCCGTGCGTGCCCCCGGCGTCCTCGCCGGCGACAAGCAGGCCATCCAGCGCGGTACGGCAGTCCGCGTCGATCAGCACGCCCCCCATGTGGAAGTGGGCGGTCGGGGACACCCGTACCGGTGCCCGCGCGAGGTCCTGGCCGATCTGCCGGGTTCGCTGCACCATCCCGGGGAAGCGCCGCTCGACCTCCTCGGCGCCGAGATGGGAGATATCGATCAGCACGCCACCGTCGGGTGTTCCGCGTCCCGCGACGATCTCGCTGTAGCCGGCGCGGGCGACCACGTCCCGGGTGGAACGCTCCATCCGTTCCGCGTCGTAGCGCGCCATGTAGCGCTCGCCGTCCGCGTTGAACAGCTTCGCCCCGGCGCCCCGCAGCCCTTCCTCGAGGACCGCTCCGGTCATCCGCGCGTCGCCGGCGAGCAGCCCGGTCGGATGGAACTGCAGCATCTCCATGTCCCGCACGGCCAGCCCGGCACGCCAGCACATGGCCACGCCGTCGCCGGTCTTCTCCCGCGCGGGCGCCGCGACCCGGTACATCGTGGCCGAACCGCCGGTGGCGACCACGATCACGCGGGCCCGCAGCACCAGCGGCCGCCCGCTCCGCATGTCGATCGCGGTCAGCCCGGCCAGCCGGCCGACCCGGTCGTGCACCAGATCGAGCGCGCGCACGTCCTCGAGCTCGACCGGTTCGAGCCGGAACATTTGATCGCGCAGCCGGCCCATGATCTCGATGCCGGTCAGATCGCCACGGTGCACGGTGCGGTCGAAAGCCTGCCCCGCGAAGGCCTTCTGGTGGATCCGGCCGTCCTCGTCCCGGTCGAAGAAGCAGCCCACCCTGGTCTCCAGCTCGTTGATCACCCGAGGTGCGTCGTTCACCAACGTCCACGCGAGCCGCTGGTCGTTGAGGAACTTGCCGCCCTGCAACGTGTCCCGGAAATGCAGGTCCACCGAATCGTCCGGGTTCAGCACGGCGTTGTACCCGCCCTGCACCATGCGAGTGCATCCGGACCGCCCGACCGCTCCCTCGCTCACGATCGTCACGTTCAGGTCCGGTCGCGCGGACAGGGCGTGCAGCACGCACATCAACCCCGCGCCGCCGCTGCCGACCACCGCGACATCGGTGCTGATCGTCTCCGGCTCCGGCCAGGCTTCACCGGGACTCATCGAATCTCCACTTTCGCAGCCGGCGAATGGCCTGCGCCGGGTCCAGCCCCTTCGGGCAGGCGGCACTGCAGCCGTAGATGTAGTGGCACCGGTCGACACCGGAGTCGGTGGCCACCACGTCGAGGCGATGCGCGGCCGCGGTATCCCGGCTGTCCGCGACAAGTACCATCGCCCGGTTCAGCGCCGCGGGTCCGATGAAATCCCGCCTGGCGCTCGCGATCCCGCAGCTGGAAAAGCAGGCCGCGCACCCGATGCAGTCCAGTGACGGGTCGATCCGCTCCCGTTCCGCGGAATCCGGCTTGATCACCGCGGGTGTCGCGTCCATCCCGGCCGCGTCCTCGTCCGGCACCAGATACGGCGTGATGGACTTCCACGCCTGCCAGAACGGTGCGGTGTCCACGACGAGATCGCGAACCACCGGCAGCCCGGCGAGCGGATCGATGCGGATGTGCTCCGCGCGCTCCGGGATCTCCGTCTGGCAGGCGAGAACCGAGCGTCCGTCCACCCGCACCGTGCAGGTGCCGCACATGCCAACCCGGCAGGAGTACCGGAACCCGATCGCCGGATCGTGGGTGCGCTGAATCGCCAGCAACGCGTCCAGCACCATCATCGGACGGATTCGGGGAACGGTGAACTCATCAGCCGCGGCCGCGTCGCTGCGCGTGACGCTGACCCGAAGCTCGTCCCCGGCTTTCCGATGTCGGTTGCGCATCGTCCGCTCTCAGCCGAGATACCCGGCGACACGCTCGGACAGCCGCTTGTCCGCCACCGCCAGGCGTTCCCGCGCCCCGTCGAGCCATGCCCGCCGGTCCGCGGCACCGGCGCGAGCTGTGTCCAACGCCCGCCGCACCGGTTCGGCGGCCGGCCCACCAGGGACGTCGTGCGCGGCAACGAATCCGCGGGGATCGAGCGCGCCGCGAACCTGCTCGTCGGACAGGCCGGTATCGCGGCCGAGTGTCTCGCGTGCCGCCTCGTCAAGCAGCGCGCTGTCCACGTCGGACGGTTCGACGCCGCGGTTGGTCGCGACCAGCACGAGATGCCCGACCACCCGATGCGCCGATCGGTAGTCCAGGTCGGTGTTGCGGTGCAGCACGGCGGCCAGCTCGGTGGCCGTGGCGAAGCCGGCGGCGGCGCGGGCCTCGCAGCGCTCGCGATGCACGGTCAGCGTGCCGAGCGTGCCGCGAAGCAGCCGCAGCGAGGTCGCCAGCTCGTCGCAGGCGCGGAAGATCGGCGGCACCATCTCCTCTTCGACATCCTTGATGTCGCCGAAGTTGGTGTTGTGCAACGCGCCGAACGCGGCCGTCATCTCGCCGACCGCGCGGGCACCGCGCGCCCGGATGTACTCGAACGGGTAAGCGTTCTTCTTCTGCGGCATCATGCTGCTCGATCCGGCGAACGAGTCTCCGATCTCCACGAATCCGAACTCGTCGGTGTGCCAGATGTAGAGATCCTCGCAGAGCCTGCTGAGGGTGATGCCAAGGTTCGCCACCGCCGCGCTGGTCTCCAGCCCGTAGTCGCCGGAGGCGACGCAGTCGATGGTGTTCTCCCTGACCTCGTCGAACCCGAGAAGCTCGGCCACCACGTCCCGGTCGACCGGGTAGGACGTGCCGGCCAGCGCGCCGCAGCCGAGGGTGCAGGCATTGGTGGTGCGATACGCCGCGCCGATTCGCTCGGCATCCCTGCCGAGCGCGGCGATGATGCCCAGCAGGTAATGCCCGAAGGTGGACGGCTGCGCCGGCTGCATGTGTGTCCACTGCGGCATCACGGTGCCCGCCTCGCGCTCCGCGATGTCCAGCAGTACGTCGACGAGCGCTCCGAGCTCCTCGGTCAGCCGCAGGATCCGCTCCCGCAACGCCAGCCGGGTCAGCGGTTCGGGCCGGGTCCGGCCGAGGTTGATCTCACCGGCCGCGTCCGCACCCGCGTACTCGGCGAGCCGGTGCTCCAGGTGCGAGTAGAAATACTCGTAAGCGGGGTTGAACTCGGCGAACGCCTCGGCGCCTTCCTCGCTCATCCTGCTGAGCGCGGCCAACAGCGCCCGCACCCGATCGGCGGGGACGATGCCGGTATCCCCGAGCATCACGGCCCACGCCCTGTTGGTCCGCAGCAGTGGCTCGAAGTACTCGGCGAGCATGAACCGGAAACTCGGTTCCAGGATCGTCGAGGTGTAGATCTCGCCCGGCGGCTCGGTCAGTCGCTCCCGAGAGATCCGTTCCTCCGCGGGCATCGTCGCCTCCTCAAGTACCGCACCGATTAGGGCAACTGTGGCACGTCCGCCGCGCTCGCGCCGGTGGTTTGACCTCTGCCCATCTGTATTAGGCAGGCGTACCGCACAGCCGACGAGGGTGTCAACGCGGCAGTGGGAACAGCCACATCAGCCCCGATCAGGCGGACAACAACGTCGCCGCGCCGGCCGCCATCACCAGCACACAAGTGAGTACCCGGAACACGCCCGGCGCGATCCGCTCGGCCAGCGCGGTGCCGATCCAATTCGCCACCAGTGCTCCCGGCAGCCAGTACCCGAGAAGCGCGAGGTCACCGAGATGCACGCCGTCCCGCAGCAGCAGGATCGCCAGCCCCATGATGTTGCTGCCGACGAAGAACACCGCCAGGTCCGCGATGAAGCTGCGCTGATCCTGCACGTCCGCGGACAGCGTGAGCGCGACCGGCACGCCGTTGAGCGACGTACTGGTGCCCAGCGCACCACCGGCGAAGCCGGCCAACGCGTACTGGGTGCGCGGTTTGTCGTGCGGGGTCGGCCTACGCAGCATCAGCAGCGGCGCGATCACGAGCACCAGCACACCGGCGAGGACGCGCAACACGTCCGGCTCAAGCGAGCCGCCGAGCCACGCACCGGCGAACAGTCCCGGGATGCTGCCACCGGTCAGCAGCAGCGCGCGGCGCCACCGGACGTACGGCAGCAGCCGGAACACCACCGCCACCCTGGTAATCAACGCGATCGCCAGATTGATCACCACGGCGGTCGCGGGTGACATCCCGAGCAGCAACATCAACGGCATGGCCATGAGGTTGTAGCCGAAGCCCGTCAGCCCGCCGAGCAGTGCGGCGACGAACACCACGCCGAGGCCGGCCACGATCAGGACGGACATCGGACACTCCTTGAAGTCGCCGAGCTCGACCTCGGCCGACTTGATCGGAGGTTATCCGAGCGTTGCGGGTGGAAGAAGTAATCCAGATGGTTCCGCTGGTCACATCATCCGGCCCAACGGCGTGCTCATCCGGGATTCGACGCCGTGGCAACGTCTTTACCGACGGAGCGCAGTGCTCGTGAGTACTTTTGGGTGCTATAGCACCCAAAAGTACTCACGAGTGCCTGTCAGTTGCCGCCCGCGGTGTTCTTGTTGTCGAAGAACAGGTCCGAGGATTCCGGAACCTCCCTGATCAGCCCGATTTCCTTCATGAACCCGGCGAAAGTCCCGAAACCGACCGGTGTGGTGTCGAACTCCACGTCGTCGGCGGTCAGGTCCTTCTCGATCTCCTTCGCCGGCTCGTCGGCGAATTCCTCGGACAGCAGCTTCGCCGCCTCCGCCGGCTTGTTGTTGATCAGGCGGTTCGATTCGGTCACGGCACCGGCAAGCGCCGACACGAACTGGGAGTTGCACGCCTCGAAGCTGGACATAGTGAACGCGCTGTTGAAGGTATGCTCACCGAACACGTCGTAGCTGTTCGCAATCGACCGAGCACCATCGGCCTTCTCCTGCCCCTGGAACGGCGGCGAGGTCAGGTGTGCGGCCAGCTGGCCACTGGCCAGTGCCTGGCGACCATCCGGGTGTCCCATCGCGACGATCTGCGAGTCGAGCGCCTTCGCGTCGCCGAGCTGCTCCTCCGCTGCCTTGCGGAGCACCACGGACTGAATCGAGTCCGGCCCCGGCATCGCGATCTTGCCCTTGCCGCGCAGATCCTTCAGTGACTTGATCGACGGGTCCTTCGTCATCAGCTGCAGGTTCATCTTCTCCAGCCCGGTGACGATCTTCCAGCCGACCTCGGTGTCGTAGCCAACCAGGAACGGAGCGATACCGCCGGAGCCGACCTGGATGTCACCGGCGATCATGCCGTCCCTGATCGCGGCTCCGGAGTCCAGCTCTCTCCAGGTGATCTCGGTATCCGGGAACCGCTTCTCCAGAGTCTTCTGCTGTTTCGCGATGAGCAGCGGCGCGTACCCGAGGCCGGGCTGGTGCGCGATGGTGATCTCCTTCGCGGGACCGTCCGAGCAGTCGGCCGCCTCCCCGCCGTCCCCGGAACCAGAACCAGTCCCGCAACCGGTGAGCGCCAGGGCCACGACTCCGGCCACAGCCACGCCCGGTGCGGTTCGGGGTCGCCCGGGTGTCTGCCTGAAGATCCTCATTGAAATGCCCTTTCGTGGTCGAAGATAACCGAACGGGGGATACGGTCAGGCAGTCTTCATACCCCACTTGATGACTGTCTTCCGTTCAAGTAGTGAAAATAGAAGGTCGAACGCGATACCGATGATCATGATCGTCACAATTCCGGCGAACATATCTTCGGTGCGGTTGAAGAACCGCGCATAGTTGATGAAGTACCCCAGTCCACCGCCCTCTCCGGCGACGCCGAAGACGAGCTCGGCGGCGATGATCGTACGCCAGCCGAAGGCCCATCCGGTCTTGATACCGGAAACGATGTGCGGCAGCGCGGCCGGCAGGTACACGCCACGCACCAGCCGCCAGCCGGACAGCCCGATATTGCGTCCCACCGCGAGCAACGTGGGATTCACGGTTCGAAAGCCGGTACTCACGTTGATGGCAAGGGGCCAGATCACCGCATTCGCGATGATCACCACCAGCGCCGTGGTGTTCAACCCGATCCAGATCATCGCCAGCGGCAGCAGCGCGATGGCCGGCAGCGGGTTGATCATCGCCGTGAGCAGGTTGAGGATGTCGTCGCCGAGCTTGCTCCACATCGCGAATGTGGTGAGCAGCGCGGCCACCACGATGCCGATCGCCATGCTGAGCAACAAGATCCGCAAAGTGGTCAGCGTCGCGTCCACCAGGTCGCCACGGGCGAACCCATCCACGATCGCCTCGCCGACTTCCAGCGGTCCCCTCATGAGCTGTGCCTGGGCGCCGGTCATGAAAAGGGTGGAGAGCTGCCACGCCCCGAGCAGCGCCACCAGCACGATGCCGCGGCGTAGCACGGTGGGCAGATCGCCCCAGGTTCGCCGATGGTGCGCGCTTCCAGCGCTGACCGCCGTCACGGGCTGCTCGGCCTCTCGCGTTTCGCTCATGGGTTCCTCTCTTACTCGAACGCCAGGTTGCCGAGTTCGTCGTCGTCAATGGCGAGCAGCGAGCGCAGGTGTTCCTGTGTGCTGGTGAACTCGAGCGTGGACGGGTCGTCCAACGCCGAAACGTCCACCACCTCCTGCACGGTGGACGGCGCGTTGCCGAGCACCACTACCCGATCACCGACGTACACCGCCTCTTGGATGCTGTGCGTGACGAAAAGCAGCGTCACGTTGGTCCGCGCCGCGACGTCGATGAGTTCGCGCTGCAGCCGGGAGCGGGTCTGCGCGTCGAGCGCGCCGAACGGCTCGTCCATCAGCAAGATCATCGGATCGAGCGCGAGGGCCCTTGCGATCGCGACGCGCTGCTTCATGCCGCCGGAAAGCTGATGCGGATACCGATCCGCTGCCTGGGTCAGCTTCATCAGCTCCAGGTACTCGTCGGACCGGCGCTCGGCCTCCGACCTGGCGCGACCGATGACCCGCTGCGGGTGCACGATGTTGTCCCGCACCGTCTTCCACGGGAACAGCTGGTCGAACTCCTGGAACACGACCGCCCGGTCGGGCCCCGGCTTCAGCGTCTCGCGCCCAGCCAGCCGGATCTGGCCATCGAAGAGTCCGAGAAATCCGGCCACCGCCTTGAGCAGCGTGGACTTACCGCATCCGGATGGGCCGAGAAGCATGATCTTCTCGCCCTGTCGAACCTCGAAACTCACGTCGCCGACCGCGACGTGGGTCTCCCGGTTCACCACGTAGCCGATCTTCGCGTGTTGCACCGAGAGGAGCGGGGTTCCCGCTCCTGATGCGGACTGCGTCGAGCCGGCGTGGCTGGTGTTCGTGGTCACCGGCCTCTCCTTTCGGATGCCGCTGTGGCCGAAATGGTCAAGTTAGTGGAAAGAGGTCTGGCCAGAGTAAGTAGCACCTTAGCAAGCTGTGAGGCTACACACCATCACGAAGAATGCTGCGTACAACCGGTTCCCGCAATGCCCGGTGCCACTCAGGAGGGCCAAGCCACACGGCTGCGTTCTATCACCGCGGGCGGCGGACACTCTACGCGGCCCAGAATCTGAGAGGTAGGTCATGCGCCGTACGATACGACGCCCCGCCAGCTACTCCGCGTCCTGGATCTGCTGCTCGACGTACTTCAGCGCGGCGGCGTGCGCGCCACGGATGTGCGCGCGGGCGGCCGCGCGAGCGCCACGGGAGTCACCCGCCTTGATCATCTCCAGGATCTTGGTGTGTTCCTTCGCGGACTGCTGGAGCCGTCCAGGGTGCCGCAGCGTGGTTTCCATGCCCGCGGCCATGATCTCGTTCAACACGCCAAGCGTGCGCAGCAGGAACCGGTTGCCGGCGACCCGCACGACGGCCTCGTGAAATCCCGCGTCCAGCCGCTGCAATTCGTCCCAGTCGGCCTGCCTGCCGGCGGCGTCCACGAGCAGCTCGTAGGCCTCCTGGAGCCGCTCGAGCCCGGACTCGGTGTGGTTTTTCGCCGCCCAACCCGCTGCGGGAACCTCGAGCACCTCCCGCATCGCGTACAGCTCGTCGAGGTCGTGTTCGTCCGAGTTGAGGCTGCTGGTCAGCCGCTTGGTGGTCAGCGGTGCCTCGACGAACACGCCCTGGCCGTGCCGCACGGAAAGCCTGCCCTTGGCTGCGAGCGAGCGGATCGCCTCCCGCAACGACGGGCGGCTCACGCCGAGCAGGGTGGCGAGTTCCCGTTCCGGAGGAAGCCGATCACCCGCCTTGAGCTGTTCCTCCGTCATCAGCTCCTCGACGCGCTCCGCGATGCGGGCGGCGAGCGAGCCCGGCGGGCGGATGGGCTCCCACAATTCTGCGGCCACGGCGACACTCCTCCGGTCAACTGGTCAGGCCAATATACCTCCAACACCACTCTGTGCTGGCGGTCATGTGGTAAGACCGAAAATTACCTCGCCCGGCCAGTGGTCAAGGTCCCGGTGGCCCGGCGCGTCAGCTCACGCCGAGCCGCTGCTCCCAGGATCTCAGCCGCTCCAGGGTCGAGTCGGCCACCTGGAGCGGTTGCCTTTCGTCCATCGTGGACGGCGAGCGACGGGACAGGCCGGGTGGCCGCCCGCCCGCGTTGCCTACCCTGGCCACCAGCTGCTCGAACCGGTCGGCGGCGCCAGGCCCGAACGCGTCCGGCCGCAATGTCACGACCAGGTGGCCGATCCCCTGCGGCTTGCTGTCGTCGGCACGATTGAACATATCCGCCACGTCGGCGGCAAGCGAGGGACCGACCAGCCCGCCGGTGAGCCCCTCCACGAGCAGCGCCAGCACGTAACCCTTGCTGCCACCCAGCGGCGCCAGCATGCCCTGCAGGGCCGCCTGCGGGTCGACCGTGGGTACCCCGTCGGCGTCGAACGCCCAGCCCTCCGGCAGGGGCTCGTCCTGCTGCGCGTGCCAGGCGATCTTGCCGCGGGCAACGGCGCTGGTGGCCAGGTCGATCACCACCGGGGCCGGCGAGCTGGGAAATCCGGCCGCGATCGGGCTGGTGGACAGCACCGCTTCCCTGCCGCCCCACGGCGGCATCGCCGGCGGGCCGTTGCTGAACACCAGCGACACCATTCCCGCATCCAGCGCGGGGTAGACGTAGCTGCCGAGCGCCCCGCAGTGCGACGAGTTCTGCACCGCGACGGCCGCGATGCCGGTGTCCGCACACCGGTCCCTCGCCACCTCGGCCGCTTCCCACAGCTGCCAGTGCCCGAGCCCCGCACCGCCGTCGTAGCTGATCACCGCGCCGGCGTCGGACACGCGCTCCAGCTCGGCATCCGGGCGGCAACCACCCGCGCGCAGCCGTTCAAGGTAGTGCGGCAGGCGCATCAACCCGTGCGTGGCGATCCCCCACGTCTCGGCGAGCACCAGAATCTCCGCGGTGCGCGCGGCGCGGTGCCGTGGCAGGCCCGCGGCAACCAGCAGCCGCTCCGCGAGCCGGCTCAGCTCGCCGACCGTCGTCACGCCCCGCCCCCGCCCACGCTGGTCACCTGGCCGACGGCGTGCCGAGCCGGGTACCCGGCGAGCACGGCTTCGATGTCCTCGGCCAGCATCGACACGACTCGCTGCTGGCTTTCCGCGGTGGCACCCGCGATGTGCGGCGAGTAGATCACCGAATCGAGCTTGTCCAGCGGGCTCGGGCCAGGGGGTTCCGACGAGCGGACGTCCAGCCCGGCCCCGGCCAGCCGCCCGTACTCGATGGCGGTGGCGAGCGCCTGCTCGTCGAGCACCTCACCGCGCCCCACGTTGACAAGCACGGCACCCAGTTTCATCCGGGAGATCAGCTCCTCGCCCACCAGGCCGATGGTCTCGGGCACCGCTGGCAGATGCACGCTGAGCACGTCCGCCTCCGATGTCACAGTGTCCACATCGGACAGCGCGACACCGGCGGCCCGGATCCGAGGGCTGTCCGGCGCCACATAGGGATCGTGGCCGAGCACCCGAACGCCGAAGCCACGCAGCAGTTCCGCCACGGCAAGGCCGGTGGCCCCGACGCCGAGCAGGCCCCACGTCTTGCCGGACAGTTCCCTGCCGGGCCTTCGTTCCCAAGTGCCCTGCCTGACGAGGCGATCCCCCTCGGTGAGATGCCGGAGGACACCGAGCGCGAGCAGCAGGGTGTGCTCCGCGACGCTCACCGCGTTCGCGCCACGTGCCGCGGAAACCACCACCCCCGCCCGATCGGCGGCGGCCACATCGATGTTGTCCAGACCGGTTCCGGCCCTGGCCACGATCCGCAGATCCGGGGCTGCTTCCAGCAGCTCGGCTGTGACCTGCGTGCGGTTGCGCACCACGACCGCCCTCGCCTCACTCACCGCGTGCCGCAGCAGGTCCGGGTCCACCCAGGCGTCCGGCTCCCGCCGGATCTCGTGAGTCAGCGCCAGGGTGGACAGCGCCTCGCCCCACACGTCCTCGATCACCGCGACCGGGCCGGCCAGCTTGCGCGGGCTCATCGCCGTTCCCCTGCGTCGCGGTTCCAGGTGGCTCGAATTCGTGGCTGCATGCGCCGCTCCTGACTCATGCCTGGGGTTTAGTGAGGTTTGACCTCTGTCCGAATCTTAAAAGTAGTCCACCCTCGGATGGCTGTAAACGACCCTCACGGGCTGTGCGAAGCTAGGCCCATGGCATCTGTCACACCGCTTCACCGACTCCCGCCGCGTAGCGTTGACAGGCCGTAGCACTACTTCTAACGTGCGAAGACACAACAGAGGTAAGACCACTGACCGAAGCGAGGAGAGATGACATCATCCAGGCCGGATTTTCTGGCGCACCGCAGCGGTGATGCGGTAGCCGTCGCGGTTCGGGATCTCGAACCCGGGCCCGCCGAGGGCGGCTACCTCGACGGCGATGCGACCGAGCGGGTGGAGCTCACCAAGAAGGTCCCGCTCGGCCACAAGGTCGCTCTTCGCGACGTCGCCGCCGGCGAGGACGTCATCGAGTACGGCATCAGGATCGGCATCGCTTCCGCGGACATCGTTCGCGGCGACTACGTCCACACCCACAACATTAGGAGCGCACGGTGGCAAAACAGCGTCGCCTGACCGGGTATCGGCGACCGGATGGTTCGGTCGGCACTCGCAACCACGTGGCCATCTTGCCGGTGGACGACCTGTCCAACGCCGCGGTCGAGGGGATCGCGGGCCTGGTGCCCGGCACGTTGCCGCTCCCGCACGCCTTCGGCCGGCTGCAGTTCGGTGACGACCTGGAGCTGACGTTCCGCACGCTGATCGGGATCGGTGCGAACCCCAACGTCGCGGCCGTCATCGTGGTCGGTATCGAGCCGAACTGGACGAGCATCGTCGCCGACGGCATCGCGAAGACCGGAAAGCCGGTGGAGAGCATCGCGATCGAGGGGCGCGGCGACCTCAAGGTCATCGAGCACGCGGCGCGCTACGCGAAGCAGTTCCTGCAGGACGCGAGCGAGCTGACCAGGGAACCGGTCGAGCGCTCCGACATCATTCTGTCCACAAAGGACGGTGAGTCGGACACCACTACCGGCCTTGGCTCCTGCCGCGTCACCGCCTACCTGGTGGACAGGTGGGTGGAGTCCGGCGGCACGATGATCTTCGGGGAGACCAGCGAGCTGACCGGTGGTGAGCACCTGATCGCCGATCGGTGCGTGGACGACGAGGTGCGGAAGCGGTTCCAGTCGTTCTACGACAACTACATCGACATGATCGAGCAGACCGGCGCGAACCTGCTCGGCTCCCAGCCGACCCAGGGCAACATCGCAGGCGGGCTGTCCACAATCGAGGAGAAGGCGCTCGGCAACATCGTCAAGACCGGCAACGTTCCGGTCGTCGGCGCGCTCGCCCCCGCGGAGGCGCCCACCAAGGCGGGCCTGAACTTCATGGACACCTCATCGGCCGCGGCGGAATGCGTCACGCTGATGACCGCGGGCGGCGGCGTGGTGAACCTGTTCCCGACCGGCCAGGGCAACGTGATCGGCAACCCGGTGCAGCCGGTCGTCAAGATCAGCGCCAACCCGAAGACCACCGGTGCCATGTCGGACCACATCGACGTGGACTGCTCCTCGGTACTGAGCCAGGAATCCACCGTCGAGGAGGCCGGCGAGGCACTCATCGACATCGTGGAGCGCACCATCAACGGCCGGGTGACCGCCGCGGAGGCCCTGAACCACCGCGAGTTCACCCTCACCAAGCTCTACCGCAGCGCCTGACGCGCTACCGGTGAGTGCTCCCGGTCCCGGACGGTCCCGGACAACGACCGGGAGCACTCACCGGTCGACGGCGGCGGTCCCGAACCGACCCGCGATGGCGAGAAGTGCGGCGGACGGCCCGCTCGGCGGGTTCTCCGGCAACCAGATCGCCCGGAACTGGCGGCGTGGTGCGACACCGTCCGCCAGCGAAACGGCGACCAGTCGTCGTTCCCTGAGTTCGGCGGCGACGTCCAGCCTGCTCATCACCGCGGGAGCCTCGCCGGCCCCGACCGCGGCCTTGATCGCCGCGGTTGAGCCCAATTCGGCCGCCGGTTCGGCGTGGCGGTCCGCGGTCCTGAGCAGTTCCCAGATCGCTTCGCGGGTGCCGGAGCCCGGCTCCCGCGTGATCAACGGCACGGCCGCGAGTTCCTCGACGGTCAGCGGCCTGCGCCGCTTCGCCCACCGGTGGCCCGGCGCCACGACCACCACCAGCTCGTCGCTGTCCACGCTCCGGCTGCGCAAGCCGGTCGGCGCGCTCGGACCCTCCACGAAACCGAGCCGCGCCTCCTGCCCCCGCACCAGCTCGGTGACCTGCTGCGAATTGCCCACCCGTAGCGCCACAGCCATCTGCGGCGCCTGGTTGTGCAGGCTGATCAGCCAGTGCGGCACCCGGTGCTCGGCGATCGTCACGGAGGCGGCCACGGTCAGCCGCCCGCGCTGATCGGCGTGCAGCGCCCGCACACCGCTCAGCAGCGCACCGGCCGCGTCCAGCACCTGCCGCGCCCAGTCGACCACGGTCGCGCCGGTCGCGGTCAGCCGCGAGCCGGTGGTTCCGCGGTCCAGCAGCACGAGCCCGAGCTGCCGCTCGAGCGCGGTCACCCGCATGCTCGCGGCCGGCTGGCTGATGCCGTGCCGCCGCGCGGCCTGACCGAGGCTCCCGCATTCCGCCACGGACACCAGCAGATCCAGCGCCTTCAACTCCGGAGTTCGATCGGGCAACGGCATAAGGCCAGTTTATGACGGGATCAGCGATTGGGCTCTACCAGCGATTCCGAATCGGTTTCACGCTTGATGACGCAGGTATTCGCAGCACGGGGGAGCCATCAGTGTCCGTTGACGCGCCCGAAGCGGCGCCAGCCAGGTCGAGCACGTCCACACCGCTGCCCGGGCTGGCGCTCGCCGTGCTGGTCGCGGTACCGGCGAGCCTGCTCGGTCGGCTCGTGCCGGTGGTCGGCGGGCCGATCTTCGGCCTGCTGCTCGGCGTGTCGAGCGCGGTCCTGCTGCGCAGGGTAACGGGCGGCGGTCGGCGGCTGGAGCCGGGATTCGCGGTGGGTGGCAAGCAGGTTCTGCAGCTGTCCATCGTGCTGCTGGGTACCGGGCTGCCGTTCACGCAGGTGCTGCGGGTCGGCGGCGAATCCCTCCCGGTGATGGTGGGCACGCTGACCGTCGCGCTGCTGGTGGCCTGGGGCGTGGGGCGGGCACTGCGCGTCGACGGCTCGGCGCGCACCCTGATCGGCGTGGGCACCGGGATCTGCGGTGCTTCCGCCATCGCGGCGGTGACCTCGGTCATCACCGTGAGCCAGGCAGGCGTCGCCTACGCCGTCGCCACGATCTTCGTCTGCAACATCCTCGCGGTGGTCGCGTTCCCCGCGTTCGGTCACCTGCTCGACCTCTCCCAGTCCGCCTTCGGGGTGTGGAGCGGTACCGCGATCAACGACACCTCGTCGGTGGTCGCCGCGGCCTACTCGTACGGCACGGAGGCGGGCGATGGCGCGGTTGTCGTGAAGCTGGCCCGCAGCCTCATGATCATCCCGATCTGCCTCGCGCTGGTGTGGTGGCGGCGCCGGGCGAGCGCCCGCCGCACGGAGCACGCCACACCCATGCCGTGGTGGCGGGTCTTCCCGCTGTTCATCATCGGCTTCCTGCTCGCCTCGGCCGCGCGCACCGTCGGGCTGATACCGGATGGGTGGCTGCCGCTTCTGGCCGCGGCGGGTCCGTTCCTGATCACGGTCGCGCTGACCGCGATCGGCTTCTCGCTGCGGCTACCCGCGCTCCGGCAGGCCGGGGTGCGGCCGCTGGTACTGGGGCTCGTGGTGTGGCTCGCGGTGGCGGCGAGCAGCCTGGGGTTGCAGGCGCTCACCGGCCAGCTATGAGCTCCGCTTGCCGCCCCGGCGATACACGCTGACCGCCGGCGAACCGGCGATCCAGTAACGCCACGGCGTGTCCTTCGCGGCCGCGACCCCGACGCGCGGGCCGGTACACACCTGGTCGTCACCGACAGCCTCGTCCCGCAGCAGCCGGACGGGCGAATCCGGATCGGTGAGATCGACGCCGTTGTGCTCCCTGGTCAGCCCCAGCGCGCTGGTCAACCGGGCCGGTCCCTTCGCGAGTTCGGAATCGGTTCGCGCGGCCGCCCGCCTGCTCTTCGCGGCGTCCAGGCCGTACCGGACCTCACCGGCCCGCAACAGCACCGCACCCGGATCCCCATCGGTCAGGCACACCACGTTGACGCAGAAATGCATGCCATACACGAAGTACACGTACAGCCGGCCGGCAGGCCCGAACATCACCGCGTTACGGGCCGTCCTGCCGCGGTAGGAATGCGAAGCCGGATCCTTCGCGCCCCAGTACGCTTCCACTTCCACCAGCCGCACGCCTACTCGAGTGTCCGATATGGACGATTCGATGACGCAGCCGAGCAAGCTCCGCGCGGCCTGGAGTGGAGTCACCGCGAGCTCATCCGCCCGCATCAGGTGCATCGACCGCCTCACGCCTTGCCGGCCCAGGTTCGGTGCTCGGCGATCCTCGCCACCAGCCGCTGCCGCTGCTCCGCGACCCGATCCGGGGCCGTTCCACCGTAGGCGTCCCTGGACGCGATGGAGCCGGCCACGGTGAGCACCTCGCGCACGTTCGGTGTCAGGCTCGGGTGTGCGGCCGCGAGCTCCTCGTCGGTCAGCTCGTCGAGGCCGGCGTCGCGCCCCTCGGCCACCCGCACGCACTCGCCTGCTGCCTCGTGCGCTTCCCGGAACGGAATTCCTTGGCGTACGAGCCATTCCGCGATGTCGGTCGCGAGCGTGTAGCCGGCGGGCGCCCAGTCGGCCATCCGGTCGGTTCGGAACCGCAGGGTGCCGAGCATGCCGGCCATCGCCGGCAGCACCAGCTCGAGGTGCTCGACGGAGTCGAACACCGGCTGCTTGTCCTCCTGGAGGTCCCGGTTGTACGCCAGTGGCTGCGCCTTGAGCGTGGCCAGCAGCCCGGAAAGGTTGCCGATCAGCTTGCCGGACTTCCCGCGTGCCAGCTCGGCGACGTCGGGATTCTTCTTCTGCGGCATGATCGAGCTACCGGTCGCCCAGGCGTCGTCGAGCACCGCGTAGGAGAACTCCGCCGTGGTCCACACGATCACCTCCTCGGCGATGCGGGAGGTGTGCACACCAAGCATGGCAAGGCAGAACGCGATCTCCGCGGCGAAGTCCCGTGCCGCCGTGCCGTCGATCGAGTTCTCGACGGGTGCGTGGAACCCGAGTTCCTCGGCGACCGCGGCCGGGTCGAGCCCGAGCGAGGAGCCCGCGAGCGCGCCCGAACCGTACGGCGACACCGCGGCGCGGTCGTCCCAGTCCCGCAGCCGTTCCACATCCCGTACCAACGCTTGCGCGTGCGCGAGCAGGTGGTGAGCCAGCAGCACCGGCTGGGCGTGCTGCAGGTGCGTGCGGCCGGGCATCACCGCGTCCGGGTGCGCGGCGGACTGGGACACCAGCGCGTCCACCACGTCCAGCACCCCGGCGGCCACCCGCCGCGCGGCGTCCCGCAGCCACATCCGCAGCAGGGTGGCGACCTGGTCGTTGCGGGAACGCCCGGCCCGCAGCTTGCCGCCGAGCTCTGGGCCGGCCCGCTCGATCAGCCCGCGTTCCAAAGCGGTGTGCACGTCCTCGTCGGCCATCGTCGGGGTGAACGCGCCGCTGGCGACGTCCGCCTCCAGGATGTCCAGCGCGGCAAGCATCCGCTCGAGTTCCACTGTGGACAGTAGCTGGGCGCGGTGCAGCACGCGCGCGTGTGCCCGCGAACCGGCGATGTCGTACGGCGCGAGCCGCCAATCGATGTGTGTGGACGCGCTCAGCGCCGCCATCGCGTCCGCCGGGCCGGAGGCGAACCGGCCACCCCACAGCTGCACCGGCTCGCGATCGGGTGAGTCACCCACGTCCGAGCTCACAGACAGTTCCTCCTACTCCCGCTTTGCCGTGAAGGCCACCCTACGGGCGCTCAACGCCCGTAGGGTGGCCTTCACGGCTCACCTGAGTGGGTTGGCCGCTCAGGTGTGGCGCTGGTCGCGCTTGGCGGCGATCTTGCTCGGCAGGCCCCAGAGTTGCACGAAGCCCTTGGCAAGCGACTGGTCGAAGCTGTCGCCCTCGTCGTAGGTCGCCAGGTTGAAGTCGTACAGCGACCGCTCGCTGCGCCGGCCGGTCGGCACCGCGCGACCACCCTGCAGCACCATCCGGATCTCCCCCGTCACGTGCTCCTGGGTCTTCGCGACGAACGTGTCGAGCGCGTCCTTCAGCGGGGAGAACCACAGGCCGTCGTACACCAGCTCGCCCCACCGCTGCTCGACCTGCCGCTTGTAGCGGGCCAGATCGCGCTCCAGCGTGACGCTCTCCAGCTCCTGGTGCGCGGTGATCAACGCGATGGCGCCCGGCGCCTCGTACACCTCACGGCTCTTGATGCCGACCAGCCGGTCCTCAACCATGTCCAGCCGGCCGACGCCGTGCGCGCCCGCTCGCCGGTTGAGCTCCTCGATCGCCTGCAGCACGGTGACCGGTTCACCGTCCAGCGTCACCGGCACGCCCCTGTCGAAGGTGATCACCAGCTCGTCGGGAGCATGCCATTCGGCCGGATCGGAGGTGTAGGAGTACACGTCCTTGGTTGGTGCGTTCCACAGGTCCTCGAGGAACCCGGTCTCCACCGCGCGGCCCCACACGTTCTGGTCGATGGAGAACGGCGACTTCTTCGACACGTCGATGGGCAGCCGGCGCTCCTCGGCCCAGGCGATCGCCTTTTCCCGCGTCCAGGCGTAATCCCGCACCGGCGCGATCACGTCCAGATCCGGTGCCAGCGCACCGATACCGACCTCGAAGCGCACCTGGTCGTTGCCCTTGCCGGTGCATCCGTGCCCGACCGTGCTGGCGCCGTGGTACTTCGCCGCCTCGACCAGGTGCTTGACGATGACCGGGCGGGACAGCGCGGAGACCAGCGGGTAGCGATCCATGTACAGCGCGTTCGCTTGCAGTGCGGGCAGGCAGTACCCGTCCGCGAACTCGTCCCTGGCATCGGCGACGACCGCGTCCACCGCACCGCACTCGAGCGCGCGCTTGCGCACCGTCTCCAGGTCTTCGCCCCCCTGGCCGAGGTCCACCGCCACCGCGACGACCTCCGCACCGGTTTCCTCGGCGATCCAGCCGATCGCCACCGAGGTGTCCAGCCCACCGGAGTAGGCGAGCACGACCCGATCAGTCATTCCTGTTCTCCTTGCTCATCGTCCATAGCAGACACTCGCTTGGCGAGTGTGGTGAAGCGGTCGGCCAGTTCCGGCCCGGTCGTCGGCTCCCTGGCGATCACCAGCACGGTGTCGTCACCGGCGATGGTGCCGACCACTTCGTGCAACGCCGCACGGTCCACCGCGCTGGCCAAGAATTGTGCCGCACCGGGTGGGGTGCGGAGCACGGCCAGGTTCGCCGAACCGTCCGCCGAGACCAGTAGCTCGCCGAGCAGCCTCGTCAGTCGTGACGTGCCGCCCCGCACGCCACGGATGGGACTGCCGTCCTCGGGGATGACGTACACCGCGGCACCACCGTCCGCGCCGCGCAGCTTCACGGCGCCGAGCTCGTCCAGATCGCGGGACAGCGTCGCCTGGGTGACCTCGATCCCTTCCGCGGCCAGGATCTTCGCGAGCTCCGGCTGGCTGCGAATCGCCATCTGGGAAACCAGTTCGACGATCCGTGCCTGCCGCGACACCCGGTTCGTCACCGACGACGGGACCGAGTTCGGCGCATAGGTCTCGCTCATCGTCGCTCCCGTTCCAGCATCCACGTCAGCAGGGCCTTCTGGGCGTGCAGCCGGTTCTCCGCCTCGTCCCAGACGGCACTGGCCGGCCCGTCAAGCACCTCGTCGGTGATCTCCCACCCCCGATGCGCCGGCAGGCAGTGCAACACGATCGCACCCGGCGCCGCCCGCTCCAGCAGCTCGGTGTTCACCTGCAACCTCCGGAACGGCGTGACCCGATCCAGGCCGTCGTTCTCCTGCCCCATCGAGGTCCAGGTGTCCGTCACCAGCACGTCGGTGCCGTCCACCGCGCCTTCCGGGTTGGCGAACGTGGTGACGCTTCCGCCGGTGTCGCTGGCCCGCTGCTTCGCGTCCCGCACCACGTTCTGGTTCGGCTCGAACCCGTCCGGGGCTACCACGCGCACGTGCATGCCCGCGGTAGCCCCGCCGAGCAGCAACGAATGCGACATGTTGTTCGCGCCGTCGCCGAGGTAGGTCAGCGTGACGCCGGTGAGCTTGCCGTGCCGCTCCCGGATGGTCTGCAGGTCGGCCAGTACCTGGCAGGGATGGAAGTCATCGGTCAGCGCGTTGATCACCGGCACGCTGGATGCCGAGGCCATCGCGTTGATCCGCTGCTGCGCGAAGGTTCGCCACACCACCGCGTGCACGTAGCGGGACAGCACCCGCGAGGTGTCCTCGATGGTCTCCTCCCTGCCGAGCTGCATCATCCGGCCGTCCACAACCACCGGATGACCGCCAAGCTCGGCGATGCCGACCTCGAAGGAAAGCCGCGTGCGGGTGGAATTCTTCTCGAAGATCACCGCCACGCTCTTCGGACCGGCAAGCGAGCGGGTGCCCAGCGGCGCGGCCTTCAGCTCGTCGGCGAGGTCGAGTACCGCGAGTTGCTCGGCGGGAGTCAGGTCGTCATCGCGCAGGAAATGCCGTGTCATCAAGGGCTTCCTCGTTCGTGGTGGTGGCCGCGTGCAGCGCGGCGGGCAGATCGGTGAGGAACGTCTCGACCTGATCGTGGCCGAGCACCAGCGGCGGCGCCAGCCTGATCACATCGGGAGCCACCGGGTTGATCAGGTACCCGGCTTCCCGCGCGGACGTGGCCACCGTAGCGGCAACCGGTTCGTGCAGCGTGACCCCCAGCAGCAAGCCGGCGCCACGCACCCCGGACACCAGCGAATGGCCGAGGTCCTCGATGCCGGCCGCCAGGTCCTTGCCCAGCACGGCGGCCCGCTCGCACAGGCCCTCCTCGGCGATGGTGCGCAGCACGGCCAGTCCGGCCGCGACGCACACCGGGTTCCCGCCGAATGTGGTGCCGTGCTGACCGGGTCGCAGTAGATCTCCGGCCGCGCCCACCCCGAGGCACGCACCGAGCGGCATGCCGCCGCCGAGTCCCTTGGCAAGCGTCACCACGTCGGGTGTGATCCCCGCCTGCTGGAAGCCGAACCAGCTGCCGAGCCGCCCGACACCGGTCTGCACCTCGTCCAGCACCAGCAGCGCACCGGCCGTGTTGGTGAGCTCCCGCGCGGACCGCAGGTAGCCGTCCGGTGCCGGTCGCACGCCACCCTCACCGAGCACCGGCTCGACGAACACCGCGGCCGTTTCACTGTCTACTTCGGACTCAAGGGCGGCTACGTCGCCGTACGGGATGTGTACGACGCCGGGCACCAGCGGCTCGAACGGTTCGCGTTTGGACGGTTGGCCGGTCAGGGCAAGCGAACCCATGGTCCGCCCGTGAAAACCACCGTCGCAGGCGATGACCTTGGTTCGCCCGGTCAACCTGGTGATCTTGAGTGCGGTCTCGTTCGCCTCCGCACCGGAATTGCAGAACAGCACCTTGCCGTTGCCCGGCGTGCCGCAGAGGTCGAGCAGCCGCTCGGCGAGCTCGAGACCGGGGCGGTGGGAGTAGAAATTGGACGCGTGGCCGAGGGTGCCGACCTGCTCGGTCACCGCCCGCACCACCGCTGGGTGTGCGTGCCCGAGCGCGTTGACCGCCACCCCTGCGAACATGTCGAGGTAGCGGTTGCCTTCCACGTCCCAGACGTAGGCGCCATCGCCACGCGCCAGCGTGATGGGCGGCGTGCCGTAGTTGTCCATCAGCGCGGCGGCCCAGCGCCGCTGTCCGTCCGCATTGGACACGATGGCCTCGGGGTTCATCCCGCGTCCTCCTGTTCCGCGAGCACCATGGTGCCCACGCCCGCGCTGGTGAAGACTTCGAGTAGTACGGAGTGCGCGAGCCTGCCGTCGATCACGTGCGCACGAGGAACCCCGCCGCGCACCGCGCGCAGGCACGCCTCCATCTTCGGCACCATGCCGCTTGCCAGGCCGGGTAGCAGCTCCTCGAGTTCGGCCGCGCGCACCTGGTGCAGCAGCGACGAGCGGTCCGGCCAGTTCCGGTACAGCCCCTCGACGTCGGTCAGCACCACGAGTTTCTCCGCCTCGAGGGAGGCCGCGAGCGCGCCAGCCGCGGTGTCCGCGTTCACGTTGTGCACCACGCCGTCCGCGTCCGGGGCGACCGTGGAGACCACCGGGATCCGGCCGGCCCGCACGATGTCGAGCACCGCGTCCGGGTTCACCGCGACCACGTCGCCAACCAGACCCACGTCCACCGCGGCGCCTTCCACCGTCGCGGTCCGGCGCTCGGCGGTGAACAGCCGCGCGTCCTCACCGGAAATCCCTACCGCGTACGGGCCGTGCGCGTTGATCAGCCCGACCAGCTCCCTGCCGACCTGCCCGACGAGCACCATCCGAACCACGTCCATGGTCTCCGGAGTCGTCACCCGCAGCCCGCCGCGGAACTCGCCGTCGATGCCGAGCCGGTCAAGCATCGAGCTGATCTGTGGCCCGCCGCCGTGCACCACGACCGGGCGCAGGCCCGCGAGCCGGAGGAACACCATGTCCTGCGCGAACGCCCGTTTGAGCTCGTAGTCGACCATGGCGTTGCCGCCGTACTTGACCACCACCGTCGCGCCGTGGAAGCGCTGCAACCAGGGCAGCGCCTCCACCAGCACCTCGGCCTTCTGCACCGCCCTCGCGCGGTCCTCGCTGCGGGTGGTCATGAGGAGTACGCGCTGTTCTCTTCGACGTAGCCGTGCGAGAGGTCCGTGGTCAGGATGGTGGCCTCGGACGTGCCGGCGTGCACGTCGACAACCACGTCGATGTGCCGCCCGGACAGGTCCGCGAGCGAGCGGTCCTGCGCCTTGGTTCCGGCGAACAGGGTGACCCCGTTGATGGTGATCTCCAGGTTGTCCGGGTCGATCTCGGCCGATGCCCTGCCGAGCGCCATCGCCACCCGGCCCCAGTTCGGGTCCGAACCGAACAGCGCGGTTTTCACCAGGTTGTCCTCCGCGATGACGCGTCCGATGTGGACCGCATCGGCCTCGCTCGCGGCTCCGCGCACGGTGATGTCGATTTCCTTGGTGGCGCCCTCTGCGTCGGCCCGCAGCTGCTGCACGAGATCCGCGCTCACCTCGGTCAGCACCTCGGCGAAGGTGTCCGGATCCGGGCGGGTACCGGACGCACCGGAGGCCAGCAGCAGAACCGTGTCGTTCGTGGACGTTCCGCCGTCCACGTCCAGCCGGTCGAACGTCCGCGCCGTGGCGTACCGCAGCCCGGCGTCCAGCTCGCCGCCGTCCAGCACCGCGTCGGTGGTCAGCACGCACAGCATGGTGGCAAGGTTTGGCGCGAGCATGCCGGCCCCTTTCGCGAACCCGCCGACCGACCAGCCGTTGGCGTGCGTGCCGGACGCCTGCTTCGGGTGGTTGTCGGTGGTGAGAACCGCGCCCGCCGCGGCTAGACCGGCTTCCTGACCGCCGTCGAGCGCGGCCACCGCAGTGTCCACTCCGGACAGGACGTTGCCCATCGGCAACCGCTCACCGATCAGCCCCGTCGAGCACACCGCGACGTCAATCGCCCCGACGTCGAGCGCTTCCGCGACCTTCTCCGCGGTCGCGTGGGTGTCCTGGAAACCCTCCGGGCCGGTGCACGCGTTCGCGCCGCCCGAGTTCAGCACCACGGCACGCAACCGGCGCTCGGTCAGCACCTGCTCCGACCACAACACCGGCGCGGCTTTGACCTTGTTCGTGGTGAACACGCCCGCCGCCGCGTCATCGGGGCCGTCGTTGACAACGAGGGCGAGATCCCGGCCACCGGACTGCCTGATGCCCGCGGCGACCCCGGCCGCGCGAAATCCGGCCGGCGTCGTCACCCCCACCGACCGATCGACGGCCGAGAATCCCGTTGCCCTCACGGTGCGATCCCCACGCTGGTCAGCCCGGTGGTTTCCGGGTAGCCGAGTGCGATGTTCATGGACTGCACGGCCGCGCCCGCGGTTCCCTTGGTCAGGTTGTCCACGGCCGAGACGGCTACCAGTCGCTCGGCGTCGGCGTCCACGGTGACCTGGAGGTGCACCGCGTTTCCGCCCAACGTGGCCGCGGTGTTCGGCCATACGCCTTCCGGCAGCAGGTGCAGGAACGGCTCGTCCGCGCAGGCCTTCTCGTACACGCCGCGCGCCTCGGCACCGTCCACTCCGGACCGCACCGGCGCGGTGCAGGTGGCGAGGATGCCGCGTGGCATCGGGGCGAGCACCGGCGTGAACGACACGCGTATCGGCGTGTCCGCGACGCCGGTCAGGTTCTGGATCATCTCCGGCGTGTGCCGGTGCGCCCCGCCGACGCCGTACGCGCTCGCCGAACCCATCACCTCGGAGCCGAGCAGGTGCGGCTTGAGGCTTTTGCCGGCGCCCGAGGTTCCGGTGACCGCGACGATCGTCGCTTCGGCCTCGACAAGGCCGGCCTGGAAGGCGGGCGCGAGGGCGAGGGACACCGCGGTCGGGTAACAGCCGGGCACCGCGATCCGTTTCGCGGCAAGCAGCTTCTCCCGCGCGCCGGGCAGCTCGGGCATGCCGTACGGCCAGCTGCCCGCGTACGCACCGCCGTACCACCGCTGCCACGCCTCTGGATCGGTGAGCCGGTGGTCCGCGCCGCAGTCGATCACCAGCGTGCTCTCACCCAGTTCCGCGGCCAGCCGCGCGGAGTGGCCGTGCGGCAGGGCGAGGAACACCACGTCGTGATCGGCGAGGGCGCCGGGCGTGGTGTCCGCGAGCACCCGCTCGGCGAGCGGGACCAGCTGCGGGTGATGCTGCGCCAGCGGGGTTCCGGCACTGCTCGCGGCCGTCAGCGCACCGATCTCGACCTCGGGGTGCGCGAGCAGCAAGCGCAGCAAGTCGCCGCCCGCGTAGCCGCTCGCCCCGGCTACCGCCACGTTGATCGCCATGCGAATAATTATGCATGCCAGCGCAAGTTCAATCAAACGTGGAGGTGCCGAACCGCGCGACGTAGTGCCACACCCGCTTGAGCGCCTGCCAGTCGTAGCGGCCGGTACGGGCCGCCTCGCCCCCAGGATCGGCACGCCGCCTACCGGCCGGCCGGGGTGGAAGTGCACGCCTCCCCCGCAACCCGGCTCGACCGGCCAGCCGCGAGCCAGCCCGGCCACACGCTCGATGGCACGCCGCTGGACGGCCCCACCACCTCCACCTCACAGGTGGGCGGCGTACTCCTGGTTCTTGCGTAGCAGGCTCTCGTCGGTGCCGAAGTAGGCGTGCTTGGACATGTCCGTCGAGTACCGGCTGGCCGGCGGGATATGCCCCAGCGCCTCGGCCATGGCGCGCACGTGGTGCGGCGCGGCCCCGCAACACAGCCCGAGGTACCGCGCGCCCGCCGCGTACGCCTTGCTGGCGAACTCGGTGATCTCGTACCGGTTGCAGGTGAACGGGTCCAGCGCGGATGGGAACGGCACCCCGTTCGGCAACCGCGCGGCGTCCGCGTGCGGATCACGCAGCGACTGGAAGGTCGGCTGCTCCGCGGTGGTGCGGTACGGCACCGGCAGCGCAGCGACCGGCACGTCCACCGTGTCGACGAGCGGACCGATCAGCGGCAGCATGGTTTCCGGGCCGCGGTTGCAATTCAGCCCGACCACGTCGGCACCGGCATCCACCAGCCGCTTGCATGCCTGCGTCATCGGAATGCCTTCCCGCGACTGGTCCTGGTGATCGGCCACCAGGGTGATCACGGACGGCAGCCCGGTTTCCTTGATGACCTCCAGCGCGATCTCGGCCTCGCCGAGGTACCGCAGGGTTTCCGCGATCACGAAGTCGACCCCGGACTCGACGGCCCATCCGATCTGCTCCTCGAACATGGACCGCACCTGCGCGTGGCTTCGCCCGTCCGCGGGGTCGTAGACATTGGTGTTGCACACGTTTCCGGCCAGCAGCGTGCCGGTCGTCCTCGCCACCCTGGCGGCCAGCTCCAACGCCTGCCGGTTCAGCGGCTCGAGGAGATCCTCCTTGCCGATCACCCGGAGCTTCTCGCGGTGGCCGTAGTAAGTGAACGCCTCCACGACGTCGGATCCGGCGTGCACGAACTCCTCGTGCAGGGCGGTGACCCGCTCCGGGTGTTCCAGCACCACCTCCGGCACGAACGCGCCCGCCTGCAGGTAGCCGCGGCGCTCCAGCTCGAACAGGTAGCCCTCCGCGCAGATCACCGGACCGTCGGCCAGCCGTTCGAGTAGCCCGCCACGTGGTGCTGGTTGCGTTTCGCTCATTGCCGGTTCTACCTCCGCATCCGCCGTTGACGCGGCCCATTTGTTTCCATTTGGGCAATACAGTTGCAAATCTGGAAACAAGTTAGCATGCCGAGGTGACAGCGACAACGGATCGCCCGATCGCCACCGTGGAGCGCGCCATCGCGGTGCTCAACGTCCTCGCCGAAGCGCACGGGGACTTGGGCACCAACGAAGTCGCCAGGCGAGCGGGGCTCAACGTGAGTTCGGCTTCCCGGCTGCTTGCCACCCTCGCAGCCGGTGAGCTCGTCGGACGATCAGCGGATACCGGCCGGTACCACCTCGGGCTGCGCCTGGTGCAGCTCGGCAACGTGGCGCTCGGCCGGGTCGATCTGCGCGATGTCGCGCGCGCCCATCTTGTCGCGCTCACCGAGGCCACCGAGGAAACGGCCACCCTGTCGATCCCGAGCGAGTGGGCCGCGGTGACCGTCGATTTCGTGCAAAGCACCTCCTCGGTTCGCAGCGTGGCCCAGCTGGGCAGGCCGAGCGCGTCGCATGCCACCGCTACCGGGAAGGTCTTCCTCGCCTACGGCGGCCGGCTCGCCGACGGCCCGCTGCCGGCGTACACCGCGCGCACCATCACCGACCGCGAGGCGCTGCGTGGCGAGATCGAGCAGGTCAGCGAGCGCGGCTGGGGACAGGCGATGGGCGAACGCGAGCGGGAGCTGAACGCGATCGCCGCTCCGGTCCTCGATCCGGCGGGGCAACTGGTCGCGATTCTCGGTTTGCAGGGCCCCGCGGGACGATTCACCGCGGACGAGATGCGGCAGGCCGTTCCCCAGTTGCTGGAACACGCTTCGCAGCTGTACCGGCGGTGACGCGTGGACAAACCGGCACGCGCGCTGGTCGTGGCGCTACGGGACGGCCTTGCCGAGCTGGCCGATCCGGCCAAGGCACCCGATATGCAGCGCTACATGCGCTCCGATATGCCGTTTCGTGGCGTGCAGAAGCCGGCGCGGCGCGCGCTCGCCACCCGGGTGTTCCCGGCGTTCCCGTTGCCGGACAAGGACTCGTGGCTCGCCGCGGTGACCGAATTGTGGCGGGAGGCGACCTACAGGGAGGAGCGCTACCTGGCGATCGAGCTGACCGGGCGGCGCAACTACGACCGGTGGCAGCAACCCGATCTCGTCCCGCTGTACGGCGAGCTCATCGAAACCGGTGCGTGGTGGGACTTCGTTGACGAGATCGCGATCCAGCGGATCGGGCCGCTACTGCGCGCGTTTCCGGGCGAGCTCACCCCGATCCTGCGTGGCTGGGCGACCGGCGAGGACCGCTGGAAGCGCCGCACCGCGGTGATCTGCCAGATCGGGTCCAAGAAGGACACCGACCTGGCGCTGCTCAGCGACTCGGTGCGGGCCAACCTGGCCGACCCGGACTTCTTTCTCCGTAAGGGAATCGGCTGGGCGTTGCGCGCGCACGCCAAGATCGATCCGGACTGGGTGCGGCGCTTCGTCGACCAGCATCCCGAGATGTCCGCTCTGTCCAAACGCGAAGCCCGCAAACACCTAACCTGATCGCGCGGCACCGAGAATGCGCGGCGCGACCGGGGAGAACTTCGCTCCAGCCGGGAAGATCAGCTCCCGCGAGGACCGGACGGTGAACCCGGCCGCCTCGATCGCCGCACCGGTCCGCCGCCTCAGCTGGCAGCCACCCATCAGGCGCGGCCACACGGTGTTCAGCACGAGCTGCTCGGCGGCGCGCACCCGGGAACCGGCCCGCACGTGCTCATAGAACCGGAACTCCCCCGCCGGGCGCAGCACCCGGCGGAACTCCGCGAGCGCGGCTGGCACATCCGGCACCGAACACAACACTCCCGAGCACACCACCACGTCCACCGAGGCGTTGGCCACCGGCAGCGCGTCGGCGGTACCCGCGAACACCGCGATGCGCACCGCCACGCGCTCGGCGGCAAGGCCGGCGCGCTCGCGCAGGTACGGCTCCGGCTCCACGACCAGCACCTCGTCCACCTCGACCGGGTAATGCGGGAAGTTCAGCCCGTTGCCGGCGCCGACTTCGAGCACCAGCCCGCGCAACCCGGCGAGCAGCTCCGCACGCAACCCGGCCTGCCCGCGCTGCTCATTCCGCGCCCCCACCCGCTCGAAAAATCGTGCGAACAACGGATGCTGGGTGGCGGGCCGACTGGGCACACTAGATCTATAGCACGCCACGCCGACGAGCCGCCCGCATCAACCACGCAGTTTCGCCCCGAATTTCTCGGTCGCCGCGGCCACCGCCGCGTCCCGCGCCTCGGTCGCCTCGTGCTCGGTCAACGTGCGGTCCGGCGCGCGGAACCGCAGCGAGAACGCCAGGGAGCGCTTGCCTTCGGCCACCTGATCGCCGGTGTACACGTCGAACAGCGCGACGCTCTCCAGCAACTCGCCCGCCCCGGACCGGAGTACCTCGGCCACATCCGCGGCCGGCACGTCGGCGTTCACCACCAGCGCGACGTCCTGCAGGACCGGCGGGTACGCGGAGACCTCCGGTTTCGCGTAGCCGTCCCGCAACGGAACCGCGTCCAGGTCCAGCTCCATCGCGCAGGTTCGTTTCGGCAGGCCGAGCGCCTCGACGGTCGTCGGGTGCAGCTCCCCCGCGAATCCCACGGACCGCTCGCCGACCAGTAGCTCGGCGCACCGTCCGGGATGCCACGGCATCATCTCGGCGGCGCGAACCGTCAGCTCGATGCCGCTCGCCGACGCGACCGCGCGGGCCGCCTGTACCGCATCGGCCCAACCGGCCGGCTCACCCTTGCCCCACCAGCCGGACCGCTGCCGGTTTCCGGCCAGTACGGCCGCCACGTGCACGGGTTGCTCGGGCACCGCGGCCATCAGCGTCTCGAGATCCTCGTCGCTCGGGCGCGCCGCGGTGCCGAGATCGGGCGCGTCGGCCAGCTCCTCGCCGGCAAGCACGACCTGCCCGATGTGGAAGAGCGCCACATCCCGCAACCCACGGGACACGTTGCGCTGCAACGCATCCAGCATGCCCGGCAGCAGCATCGTGGCGAGCTTGTCGCGCTCGGATTCGATCGGATTGAGCACCCGGACGGTGTGCCGGCGAGCGTCGTCCCCCGGCAGCCCGAACGCATCCCACACCGTGTCGCCGACGAACGGGAACGGCAGCACCTCGACGTAGCCCGCTTCCGCGAGGGCCCTCGACACGGTGCGGCGCCGGCGCTGTGCCGCGTTCAGCCCGGAACCCGGCGCGGTGGGCGGCAGCGTGGAGGGGATGGTGTCGTAGCCCTCCAGCCGCAGCACTTCCTCAACCAGATCGGCAGGCTGCAGCAGATCGTTGCGCCAGCTCGGCGCGGTGGCGGTCACCTCGGCGACGCCACTTTCCCCGGTCGCCACCTGCAACCGGCAGCCCACCTGGTTGAGCCGGCGTGCCGTCACACCGCGCGCGTAATAGATGCCGGCCACCCGGTCCGGCAGGTCGATCCGCATCGTCACAGCCGGCTGTTCCGGCACCTCACCGATGTCGGTGCGACCGGGGTGGATGTTGCCGTCACCGTACTGGCGCAGCAGCCGGGCGGCGAACTCAAGCGCCGCGGCCGGCAGCGCGGGATCCACGAACCGCTCGAACCGCTTTGCCGCCTCGCTGAACAGGTGATGCCGCCGGGCGGTCCGGCTGATCGACGGCGGGTCCCAATGCGCGGCCTCAAGCAGGATGTCCGTGCTCTCCTCGTTGATCTCGGTGCTGGCGCCACCCATCGTGCCGGCCAGCGAGATCGGCCCGCTGTCGTCGCAGATGATCACGTCGTCCGGGTCGAGAGTGCGCTGCACGCCGTCCAGCGTCGTGAGCGTCTCGTCCTTCTTCGCGCGCCGGATGACCAGCCCGTCGTGCAGCGCGCTGACGTCGAAGGCGTGCAGCGGATGGCCCAGCTCGAGCATCACGTAGTTGGTGACGTCCACGGCGAGCGAGATGGACCGCATGCCGGCCAGCAGCAGCCTGCGGCGCATCCACCACGGCGTCGGCGCGCCCGCGTCGAGGCCGCTGACCCTGCGCACCACGAACCGCGGGCAGCCCTCCGGATCGTCCACTCGCACCGGCCAGGCCTCACCCTCCGCCTCCGGCACGTCGAACACGGCCGGATCGGCGAACGGCACATCAAGCGCGCAGGCCAGCTCCCTTGCCAGGCCCCGCACCGAGAGGCAGTAGCCGCGGTCCGGGGTGGGCGCCACGTCGAGCACCGTGTCGTTCAGCCCGAGTACCTCGATGGCGTCGTCGCCGGCCTCCGCGGTACCGCTGGGCAGCACCATGATCCCGGTGTGGTCGTCGCCGAGCTCGAGTTCCCGCGCGGAGCAGATCATGCCCTGGCTGTTCTTGCCGTAGGTCCGGCGGGCGCCGATCTCGAACCCGCCGGGCAGCACCGCGCCGGGCAGCGCGACCACGACCAGATCGCCTTCCACGAAGTTCGTGGCACCGCACACGATGCCGCGGGTTTCGTCGTCGTCGCTGATCTCCACCCGGCAGTACCGCATCGGTTTCTTCGCCTGGGTCAGCTCCTCCATCTCGGCGACCCTGCCGATGACGAGCGGGCCGGTGACCTCGCCGAGCTCGTGCACGCCCTCGACCTCGATGCCGACCCGCACGAGCGCGTCGACGAACCGTTCGGCGGTGGCCTCCTCCTCGGGCAGTTCGAGGTGCTCGGCCAGCCAGCTCACCGGGATTCGCAACGCTCAGGCCTCCGTTCCGAACGGCAGTGTGAACCGCACATCGCCCTCCACCATGTCCCGCATGTCCGGTAGGCCGTTACGGAACATCAGCGTCCGCTCGATGCCCATGCCGAACGCGAACCCGGAGTACACGTCGGTGTCCACCCCGCAGGCGCGCAACACGTTGGGGTTGACCATGCCGCAGCCGCCCCACTCGACCCAGCCTGGCCCGCCCTTCTTCTCCGGGAACCACACGTCGACCTCGGCCGAGGGCTCGGTGAACGGGAAGAAGTGCGGCCGGAACCGGGTGCTGGAGTCCTCGCCGAACATGGCGCGGGCGAACGCGTCCAGGGTGCCCCGCAGGTGCGCCATGGTCAGGCCCTTGTCCACCGCGAGCCCTTCGACCTGATGGAAGACCGGCGTGTGGGTGGCGTCCAGCTCGTCGGTCCGGAAGGTGCGGCCGGGCACCACGACGTACACCGGGAATTCGCGCTCGAGTAGGGCGCGAACCTGCACCGGCGAGGTGTGGGTGCGCAGCACCAGCCCGGAGCTCTCCGATCCGACGTAGAAGGTGTCCTGCATGGTGCGCGCCGGGTGATGCTTGGCGTGGTTCAGCGCGTCGAAGTTGAACCATTCGGCTTCCAGCTCGGGTCCCTCGGCGACCTCGTAGCCCATGCCGACGAACACGTCCGCGACCCGCTCGCACAGGGTCGTCACGGGGTGGCGCGCGCCCCTCGGCACCCGGTCCCACGGCAGCGTCACGTCCACCGCTTCCTCGCGCAGCACCCGGGAGTCCCGCTCGGCCTGCAGCTGCTCGCGGCGCTCGTCGAACGCGGCCTGGATCTGCTCGCGAGCCTCGTTCACCCGTTTGCCGGCATCCGCTTTCGCCGCCGGAGGCAGCGCACCGATCTCCCGGCGCGCGCTGAGCACGGGCGACCGATCCCCCAGATGCGCGGGCTTCACCGCGGCGAGCGCGTCCAGGTCAGCCGCCGAAGCGAACTCCTCGCGCGCCTTTTCCACCGCGCTCTGCAGCGCCTCGGGCGCCAGCGCGGCGACCTCTTTCGGGTCATACGGGTCGTTGGCTCCGGACATCGTGTCGTGGACAACTCCTCGCATCTGAGGAAACCAAGGTCAGCGGTACGTCGGACCCCTCACTCCGGCGTACCGTGTGGAACGGATGTCGATCCTAAGTGATCGCTGGTCGGGTCAACCATTAACCCTCGGTTGCGGGTTCGTTGCGCCATCGCGCTCGCGTACAGACATACCGCAGCCGCGGTGCCCAGGTTGAGACTTTCCGCGGCACCATATATTGGTACCTTAATCGTCACATCGGCTTCACCCAATGTGGTTTCCGGAAGCCCGTGGGCCTCGCTGCCGAACAGCCATGCCGCCGGCGCACCGAGTTGATCGCCGGCCTCGTCGAGGGCCGTTCGGGCCCGCCCGTCGGCGGCCAGCACCCACAACCCGGTGGCCCGGCAGGCTCGCAGCACCGCCGGGGTATCCCGGCCGCGCACCACCGGTAGGTGGAAGATGCTGCCGGTGGACGAGCGCACGCACTTCCCGTTGTGCGGGTCCACGGCTTCGCCGGCGAAGACCACCGCGTCCGCTCCGGCGGCGTCCGCGACCCGCAGCACGGTGCCGGCGTTACCGGGATCGGCGACCCCGACCAGCACCGCGACCAGCCTCGCCGCACCGGTCAGTGCGGCCTCCAGCGGCTGCGTCAGCTGCGTGCACACCGCGATGACGCCCTGCGGGGTGACGGTTTCCGAACACGCCGCGGCCGCCCGTTCGGTCACCACGGAGATCCGCGCGCCGGCCAGCTCGGCCCGGTCCACCAGCTCGGGGTGCCTGGCACGGGCGGCCTCGGTGACGAACAGCTCGGGCATCCGGCCCGGTGCCAGCGCGGCCCAGTCGAGTGCCTCCCGCACCGCCTGCGCGCCTTCCACGAGGAACCTGCCGGCCTCGTCCCGCCCGGAACGGGTGGTCAGCCGCCGCGCGGCAACGACCCGAGGTGTCCGCTCGGTGAACGGCGCTACCCCGGGTCGTTGATCAGTCATCTCGCGGCCGAAGCATGGGCTCGCGAAGGCCGGTCGCCGGCCCCCTCACTGGCCCTTCGCGGCCGACCGTGCGGGAGCGTGCTCGCGCGCGACGCCGACCAACGCGGTGAAGGCCTGCAGGTCGTTCACCGCGAGCTCGGCGAGGATCTTGCGGTCCACCTCGACCCCAGCGGCCTTGAGGCCCTGGATGAAGCGGTTGTAGGTGACGCCGTTCTCCCTCGCGGCCGCGTTGATCCGGGTGATCCACAGCTGGCGGAAGTCACCCTTGCGGGCCCGGCGGTCCCGGTAGGCGTAGTTCAGCGAGTGGAGATTCTGCTCCTTCGCCTTGCGGTACAGCCGGGAACGCTGACCGCGGTAGCCGCTGGCGAGCTCGAGGGTCGTGCGGCGCTTCTTGTGGGCGTTGACCGCCCGCTTCACGCGTGCCACTGGTCCATCCTGTCAATCTCTCGGGGCGCGCACGTTCGGGGCGTGCGAGCACGGTGGTCAGCAAGTCATCGGGCTGGTGCGGCCGCTCAACGGCCGAGCATCTTCTTGAGCCGGCGCTTGTCGTTGTCGGACACCCCGGTGGTGCCCTCCAGCCGGCGGGTCAAGGTGCTCGGCTTCTTCTCGAGCAGGTGCCGGCGGCCGGCCATCTCCCTGCGCAGCTTGCCGCGACCGGTGACCTTGATGCGCTTCTTGGCCCCGGAATGCGTCTTGTTCTTCGGCATCTGTGTCCTCGTTTTCGTGCTACGGCTCCTCGACCGGCGGAGTGCCGATTGCTCAACGCTCCGCCTGCCCCTTGCCGGCCTTGGCCTTCGCCTTCTTCTTGTGCGGGGCCAACACCATGATCATGTTGCGGCCGTCCTGTTTGGGGTTGGATTCGACGAAGCCGAGTTCGGCCACGTCCTCCGCCAGCCGCTGCAGTAGCCGGTACCCCAGTTCCGGCCTGGATTGCTCGCGGCCCCGGAACATGATCGTCACCTTGACCTTGTGGCCCTGATCGAGGAAGCGGGACACGTGCCCCTTCTTCGTCTCGTAGTCATGGGGGTCGATCTTCGGGCGAAGCTTCTGTTCCTTGATGACCGTGAGCTGCTGATTGCGGCGGGACTCGCGAGCCTTCTGCGCGCTCTCGTACTTGAACTTGCCATAGTCCATGAGCCTGCAGACCGGCGGGCGTGCCTGCGGCGCGACCTCGACGAGGTCGAGGTCCGCTTCCTGGGCGAGCCGTAGTGCGTCCTCGATTCGGACGATGCCAACCTGCTCGCCGTTCGGTCCGACAAGGCGAACCTCGGGAACGCGGATGCGCTCATTGATGCGCGACTCGGAGCTGATGGGGCCTCCTTGGTCCAGAGTGGTAACTACTGCTGCTTTTCGTGACGCCCCATAAAACACGTAAACCCCACGGCCTATTTCGGCGCGTGGGGCCCACATCCGATCGCCTGGCGCCAAACGCCAGGTAGACGCGATTCACGACGAATCACGAGACCGGACCCGGCCACCTCAACGGTGACCCGGGTGGGAGCGGGGCTCCACTTGCGGCCCCCGACGGTTCGGGAGCTGGTCGCTTATGCGAGGGTAGCAGACGTGGCTGACGAGCCTGCAGCACAGCCCGCCTCTTCGCGGGATCTGGCGGACGCATCCGTCCGAGAGCTCGCCGACGTACCGAGCGTGGAAGTGATCAGCCGCGCGGCGCTGATCCTGATGTCCTCCGCGGCCGAACGCCTCGGGCTCTCGGCCGACGACCCGGCGCACAGCCCGACCAGGGACCTGGACGAGGCTCGCCGGTTGATTACCGCGCTGGCCGGGCTGGTCACCGCTTCGGCGGAATACCTCGGCCCGCACGCCGGCCCGCTGCGCGACGGTTTGCAGTCCCTGCAGCGGGCGTTCCGCGAGACCTCCACGGTGCCGGACGAGCCAGGACAGGGCCCCGGCGAGCGCTATACCGGCCCCGTCCGTTAGCCCTCTTCACCCACATCTTCACACCCACTTGCGCGGCTTGCGGTGCTAGTCGCCAAGCACGGCGAGCGCGTCGATCTCCACCAGTAGGCCGGGTGGCAAGCCCACGTAGACCGTGGTGCGGGCCGGGTGGGGCTCCCGCACCAGCGCGTTGTACACCTCGTTGAACTCCCCGAAGTGGGCGGTATCGGTAAGGTAGGCGCGCATCATCACCACGTCATTCATGCTGGCGCCGGCAGCCGCCAGCACCGCCTCGATGTTCCTGAACACCTGCGTGGTCTGCTCGGCCACGCTGGTTCCGGCCGGCTGACCGGTTTTCGGGTCGAAACCGACCTGCCCCGCGATCTGCAGGACGTTTCCCTTGCGCACGGCCTGCGCGTACTGTGCCACCGGTTTCGGCGCGTTCTCCGTGCTGATCGCGACCTTGGCCATAACCACTCCCTCACCAGGTATGAATGGGTCGTCGTGGACTATAGGCAACGGCCGGTGTCCCGGTGCTGATCGAGGTGAGGAATGCGGCCCACGACGACCGAGGCGTGCACACTGGATCACGCCGCCATCGAGACCGCGCGTGCGGAACGCCTTGACTGGCGGTTCAAGGCGGTTCCGGACACGCTGCACGGGCTGTCCATCGCGGAGGCCGCGGCCCGGCGACCCCGGGTGTTCACCGAGGGGTTCCTCGGCCCGGTGATGGTGCTGGAGTCCGAACCTCTCGAACACAACCTGCGCACCATGTCGGCGTGGTGCGCGGCACGCGGGGTGCTGCTCGCCCCGCACGGCAAGACCACGATGGCCCCGCAGCTGTTCGCCAAGCAGGCCGGGCACGGCGCCTGGGCCATCACCGCGGCGAACGCCGGCCAGCTGCGGGTGTACCGCGCCTTCGGCGTGTCCCGCGTGGTGCTCGCCAACCAGCTGGTCGACCCGGCGGCGCTGCGCTGGCTGGCCGGCGAGCTGGACGCCGATCCGGGGTTCGACTTCTGCTGCTGGGTGGACTCGGTCCGTGGCGTCCGGCTGATGACCGAGGAGCTGCGGGCCAGCGGCGCTCGCCGGCGGATGGACGTGCTCGTTGAGCTCGGCGCGGAGGGCGGGCGCACCGGCGCGCGGGATACCGGGACCGCGCTGGCGGTGGCCGACGCGGTGCGGGACAGCCCAGCGCTGCGGTTGGTCGGCGTGAGCGGGTACGAGGGTTCGCTCGCGCACGACGCCACCGAGACCTCCCGCGCTGCCATCGAGTCCTATCTGGACGATCTGCGATCGGTCACGATCTCGTTGTGGGACGGCGGATTCTTCGCCGAGGCGGACCGGGTGGTGGTCACCGCGGGCGGCAGCGCGTACTTCGACCAGGTCGCCGACGGCCTCACGGCCGGGTGGCCGGGCGGGCTCCCGGTGCTGCCGGTACTGCGCAGCGGTGGCTACCTCACCCACGACGACGGGTTCTACCGCGGCATCTCCCCGCTTGGCAGCACGCCACGGATCACCGACGCCGCGCCGCTGCGTTCCGCGTTGCGCGCCTGGGCACAGGTCAGCTCCCGACCGTCCGACGAGCTCGCCCTGCTCACCCTCGGCAAGCGGGACGCGTCCTTCGACGAGGGGCTCCCCGAGCCGCAGCTGTGGCGGCGCGGCGACGCCGAGCCGGCCGAACTCGCCGGGCACACCATCAGCAAACTGAACGACCAGCACGCGTATCTCACCCTGCCGGCAGGCTCCCCCGTCCAGGTCGGCGATTGGATCGGACTGGGCCTTTCCCACCCGTGCACGGTTTTCGACAAGTGGTCGCTGATCCCGGTGGTGGACGGGGATACCGTCGTCGACTTCGTCCGCACGTACTTCTAGGGGCAGGACATGGACATCGCATTCCGTGCCGCGCGCATCGTCGACGGCACCGCCGCGCCGGAGTACCGGGGCGATGTGGGCGTCCGGGACGGGCGGATCGCCACGATCGACGCCCCCGGCACGCTCACCGCGCGGCGCGTCGTGGATGCCGCCGATCTGGTGCTGGCACCCGGGTTCATCGACATGCACGCGCATTCCGACATCCAGCTGCTCGCCGAACCCGACCACCTCGCCAAGGTCGGGCAGGGTGTGACGACCGAGGTCCTCGGACAGGACGGGCTGTCCTACGCCCCGGTCGACGACGGAACGCTGGAGGCATTGCGCGCACAACTCGCCGGGTGGAACGACGATCCGCCTGGCTTCGACTGGAACTGGCGCTCGGTGCGCGAGTACCTCGACCGGCTCGACCGTGGCATCGCGGTGAACGCCGCGTACCTGGTTCCACACGGGACGGTCCGGATGCTCGCCGTCGGGTGGGCGAACCGGCCGGCCACCGAGTCCGAAGTGGACACGATGCGCGAGCTCGTCGCGACCGGACTTGCCGACGGCGCGTTCGGGCTGTCCGCGGGATTGACCTACACGCCAGGGATGTACGCCGGCACCGACGAACTCGTCGCGCTGTGCGAGGTGGTCGGCGAGCGGGGCGGGTATTTCAGCCCGCATCACCGCGGCTACGGCGCCGGGGCACTGGAAGCGTACGCCGAGATGATCGAGGTGTCCCGCCGCTCCGGCTGCCCGCTGCACCTCGCACACGCCACCATGAACTTCCCGGTCAACCGCGGCCGGGCAGCGGAGTTGCTGGATCTGCTGGACGGCGCCGTCGCGGCCGGCTGCGACATCTCACTGGACAGCTACCCGTACCTGGCCGGCGCCACCTACCTGTCCGCGCTGCTGCCCAGCTGGGCCGCCGACGGCGGGCCGGAAGCCACCCTGCGCCGGCTGTCCGATGTGGACGTGCGGGAGCGGATTCGTGAGGAGATGGAGGAAATCGGAGCGGACGGCGCGCACGGCGTGCCTGTCGACTGGGAGAGCATCGAGATCAACGGGGTGCGGCACGCCGGCAACGCGCACCTGGTCGGCCACCGCGTCGCCGAAGCCGCGCGGGCCGCCGGCGTCGCACCCGCGAAGCTGTACTTCGATGTGCTCGTCTCGGAACGGCTCGGCACGTCGTGCCTGCTGCACGTCGGGCACGAGGACAACGTCCAGACGATCATGCGGCACGGCACGCATACCGGCGGAAGCGACGGGCTGCTGGTCGGCGACCGGCCGCACCCGAGGGCGTGGGGCACCTTCGCCCGGTACCTTGCCCGCTACGTGCGCGAGCTGGGCGTGCTGGAGCTCGCCGAGTGCGTCGCGCACCTCACCGGCCAGGCCGCGCGCCGGTTGCGGCTGCCCGACCGCGGCATGGTGCGCGAGGGCTACGCGGCCGATCTGGTGCTGTTCGACCCGGACACGGTGCGGGACACGGCCACCTTCGAGGATCCGCGGCGGCGGCCGGAGGGCATCCCGTACGTGCTCGTCAACGGCACTCCAGCGATCGACGACGGCACTCCAGCGACAGACGGCGGCGCGACCGGCGCGACCGGCGCGACCGGCGTGACCGGCGCGCTTGCCGGCCGTGCGCTGCGGTCAGCCCGGCCGGCTGGTTGACCGGGACCACAGCTCCGGCCTGCCGACCTGCCCGTAGTGCGGTTTGCGGTCCGCGAGCGCGTTGTCGGCGAGATACTCCAGATAGCGCCGGGCCGTCACCCGGGAAACGCCCGTCGCCAAGGCGGCCTGCCCCGCGGAGAGCTCCCCCGCTTCGGTCAGCGCCGCGCTGATCGCCTCCAAGGTCTCCCCGCTCATCCCCTTCGGCAGCCCGCTGTGATCGACGCTGCGCAGCGTGCCGAGCGCCTCGTCCACCTCGGCCTGCCCGCTGGCGTCGCCGGTGCGGTCAACCGTATCCCGGAACCGCAGGTAGCGCTCCAGCCTCTCCCGCAGTGCGGCGAACGTGAACGGTTTCAGCAAGTACTGCACCACGCCGACGGACACGGCGGCGCGCACCACGGACAGGTCGCGGGCCGAGGTCACCGCGATCACGTCGACGGCGTGCCCGGCCGCGCGCAGCGCCCGGCAGAACTCCAGCCCGTGGGTGTCCGGCAGGTACAGGTCGAGCAGCAGCAGGTCCACCCTTTCCCGGTCCAGCATCCGCCTGGCGTCGGCCGCCGAGTGCGCCACTCCGGCCACCGCGCAGCCCGCGACGCGCTCGACGCAGAGCCGGTGCGCGTCCGCGGCCACCGGGTCGTCCTCCACCACCAGCACGTTGATCACGGCGTGGCCTCCGCTCGCAGCGGCAGCCGCACGGTGAACACCGTGCGGGAATCCACGTCGATGCTGCCGCCGTGCTTGCGCACCACTTGGCCCACCAGCGCGAGTCCCAGACCGCGGCCGGCGTCCCGCTTGGTCGACCAGCCGCGCCGGAAAGCCGCACGCACCGCGTCCGGGTCCATCCCGGATCCGGTGTCCGCGACCCGCAGCACCAACTCCGCCCCCTCGATCCGCGCGGTGACGAACACCCGCCGCTCGCCGGGGGCTTCGGCCGCCGCGGCCATCGCGTTGTCGATCAGATTACCGAGGATGGTCACCAGGTCACGCGGTTCGACACCGCCGTCCGGCAGCTCGTCCACCTCGGTGTCCTCGGTGATCACCAGCTCGATGCCCCGCTCGTGCGCCTCGGCCGTCTTGCCGAGCAGCAACGCGGCCAGCACGGGTTCGCTGACCGCGTGCACGACCTGATCGGTGAGCCGCTGCGCGAGCGCCAGTTCGGCGGTGGCGAACCGCACCGCTTCCTCGGAACGGCCGAGCTCGACCAGCGAGACCACGGTGTGCAGCCGGTTGGCCGCCTCGTGCGCCTGGGACCGCAACGACTCGGTGAACCCTTTCACGGTGTTCAGCTCCCCGGTCAGCGCCTGCAACTCGGTGTGATCCCGCAGTGTGACGACGTTGCCCATGGCGCCACCTCGGGAGGCGACCGGGGCGGTGTTCAGCACGATCACGCTGGTGTCCGTCACGTGGATCTCATCGGTGCGGGGTTTGGTGCCGGTCATCGCGGCCGCGAGGTCGGCCGGCAGGGCGAGCTCGCTCACCGGCCGGCCCTGCACATTCCCGGACAGTCCGAGCAACTCGCGGGCGCCGTCGTTGCACAGCTCGACTCGGCCGTCCCGGCCGACGAGCACCAGCCCTTCCCGCACGGCGTGCAGGATGGCCTCGTAGTAGGAGAACATGCTCGCCAACTCGCCCGGCGCCCTCCCCCGGGTGTGCCGGCGCAGCCGCAGGCTGACCAGGTAGCTGCCCGTCACCCCGACCACCAGCACCCCGGCGGCCACCGTGAACAGCGGGACGAGCCGCTCCCGCAGCTCCGCGGAGATCGCCCGCACCGTGATGCCAACGCTGACCAGCCCGGTGATCCGCCGGTCCGCGTCGAACACCGGCACAACCGCGCGCATCGACGGACCCAGCGTGCCGGTGTAGGTCTCGGTGAACACCCGCCCGGCAAGCGCCTGCCGGGTGTTGCCGATGAAACGGTGCCCGATCCGCTCCGGATCCGGGTGGGTGTAGCGGATCCCGTTCGGCGTCATGATCGTGATGAAGTCGACGCCGGTGTCCGCACGCACCCGTTCGGCGAACGGCTGCAGCCGACCGGTGGGATCCGCGGAGCGGAACGCCGAGCGGACATTCGGGGCGTCCGCCACGGTAGCCGCCACCGAGACGACCTCCTCGCGGGCACGGTCCTCGGTCGCGCGGTTGGCGTCCAGGTAGGCCAGCAGCACGCCACCACCAACCAGCGTGCCGACGATCGCCACCTGCAGCACGAGCAGCTGTTGTGCCAGGCTCCACTGCTTCCGGGCGCGAGGCGACACGCCCATATGTCACCACAACCCGCCCCCGGTGCCGCCGAGCAGCCTGTGAACGAAATGAACACAATCGTGACCACCCCGCGGCCACTGTGGATAGTCACCGTGAACTTGTGTCGCCGAAGAACAAGGACGGGAGGCAACGGTGCCTACAGCAACGAGCACCGCTGGCGACGGCCAGCAGCGGCAGCGTCGGGACCGGATGCACTACCTCTATATCGCGGTCATCGCGGCCGTGGTGCTGGGCGTGATCGTCGGGTTCGCCTTCCCCGGCTTCGCCACCGAACTCGAACCGCTCGGCGAAGGATTCGTGAACCTGATCAAGATGATGATCTCGCCCATCATCTTCTGCACGATCGTGCTCGGGATCGGCTCGGTCGCCAAGGCAGCGCAGGTGGGCAAGGTCGGCGTGCTTGCCATCGGCTACTTCCTCGCGATGTCAACGGTCGCCCTGGTCATCGGCCTGATCGTGGGTAATGTGCTGCATCCGGGCGAGGGCTTGCGGATGGCCGAGGGTGCGGCCGCGGAGGCGCAGCAGGAGGCGTCCGGTTCGGAAGGAACCGTGGACTTCCTGATGGGAATCATCCCGGAGAGCCTGGTTTCCTCGTTTACCGAGGGCGAGGTGCTGCAGACCCTGCTGGTCGCGCTGCTCGCCGGGTTCGCGCTGCAGAAGCTCGGACCGGCTGGGCGGCCCATCCTGCGCGGCATCGAGCACATCCAGCGCTTGGTGTTCCGCATCCTGGCGATGATCATGTGGGCGGCACCGGTCGGCGCGTTCGGCGCGATCGCGGCCGTGGTCGGCGACACCGGCTGGGATGCGCTCGCCAGCCTCGCGGTGATCATGCTGGGCTTCTACGTGACCTGCCTGGTGTTCGTGTTCGGCGTGCTCGGCGCGCTGCTGTGGGTTGGCGCCAAGGTGAACATCTTCCGCCTGCTGCGTTACCTGGCGCGTGAGTTCCTGCTGATCGTGTCCACGTCATCATCGGAGTCCGCGCTTCCCAGGCTGATCGCCAAGATGGAGCATCTCGGGGTCAGCAAGCCGGTCGTCGGGATCACGGTGCCAACCGGATACTCGTTCAATCTGGACGGCACCGCGATCTATCTGACCATGGCGACGTTGTTCATCGCGTCCGCGCAGGGCAGCCCGCTGTCCATCGGCGAGCAGATCTCGCTGCTGGTTTTCATGATCATCGCCTCGAAGGGCGCGGCCGGGGTCAGCGGCGCCGGCATCGCCACCCTCGCCGGCGGTTTGCAGTCACACCGGCCTGATCTGGTGGACGGCGTCGGCTTCATCCTCGGCATCGACCGGTTCATGTCCGAGGCCCGCGCGCTGACCAACTTCGCGGGCAACGCGGTGGCCACCGTGCTCATCGGCACCTGGACAAAGAAGTTCGACACCGCGCGGGCGAGGCGGGTGTTCGCCGGCGACGACCCGTTCAACGAGGCCACGTTGCTCGACGAACACGCCGAACCCGAAGCGACGGCCGAGACGCCGGAACGGGCCAAGGAGACCGTGCCGGGCTGAGTGCTCGCGGCGCGGCCTGGGTGCTACCCGGTGAGGTGCGCGCGCAGGCCGCGCTGCCCGCGCCGCATCATCAACGCATGGTTGACCAGGAACGCCGGGCGGGCCACCGGGGTGAGGCGGCGCAGCAACTTCTTGTTCGCCACCACCTGCTGGGTGATCTCCACCCTGGTGCCGCCCGCGCGCGGTTGAACAAGGCCGCGCAGGGAGCCTTCCAGGTCGCCGGAGAGTCGCACGCCGAGCCGTCCCAACGACTCGTCCTGCTCCACCCGCACCATCCGCAGCACCAGCGCGTACGGCAACACGGCGCGGCACACCACTTCGGCCGTGTTGTCGTCCACCTGATTCACCTCACGGACATGCGGCCACCACAACGGGTAGTCGCCGAGCTCGGTGAGCGCCGTGAACACTCGTTCGGCCGACGTGGCGACGAACCACGAATTCCGGAACCGGTAATGGTGCAACGACACAATCGCCAGTATGCGCCGAGCCATCCCGGCAACGGGACAGCCCGGAACCGTGAAATCGGCTACGGCGCGTGGTCCGTGCCGGATCGCTGATGCGATCCGCGACACGATCCACCCGGCCACTCACCCAGCGCGGTCAGCCGCCTCGCGAAGCCATCCGGCCACCTCGTCGTCGAGATCGCCCGCATCGCGCAGCTCCAAGTGGTGCATCCAGTGCGCCGGAGCGGGGTGCACGACTTCCTTGAAACGTTCGGACTCGTCGTGACGACCGAGAGCGATCGACAGCACGACGTCGACGGCGGGCTTCGCGAGGTACTGCCCCGGCAGCCAGAGGTACGCGAAGCCGCGCTTGCGCCGGAAGGCGACCTGACTCTTGGAGACACGTACCTCGAACGGCCCGAACCAGCCAACTATCGAGCGCACCCTCTCGAACACCGCGTGGGCGGTGGGATGACCCGCGAAGAACTCCTCGGGGCTCATCTCTCGCGTCGCCGCCATCCGCACATGGTGCCGGACCGGGGAGCGCTCGAGGGTGGGGTCATACCGATCGGCGTCAGCGAGCTGATATTCGCGGTCGAAGATGTCGAGCCGGCCCGACGCCGCTCGTCCTTGGGGCATAGCACCGTCAGTCCGAAAGGAAAGAGTCATGGAGATCATGGAGTCCTACCGGCGAGCGCAGGATGGGTTCGACGCGATGTTGGCCGCGGTTCCGCAGGACAGCTGGGACGCGCCCTCCGCCTGTGCCGAGTGGACACTTCGCGATGTCGCCGGTCATGTCATCTGGGGCCAGGAACAGCTACTGCACTGGGCGACCGGCGAGGAGTACACCGTCACCACCGGTGCTCCCGGCACGCCGCATCCCGGCGAGATGGCTGGCTCCGATCCGCTGAAGACCTGGCGCGTCGCCCGCGCGAACGCACTCGAGACGATCAACGAGGAGTCCCTCGGCCGAACCGTGTCCACCAAACCGTTCGGTGACGTGCCACTGGCGGCGATGATCACGCTACTGGTGACCGATCACCTCGCACACACCTGGGACGTCGGGCACGCTCTCGGGTACCAGGTGCGGCTCGACCCCGAGCTCATCCCCGACTCGTACGCGTGGTCACGCACGCACATCACCCGGGGGCCAGGGCTGTTCGATGCGGAACTGACCCCGCCGCCCGGCTCCGACGGGCAGACCCGGCTGCTGGCCTTTCTCGGTCGAGCGCCGTGGCAGCCGGTATCCAGGTAGCCAACGACAAGCGGGAGGAGGGCCTCGGCTCTCCTCCCGCTTTCGGATGTGCGCCCTTACCGCGCGGGTTCGTACAGGGCCGGTTCGTACAGGCTGAACGGGGTGCCCTGGTTGTCCTGGCAGTGCGCGATACGGCCGACTTCCGGTACGGCCTGGACGTCCTCGCTCTTCCCGCCGAGTTCCTGCACCCGCCGGACAGACGCGTCGACGTCGTCGGTGGCGAAGTAGACCCGTGGGTGGGTGAGGTGGCCATCCTTCGGCGCGATCGCCCCGACCGGGCCGTTCTCGATCACGTGGTAATCCTCGCCGAACGTGTTGGTGCGCCAGCCGAACAGCTGACCGTAGAACTCCCGTGCCCGCGCGGTGTCCTCGGCGGGCAGCTCGAACCAGTTGATCTCGCCAGACATGTGTTCGATCCCTTCGGTGTCGGTAACCGTGACGCACCTGAGGACGAACGGCGACCGGCCCACTCGACACTTCTCACGGGGATTTTTCCGATTCGCCCCGCATCGCGCGCAGGCCCGCGTCGAGGCTGCGCAGCGCCGCGCCGACGGCGGCGCAGACGGTGATCTCGAAGATGGCGTCCTCGCTGTGCCCGGCGGCAAGCAGGCGGTCGATGTCGTCGTTCGTCACGCGGTACGACGCGTCGCGGACCGTCGCTGCGTAGGGCTCCCAGCGCTCGGGAAGCGGATCGCCGGTGGCGGCGGCCCGGCGGATCGCCGGTTCGGTCTCGGCAGGCGACCCGAAGACGGCCCGCTCCAGCTCGGCGGTCACGGACCGCTCCTCAACCCGCCCCTTGCCGTGGGTGAGCAAGCCCGGGAACCGGTAGCCGAGCCGGTGCAGCGCCCGCGTGCCTTTCTCCAGCTGCCCCTCGCGCAGCTCGAAACCGAACGCGTTCCCAAACCGGTTGACCACGTTCCAGATCAGGTTGACGTGCAGCGCCTGCACGACCGCCGCATCGGGAACGCCCGCGGCGCGCACCCCGTCGAGATCGGGTGCGCGGACCTGTTCGGGCGTGCGGGTCACCTTCTCGACGAACCCGAGCACGGCCGTCAGTTCGGGGCGCGCCGAGCCGGGGTCGTCCGGGTCGATCTCGCCGGCCGACGCGATCCGGGTCATCTCGGCGTGTGAGTCGATGCAGAACGGGCAGCGGTGCAGGCGCGCGGTATACAGCGCCAGGTACTCCCGCTCGCCGGCGGTCCAGAAGGACGGGCCACGCATCATCTCGGCGGACAGCGCGACCATGGCGCGGCCGAAGAATTCCGGCCGGTACAGCAACGTCTTCGCCACATCGGCCATCTCGACGCCGGACAGCCGCGCCGTCATGGACAGGAACAGCCGCACCCGCAACCGGTGTCCGTGTTCGAGAACGTCCAGCCGCATCACGATCAGCGCCCCTCATCCAATGCGAGCAGCCGCCCCGCGAGGAACCGCCGGTCCGCGGGATTGGTGGCCAGCTCGTGCGCGCGACGGTACGCCTCCGCGGCCTCCTCCCGACGGTCGAGGCGGCGCAGCAGGTCCGCGCGGGCGGCGTGCAGCAGGTGATATCGCCGCAGCCCGTCGATCTCGTCGATGAGCTCGAGACCGGCTGCCGGCCCCTCGGCCATGGCGACGGCGACCGCGTGGTTGAGCGCCACGACCGGTGATGGCGCCGCACTGTGCAGCTCGACGTACAGCCCGGCGATCCGCGCCCAGTCGGTCCGCTCGGGAGTCGCCGCCTGCGCGTGTACCGCCGCGATCGCCGCTTGTAGCTGGTACGGGCCGGGCGCTTCGTAGCGCAGCGCCGTGTCCAGCAACCGGATGCCTTCCGCGATCTCGTCGCGGTCCCAGCGGCTTCGGTCCTGGTCCTCGAGAAGCACGAGCTCGCCTGCCGTGGTGTAGCGCGAGGCGCCGCGCGAGTCGTGCAGCAGCATCAACGCGACAAGCCCCAGCGCCTCCGGCTCGTCGGGCATCAGGCTCGCGATCAGCTTGCCGAGCCGGATCGCCTCCTCGCGCAGCCTGCGATGCTCGTCCGACTCGGGCGCGGCCGTGTAACCCTGGGTGAAGATCAGGTACACCACCGCGAGCACCCCGGAAAGCCGTTCGGGCAGCAGGTGATCCGCGGGAACCTGGAAGGTGATGCCGGCATCGCGGATCTTCCGCTTCGCGCGCACCAGGCGCCCGGCCAGCGTCGACTCGCCGACCAGGAAGGTGCGCGCGATCTGGCCGGCGGTCAGCCCCACCACGGCCTGCAACGTCAGCGCCACCCTGGCCTCGGATGACAGCGCGGGGTGGCAGCAGGTGAAGATCAGGCTCAGCCGATCGTCACCGATGCTGATCAGGCGTTCTTCGCCATAGTCGATCATCGTCACCGTGCCCCGCGCCGCTTCTTCCGCGGCCTGCTCGTGCTGCTTGGTACGGGCCATCCGCGCCCGCCGCAGCCGATCGATGGCGCGATTCCGGGCGACCGTGAGCAGCCACGCGACCGGATCGTCGGGGACCTGGGTGTCCGGCCAGCGACGCAGCGCCAGCGCGGACGCCTCCTGCAGGGCGTCCTCCGCCAGCTCGAAGTCGCCGAGTGCCCGGACCAGCGCGGCGAGCATCGTCGCCCGATGCTCGCGATACACCCGCTCGACCGTCAGCGCGGGCGCGTCGCCGGTCATCCCTCGGCGACCGCCGCCCGCTGGATATCGGCAGGTCCGCGCCACGCGCCGGGAATTTCGTCCAGCGGCCGCACCTCGACCGGGCCCCGCTGCGCCATCGGGCAGAGCGCGGCGAGTTCGAGGGCCTCGTCGAGATTCCGGCAATCGAGGATGTAGTAGCCGCCGAGCTGCTCGTGGGTCTCCGCGAACGGCCCGTCGGTGATCAGCGTCTTGCCGTCCTCAACCCGAACCGTGGTGGCCGTACTCGACCGGCGCAGCGGATCCCCGGCCACGTACGTGCCCCGCCGGTGGCATTCCTCGGCGAACGCGTTCACCCGTGCCAGTGCTTCCTCGAAGCCCGGGTCACCGGGCTGCGGGCGATCATCGCATCCGTAGAGCAGCAACATGTACCGCATTGTGTGCCTCCTACCTCGCGTCGTGGTGCCGTCGAGAAGATGACGACCGAGCCGGCCGGAACTCGACCCACAACTCAAACTTTCTTCCTACCCCACCCGCGAGGTCCCGGCACCTAAGGGCATCCACGCCGCGTCTTGCGCTACTCGGGTCAGGCGGTCGCGGATACCTCGCTCGCCACGACCGGGCGGAGGAACTGCCCGGTGTAGCTTTCCTCGATTTCGGCGACGGTTTCCGGGGTGCCTTCGGCGACCACGACGCCGCCCCCCGAACCGCCCTCCGGCCCCATGTCCACGATCCAGTCCGCCGTCTTGATCACGTCAAGGTTGTGCTCGATGACGATCACGGTGTTCCCCTTGTCCACCAAGCCGTTGATCACCCCGAGCAGCTTGCGGATGTCGTCGAAATGCAGGCCGGTGGTCGGCTCGTCGAGCACGTACACGGTCTGGCCGGTCGAGCGCTTCTGCAGCTCGCTGGCGAGCTTCACGCGCTGCGCCTCGCCACCGGAAAGGGTCGGCGCCGGTTGGCCGAGCCGCACGTAACCGAGGCCGACGTCGACAAGGGTCTTGAGGTGCCGGTGGATCGCCTTGATCGGCTCGAAGAACTCCGCGGCCTCCTCGATAGGCATGTCCAGCACTTCGGAGACGGTCTTGCCCTTGTAGTGCACCTCGAGGGTTTCCCGGTTGTACCTGGCGCCCCTGCACACCTCGCACGGCACGTACACGTCCGGCAGGAAGTTCATCTCGATCTTGATGGTGCCGTCACCGGCGCAGGCCTCGCAGCGCCCGCCCTTCACGTTGAACGAGAACCGGCCCGGCTGGTACCCGCGCACCTTCGCCTCGGTGGTCGCGGCGAACAGCTTGCGGATGTGGTCGAACACGCCGGTGTAGGTCGCCGGGTTGGACCGCGGGGTTCGCCCGATCGGGGACTGATCGACCTGCACGAGCTTGTCAACCAGGTCGAGTCCCTTGATCCGGGTGTGCCGGCCGGGTACCTGCCGCGCGCCGTTCAGCTTGTTCGCCAGCACCATCGCCAGGATGTCGTTGACCAGGGTGGATTTCCCTGAACCGGACACCCCGGTTACCGAGATGAGGCAGCCGAGCGGGAAGGACACGTCGATACCGCGCAGGTTGTGCTCGCGCGCCCCCACCACGGTGAGCTGGCGCCTCTTGTTCACCGGGCGCCGGATGGGCGGCACCGGGATCTCCTTGCGCCGCGCCAGATAGTCACCGGTCAGCGAATCCTTGGCGCGCAACAGTTTCTTGAACGGGCCGCTGTGCACGATGTGCCCGCCGTGCTCGCCCGCGCCCGGCCCGATGTCCACCACCCAGTCCGAGCTGCGGATGGTCTCCTCGTCGTGTTCGACCACGATCAGGGTGTTGCCAAGGTTGCGCAGCCGGCTGAGCGTCTCGATCAGCCGGTGGTTGTCCCGCTGGTGCAGCCCGATGGACGGCTCGTCCAGCACGTACAGCACGCCGACGAGGCCGGAGCCGATCTGGGTGGCCAGCCGGATCCGCTGCGCCTCGCCACCGGAAAGGGTGCCGGCGCCGCGATCAAGGGAGAGGTAGTCCAGCCCCACGTCCAGCAGGAAGCGCAGCCGCGCGTTGATCTCCTTCAGCACCGCGCCGGCGATCATCGCCTGCCGCTCCCCCAGCGTCAGCCCGGAGACGAAGTCCGCGCATTCGGCCACGCTCAGCGCGCACACCTCGGCGATGGACCGCGCGCCGCGGGTCTCGTGCTCCAGGGACACGGCGAGGATCTCCGGTTTGAGCCTGCTGCCCTGGCACGCGGGGCAGGGCACCTCGCGCATATAGCCCTCGTAGCGCTCCCGCATGTAGTCGGACTCGGTTTGTTCCTGACGCCGCTCGAGGAACGGGATCACGCCTTCGAAGTTCGCGTAGTACGAGCGCTGCCGGCCGTACCGGTTGCGGTACCGGACGTGGACCTGCTCGTTGACGCCGTGCAGCACCGCCTTCTGCGCCTTCGCCGGGAGCCGGCGCCACGGCACGTCCATCCGGAAACCGATCGTTTCGGCGAGCGATTCGAGCAGCCGCTGGAAGTAGTCCGCGCTGTGCCCAGCGGACCAGGGGGCGATCGCGCCCTCTTCGAGGGACATCTCGTCGTCCGGCACCACCAGCTCCGGATCGACCTCCTTGCGGGAGCCGATGCCGGTGCACTCCGGGCAGGCGCCGTACGGCGAGTTGAACGAGAACGAGCGCGGTTCGAGGTCCTCGATGGCGAGCGGGTGCCCGTTCGGGCAGGCAAGGTGCTCGGAGAACCCGCGGATGCGGTGCGGATCGTTTTCCGCGAGGTCCACGAATTCCAGCTCGACAAGCCCGTCGGCGAGTCGAAGCGCGGTCTCGACGGAGTCGGTGAGCCGCTGTTTCGCGCTCGACTTCACGGTGAGCCGGTCGACAACCACCGCGATCTCGTGCTTTTCCTGCTTCTTCAGCTTCGGTGGGTCGGTGAGCGCGTGCACCACGCCGTCCACCCGGACTCGGGCGTAGCCCTGGGTCTGCAGTTGGGAGAACAGGTCCACGTACTCGCCCTTGCGTCCGCGCACCACCGGGGCGAGGACCTGGAACCGGGTGCGCTCCTCCATGTCGAGCACCTGGTCCACGATCTGCTGCGGGGTCTGCCGGCTGATCGGCTCGCCGCATTGCGGGCAGTGTGGCTTGCCGGCGCGCGCGTAGAGCAGCCGGAGGTAGTCGTAGATCTCGGTGATCGTGCCGACGGTGGAGCGCGGGTTGCGGCTGGTGGACTTCTGGTCGATCGAAACGGCCGGCGAGAGGCCCTCGATGAAGTCGACGTCCGGTTTGTCCATCTGGCCGAGGAACTGCCGCGCGTACGCGGAGAGCGATTCCACATATCGCCGCTGCCCCTCGGCGAAGATCGTGTCGAACGCGAGGCTCGACTTGCCGGAACCGGACAGCCCGGTGAACACGATCAGGCTGTTCCGAGGCAGGTCGATATCTACGCTGCGCAGGTTGTGTTCGCGGGCACCGCGAACGACAAGGCGGTCGGCCACGCCGATTCCCCTTCACATGGTTTGACGCATGAGCTTATCGCTGGAGCTTCTTCGCATGGGGTATGTGCAGACTCCCGCGCCCATGCTAGAACCGCCCACTGACAAAACCGCGCGCAGTATCGTTCCGGATGCCTCGCGGTGGCTCACCGCACACGGCGCGCCACCCGAAACGCATCGCACGGCAACGCATCGCACGGCACTGTGGAGCGGAGCACCCGGGAGCTACTACGGTGATCGGCGTGGATGTCGTCGAGGAATACACCGGACATGTCGAACCGGGCGGAGCCGCCGCCAGGCGCACGCTGAGCGAGCTGAGCATCACGAAGTTGTCCGTCGGGCCGATGGACAACAACGCGTACCTGCTGGTCTGCCCGAAAACGAGCGAGGCGCTGCTGATCGACGCCGCGAACGATCCGGATCGGCTGTCGGATCTGATCGGGCACGCGGACGACCGCCCGACGCTGCGCACCATCGTGACCACCCATCAGCACGGCGATCATTGGCAGGCGCTCGGCGCGGTGGCCGGGGCGAACGGCTCGGACACGGTCGCGCACCCCGCCGACGCGGCCGCCCTGCCGGTGCCGCCGGACCAGCTGGTCGAGCACGGCGACACGGTGCGGGTCGGGGACAGCGAGCTGGAGATCATCCACCTGCGCGGGCACACGCCGGGCTCGATCGCCCTGCTGTACCGCGACCCCGGCGGCCACCCGCACCTGTTCACCGGCGACTCGCTGTTCCCAGGTGGCGTGGGGAAGACGACGTCGCAGGAGGACTTCCGCTCGTTGCTCGACGACGTCGAGCAGCGGGTCTTCGGCGAGCTGCCGGACGATACCTGGTTCTACCCGGGGCACGGGGACGACTCGACGCTCGGCGCGGAGCGGCCGAAGCTCGCCGAGTGGCGCGAGCGGGGGTGGTGAGCGCTGCCGGTGCGCTCGCCGGCCGGGTGGCGGACGAGATCGAGCAGCAGCACCAGGTGCTCGCGCGGTGGCTGGGATCCGCGTGCGACCGCGAGGTGCTCGACACGCTGCGCGCCGCGCACACCGCGGATTTCTCCATGGTCACCACGGACGGCCGGGCGATCTCGCTTGACACGCTGCTCGCCGGGCTCGCCGAGGCCGGCAACGCACGGCCGGGTCTGCGGATCGACGTGCGGGACATCGAGGTGCTCGTGACGACGGACGAGCTGATCGTCGCGCGGTTCGTGGAGGTGCATTCCGAGGGTGATCGCTCCGCGAGCCGGCGGGTCAGCGCCGCCCTGCGACCGGACGACCGGGCACGGAACGGGCTGCGCTGGCGCCACGTGCACGAGACGGCGATGGAGAGCCAGCCATGAGCGTGCGGCCGATCGAGCGAGTTCCCGCCCCGCAGCAGGCGAACGAGCGGGACACCCTGTGCGGGCTGCTCGACTTCCTTCGCGCGACAGTGGTCAACAAGGTCGCCGGGCTGTCCGAGGAACTGGCCCGAAACGCGCCGGTCGCGCCGTCCGCGATAACGCCGCTCGGCATGATCAAGCACCTGACGGCGGTGGAACGCTGGTGGTTCAGCATCGACTTCGCCGCAAGGGATGTTCCCACGCCGTGGCCGGACGGCGCGTCGTTCGACGGATTCGAACTTTCCGATGACGACACGCTGGCCGACGCGGTACGCGATTATCTCGCGGAATGCGCGGCCTCGCGGGAGGTGGCACTGGCGGCCGATCTCGACGAACCCGCCCGCGCCCCAGGCATGGAGTTCACCCTGCGGTACGCGCTGGCGCACTTGGTCGAGGAAACCGCCCGGCATTGTGGACACCTCGACCTGATGCGCGAAGCACTCGACGGCCAGCGCGGCCAGTGACTCCCCGCGGACACGCTGGTCGAGCACGGCGACACGGTGCGGGTCGGGGACAGCGAGCTGGAGATCATTCACCTGCGCGGGCACACGCCGGGGTCGATCGCCCTGCTGTACCGCGACCCGCCGGTCACCCGCACCTGTTCACCGGCGACTCGCGGTACCCCGGCGGTCCTGGGCGGACCACAAACCCCGAGGACTTCACCAGCCTGATGGAGGACCTGGAGTCGAGGGTTTCGGCGAGCTGCCAGACGACACCTGGTTCTACCCGGGGCGGGGCCGGGGACGACTCGACGCTCGACGCGGAGCGGCCGAAGCTTGCCGAGCGGCGCGAACGGGGTGGTGAATTCTCAAGTCAATCGTGGTTACGCCATCGTTTGATGAGCAACCGGCTGCATACTCCCGCCGAAATCGTTAGGAAGATCAACCCAGCATTATTACCGCCTGCGGTAGAGCCAGGCGTTAGCGGCTCTGTTCCGACAGTAAAGGCGCCGATAACCAACATGTAGAACGACACTGTCGCCGCGCAAAGCGCCTTAGTTGAAAACGTACGGAGGCGCGCTGGCGTCCACCTATCAAGAACTCGATCTAGGTAGGTGGAGAAGGACGATAAGACTTCGGCGGGCATGCCACCGGCATCGGACGAGTGCCGCCGTCGCAATTGCCTCCAGCGCAGGTAAAGACTGACGACAATCACCACAATAGCGGCACCGTCGGCAGCGAGGTTGATGCTGAACGAGCCGTGGCCGATTAATTCATCGACGAGGTATCCGGCAAGGGCGCACGCAAGTAGCAGGGTCAGCAGAGACAACATCCAATGGCCGGTGGCCCACAAGGCCCTACTGACCCAAGATCGCCAGATGTGTCGTTCAAGGGCAGCGTGGTCACTACCAGTTGCCATAGTGTGATCGGAGACGGGGAGAACCTGCGGGGAGAAACCCGCAGGGGCCATGTGCAAGTGCAGGTCGCCGTGGATGTCTCTCGCCTGGACAGAAGGGGCGCGCACATCGCCGAAGATGTGGTTATGCGTTGGCCAGGCGGTTAGCTGTTCGGAAGCCACGCCTGTTGCGTCCTCACTGGAGCTGGATGGGTGCACTTGTGCCACTGAATGAGCCCTTGGCTTGCCGTTTTCCTGTGGTCACTAGTTCGCTTGCGCGCCATAAGTCGTTACACGGAGCTACATCACTGAAGGAAAGGGTGTGCTACAGACCCCCTGGCGCTCGTTTTGTCAGGATTCGAGCAGCCGGCGCGGGCCCGGTCCGTGCTCGCCGAGCTGGTCCTGCGGGTTGGCCAGCGCACACCGGCTGATGGACAGGCAGCCGCATCCCACGCAATCGATGAAGCTGTCCCGTAGCTGCTGCAGGTGATGGATGCGCTGATCCAGCTCGGCGCGCCACCGCTTGGACAGCTGCTGCCAGTCGCGCCGGTTCGGGGTGCGGCCCTCCGGAAGCTCGGCGAGCGCGGCCCGCACCTCCGAAAGCGGGATGCCTACCCGCTGCGCGATCCGGATCAACGCGATGCGCCGCAACGTGTCCCGGCGATACCGCCGCTGATTGCCCGCGGTGCGCCGGCTACTGATCAACTTCTCCCGCTCGTAGAAGTGCAGTGCGGAGACGGCGACCCCGCTGCGCGCTGCCAGTTCCCCGACCGTCAATTCCGCCTTGTCCCAAGCCGGTTCCCGCATGACACGAACCTCTTCCCGAACGGTTGACCTCGACAATACTTGAGGTTCTAGTGTCGATACCATGACCACATTCGCCACGCGGACGCGACCTTCCAGCCCCGGCGTCACGTTGGCGCTGGTACTTCTGGGGTTTCTCGTCCTGCCGATGCTGATGTCCGGCACGACCGTGGCGCTGCCGCGCATCGGCCTCGACCTGAATACCTCCGGCACCGCCCTGCAATGGGTGGTCACCGGCTACTTCCTGACGGCTTCCTCGTGCATGCTGGTGGCCGGATCACTGGCGGATTCCTTCGGCCGCCGCCGGGTGTTCCGTACCGGCAACGCGATCTACATCGCCGGCACCATCGCCACCGCGGCCGCGACCGACATCGTGCTGCTGAACGCCGCCCGCACCCTCTCCGGCGTCGGTGCGGCCGGGGTGCTGGCGAGCGGCGGCGCGATCCTGGCAACGACGTTCCACGGACCCGCCCGGACCAGGGCATTCGCGGCGATGGGTACCGGCGCGGGCGTCGGCCTCGCGATCGGCCCCAGCCTGTCCGGCTGGCTCGTCGGTGAGTTCGGCTGGCGCACCACCTTCGTGTTCTTCGCCGCCGTCGGGGTGCTCATCCTGGCCGGCACCGCGTTCGTGACCGAGTCGCGGGCGGCCGAACGTTCCCGGCTGGACTGGCCGGGAGCGGCGACCTTCATCGGCGGCCTCGCTCTGGTGATGTTCGGCATCGCGCAGGGCCCGCAGGCCGGTTGGGGCAGCCCGCGGGTGCTCGCCCTGTTCGCCGTGGGAGCCGCCCTGCTCGTGTCGTTCGCGCTCGTCGAACGCCGCAGCGCGCATCCGGTGCTGGATCTGACCTTGATCCGCAACAAGGGGTTCATGGGCTGGAATCTCGCCGGTCTCGCCATCGCCGTCGGCTTCGGCGGGCTGCTCGGCTTCCTGCCGACCTACCTGCAGGGCGTCAACGAGATCTCCACGAAGGAGGCCGGCCTGATCATGCTGATGCTCACCGCCCCGGTGCTGCTCGCGCCTCCGGTCGGCGGTTGGCTGGTGAACCGGGGCGTGCCCGCCCGCGGCTTGGTCACGCTCGCCCTGTTCCTGCTGGCAGGCGGCAACGCCTGGCTGACCACCATCCATCCCGGCGTGCGGGCCGTGGAATTGCTCGGCCCGCTGCTGACCATCGGGATCGGGATGGGCGTGACGATCGGCATCATGGACGGCCGCGCGATGAACCTCGTGGAACCGGACAGGGTCGGGATGGCCGCCGGCTTTCTGAACACGGTCCGGGGCGGCGCCAACACCCTGGTGCTCGCGGTATTCGGCTCGGCGCTCATCGGCCTGCTGCACACCCGGCTCGGCTCAGCCGGGCTGGCCAACCGCGTCGCCGCCGGCGACCTTGCCGGGCCGGACCGGGCGCTGCTCGCTGCGGAGTTCACCGGCGCCTGGCAGGTCGCACTGTGGTGCGTCGCGGGCAGCGGCGCGGTGCTGGCGATCGCGGTCAACCGGCTGCTCGCCCGGCCGCGCCCACGTAGTCCTGGGCCATCCGGAAGCGCGGCGCCGGCTATCGGGTAGCTCCGATCCGCGCGTCGGGCGGGACGTCCACGGCGATCTCGGCCCCGAGCCCTGATCCCGCGGCCAGGCCGAGCTCGTCGCCGCTCCAGAACCGGCCGGGGTCGTACCAGTTCGGCCGGCGCCCGCGCGGCAGCAGCCCCATGGCCTCATAGGTCACGGCCACCACCTCGGCACAGTAGGCGGTTTCCAGCTCGTGTTCCCTGATCCGCCGCTTGAGCCGTGGCAACCGGGCCCGCAGCCACCTCGATGCCAGCCGTGCGGTGGACGGGAACGGGGTGTCGTCCAGCCGCGCGACGATGCGCAGCACGGCGTCCTCCATCTCGCGGGTGACCGGGTGATCGAGCTGGCGCAGCCACGCCCGCTGCCCGTACTTGGTGGTCCACACGACCACCGCGTCGTGCAGATCATGCAGCTGGGCGCCGCGCTGGTGGGTCCCGGACCAGAGGTCGGTCAGGGACCGGCCGAGCTCGGCGTGCCACATCAGCGGCGGGAGGTCGTCGATCACAACGGACATGCCGACGTGGTTGATCGGGCTGTTCGTGGTCACCTGGATCGCCCGATCGGCCACCGCCCGCCCGCGGAACAGCCAGACGTCGCCGGTGCGCGTCTGGTGGACGGCGTCCTGCAGTCTGATACGTGTGTCGGGCACGGCTGTAGCCTAGGCGTATGCGCTGGTGGAAGGTACTGGGGCTGGCCGGATTCGTGGGTGTGGCGGCCAGCGGGGTGGTGCTGGCCAGGGCCGAGCGGCAACGCCGCACGTACACCCCGGAGCAGATCAGGGAACGGCTGCACGCGCGTGTCGCCGAGGCGTCCGATGGCGCGTCGGCCCAGTCGGCTGGCCGGTCAGGGCCTGGCACGTAGCGGCATCCGCGCGTCCTCGAACCGGCCGGCGGCGGACGATCTGGTCAGCCGGTAACGCGTCGCTACTCGCTGCCGGTTCCGGAAGTGCCGGCGGATCCCGCGGCGCCGCCGTGCCCGTGGCCGTGTGCGGGCGGCTCGGGAATCGGATCACCCGCACGCAGCGGCTTGTCGTGAAACCGGCCCTCGTGCGCCAGCACCGGCCGGGTGTCTCCGGCGAGTTCCGGATGACGCTCTTCCAACCGCTGCCGCCGTTCCCAGTCTCGCCGCAGCTTGGTGAGGTAGTCCCGGTCGCCGCGATGGGTGCCACGCCAGGTCTGCGGCATCCGCTCGCCGGAAAGCCCTGGATCCGCCCGCCCCACGACCGCGGCGGCGGACGGCACCTTGGCGGTTCTGGCACCGCAGCGCGGGCAATCCGGAGCAAGTGAATCGGCGCGCCGCGCCAACCGTTCGAACCGGGAACCGCACTCGCAGCGGTAGTCGTAAATCGGCATGATCAACCGGCCTTACCAGTTCTGCACGGACTTGCGGAGAATGTCAGCGATCTCCTGCTCACCGACTTCGCGCGGGCAGGTCGCCAGCAGCCGCTGCTGCTTCATGGTGCCGGGCACCAGGTCGGGCACGTCGCTCTCGGAGAAGCCCACCGCGCCGATCCCGTTGGGAATACCGATATCCCGCATCAAATCGACCAGCACGCTTGGCAGCTGTTCGGCAGGATCGTCGAGCTTCTCCGCGCCAGGGCCCAACAATTCCGCTGCCCGCAGATGCCGGTCCGGCGCGGCAGGGAACGTGTAGCGGAACGCCTCCGGCGCGGTCAGCGAGACCGACTGCCCGTGCGGCACCATCGGTTCGTCCGGCGGGTAGCCGGCCGGCACGTAGTCGGTGACCATGCCGGCGATCGGGTACGCGTTGGCATGTGGGATGTGCACGCCCGCGTTGCCGAATCCCATACCGGCGAAGGTGGCCGCCATCATCATGTCCATCCGGGCGTCCACATCGTTCGCGCCGTCCGCCACCGCCTTGCGGAACGACGACGCGAGCAGCGTCATGGCCTTCTCACACCACAGGTCGGACACCGGGTTCGCGCCGCAGTAGGTGACGCGCTCCTCGGGTTTCTTACGTGCGAAGGTGCGATAGTCCCGCGCGGTGTAGGACTCGAGCGCGTGGCACACCACATCCATCCCGGTGGACGCGGTGACCTCCGGCGGCATGCTCGTGGTCAGCAGCGGATCGACAACCGCGAGGGTGGGGCGAAGCCGCCAGTGGCTGATGCCGGTCTTCACCTTCATGGACAGCACATCCAGGATGCACATCGCGGTGCTCTCCGACCCGGTACCGGCCGTTGTCGGTACCGCCACGAGCGGCTTGAGCTGCCCCGGCGGGGGTTTGGCCAGCCCGACCGGCTTGTTCACGTAGTCCATCAACTCGCCTGGGTGGCTGGTCAACAGGTTGACGGCCTTCGCGGTGTCGATCGCCGAGCCGCCGCCGACGGCGACGAAGGCGTCCCACGGTCCCTGCTCGGTGGCGTACCCCACCGCTTTCGTGAAGCTGTCGTCGGTGGGTTCCACGTGCACGCCGTCAAAGATCTCGGCCGTGAGGTCGTACCGGTGCAGCGCGTCAGCAATGCGGTGCGCGATGCCGGTGCGGGCGATACCCGGATCTGTGATCACCAGTACCCGTCGGACGTCGTGTTGCGCCAAGTCGAACCCGATCTCGTCGGAGGCACCCGCGCCGAATTTCAACGGCGGCGCGCCCCATGTGAAGATCGTTTCCTCGGTGAGTTGGGCATCGGGCATTGTCATGTCGGAGCGCCTCCGTGCCAGATCGCGGTCGTGCGGCTTCGGATCAGGTGTAGTGCGCGCTGGGAGCGGTACGCAGCTTGTGGATCTGCTCCGGATCGTGCCCGAACACCATCGTCGCGTTCGTTCGCTCCGCGATACCACGGAGTTTCTCCACGGAGGTGTAGAACTGCTCGAGGTTGCTCACGATCGCGGCCGGTATCGCCGGAGGTCCGTAGCTGTCCCCCATGTAGACGGCGTCCGACGTGAAAATCATCGTGCCGGTGTCCGGTAGGTCCACCCGCATCGACATGCAGCCCGGGGTGTGGCCAGGCGTCTGGAGGAGAGTGACGCCCGGCAAGAACTCGGTGTCCCCGGAGACCGTTTCGAATTCGAGGTTCTCGTAGTCCGCCTTGACATGCGCGCCCTTGAACGCGCCGTCGAAGCCGAAGGCGAACTCCTTCTCCTTGTCGCTGCACACCAGCTTGGCGTTGGTGTTCTTGAACAACTCGACGTTGCCGGAGTGGTCGAAGTGCAGGTGAGAGAGCACCACGTAGTCGATGTCGCCAGGCTGCAGACCGAGCTGGGCGAGCCGGGAGTCGAAGTACTCGTCCTCGCTGACCGCGTCATACGGGAAGAAGTCCTGCAATCCCGTTTCGGCCCAACGCTGTTCCCAGTCGCGTGGCACGCTGGTGTCCCACAACAACTTGCCGTCCGGGGTGTCCACGAGCACGCAATGTGTCGGCACTTCGGTCCACGGTGCGGGCTGCTCCTTGTCCTGCCGCCGGCGGATGGTCTTGCCGGGCGCCAGCAACAACCACGTCAGGTCCGCGTGCATCGCACCGCACGGGATGATGCTCACCGTCGTCTGTTTCGTCACTTTCGCGCTCCTCCCCCGAGGTGCCGCACCGTCGCAAGCCTGGCGGCAGCAACGAACAGTTGCCGTGGTAACTCGACATCAACTTTTCGTGACGCAAGCCCACTGTCATCACATTAACCGTCGACAATGTGAAGTCAACAACAGCGAAATAACCACGATCCCTCTTACCCGAGCGGTCCTCCGTGTGGGTGTACCTAGCGGGCCGAGAAGACGCCGATCCCGTTCGCGACCGCACGTTCCGCGCCGTCCGAAGGGGCGTTCCGTACCGTGACGTTATCGGCTCCGGATTCGCGCGCCACCAGCGTGGTGGAGCCGCCGCCGTCCAGGTTCACGGCATCGTCGGCGCCGAACTCCCGCAGCAGGTCTGCCAGCTCACGCAGGCTCATCCCGACACTGTCGCTGGAACGCCCGTCCACGGCGGTGAGATACACGGTCTTGCCGTCCGCGCTCACCCCCGCGGAGGTACGCGGCGCCAAAGTCGAATTGTCCACATCGGACAGCGGGGCGCCGTCCCGGAGAATCGGGGCGCCGCCGACCGCGAACCGGAACGCGGCACCGCCGCCCTGGGTGAGCTGGTGCCGCACGGTCACCTGGTCGCCTGCCTCCAGCTGTTCCAGCTCGTCGTCCCCGCCTTCGCGCCCGATCAGCACCACGGTGTCCGCCGGGATCGCTCCGGACCCCGGCTCGTCGCTCTCCCCGGCAACCACACCGTCCTTGATCACGACTTCCTCGGTCTCGGAACTGCACGGCGCCTCGCGGTCGGTGTCCGTCCCGCAAGTGGACCTTGCCCTTGACACCTCGCCCCAGTCGCTGGTGTAGGCGCCGATGCCGCCCTCCGCGATCGCGTACTGGTTGAAGCCCTCCAGATCGAACTCCCCCTTCGCCGAGCTGGCGACGCCGTCCAACGCCAGGCTGCCGAGCCGCGCGGTCCCGTCCTCGGAAACGCCGAACACGTCCCTCGTGGACGTACCGTCCGCCATCCCGGGACCGAACCGCTGCCCGTCTGGCACCGCCGCCTTCAGGTCTTCGCCGCCCGCGATCGCCGGACCGACCGAGGACTTGGTTGCCTCCACGCCGGCGTGGTTCTCGCTGAGGTTGAAGAAATCGGCGTTGATGCCGGCCACCGCGTGCTGCGCGTCGGCCATGTCGGAGACCTCGTTCGCCGCCGCCACCGCATCCGGGTAGAGCAGGTCAAGGCCGGTGTCCGGGTTGCTGAGGTCCACGGTCAGCAGGTGAGCCACCACCGAACCGTTCGAGGTGGACTTCTCGACCTTCTGGTAGCTCACCCCGGGGGCCACCTCTTCGGCTGCGATACCGTGCGTGGCTTCGCCACTGCCGACCGCTGAGGCGGCCGGTGGGACCAGCACGCTCAGCAGGACGACCGCGCCGATGGCGGCGTACCGGCGCGCGAACTTCGCGGAACTCATCGTCGGACCCCTCTCCCGCCCGCGTGCGCCGCGGCCCTCGCGCGCACTTTTCGAGCAGTGGCACGACATCATGCGACAGTGAATGGCGCGCGTGCCAGGAATGAACCCTCGGTGCCGGGCGGGACCAGCCGAAGTAATGACAGGCGGCAACCACGCCGTGCGTCAAACGAAGGGCACCGGCGCGGCGATCACCCCGGTGATCGTGTTCTGTTCGGGCAGCGCAGGTTGGTGGGCTCGTTGAAGACGACCGGGTTGACATAGGAGGACGAGTGCCGGAACCGGGATACGGGCAGCACGGCAGCAGCCTGCGTGATCTGCCTCGGCTGCGGACCGCGCGGCGCGGACGCGCATCCAGCTGGGATACCAGCGGCGGCAACGACGATCGCCTCACCGTCCAACCCGGACAGACGGCGGTCCTTGCCGAGCTGGCCGGCCCGGGAGCGATCACGCACATCTGGTGCACGGTGGCGGTGCCCCACCCGGAGGGCCCATCCCCAGCCGAGCCGGACTACCTGCGGCGGCTGGTGCTGAAAATGACCTGGGACGGCTCGGAGCATCCCAGCGTGCTGGTGCCGCTCGGGGACTTCTTCGGGGTCGGGCACGGGGAAACCACGAACTTCGTGTCCGCGCCCCTGCAACTGAGCCCCGAGGACGGCAAGGGCTTCAACTGCTGGTTCGCCATGCCGTACGCCGAACGCGCCAGGATCGAGCTGATTAGCGAGCTGGAACGGGAACCGGCCTTCTTCTACTACTACATCGACTACGAAAGCTATTCGGTCGCCGAACCGGACCTCGGCTACTTCCATGCGCAGTGGCGAAGGGAAAACCCGACCGACGGGGTGCCTCGTGAGGATCAGAGCACAGCGGAATTCCTGTTGCAGGGCACGAACCTGACCGGGGACGGCAACTACCTGATCCTGGACGCCGAGGGCCAGGGGCATTACGTGGGCTGCGTTCTGAACATCCACAACCTCTCGGACAGCACGGAGTGGGACTGGTACGGCGAGGGCGACGACATGATCTTCATCGACGGCGAGCCGTTCCCGCCCAGCCTGCACGGCACCGGAACCGAGGACTACTTCAACACCGCGTGGTGCCCGACGCAGACCTACCATGCGCCGTACCACGGGATCACCCTGCCCGGTCAGGCCAACTGGAAGGGTCAGATCTCGCTGTACCGCTTCCACATCGAGGATCCGGTGATCTTCTCCACGTCTATCCGGGTGACCATCGAGCACGGACACGCGAACAAGCGCTCGGACGATCTGTCCTCGGTGGCCTACTGGTACCAGACCCTGCCGCATCGCCCGTTCGACCTGCCGCCGGTCGAACACCGGCTGCCGAGGGCACGTGACGGCGCCCCTGCTCACCCCTGCTGACCTGGCCAATCGGGCGACATCGCGGCCGGATACCCTGGTTCCGGTTGACCCGCACGAATGAGGAGAGAGCCCGCCAATGAGCGACCAGCAGGTGGTACGGCCGGCACCGATCAGCGGCTTCCCGGAGTGGACGCCGGAGATCAGGCTGGTCGAGCTGCATTGGCTGGACCGGATCAGGCGGACGTTCGAACGCTACGGGTTCTGCTCCGTCGAGACCCCGTCGGTTGAAGCACTCGATGTGCTGCTGGCCAAGGGAGAGACCTCGCAGGAGGTCTACACGCTGCGCCGGCTGCAGGCTGACGACTCCGCTGACGAAGCCAGGCTGGGGCTGCACTTCGACCTCACGGTACCGACCGCACGGTATGTCGCCCAGCACTTCAACGATCTGGTGTTCCCGTTCAAGCGCTACCAGATTCAGCGGGTCTGGCGGGGCGAGCGCCCGCAGGAGGGCCGGTTCCGCGAGTTCACCCAGTGCGACATCGACGTGATCAATGTCGATTCGGTGCCGCTGCACTTCGACGCGGAGCTCCCGCGGATCGTGCATGAGATCCTCACCGGCCTCGAGCTACCGGGCTGGACGCTGAACATCAACAATCGCAAGGTGCTGCAGGGCTTCTACGAGGGGCTGGGCATCGGCGATCCACTCGCTGTGATCCGGATCGCTGACAAGATCGACAAGGTCGGTCCGGCCGGTGTCCAGCGGATGCTGGCCGACGACCTCGGGCTGAGCACCGAGCAGATCACCGCCTGCCTGGAGCTCGCGCAGGTGCGCGGCACGGACAGCTCGGTGATCAAGGACATCACCCGGCTCGGCGCGAAGTCCGATCTGCTCACCGAGGGGTTGGATGAGCTGGCGTTCGTGCTGGACTCGCTGTCCGACCTGCCGACCGGCAGTGTCGTCGCCGATCTGTCCGTCGCCCGCGGGCTGGACTACTACACGGGCACCGTCTACGAGTGCAAGTTCACCGACTGGCCGGACTACGGCAGCATCTGTGCGGGTGGCCGGTACGAGAACCTGGCCGGCTCGTTCATCCGGCGCAGCCTGCCCGGTATCGGGCTGTCCATCGGCCTCACCCGGATCTTCGCGAAGCTGGTCGCGGAAGGGCTGATCCAGCCCGGTCCGAGCAGCCCGAGTGACGTGCTCGTGGTGGTGCCGAGCGACGAGCGCCGCCAGGCGGCGGTGGCCACCGCGGCGCGGCTGCGCGAGCGCGGCCTGAACACCGAGCTGTACCACCAGGCTGACAAGATCGGTAAGCAGATCCGGTACGCCTCCCGCAAAGGCATCCCGTTCGTGTGGTTCCCGCCCTTCGAGGAAGGCGGCCCGCACGAGGTGAAGGACATGGCAAGCGGCGAGCAAACCGCCGCCGACCCCACCAGCTGGCACCGCCCCTAAGCCATCAGGCTTCTCGCGGATCCCAATATGGATGCATATTGGGATCCGCGCACCCACGCCCCGGATGCGGGAGTCAGCGGATGCGGGGTCAGCGAGCCGTGTCGGCGGCGTGCTGCTGGCCGGCCAGGAAGTGCGCGATGCCGGCCGTCGCGGGATACAGCTCGCGGTAGCGCCGGTAGTACTCGTCGTAGGCCTCGACCCGCCCGGGATCCGGGCGGACCGTGGTGCTGACCGGATTCCAGCGTCGCACGTCGACGTCCATGCCGATCGCCATCGCGGCGAGGATCGCGTCCCCGAAGCAGGCACCCACCGTCTCCCCCGGCACGTCCTGCGGCGCACCGACCACATCGGACACGATCTGGGTCCACAGCCCGCCCTGCGTGCCGCCCCCGACGGCGACCAGCCGGCGCGCGGCCCCGCCTGCGGAGCTCATGGCCTCGAGGTTGTGCCGTACCCCGTACGCGATGCCCTCCAGCGCGGCGCGATACAACTCACCTCGCCCGTGCTCGAGCGTCAATCCCGCGATGATGCCCCGCGCGTCCGGGTCGAACAGCGGGGTGCGCTCACCGGCGAAATACGGCAGCAGCAACAATCCCTTGCTGCCGGCTGGCACCTCGCCCGCCTCGGCGACCAGCTCCGCGAAATCGCCGCTCAGCAACCGGCGCAGCCAGTCGGTCACCGCACCGGAGGTGGCCATCCCGGCGGCGAGCGAGTAGGTGTCCGGCAGCGCGCCACAGGTGGTCCACAGTCCCGGATGCGGCCGAGGATCGGTCAGCACGTTGATCAGGAACATCGTCGTGCCGTACATGACCATCCTCTCGCCGGGCTCGGCGACCCCGACGCTTGCGGACTCCGCCCACGCGTCCACCGTGCCCGCGGTGACCGGAAGTCCTTGCGGCAAACCCGTTTCCGCCGCGGCCGCCGCGGTAACCGTGCCGACCACCTCGCTGGGCCATGCCAGGCGAGGCAACTCGAGGCCGGGCGCCACCCGCGCCGCCCAGTCCGGCGCCCACGCGCGCTCGCGCAGGTCGTACATCGGATCACACTGGCTCGCCGAGTGATGATCCAGCACGTATTCCCCGGTCAGCCGGTGCACCAGATACGAGCTTGCCATCAACATCAGCTCGGTGCGCTGGTAGATCTCCGGCTCGTGCCGGGCGAGCCAGCGCACCTTCGGCCCGACGGCTTGACTGGAAAGCGGTGTCCCACCATGCTCGAGAATCGCCTCGGCGCCGAGCTCCTCGGTCAGCTCGGCGATCTCCTCGGTGGCCCGAGTGTCCACTCCGTACAGAATCGCTGGGCGCAGCGGCTTGCCGGCCCCGTCCGCCGGCAGCAGCACCGGCCCGATGCCGCTGACCCCGAGACCGGCGATCTGCCTGCCACCGGCCGCACCGGCCAGCTCCCTGGTGATCTCGAGGAAATCCGCCCACCACACGGATTCCGGGTCGTGCTCGACCCACCCAGGATGCGGAGTCGAGGTCTCGTGCGGCCGGCTCGCGCGAGCCAGGATCGTCCCAGCCGAATCCACCAGCACCCCCTTCGAACTCGAGGTGCCGATGTCGATGCCGAGCAGCAGGTCGTTGCCCGTCACGGTTACTCCCTGGTGAACTCGTCGAGGGTCACGTCGAGCAGCTCGCACACCGCGCGCAGCTCGGCACGCCGATCACCCGGAATCGCGTGGATGTGGTTGGCGCCGAACCGGGAAAGGAACGTCGAGGCCGGCGTGTCGATTCTCGCCCAGGCATGTGGCCACTCCGGCGTGGACCGCTGCACGAGCTCCTCGTTGGTGGCCGCGTCGAACTCGAGGAACTCGCCGTGCATCAACTGCATCCGGTACCGACCGCCGTTTCTGGTCAACCGGGCCAACGTCATCTCACCGGGCGCGGCGATGTGTTGCACCGACGCACCCCCGGCCGGGAAGAAGAACACTTCCGGATACAGGTGCACCCGCGCCAGGTTCTCGGCTGGGTCATCGCTGCGCGCCGCGTACCACGTGGCGTGCTGCCCCGAATTGCACAGATCCCACACGTCGCGATCTTCGTGATAGTGCCGGACATCGGCGAACAGCACCGGCGTGCCGGAAATCTTGTGCAGCACCTGCATCGTCAGCGCGCCGTCCATGTCGGCCTCGGTCGCGCAAATGTGCGGCCGCTTCCCGCCGTTCCAGTCGTACGGGTCGTTCAGGAACGCCTCGGCGATATCCATCGTCGCGAAATACTGGGTCAACTCCGGCTGTCCCTTGATGCCGGTGAAGTCCAGGTTCCACTCGTCGATCAGCTCGCGCATCGCGAGATAGGAACCGACTTGGCGCTCGAGCAGTTCCGGTGTCAACTTCTTGCCGTCGTAGTGCACGGTCGCGTGCTTTTCCAGCCACTGCCTGCCGCGCTTCTTCTCAGCCGGATCAGCGGCATCGGCCCGCCGCATGATCTCGAGCTGGTCGATCTCCTCGACGTCCACACCGAACTCGCGCTGCCACTGGTCGGCGTTCGCCACCGCGGTGTACATCCCCATCGGGCGCCCACCGATCCTGCCGAACGTCGAACCGCGCAGGCCGCGCACCGCCGCGGCCGCCGACGCGCGAACCCCAATCGCCTCGATCAGCCCGGAGTCCTGCGGATCACCCCACAGCCGGGTGTGTGCCCGCCCGATCTGATCCAGCGCACCACCGCCTGCCAGCATGCCGACCATTCCGGGCTGCACCGGATCGATCGTGGACAGCAGCACCAGCGGGCCGGGCAACTCACCGGCGGTGAGCATGGTGAAATGCGGGAACGCCCAGACCGCGTAGTGCAGCACGGTCAGGTCCACGCCCTCGGCAGCGACCTGCCGCGCCACCGAGGTGGCCACGGTGTTCGACGTGATCTGTTCCGCGCCCCTGATCACCTCGTGCCCGGCGGCTTCCAGTTGCTTGACGAGCTTGTCCTCGTAGCCAGCGATGAAATCGCTGATACCTTCCTGGACGTACGGCCGTCCGTCCGAAATGCTGATCACGCCGATACGGGCCACGTGTCCTCCTGCGCCAAGGTGTTGGGCACCGGACCGGGCGTCGCTGATCGCTCGGTCCGCGGGGACGACATCCGACAGCGCGATGCGCAAGCGACGGCACGAGCCGGCAACCTCATTGTTGAGCCGGGTAATCGTTTACCGAGACGCTATGCTGTGGATATGGCAGTGTCAATAGGCATGTCAATAGGCATACCGTCGACGCGCCGCGGTCGTGGCGGTCGCGCGTCACGACGCGAAACCGCCTACGCTGCGGGCTCAATGGCGAAGGACGGGTGCGGTGGCAACGATCAGTGATGTAGCCACGAAGGCCGGGGTGTCGACGGCGACGGTGTCGCGCGCTTTGAACGGTGTGTCCTCCGTGGACCCGGAGCTGGTGGCGAGAGTCGTCAACGCGGCCAGGACGCTTGGCTACCAACCCAACGGGCCGGCCCGTAGCCTCCGCCGGCAGGAGACCGCGGTGCTCGCCCTGATCATCTCCGACGTGGAGAACCCGTTCTTCACCGCGATCGCGCGCGGCGTCGAGGATGTCGCGCAGGCCGTCGGGTACTCCGTGGTGCTGTGTAACTCCGACGAGGACACCGGCAAGGAACGACGCTACCTCGATGTGGCCATCCAGGAACGGGTGGCCGGTGTGATCATCTCCCCCACCGGCACCCCGAGCAACGTGGATGTGCTGCGCGATCGTGGCACGCCGGTGGTCGCCGTTGACCGGCCACTCGCCGAGCGGTCCTGCGACTGCGTGCTGGTCGACACCAGGGACGCCGCCCGGCACGCCACCGGGCACCTCATCGAGGAGGGCTACCAGCGCATCGGGTGTATCACCGGACCGGCCGGGGTGCCGACCGCGGACGACCGGCTCGCCGGCTACCGGGAAGCGCTGCGCGCCGCCGGCCGGGACGCTGATGCGCGGCTCGTCCGGCGCGCGGAGTACCGCGCCGCCGGCGCGAACAAGGCAACTCACGAGCTTTACCAGGAGCACAACCGGCCGGACGGGCTGCTCGTCGCGAACAGCGCCATGGCGATCGGCGTGCTGGAGGCGTTGGCGAGCATCGGGTTGCGCCTCGGCAGCGACGTCGGCGTGGTGGCTTTCGACGACGTGCCATGGGCGACATTGCTCGATCGCCCGCTGTCCGTCGTGGCCCAGCCCGCCTACGACATGGGCGGCGCCGCGGCGAACCTGCTACTCGAGCGGATCGCCGACAGTGATCGGGCACCGACCACAACCACGCTGAACGCGCGGCTCATCGAACGGGCCAGCTCCACCAGGCTCTGAGTCCTGTGAGTCCTGTGAGTCCGCGAGCAGATGTCGCCGCTACAGCGAAATTCCTCGCGCACGGGCGTGACGCCAGACGACCGGACATCACGAGTGGCGGTAGACGGCGCGGCCGCGAGGAGAGAGCCGGTAGCCGACCTCGAGGCTCTCGGTGAGCCCGAGCTCTTTCAGCTTCCGCACGTCCGCCTTGAACTTCGGCACCGGCCGATCGAGCCGGGCGGCCAGTTCGGCGGCCCGCACGCCAGGGTGCTCCGCGATCAAACCCAGCACCGTCGACGTCCACGGGCCGTGCGAACTCCGCGCGTCCATCCGCGCGAGCCTGTCCCGCACGGCGTCCAGCTCGTCCGGGCCGGGCACGTCCTCCCGCAGCGCCGCCCGCGGGTCGTCCCACCCGGCGAGGCGTAGCCGGATGCGATAAAGCGTGCCTTCCCTGGCGGCGAGCACGCTCATCAGCTCCGCGCGATCCCGGTGTCCCGCGCGCCGTGCCTGCGCGTCGGTGACGTCCTCCGGCCGCACGGCGTCCACCGCGTCGATCGCGAGTACCCCCACCGCGGTGCGTAGCGTCCCGCCGGAACGCACGGTGGGCCGGCGCCACCGGCGGAACGCCAGGTCCACCCGGCCCTCGGCGATCGCCCGCAATACCGGCGCGGGGATCAACATGGCGCGTTCGGCCGGCTACGGACGGTCAATACGACCGTGATATCGAGCCCAACGGAGCAGGATGGGCGCACGAATCCGCACACCTGCGCTATCCTATGCGCATGACCGTCGCGTTGGAAACCGTACTGGCGAAGGCCGGGCTGCGGGTGACCGCAACCGAGTTCCTCCACCTCATCGAGGATGCCGCCCGTCGCCTGTCGCCGCCCAATCCCGACCCCTCGCACTACTTCTCGGCCGACCAGCGCGACGCGCTCACCGAGGTCGGCCTCGATCTCAGCCCCCGCACCTCGAACGAAGTGGACGCGCGCGCCAAAACCGTTGCCGAGCAGGCGGTGTTGCGGGACTCCGCGCTCACCGTCGCGGACGCCGCGCGGACCCTCGGCGTGGACAGCAGCCGGATCCGGCACCGGCTCGCGGACGGCCGGTTGATCGGCTGGAAGGACCGGGGAGGCTGGCGGCTGCCCGCGTGGCAGTTCACCTCGTCCGGAGTGCTCCCCGGCTTGGAGGCGGTGCTCGCCGCACTCCCGGATGACCAGCCCCCGCTGGTCGTGGCCGGGTTCATGACCACGCCGCAGGACGATCTGCGGATCGACACGCACCCCGCGACGCCACGCCAATGGTTGCTGGCAAGCGGGGATCCGCGACCGGTAGCCGAACTGGCCGGCACGCTCGGCACGCCCGCGTGAGGCGATCCCGGCACGGATAAGACGACCTATGGCACGGCTTCCCCAGCCGCCCCCACCTACCGTTCTCGCGTCGGCGCTGCGCCGGACGGAAGATGTCGTGGCGGTACACCCGGCGACCCGGCTGGTGCGCATCTTCAGCGCGCACGGCAACCATCCGCAGGAGTGGAACTCGTTCCGCTACACCGGACCACTGCCGCACGGGCGGTTCGATCCGCAGACTCCCGCGATCGACGGTTCGCCGAGCACCGAAACCGACCAGGGTGTGGTCTACTTCGCGCTGTCGGTACGCACCAGCGTGGCCGAGGTCTACCAGACGACGTCCATTGTGGACCGTAAGACGAATGGCCCGCGGATGGTCGTGGTGCGCCCGCGCCGCACCCTGCGGCTGCTCGACCTCGGGGGACTGTGGCCGACCAGGTTGGGCGCCTCGCAGGAAATCAGCAGCGGCCCGAAGAAGGTGACCCAGGCGTGGGCGCGCACCATCAGGGCGGCGCACCCTGACTTGGACGGTATCTGGTACCGGTCCTCAATGGACTCCGGAGAACCGGCCATCTGCCTGTGGAATCCACCCGCGGCGAGCGCGCTGCCTGGGGCCCCCGATGTGTTGCTGCCGCTCGATCACCCCGGCCTCGACGTACCGCTCGCCAGGGTGTGCGAGGAGCTCAACTACACGCTGCTGGCATAGTCGAGGAGATCGCGGCCGTACCTGCTCACCCGGATCGGTTTGCCGGCGACGGCAAGGATGTCCTCGACCCCGTCCGCTCGCCACCCGTGCGATTCGTAGAACTTGCGCGCCAGCGAATTGTCCGCCATGACCCAGAGCACGGTGTTCTGGAAACCGCGGTCGGCGAGATGGACCATCGCCGCCTCGTGTACGGCGTGGCCGGCGCCGCTGCCCTGGTAGCGCGGATCCGCGTAGATGGCGATCAGCTCACCGGTCAGCTGATCGTCCACATCAGACTGGTTGCGCGCCGGCCCGACCCCGCAGTACGCGCCGAGTACACCGGCTTCGTTAGTGGCAACGAAAAACGTTTCCTCCGAGAACTGGCGTGACAGCATGTCCCGCCAGCCGTCCAGCCGATCTGCCGGGTCCATCGCGTCGAGTGCGCTCTGCTCCACGATTCCCCGGTAGGCGAACTGCCAGGCGGCCACGTTGATACCCGCTATCGCCCGCGCATCGGCGATTTCGGCGGTCCGCACGCTCCAGGCCACCGTCTCACCCTGCCGGGCATCATTTCAGTTGTCGAGACCACCATTCGAGTACCGCGTCGAAGCGCTGCACCCGATGCCGGGGACGGCCGGATCGGCTGAGCTCATGGCCCTCGCCGGGGAAGATGAGCATCTCGGCCTCCACGCCGTTGCGCCGCAACGCCACGAACATCCGCTTGCCCTGCTCGATCGGGCAGCGCCAGTCCTGTTCGGAATGCACCACCGCGAACGGCATGCTGATCTGGTCCGCGTAGCTGAGCGGGCTCATCGCGCGCTGCGTCTCCGGATCACTTCCGCAGTAGGCGTCCGTGAAGTACCAGCCGATATCCGACGACCCGGTGAACGAATCCCAGGCGTTCAGCGACCGCTCGCTCCACGCCGCGCGGAACCGCTCGCCGTGGTGAGCGGCCAGCCAGCCGGCCAGGAAACCGCCGTACGAGCCGCCCATCACCCCGACCCGCTCCGCGTCGCAATCCGGGCGGTCCAGCGCGACATCAAGCATGGCAAGCACATCGTCCACGTCGACCGTGCCGAAGGCACCGACGATCGCCCTGCCGTGCGCCTGGCCGTAGCCAGCCGACCCGCGCGGGTTGGGCAGCACCACGGCATAACCGGCGGCGGCGTAGACCTGCGCCTCGTCGAAGAGTCCCCAACTGTAATAGCGAAACGGGCCACCGTGTACGGCGAGCAGCACCGGATGCGGGCCGTCGCCTTCCGGCAGCACGAGCCAGCCGTGCACCGGATATCCGTCGGCTGCACTCCCGGTCAGCTCAACGGTCTGGCAGATCCCGCTCGCGCGCAGCGGCGCGCCGAAATCCGTCAGTGTGCGGCTGCCCTGCTCATCGACCAGCACGACCTCGCCGGCGCTTTCCAGGGTGGCCACGACGCATGCGATGCGCGAGCCGTCCGAGTCGAAGCCGGTGACCGCGCACCGCCCGCCGATGACCGACGGCAGCTCGGTCAGCGTGGCACGCTCGGCGGAAATCGGTACCGAACGCAACTCCACGGCGCCGCGGTCGAGCACCGCGACCAGAACCGCGTCGCCGTGCGGCACCGGTGGCCCGGAAAGCGGCTCACAATCCACGGTTTCCGGGTCGGTGAGGCGGCGGGGCTTGGCCGGCATCCCGTTCGTCCCCAGTCCGTCCAGCCGCACCGGCGCCGCCCACAGCCCGGTGTTGCGGCCAACCGAGTCGATTCCGGTGAACGCGATCCCGAAGTAGAGCACCAGCCCGTCCTTGGTGACCACCGGCAGGCTGGCACGCCCCTCGGTGCGCACCATCAGCACGGGTTCGCCGCCGTCGGCTGGAATCGCGTACAGATCGGAGTACAGGGTCTCCGGCTGGCCCCAATCGCGCTGCGCGACCACCACGATGTGCCGCCCGTCCGGCGTCCAGGCCGGCTCTGCCACGCTGGCGTTCTCGTCGGTGCTGGCCACCAGCTCCGGCAACCCGTCGTGCGATTCGATCGCCGCGACGGCGTCCAGCACGTACAGCTGGGACGGCCGGTCGTGCAGGTAGCCGACGTCGTCCACGTGATAGTCGACCCGGGTGATCCGGCGGGGTGCCTCCGCGGCCGGTTCGGTGGGCTCCGCGTCGCCTTCCTCGTACCGCTCGGGGTAATCCACGGCCGTTCCGTAGCGGCCGGCCTCCGGTACCCGGGCGGTGAACGCGATACGCCGGGAATCCGGCGCCCATACCGGAGCGGACGCGCCGAGCGGCAGATCCGTCAGCCGCCTCGGCTCGCCGCCGGCCGCGGGCATCACGTACACCTGCGATTGGGCCGCCCGCCCGGTGCCGCCGGTGGCACGCAGGAACGCGACCCACCGGCCGTCCGGCGAGATGGCGGGCGCGGTATCCCGCTCGCCGTGGGTCCAGGCGAGCCCGGTCGGGGTGGGCTCGCTCGCCGGCGAATCGATCCGCCGGAGACCGCTGCGGTAGGCGTTGTCACGCAGGTTCGGCTGCGTGGTGCTGACCAGCACGAGCTCACCGCGTACCGCGGGCGAGGTGGGTACGGTCAGGAGTTCGATGTCGTGGGGACGCACCCGCTGACCGTACCCGACCGTTAGCCTTGCTTACGAATTTTTCTCGCCCCCGGTCGCCTCGCCACTTCCGGCGTGCACGTCCTCGCGCTCCTCGGGTGCCTTCGCCGTGAGGTTTTGCCCGATCTGGCTCACCGCGTCCGGGTCACGGCGGGACTTCAGCAAGCTCGCGACCGTGGTCACGGCCAGCACGGACACGATCACGCCGAGGGACAGCCAGTTGCTGATATCCAGCCAGGCCGGCAGGACGTGGTACTCGTGCAGCGCGTGGATCACCAGCTTCACACCGATGAAGGCCAGGATCACGGCCAGCCCGTAGGCCAGGTAGACGAGCTTGGTGACCAGACCGCCCAGCAGGAAGTACAGCTGCCGCAGTCCCATCAGCGCGAACGCGTTGGCCGCGAAGACCAGGAAGGCGTCCTGGGTGATGCCGAAGATCGCCGGGATGGAATCCACCGCGAACAGCAGGTCGGCGCTGCCGATCGCGATGATCACCACGAACATCGGGGTGAGCCAGCGCTTCCCCTCGATCTTCACGATCGACTTGTGACCGCGGTAGTCCTTGGTGACAGGGAACGCCCTGCGAACCCACCTGACAACGGCGTTTTCCGGATCCTCTTCCTCGTCTTTCTTGCGGATCATGGTGTAGGCGGTCCACAACAGGAAACCGCCGAACACGAAGAACACCCAGACGAAGTTGTTGATCAAGCTGGCGCCGATCGCGATGAACGCACCGCGCAGCACCAGCGCGATCACGATGCCGATCAGCAGCACCCGGTGCTGATGGATCGCCGGCACCGCGAAGCTGGCCATGATGATCATGAAGACGAACAGGTTGTCAACGCTCAGCGAGTACTCGGTGATGTACCCGGTGAAGTACTCGATCGCCGGGTCGTGCCCGCCGAAAAACCAGACTCCGAATCCGAAAAGAATGGCGCAACTAACGTAGAAGACGACCCACCTGGCGGCCTCGCCGGTGGTGACCTCGTGCGGTTTCCGGTCGACGATTATCAGGTCGACCGCGAGCAGCACGAGCAATCCACCGATCGTCGCCGCCCACACCCAAAAGGGCACGTTCATGTAATTGACCTCCGGTCAGCGGGGAAAAGCCTCGCCCCGGAGGTCTCTTCCATCGGTCTGGTAGCCACCGCTACCGCACCGACCGGCGGTGCCGGGTGCCACGAGGGGCAGCCGTGTTGACGACATCGCCGCGAAGGAATACTCCCCTCCACGTCCATCGTGATTCTCCCTTGTGGACATCGGGTCGCGCCAGCCCGGATAACGAACGTCACTCAACCCACTAAGACGCTCTCAGCAAACTTCGCATACCGTCCCACGTGTGGCTGGCCCTCGCAGACCGCGTACCCGGTATGTGTTACTGATACTCGCCCTCATCGTCGCCCTTGGCGCGGGCGCCCTGTTGTGGTGGGACGACGAGCAGGGCGGCGCGCCCCCGATCCGCACCCAGAACGCGATCATCGACGTGCGGGACGGGCCGCAACGCGATCAGCAGAACCAGATCGAGGCCACGATGTACGTGCCGGCGCGGACCCCGGCTCCGGCCATCCTGCTCGCACACGGCTTCGGCGGGGACAAGAACAGCGTCGCGGGCGAGGCGCGGGAGCTGGCCGAGCGGGGCTTCACGGTGCTCACCTACTCGGCTCGCGGCTTCGGCCGTAGCACCGGGCGGATCGCGCTGAACTCCCCCGATTACGAGGTCGCCGATGCCCAGCAGCTGATCGACTGGCTGGCCCGCCAGCCGGAGGTACGGCTGGAAGCCCCGAACAACCCGAAGCTCGGCGTAAGCGGGGCGTCCTACGGCGGCGCGCTGTCCTTGATGCTGGCCGGCACCGACGACCGGGTTGACGCGATCGCCCCGCTGATCACCTACAACGACCTCGAGCAGGCGCTGGTGCCGAACGCGGCCACCACCGGTTCGGTGCCGAACACTCCCGCGGCTGGCGCGTTCGCCGACGACGGCGTGTTCAAACGTGCGTGGGCGGGCATCTTCTTCTCCGCCGGAGTCGCGGGTGGCGGCGGGCTCGGCAGTCCGGGTGGCGAGGCGCCCGAGGCCGGTGACGAGGAAGACGAGTCCGGCGAGGCCGACCCGGGTGCCGCGGGTGGCGCGGGCGGCACGGGCGCGGGGGCCGCGCAGCAACCCCCCGGTGGCGCGCAAGGCAACGCTCGGACGCCCGGTTCGAGCTCCTCGTGCGGGCGGTTCCTTCCGGAGATCTGCCGGGCCTACACCGAGCTGGCCACCACCGGGCAGGCGGGCGAGGGGACCAGCGAGCTGCTGCGCCGGATCTCGCCGGCTTCGGTCACCGACAACATCAACATTCCGACCCTGCTTGTGCAGGGCGAGCACGACACCTTGTTCGGGTTGGACCAGTCGGATGCCACCGCCAGGCAGATCGCCAGGGCCGGCGGCGAGGTGAAAACCATCTGGTACACCGGCGGCCACGACGGCGGGAGCCCGGGTCCAGCGCTGCGCGCGAAGGTGGCCGACTGGTTCACCGCGCGGCTGCGGGACGACGCGCCCGCCGAGACGGGGTTCGAGTACGACGTGCAGGGCGCGCTGCGTGCGGAGGGCAGCCCCTCGGTGCGCACCGTCGCCGCCCGGCACTACCCGGGGCTCAGCGGTGCGGGCCCGCAGCGGCGTTCCATCCCGCTTGGCGGCCCGGTGCAGACGGTGCTCAACCCACCGGGGGGAAATCCGGCGGCGATCAGCAGCATGCCGGGATTGGGCGGGGTGTTGAGCAGCTCGTCCCGGTTGGCCGACCGGCTTGCGATCGACGTGCCGGGACAGTCCGCGAACTTCGTCTCTGATCCGCTGGACGCGCAACTGCTAGCCAGCGGGTCGCCGCGGGTCCGGCTGCGGGTGTCCGCGGCACCCGGCGCACCCGGCGACGCGTCGCGCGATGCCGTGCTGTTCGTCAAGCTCTACGACGTTGGCCCGGACGGCAACCGGGTGTTGCCCGGCTCCGCGGTCGCCCCTATACGGGTCAACCGGCTGCCGGCGGACGGCGGGCCGGTGGAGGTCACCGTGACCCTGCCGGGGATCGTCCGGCCCATCGAGGCCGGACACCGCGTGCAGCTGGTCGTGGCCACCACCGACCAGGCGTACGCGAACGCCACCCGGCCGGCCAGCTACCGGGTGGCGCTCGCCGGCCAGCGGGCGGTGGACGTTCCGGTGGTGCCGGGCACCGCGCTGAGCACCGGCGTGCCGGTCGGTCAGCTGCTCGGTATCGCGGGTGTGCTCGGTGTCGCGCTGCTCGCCGGCGTAATCGGGATGCTGCGCCGGCGCCGGGCGAACGGCACCGACGATCAGCTGACCGACGTGCCACTGGTCATCGAGAACCTGTCGAAGTCCTACCCCGGTGGGCTGAAGGCGGTTGACGAGCTGTCCTTCCGCGTCGAACAGGGGCAGGTACTCGGGTTGCTCGGCCCGAACGGTGCCGGCAAGACGACCACGTTGCGCATGCTGATGGGCCTGGTGCGGCCGACCGCGGGCACCATGCGGGTGTTCGGGCACCGGGTCACGGAGGGAGCGCCGGTGCTGTCCCGGATCGGGTCGTTCGTGGAAGGCTCCGGATTCCTGCCACACCTGTCCGGCAGGGCGAACCTCGCGCTGTACTGGGCGAGCACCGGCCGTCCAGCCGAGCAGGCGCATTTCACCGAGGCGCTGGAGATCGCCGGGCTCGGCGACGCCGTGCACCGCAAGGTCCGCACCTACAGCCAGGGGATGCGGCAGCGGCTGGCCATCGCGCAGTCCATGCTCGGCCTGCCGGACCTACTGGTGCTGGACGAGCCGACCAACGGGCTCGACCCGCCGCAGATCCACCAGATGCGCGAGGTGCTGCGGCAGTACGCGGAGACCGGGCGCACCGTGCTGGTGTCCAGCCACCTGCTCGCCGAGGTCGAGCAGACCTGCAGCCACGTCGTCGTGATGCACCGAGGGCGGCTGGTCGCCGAGGGACCCGTCGGCGAGATCGGGGCCGGCAGTGGCGAGGCCACGTTCCGGGTGGATCAGCCGGACAGCGCGGCCGAGGTGCTGGCGGCCGTAGAGGGTGTGACCGACGTGCACGTCGAAGGGGATCAGGTGCACGCGAACCTGAACGGCACGGCGCGATCGGATGTGCTCAGCGCACTGGTGCGGGCCGGGATCGGTGTCCAGCAGGCGGGCCCGCGCAGGCGGCTCGAGGACGCGTTTCTGCGCCTGGTTGGGGAAGGGGCCGGGCGATGAATCAGCAGAACGAGCACGATGTGCACACCGATCCGGCGGCGATCACCGACCTGACCGAGGTAGCCAGCCACGAGCACAGCGGGTGGCAGCGCAGCGGCGCGGTGACCGGTTACCGCGCGAACCGGACGTTGCCGCTGCGGATCGAGCTGGCCCGCCAGCTGCGCCGCCGGCGTACCCAGCTGGTCCTCGGGTTCATCCTGCTGTTGCCGTTCATCCTGGTGGTGGCGTTCGAGATCGGCGAGGCGAACCCGAATCGGCGTTCCGGCGGCTTCGTCGATCTGGCCACCGCGAGCGCGCCGAACTTCGTGGTTTTCGCGCTGTTCGTGTCCGGAAGCTTCCTGCTGCCGATGGTGGTGGCGCTGTTCTTCGGCGACACGATCGCCAGTGAAGCCTCGTGGTCGAGCTTGAAGTACCTGCTCGCCGCGCCGGTTCCGCGGCACCGCCTGCTGAGGCAGAAGTTCATCACGTCCGGGCTGCTTTCGTTGCTGGCCCTGACGCTGCTGCCGGCGGTGGCGCTCGCGGTCGGCGTGTTCTGGTACGGCACCGGGCAGGCGGTCAGCCCGGCCGGCGACGCGATTCCGTTCGGCACCAGCGTGATCGCGATCGGGTTGTCGATCTGCTACATCGTGGTGCATCTGTTCTGGCTGGCCGGGCTGGCGCTGCTGCTGTCGGTGTCCACCGACGCGCCGTTGGGCGCGGTCGGCGGCGCGGTGCTGGTGTCGATCCTGTCCCAGATCCTGGATCAGATCACCGCGCTGGGGGAGCTGCGAAACTATCTGCCGACGCATTACGCGTTCGCGTGGTCCGATCTGATCGCGACCGACATCGACTGGTCGAACATGGCAAGTGGGGCGCTGTCCGCGGTGGCCTACGGAACGGTGTTCACGTTGCTCGCGGCTCGCCGGTTCAGCACCAAAGACATCACCAGCTAACGCCGGTCAGCGGACGTCGAACGCGCCGGTCTTGACGTCGGCGAGGAAGCCGGTCCAGCCATCCGTGGACAGCGTCAAGGCGCCGCCTGCGCGGTTCTTGCTGTCCCGCACGCCGACCAGGCCGAGGACCTGCGCGACCTCGACACATTCGTTGCCGGCACCGTTGCTACGACTGCTCTTGCGCCACACGGCATCCGCGAGGTCGGGGGTGGGCATTTCGTGCTCCAGTTGTTTCAACGCTCCAGGTCGCGCGCGATGGTAGAGATCAGCTCGACGGACTCACGCGGGTCCAGGGCGACCTCTTGCACGCCCGTGAAACCGAGTTTATACGGCTCGACCTCCTCGGGTTCCTCCAGATACACACCCCTGCTAACGAGCTCGACATAGCCGATATCCGGGTCGCCATTGTCGAACGACAAGATGCTGAAAGGCGTCCCCATCGCCGGGTAGGCGCCGCTGCGCGCGGCAACCACACATAGCTCTACATGCCGGCGTGAGGACAGTTCCACGAGGTGCTCAAGCTGCTGCCGCATGACGTCGGGACCGCCCACCTGGGTCCGCAATGCACCCTCCGCGAGCACCGCCTCAACGTTGATCGGGTTGTCCCCTTCCAGTCTGGCCTGTCGTTGTACTCGAGCCGCTACCCGCCGTCGCAGGATGTCCTCAGACGTTCTTGGCAAGTTGGCTCGACTGATCGCCTCCGCATATTCGGCGGTCTGCAGCAAGCCCGGCATTAGATCAATCTTGAACGTGCGTACCGAGCTTGCCTCGGACTCCAGCTCCACGTAGGAGAGCACGTCGGCCGCGAGCGCGCCCTTGGCCACCGCGTCCCACCAGCCTTGCTGCTGGGCGTGCAGCGCGGCGTGGAACACGTCGTTGCGCGCACTCTCCGGGACGTCGTAAAGCAGCGCCAGGGTCATCACGTCGGCCGGGGTGATCGGCTGCGACGCGTTCTCCAGCCGGGACTGCTTCGCCGCCGACCAGCCGGCCTTGCCGGCGACCTCGCCGCTGCCGAGGCCGGTGGACTCGCGCCACTCGCGAAGCGCACGGGCGATGCGACGTAGCCGAACACTGGGACGGAAGGACTCCGGCACGGTGCCTCCAGACAGGCAATGGAAGTGCTGACCCGATGACCCTACGGCTATGTCGTAATGCCACACCGTCCCTCAAATGGGTACCGTGAAAATTTCATGCCTTCCATTATTGCGGAAGGCGTGCTGTCGCCCGACGGTAAAGACGATGAGCCAGCAGCCAGACGCGATCGCCCCGCACATCGCCGCGATCGTCCGCAGTAAAGACGCGGGATTCCGCTTCCTGCACGTGCGCGACAAGCATTCGGTGATCGCGATACATGCCGAGCGGTGGCGTTTCGGCGCGGTGGATGCCTATACGGTGCGCGCGCCCTCGGAAGCGATGGCGGCCCGGTTCCGGGCGGAGGACTACGGGCGCGGCGACCCGCTCTGGCAGGTGACCGGCACGGTCGCGGAGGTCATCACGGAACTACTGGGCCTTCCCCCGCACGGCGCACCCGGCGCGCCGACCCGGGCCCGCCCGGCACCCAGCGAACTGTGGATCCCGGGCGGGAGTTGGTGACCGACGATGCGGCCGCGGCGGAATGGCCCGGGCTGTTCACGCACAGCCGCCTGCATCGCGTCGTACCGGCCAACATCGGCCGGGTACGGCTGCGCGGGCAGCGCTTCGGGCTCGCGGATTGCGGCGCCGTCTGTGTCCCGCCCACCTGGGTCCCCGATACCCCGCGCGCCCGCTGCCCGAATTGCTTTCCGCCAGATGTAGCAACCACGCACGCATTCCGCGCACCCCCAGGAAATCCCAATATGGACGCAAATTGCGGTTTCTGGGAATACCTGTGGGGTACGCGGCCAATAAGACCGTCAGGTCTCTTGTTGTACGACGGAGTCCGCGTTCACGGCCGCAGCCACCTCTACGTCAGTCGTGTATTGACCGTCGAATCGGTCGAGCTGCCAGGCGTCGAGGTGGGTGAGCTCGCTGAAGCCGTGCACCAGATGGTCGGCGAGCGCCTTGCCGAACCCCGGACCGTGGGTGATCCCGCCTTCGTTGTCACCGGCAATCGCGTAGAGACCCTCTATTCCCGGGACGGATCCGACCAGCGCGCGACTATCCGGCGTGTAACACGGCGCGCCGTGTTTGAGTGTCATGCTCCGGTAGCGGCCAAACGCGGGCATGAACCTCGACGCGCCTGCGGCGGCGCGCTGGCACTCGAGGACACCGTCGATCGGGGTCTCGTCGAAGCGCGTCGGTAGCTTGTCGAGGCCGAGCAATGTGTCCCGCGGGTGGTTCATATAGACACCGCCCCAAAGCAGACCACCCTCGTGCTGCCGGATCCACAGGACCGGTGCATCCGAGGTCGCACCGAACAGCAGAACCGCGGGCAGGCTCGGCGGAACACCGAGGGGCTCGGTGATGATGCGGGATGTCAGCAGCGGAACGAACGGCAGGAATGCTCCGTGCGGCCGGAGCAACTCGTTGTTCCACGCACCGGCGGAAAGAACTACGGAGTCGCTGCTCACCGCCCCGGTGGTGGTCTCGACGCCCACGATGCGCTCGCCCCGCACGCGCAGGCCGGTAACCGGACGCCGTGGTTCGATCCGGCCGCCCAATGCGGAGATCCGAGCGATCATCGCCGCGCCGACTTTCTTGGTGTAGACGTGCGCACCGGCCGGCTGATATGCGCCAGCTATGCCCTCGTCAGCCAGGATTACCCCGTCGGTGAGCTCCTCCACCCTCTTGCCGTCGACCAGGTGAGTATCGGGATCGAGCGGATGGCGGTCCATGCCTCTCAAGCCGAGCAGAGACTCCTCGTTGGCTCCGACGAACAGGAACCCGTTCTGGGCGAAATCAACGTCGTAGCCCTGCTCCTGCAAACGGCGGTAGAAGTTGATCCCGTAGTGCTCTACGGCCACCTCTTCCTTTCCGAAGGTCGGGAACGCGACGGCCCAGATCCCCACGAATCCCGCTCCCGCGCCGCTGGTGGCCTCGAACGGCTCGTCCCGTTCAAGCAGCAGCACGTCCCGGACGCCCGCTTCCAGCAGATGGAGAGCAACCGCGGCACCTTGCACTCCGCCACCGACCACCACCACGTCCGCATGATCACTCACCGCATGACCTCCTCTTGGTTGCGGGCAATAGCCTCGGCTTGTCAGATGAAGCTCTCCACGTCCTTGCTGCCGAGTCTGCTGAACCAGCGCCGCGACGACCCAGCAATTCGCAGTGGGGTCTGTCAAGTCCGCGGTCGTACGGCCCGGCAGGTACCCGACTGGCGACAAGGGCAGACAGGCGGCTTATTTCGCCTTTTCCGGTAACTAGCCGGTACCGTTTGGCGATGTCCCCGGACAGACGCGAGTCGCAGCGCGGAGGGACGTGCACCGTGATCACGGTCTTATTGGCTGAAGACATGCATATGGTCCGTGGCGCACTTGTCGCACTGCTGAATCTCGAATCAGACATCGAGGTGGTCGCCGAGATAACCTCTGGCGACGACATCTTGCCCACCGCACAACGGCTACGGCCAGATGTCGCGCTCATCGACATCGACCTGCCCGGTAAAGACGGGCTCACCGCCGCGGCCGAGATTCACGAGAACCTGCCAGAATGCCGCACGCTGATCGTAACCAGTCTCAGTCGCACCGGGACGATCCGGCGGGCGCTCACTACCAAGGTCGATGGATTTCTCCTCAAGGACGCGCCACCGGAGAAGCTGGCCAACGCCATCCGCGACGTTGTGGCCGGCCGCCGAGTCGTGGATAGCGAACTGGCACTCGCCGCTTGGGACAGCACCGAATGTCCGCTCACCACAAGAGAAACTGAGATTCTCCGGTATATCTCCCAAGGACAGAACGCGGAAGATATCGCCGCCCGCCTGTACCTCTCCCCCGGCACGGTACGCAACTATCTCACCACGGCCGTCACCAAACTCAACGCCCGAAATCGCGTGGATGCGATCCGTATCGCCGAGGAGGCCGGCTGGTTGTGACGGCGCTAGGACAGAACAACTAGTCACCAGATTTTCGCGGCACGGTCGCACGCAACCGGAAGTGTCCATCCCCTGTGATCTCGGCGGTGAGCTCACCGCCATTCATTTCGACACGGCGAGAGATGCTGTCTAGTCCGGTCCCCGATCCGTGCTGCCGTATCACGCCGGACATCCCCGGCCGTAACCCGTCGTTGACAACAACGAGGCCCTGAGTACCCCCTGCTCCCTGCACGGTGATCTGACACCATTTCGCGTCGCTGTGCCGCAACACATTGGTGATTGCCTCACGCAGCACGGTACCGAGTACCGTCGTGCCGGTTGGGCAGTCCAGTTCCCGCTCAATCCGGATGTCTACGGCTATGTCGGCGGCACCCAGCACCGATCTCGCGGACACCAGCTCGTCATCGAACGAGAGCTCCTGGTATCCGCTCGCAACCGAACGAACGTCCGCAAGCGCCTTCCGGGACAACTCCAGGATCTCCGCGAGCTCGACCCGTGCCCTGCTCGGATGTTCGGTCAACAGCTTGTCCGTGAGCTCGCTCTTCAGCGTGATCCCGGACAGGCTCATCCCGAGCAGATCATGCAGGTCCCTGGCAAACCGGAACCGTTCCTCGGCGACGGCCATTTCAGCCAGTTCGTGCCGTGCCTCATGGAGTTCGGTGACCAGACGCGCCAACCGGATGAGACCGTACACGATCAGCCCACTGATCACGGCCGAAACGACGCCATGCGCGGTCGTCGCCAAACCGCTGTCGAGCACCACGTGCATCCCGGCAACGCTGGCCATAATCAGTATGAACAGCGGGATCGAGACCGAGGCCCGCAACACGAGCAGTACGTTGCCGGCAAGCAGACCCGGTAATCCCGTCCATGCCCAGGTGAACTGCAGCATCGGCAGGTAAACCAGACACGCTTGCGCAGCCAAAGCCAGGTAGCAGAACGGTGCGCGGAATATGGTCCCTGGCCGACTGAAGTACCGCAGCTGGAGCGCGAGCAAAGCAATCACATAGACCGCGCTGAGCGCCATCTCCTCGATACCACCGCCGGTCTCCAGCACGCTAATCGAGGCGACCAGACCAAAGCCACAAAAGACAGCCGCGGCCAGACCGTACGCCAGCCGGGGAGCCATCGGTGACAGGAAACGGCTGTACTTAGCGCTTATCGGTTGAGAAGCGTCGGTAGTGGCACCATTATCAAGGTCTCCGGGTTTCGGTTCGTCAGTTGTGGGACGAGCGGACTCGCCAACACCGAACATGGAATATGCCCCCAACGCTGAACCCACATCGGATGAGACGAGTCTAGGTGAGCGACTTCACCAGGAGCAACGTGGCGACGATCGAGTAGCGAAATCCGAAGAAATTTCAGGATATTAGGAAATCGAGGCTTGGCGGGTGAGGCAACAATCGGCCAAACAGGCGAATTCTTTGCCGGAGTCAATGGTCCATTCGCCTACAAGCCGATGGCGCATTGGCCTACGCCGACTTCCGAAGGCCATCGGAGCCGCAACGCGCGATCAGTTACGTCACTGGCGTCTCGAGCAACGGCACTCGTCGAAAGTCCCATCGCGGCCGCGGTCGAGTGGAGCATCTGCTGAAGCGCGCCGGCATGCATGAGTGTCATCGCGTACGCATTGCCGCCGAACATCCAGAACAGCCGAACCATCCGCGCGGTCGTAGTGATCAGCGCCGGTGGACGCTTGGTGCTGCCAGCCGCGATCTTCGCCGAGTCCAGGAGTTCGATCAAGTCCGCATCGGAATCGTTGATCAACGTCAGCGCATGGCGCTGCGGGTCGTAGTGGTAGATCCCGCATCGCAGACCGGCACATTCGTTGACGCTGACGTAGAGCTCGAGCTCATAAACGCCACGACTACTCCAGTATGGACGCTCGGAAATCTCATAGCTCACCCCCATCTCTGGATGCACCGGAACAACCGAATGCAGCCGTGCGGCCCGAAACAGTAGCTCACCAAGTTGCGCGGCGCTCAGTTGCGTGACGGCAGGGCCGGGATCGTAGTTGCCGCTTGGCACATCGACCGGTGGCGTATCCTCGCGGGCGAGGGCGGACTGGTCGGGCCGAAACAGCGCGAGTTGCTCACCCTCCGGAACCGGTTTCACGGTCGGCGGTTGCTCGGCAGGGAGCGCATACACCGCACCGGACGCCACGTCGTGTCGCGCCATCCGGCTACGCGAATGAAACAGCAACTCGTGATGCGACCATCCCTGCAAGGTGCTGTCGTCGTCCTCGGCGAACCGGGCGTTGTCGTCTCCGATCAACACCGTCCCCGACGCCGCCAGATATGACACGATCTCGGCGATCACCGGTTGCGGAATCCTGAGATCGGATGCGAGTTCAGCGGTTGCGACCGGTGTGTTGAACCAGGCGATTAACTCACTGAGCAATGGCTGATGCAGAACGACCCGGTACGGGGCGAGCGGTGACTCCAGCACAAGGCCGTCGTCGCTTGGCCGGATCGCGGCGAACCGAGACAGCCGCACAGGTTGAGAGGACCCGACACTTGGCGGTGTGAAGGCAGGATTACGGATCACCGGATCCGCGGAAAACAACGGACCATGCGTATCGGCAAGGCCAAGCGAGTGCACAACGGAGCCACTCAGCCGAGTCAGTACTCGCTCGAGGCTAGCCGCCTCGTCCGAGTATTCGGCATTCCCGCTCCGCCATGGTCTCACCGTGGAAACGACATTCTGCAGCGAGACCGGCCCGAGGCTCATACGCCGCAGCGATTCGTTGACGATCGGGTCCGGATCGCTGATGTGGAATTCGCCCCATCGGCTAGTGACAAGCAGCGACTCGTCCTCCACATTGGATTCGACCAGTACATCCTCGCGCAACGAGCAGAGCCGCACCGTGGAAGGCGTTCGTCGAAGAAACTCGATAGGCACCGTGACATCCCCGATCGAACACCCGGAACCTTGCTGCACAATCAAAGGAAGAACGGCAAAGGGTTCAGGTTCTCATATTGAATCGGTTCGCTGAGTCGACCGAGCCGTACCGGAACGTCGTACAACCTACCAGGCGCGAAGCGCGCCCAGAAGTGTCGCATGCCCGGAACCAGCACCTTTACGACAGGCAGGCCAATATCCGGTCGAGTTTGGTCGAGTATCAGCATTTCCAGTCCTCGCTCCACCAGTTTCGCCTTTATGGCCTCGACATCTTCCCGCAGATCGTCACGTGGCACGTAGTCGAAGTCCGCCGGGACGCGTGGTTCGGTGCCTTCGCGAGGAAGAATATAGGGCTGGTTGGATACCGTCGCGTGTAGCCACCAATGCACCACATCGGGATCCTCCTTGGCGTGTTTCGCGCTGAACTCGCCATCCGGAATCGTGGGTATCAGTTGATTCAACTCGGTCAACGCGCGTCGCAGGGCCACATGCGGATCAAGGTGGGCCCCGCACCCGAACATGATGTCCTCTCGCGCCGCACCGCTACGTCGAGAAACCGCCACCATGGCAGGAATACCCAAGTCCGATGTGACGTCGAGTACCCACACCTCGCGGCCCATCTCGCCGTAGCACCGACGCACCTGCTCGATCCATGGATCACCGAACGCCTCGAGATCGACACTGGGAACGGGCGTGCGGTTGTACCACCACAGTGCGACCGCGTCGCGTTCCACCAGCTCGAGCGTTCCCTGCAAGACGGCATCCTCAATGCTGCTGCCCGCCGCGTTGCCGTTGGAATCGGCGAACACGCTGCGGCCACCTGACGCGCCATAGTAGAGCAGCTCCGTTGGCAACAGGCGATGACGATGCTGGGTAAGTGACCATACCGGCGTCCAGTACGTCACCGCGTGTTCGTCGAACGGCTCGTATACCCGCTGAAACAACGAGTGTGCCGCGTTCCACTCGGTACGTGTCGCATATTGCCGATCGTTGAACAGCAGCGAAGTGTTCGGGTGGATCGCTTGCTCGCCGAGCGACCGCAGACTACCTCGCACGCGTTCTTCGTCGCCGTGGAAGCATCCGCTGTATCGCTCAATCGCCTCGCACAATGCTCCCGCCTGCGCATCCACCGCGGTAATCCCCTTGCCACCACTCTGATTACGAAGGCTCGAACGCAGCGCCCGCATGCTTCGCACATTCGTGGCAATGTTCGGGCCAGAGCGGAAGGACTTAAGCAATTCTGGACCGCGGGTATCGCGAGTGATCTCCTTGACAATTCCGGTCACCGGACTGATCAGATGCTGGTATTGATCGAGGATCTGATCGGGCGTCATCGACCGGTGCCCGCCCGCGCCAAAGGAAGCCTTCCGTACCTGGTTCAGGATCACCGGCCTGCGGGCCTGCGCGGCGACCAGAGATATGTCCCCGCACTCGCCACACTGGGGCCTGGCGCGTAGTTCGTGACGCTGGCCGTGCATATCAAAGCTGTCGAACGTCCAGACGCAGGATTGCCCCGGATAGCGGTACCCGGCAAGCCATTTGGTTGCTTCCAGCGCCACGAAATGCGCGGCTACTCCAATCAGCGCGGCGATCGAAGTCACCGGACGCAGCGCCGGGCCGCTACGTCCCAAAGAAGCTTGCGCGCACGCTTCCGCGTGCCGATGTGTCCACAACCGGTTTGTCAGGCAGTGCCAGCAGCCGGATTTCTCCGGTTGGAACACCGGGCCGATCCAGAGTTGCCTCCCGGTCGGCTTGGCGAGTAACCAAGGCTGTTTCGCGGCACGATGCGCGGCGTCGATCTCCGCAAGCCGTGGATCAAGATAGTCGTCGCACAATACGATGGACAGCTCAATCGGCTGGCTCGGTATCGATGTCGAGCCAGTGGTAACGGCCAGCCCGCAGGAACGCAACGCGGGCGCGATCGCCTCGGCGTCGACCGCTTCGCCAACGGCAAGCAGCCCAACGCGTCGCACAACGTCGGTCGCGGCAACGGCAGGGTCGACATCGCCAGCTTCCCAGAACGCGAGTTCCCGGTCGTCAGCGCTGCGCTCACCCGGAAGCCACGCCGTGACCAGGCCAGCTTCCATAAGCTGTGCGATGAGGCTCGCGGCGTGCTCCGCGGCCATACCACCTGGTCTGGCGCGAAGCACGCTCGCGATATCCCTGGTGCCGTCAAGCAGCGCAGCTAGGGCTGCGATCCGTTCACCCTCCAGCTTCGTTACTCCACGCTCGGAAAACAGGTAAGCGCCGTCCTCCGTCAAATCCACCTGGAGGTGCCGTTTGAAACCGACAAGCTGCGCCGTTGCGGCACGTAGATCCATTACACTGCTTCCCCCATCACGATCTCCGACCCACCAACGGAACACGGCGAGCAGGACATCAGGCGAAGTCCGGTCGGATTGTTCCACTGATCGAATTCGTCGATTACCAGCTCGGGGCGGTACGTCGCGCCAGCGGCGTCAACGTCGGCGGTCAGCACTGACACGGCGTTACTAGTCGCAGTATCAATCAACGATGTCTCCCGTGGTCTGAAGGATTCGTGCGATACCGTCGTATTCTGTTGATCAGGCTCCGCCATCGCCAGTGTGCGAATCATCAGAGTGGTATGCATATTTCATACCGATCGTTGGCACAAGTCATGCCGTAGTCGTGGCGTCCTCACTCCCCCTGACGACGTAATTCTGTGACCGTCGTTGCAGACCTGCCGGTCGCCCGGAGAGCCCGGCACAGGCCGGCGGAAAAGGTGGCCGCGATGCCACTCGCAGACAGGAGATTTCGTAATGCACCCCAGGCAAGGAGAAGGCTGGCGCGAGCCTGTTGACGTGATGCGTGAACCGCCCTCCAGCGCGGGTGATAACCAGTTGGAATTCAGGTTGCTCGGTCCGCTCGAGGCGCTCAAACACGGCCAGGACTGCGCGCCCACAGCTCCCAAGACCCTGCAACTGCTCGCGATGCTGCTACTGCGTGCGGACAAGATCGTGCAGATCGATTCGATCATCCAGGAGTTGTGGGCGGACGAGCCGCCACGTAGCGCCAGAACCACCATGCAAACGTATGTATATCAGCTGCGCAGGTTCATCGAGAAAAACCGCCGTACCGGTACCGATGACAACATGCAGCTGCTCACCAAACTTCCCGGCTATGTCCTGAGGATTGACACCGCACGGATCGATGTTTACGTATTCCAGCGGTTGTGCCAGCAGGGGCATGAGCAAATACAACGAGGACAACATAACGAGGCCGCGCGCACCCTTCGAACCGCGCTTTCCCTTTGGTCTGGCCCGCCGTTGGCCAACGTGGATTGTGGCCCTTGGCTTTCCGCTTATGCCGTGGAACTGCAGGAGCAGAAACGCAACGCGCATCATCTTCGGATTCAGGCCGAGATCGAAGCCGGTATGCACCGCGAGCTGATCGGGGAACTACGATCGCTGGTCACCAGCAACCCGTTCGACGAAGGCCTGCACGGCCAGCTGATCCGCGTGCTGGACCGCAGCGGCCGGCGGCACGACGCGCTGGCCGCTTACCGCACACTCCGCGCGACGCTGAACAAGGAACTGGGGCTCGAACCGTGCACCGAACTCCAGCGGTTGCACCATCAACTGCTCACCGCGGATCGTCCACCGCAGTAGCCGAGTAGCTGTTCCGGCGGCACGGGCAGCTCGTAACCGACCAGGGAACGAAGGACGGGGTACGCGCTGGCATCGCCCGTCAGCACGCCGCCGAGCAAGGTGCGGCTGTCCGCACCGAGAACGAGTTTCGCGTAGGTACCCGCGGTATTGCGCTGGTAGCTGAGTTCCATCGCGCCTGGCGTTTCGGCATGCGCGTCGCCAAAGCTGGCCACGTCGACACCGAGCAGCTTGAGCTCGGTGGACATATCGGCACCGGCGAAGGTCAGCTCGCCGGCGCCGAGCAGCTGATCGACGACGGTCTCGGCCATCCGGTAACCCGGCGCGACAAGGCCATAGCGGCGTCCCCGAACCGCAGCACACTCCCCAATCGCCCAGATGTGCTCGTCGTTGGTGCGGCAATAGTCGTCAACAAGAACACCACCGCCTTCCGCGATCTCCAAGCCGGCCGAGGCGGCGAGCTCGTCACGGGGGCGGATACCGGTTGAGAACACCACGAGATCAGCTGCCACGTCGGTACCGTCGGTCAGCCGCACGCGAGACACCCGGCCAACCTGGCCCGCTTCGATCGACGCCACGGCAACCCCGCAGTGCAGTCGCAGCCCGAGTTTCCCGAGCAGCCGCGCGAGCACCTGCCCACCGGCCTCGTCGATCTGCACCGGCATTGGCCATCGCGCAAGCTCAACGACGTGAACACGCATTTCAAGTAGCCGCAAGGCATTCGCGGCTTCCAACCCGAGCAATCCTCCGCCGATTACGACACCCGGCCGCCCGGCCACGGCAGCCGCTCGGATCGCGTCAAGGTCTTCGAGAGTGCGATAAACGAAGCAGCCGTCCAGATCTCGACCCGGTACCGGCGGCTGATGCGGCCGCGAGCCGGTAGCCAGCACCAGAGCGTCGTAGTAGAGCTCGGTACCGCTCACGGTCAGCACTTTCCGCCCCTGCCGATCGATTGTGGCCACACCGGTCGCCAACCGCAGGTCCACCATTGGATCGCTCAGGAACTCCTCGCTGACCAGACTGAGAGTACTCGCGCTTCCAGTATCCAAATAGGACGAAAGAGCGGTCCGGTCGTAGGCGGGCTCGGATTCCTCCGTCAGTACAACCGTTCGCCAGTCGCTTGGCCGGCCGCGTGCGCGAATGTCGTCGACGAGCCGGTGCCCAACCATACCGTGTCCGACAACGATGAGCGTGCGAGTCATACCCGGTTGTCCAGTCCGATCTGGTGTGATTCGCTGTATTCCAGCGCGTCGCGGATACGCCGCACCTCGCGTGTGCAGCTCCCGCAGCCCCGGGTGGCGCGGGTCTCTTCCGCCAGCGCGGGAACGTCCCGTGCGCCGGCGTGCCACACGCGGATCAGGGTCTTCTTGGTGACGTTGTTGCAACGACAGATCACGGCTTCGTCGGGTAGTTCAATGGCTGCCGGGCTGCCCGCGGCCTCGCCGAGCAACAGCTCCAGCCGTCCGGACGGCATCGGTAGATTCCGGTCGTACAGCTGGCTGATCGACGCTATAGCCTGATGGAAACCGAACAGCACCGCGCCGGCGAGCCGCTGATCGCGTAGCGCCAGCTTGGCGTACCGGACGCGCTCGCGATCCCAAAGAGCCACCATCTCGACATCGCTGTCCGGCTCGGTCACCTCGTGCAACGGACCGAAGCAGGCGGCGTCGAGGACGGATGCCCGCAACCGCATGATGTGCGCGGTGCCGCGATACCGTGCATCGCCTCCGGTAAGCAATCTCGCCAGCGTTTCCGCCTGCTGCCACGCCGGCGCGACATGCCCACCCACCACGCCGTTGTACTCCGCGCAATCACCGATCGCGTATATGTGCGGATCGTCGGTACGCAGCCGATCATCCACCACCACACCGCTGCCTACCGGCAGGCCCGCGTCCCTGGCCAACGTGACTTCGGGCGTAACGCCGGTGCACAGCAGCACGGTGTCCGAGGTAAGTAGCCGGCCGTTGTCAAGAAGCAGCTGTCCCCGGCGGTACTCCACGGCCTCGCGCCCCAAGTGAAGCGCTACGCCGGTGGCCGCGAGGTGATCGGCGAGCAGCCGGCCGGCTGCCCTGTCCAGCCGCTCGTTCATCGGGTATGAACCGGGGTGCACCAGGGTAACCGCAGCACAGCCGCTACCTGCCAGCTCCAGCGCGGTTTCCACTCCGAGGACGCCAGCACCGAGCACCACCACTTGCCCTGGCGATATCCGCTCGCAGTCGGCGAGCGTGCGCAACGTCGCAACGCCAGCAGCCAACTCCCCCTCATCGGTCAGCACACCTGGCAGTGTCGGCACTCGCGGCCGCGCGCCGGTAGCGAGCACCAGCTCGTCGTAGCGGTATATCTCGTCGACCGTTCCGCACCGCCCGCTCGATGTGGCGTAGACCAATCGCCGATCCCTGTCGATACACCTCGCCCGCACGCCCACCCGGACCCGTGTCCCGGCAGGGTGGGCCGGCAAGGTAAGCGCTTCTGAATCCAGCGCGCCGGTGAGGACCGATGGCAGCAGCATGCGGTTATAGGCAGGCCGCTGTTCGGCGCCGAGCACGGTAACGGAGTCCTGGTGACCGTAACGATGCAGCCGATCCACCAGCCGGTGCGCGGCAAAGCCGTTGCCGACGACGAGCACCTGACTCATGCGTCAACCAGCGGCTGTGCCAGCGGGCCACTGGCCGCCGAGTGATACGGCTCGATGCGCACCGCACATACCTTGAACTCGGGCATCTTGCTGCATGCGTCCACGGCGGGATTGGTGATCAGGTTTGCCCGGCCGGCGCCCGGGAAGTGAAAAGGGAGGAACACGGTATCCATCCGCATCGTGCCGACCAGGCGTACGCGCGCCACAGTTGACCCGCGCCTGGAGCTGATCACCGCCAGCTCGCCGTCCCGCAGTCCGGCACGCCCACCGGTTTCCGGGTGCACCTCGACGACCGCTTCCGGTGCGGCGTCCATCAGTTCGCTGATCCTGCGAGTCTGTGCTCCGGACTGGTAATGCGCCAGCACGCGGCCGGTGGTGGCATGTAACGGGTAATCGGATCGGACGGATTCGGCGGCGGGACGGTGATCCACGGCAGTGAATCGCGCGCGCCCATCCGGGTGCGCGAAACCATCCAGAAACAACCGAGGCGTGCCAGGGTGTGGCTCGGCTGTTTCCGGGCATGGCCAGTGCAGTGCCTCCCCGGCGTCCAATCGCGCGTAGCTGATACCGGAGTAATCAGCCTTGCCGCCCTCGGAGGCACGGCGGAGCTCGTCGAACACCTCGCACGGCGTGCTGGGATAACGATCTCCGGGCTCGCCGAATCGGAGTGCCAGGCCGTGTAGCACCTCGAGGTCACTACGCACCTGCTCCGGGGGCTCCCGTAGTTTCCGCCGCCGCAACACCCGTCCCTCCAGATTGGTGATGGTGCCCTCTTCCTCGGCCCACTGGGTAACCGGCAGCACCACGTCCGCCAGCCGAGCGGTTTCCGAGCACACCACGTCGGCCACCACGAGAAAGTCCAAAGCAGACAGTCGTCGGACGATGTGGCCGGCCCGCGGCGCGGACACCGCGGGATTCGAACCGAACACCAGCAACGCCCGGACACCGGCATCGGTGCCGAGGGAATCGAGCATCTCGTAAGCGCTGCGCCCTGGACCGGGCAGGCAACCGGGCGATACACCCCAGACCGCCGCCATATGCTCTCGGGCGTGCGAGTCGGTGATCGTTCGGTACCCGGGGAGCTGGTCGGCTTTCTGGCCGTGCTCCCGACCACCCTGCCCGTTGCCTTGCCCTGTAAGGCTGCCGAAGCCGCTGCGCTGCTGTCCCGGTAGCCCCAGCACGAGCGCGAGATTGATGAAGCCGGACACGGTGTCCACGCCCTTGCTGTGCTGCTCGACTCCGCGGCCGGTCAGCACGTACCCGCGCTGGGCCGTCCCCAGCATCCGCACCGCGGCTCGCTGCGCGGACACCGGCACCCCGGTGACCCGCTCCACCCGCTCCGGCCACCAGCACATGGCCCGCTGCCTGGCCGCCTCGAACCCGCTTGTCCGGGCTCGCAGGTAGTCGTCGTCGCACCAGCCGTCCACGACCGCCACGTGCAGCAAGCCCAACACGAGCGCCAGATCGGTGCCGGGCGTCGGCTGTAGGTGCAGAGCCGCACGCTCCGCGGTCGCGGTACGCCGCGGATCGATGACGATCAACTCGGCGGAGTCCACATGCCGCATCAACGGCGGCATTGTCTCGGCCACGTTCGCCCCGGCGAGCATGATCACGTCGGCGCTCCCGAGATCGGTGACCGGAAAGGGGAGCCCGCGGTCCACGCCGAACGCGGCCGTCATAGCCGCGGCGGCCGAAGACATGCAGAACCGGCCGTTGTAGTCGATCTGGCTGGTGCCAAGAGCCAGCCGTGCGAATTTGCCTAGCAGGTAAGCCTTCTCGTTGGTCAGTCCTCCCCCGCCGAACACGCCGATCGCGTCCGGGCCGTGCTCGTCCCGCACGCGCCTTACCCGGGAAGCGACGGTGTCCAGGGCGGTGTCCCAATCGACCGGTGCGAGTTCACCGCCGGCATTTCGCACCAGTGGCCGGCGTAGCCGATCCGGCGTGTCCAGCAGCTCAGCCGCCGTCCAGCCCTTCTGGCAGAGCCCACCCCGGTTCACCGGGAAATCGGACGCCCGCACGATCACGCGCTCGCGTTCGCGGCTCAGCGTGGTGCCACATTGCAGGGCGCAGTACGGGCAGTGCGTAGCGACCTGATCCGGTCGCGATACGGCCGGGGTGGACGAGACCGGTTCAGACACGGCTGGCCTCCCGATCCACCTGCCGAGGCGCCGTGGCGGCAACGCCACGGCGCAGATAGGTCAGCCAGGTGATCAGCACGCACAGTGCGTAGAAACCCAAGAACGCCACGAACGCGGCCTCGCCCGTGCCAGCCGTCGTCTCGTAGGCGGCGCGGAACGCCAGGTTGATAGCCACCCCACCGAGTGCGCCAACCGCGCCCGCGATCCCGATCACCGCGCCGGTCAGCCGGCGCGCGCGGACGAAGGCGGCCGCGGCGTCCCGGCCGGACGTGACCGCGGTCTCCGCCAGCCCGGCGAACACCGCCGGAATCATCTTGTACGTCGAGCCGTTGCCGATCCCGCTGAGTACGAACAGCACCGTGAATCCAGCGACGAACAGCGCGAACGAGTGCTGTGCGGAAGCGACCAGCAACACCGTGGTGCCCGCGGCCATACCGAGGAAATTCCAGAACGTCACCCGCGCGCCGCCCCAGCGATCGGACATCCAGCCGCCCAACGGCCGGAAGATCGAGCCGAGCAGCGGGCCCAGAAACGTGTAGCCGGCCGCCTGCAGCGCTGTCGCGTCGAACTCGTTCTGCAACACCAGCCCGAACGCGAAGCTGTAGCCGATGAACGAGCCGAACGTGCCGACGTAGAGAAACGAGATCCACCAGGTGTGCCGGTTCCGGGCGGCTTCCCACTGGGCACCCGTCTCGTGGCGCAGTGACGCGATGTTGTCCATCTTCAGTGCGGCCAGCGACGCCGCGAGCACGATCAGCGGCAGGTAGATCGCCGCGACGTACGACGGGTGCTCATCGCCGGCGGTCGCGATCACCAGCAGGCCGACCACCTGCACCACGGCGACACCCAGATTGCCGCCACCTGCGTTCAGCCCCAGCGCCCAGCCCTGCAGGCGCCGGGGGTAGAAGTGCGTGATGTTGGTCATCGACGAGGCAAAGTTGCCGCCGCCCAGCCCGGCCGCCGCGCCGATCAGCAGGAACACCCACAACGGCGTGCCGGGCTGGCCGACGAAGTGCAGGGCAAGCAGGGTTGGGACCAGCAGCACCGTGGCGCTGAACACCGTCCAGTTCCGGCCGCCGTACCGGGTGACCGCGTAGCTGTACGGCAACCGCAGCACCGCACCGACCAACGTCGGGGTGACGACCAGCAGGAACTTCTCATCCGGCTGGAAGCCCAAGCCGATCTCCGGTGACATGAACAGCACCAGCACCGACCAGATGCTCCACACCGAGAACCCGATGTGCTCGGCGAAAACCGACAAGATCAGGTTGCGCCGGGCCGTGAGCCTGCCGTTACGCGCCCAGAACTCCTCGTCTTCCGGATTCCAATCCCGCAGCCAACGCCGGGAGGCGAACGGGAGTTTCGCCATCTCTCCTCATTTCCGTGCGGCAGAGCGTCGAGGCGACGATCCGCAACCGTCCAGTCCGTTGTGGACACGTTGTCGCTCGATCGCTACTTCTGGCCGTTAGAGGCCAGTAGCCGGGTCAGTTCCAGCCGTTTGATCTTGGTCGTGGCTGTCTGTGGCAGCTCGTTCAACTTCCACTGCACTGGCTCGGTCATGACCGGCAGGTTCCGCACCGCGTCCGCCCAGGCCGTCAGGTCCAGTGGTGTGTCGCCCTTCGTGCACACCACCGGGGTAGCCGCGCCGTCCGGTCCGGGGACGATGATCACCTCGGCGAGATCGTCGAGACGATCGAACAGCTTGTCCTCGACGGCCAGCGTGCTGCCGAAGCCCGGGATCATGTCGATTTCCCGGTCCAGCATGTGAAGGCATCCCCAGCGCGACTTGTAACCGACGTCGCCCATCCGCCACCAACGGTCGTGGCGCTGCTTGTCGTAACGTTGCTGCTCACCGAGATACGTGACGACGCGGCCATCGGTACGTACTTCGATGTCACCTGGCGAGTCAGCCGATGGCCGCTTGCCGTTCCTGCTGACCACCCGCACGGCGGTCATACCGGGGACCGCGTAACCGACACAGCGCCCATCCATCTTGTGGGCGCGCTTGCGCGTGTAGCCGCGACCAATCAACGGCCCGCACTCGCTCTGCCCGAGGATCTGGAAGAAAACCGGCCAGCGCTTCTCCGAGGAGTTCAGCAGCCGCTGCACCGTCCTCGGGTGGATCGCGTCGAACGTACTGCTGAAGACCTTCACCCCGGCCATTGGCTTGAGCGGATGATCGGCGAGTTCCTCCCATTCCATAAAGGAGTTGGGGTGTGCCTCGATGAATCCCGGCCGGTGCTCGTTGAATGCCGTCGCGATGTGCTCCGGATCCGACTTGGCGAGCACCAGCAGCGGGAACCCGCGGGACATCGGCACGCTCAACGCGGTGAACATCCGGGAATGCACGAACGACACGTGTACCGCAACGGTGTGTTGCCTGCGGATCGCGCGGAACAACGTGATCTGTAAGCGGTGCCGCGCATTCAGGGTGTACCCGGTATGCACGGCCAGCTTTGGAGTGCCGGTGGTTCCGGACGTGTGCGTGATCAGCGTGGGGTGCTCCGGCGGCTGCGTAACCGGGCGGATCCTGGGCGCCTCGGCCAGCGACCGCAAGCTGATCGCGTCGGGATGGGTACCCGCCGCGAGCAGCACCCGCGCCGACAACTGGAAAACCTCTGCCGGCAGTTCGCTGTCCACCTTCGCCTGGTCGGTGAGCAGATACGGGCCCTCCAGTCGACGTAGCAACTCCGCGACCGTCACGCCATCGAGTTGCGGCGATAGTAATGCCGGGACCGCTCCAATACGCGCCGTAGCACAGGCCAGCAACGTAATGTCAAAGCTCTGCGACTTGTGTACGGCGACCCGATTTCCAGGGCGAACCCCCGCGGCCCAGAGCCGAGCCGCCAGATCATCCACCAGATCCGCCACTTCCGGAATGGTCGCCCGCCTCCCGAAACTCGGTGCGACATCCAGATCGTGGTCCAGTGTGATCACGTTCTTCGGGTAGCGAACCGCCGCTCGGTCGAGGAGTGTCCCCAGCCGGATGCCCTTGTTATTGATTCGCTGCAGGAGCACGCGTCCTCCTCTCTACACAGCTCGGGCAATATCGCCCGGCGGTCTGCCGAATTAGGAAGGTTCCGGAGGTTGCTATAACTCGGTAGCGTCCTCACGCCTTCTGGAAGAGCCCTTTGATTCGCTTCAGCGTGTCATCGAGGTCTTGCTCCAGCTTGTCCGTCCACTCCTCGATAAACCGCTTCCGATCAGGTTCCTCCAAATCCTTGACGATCTTGTGGATTCCATTTGTGGCTTTACCCATCCGGAAGTGGTGCACCAGGATGCCGCCTTGTTCGGCCGGCTCCATGTCGAATCCCCACACGCTTTCCTGGTCTTCTCCGGCATGCGAAAGCATCATCCAGCGGAACGTGTGACCAGGTTCGGCGGCAACCACTTTGGCTTCGGTGTACCAGGTACCGCGAACAAGCGGCGCCCAAGCCACCACGCTGTCGCTACGCAGATTCTCACCACGAAAGATCGATCCGACCTCGGCCGGCGCGCCGGATACCCATTCTCCACCCCGGCATTCAGGGCTCCATTCGGAACTGCGAGTCAGATCGCTGACGACAGAATAGATTTCCTTCGGGGTCGCTGGGATATAAGTATCCGCGCGGACCGTGAAAAGTGGTACATTGTCGATAATGGATTCAGTCATGAGGAAACTCTGACCGCGCGCCTGTCTCGCCGTCAAAGAACGCGACCGCGGGTTCGTCAAGTCGGGAGGCTCCGTCGGAGCCGAACCGGCCGACACGGGGCTATTCGACGGAGGCGCCGGATAACACACCTCGAGTTGACGAATTTCGCTTCCGGCTTATTCGCGAAGTGCGTCCTGCTGTCCTAATCTAGGCTCGTGTACGCGGCTTATATAACACGACTCGGTCCACCGGACGTAATCCACTACGGCGAGCTCACGGATCCGTATCCCGGACCGACCGACGTGCTGGTCAACGTCACCGCCAGCACGGTCAACCCGGTTGACACCTACGTCCGTTCCGGGGTTTATCGCACGCCGGTCAGCTTTCCATTCGTGATCGGCCGGGACCTGGTCGGCACCGTGGTATCCGCCGGTTCCGGCGCCGTTGGTTTCTCGGTTCACGATCAGGTTTGGTGCAACAGTCTCGGCCATTGTGGACGGCAGGGTGCCGCCGCCCAGCAAGCCGTGGTACCGGCCGATAGGCTCCACCACCTACCGGACGGCGTGTCTCCAACGGACGCGCTGACCGTCGCGCACCCCGCCGCCACCGCATATCTCGCCCTGTTCACGCACGGACGGATCCAGCCGGGTGAAACCGTATTTGTCGCGGGCGCCGCGGGAAATGTGGGCGGTGCCCTCGTCGTGCTCGCCAGCGATGCCGGCGCGCGTGTTATCGCGAGCGCCCGTAAGGAGGACGAAGAGTACTGCCGATCGCTGGGTGCTCGAGAAGTCTTCGACTACCGCGATTCCTCGCTGCGAGAACGAATACGTCAAGCCTGTCCCAATGGGATCGACTGCTACATCGATAGCTACGGAAAGAACGATCTGACCGCCGCGGTCGATCTACTGGCATATCGCGGGCGGATCGTGCTGCTCGCCGGGGTGCACACGAAACCGGCCTTGCCGGTCGGCCAGCTGTACATGAAGGACGGTTCGGTCCGTGGTTTCGTCATCTCGCACGCAACCGTCACCGAGCTCGCCGACGCCGCGCACACCATCAATCGGCTACTCGTCGACGACAGGCTGCGGCCACGAGCCACCGAATCGATGCCGCTGAGCGACGCGGCGGAGGCGCATCGTCGAATGGAGAGCGGCGAGCTGCACGGCAAGCGCCTTATTCTCAAGGTCTGAGCCGCGGCTCACCGGGCCACCGGTAGCGGGGCAGATTATCGAGTTTCCTACCAGGAGGCCCGTGTTCATCTGCTGAGTAGCTCCGTCATCCGGGTGCCGATGATCCGTACACCGTCCTTAGTAAGCACCGATTCGGCATGGAACTGCAGCGATGCGAAATGCGGGCCTCGTAACGCATGTACCTCACCGTTATCCGCATCCCGACTCACCTCAACCACTCCCACGCCCTCAAACTCGATCTTGTCTTCGACGCTGTGCGCGGCGAATGAATTGTAGAAACCTACCCGTTCCCGGCGTCCGAACAAGTCAATCTCTCGCTGAGTTCCCTGATTCGGGGTCTCTTTACGAATCAGGGGAAGCCCCAGTTGCGCGCTGAGCACCTGGTGACTGAGGCAGACAGCGAGAAACGGTCGCCGCTCGGTGAGCAATGTGCCGACCGCCGAACCCAAGTGAGCTATCTTTGGGTGACTGACCTCCCTCGGGTCACCAGGCCCGGGTCCCATTACCACGAGATCGTAGCTGTCGAAGGTGTATCGCTCGTCGAACCGCCGAACCGTCACCGCAAGACCGGCCGAGCGTAGCTGGTGCGCCAGCATGGCCGTGAAGGCATCCTCGGCATCGACGACCACTACCCGCCGGCCGGCCAGCACTGGATCCGGATGATCCCGTACCGCCTCGTCCGATAACCAGAACCTGGATATATTGGCGTTTCGATTCTCCAGTGCGGAACGAACACCGGGATGCGACCCGAAGCGTTCGGGCTCGCCGGTACCAAGGGCCGCGAGCAGCCCGGCGGCCTTGGCCCTGGTCTCCGCGGCCTCACCGGCTGGATCCGAGTGCCGCACGAGTGTCGAACCGACGCCGATACGGATTCGGCCGGCGTCGCTGATGTCCGCGGTTCGGATCATGATGGCGGAATCCATGGTGCGGCCGCCGTGCTCGTCATGGCCGATCAACGCGATAACGCCGCTGTAGTACCCACGGCCCGCCGGCTCGTACCGGCCGATGACCCGGCACGCACTTTCCAGAGGGCTCCCGGTAACGGTCGGGGCAAACATTGTTTCGCGCAAGATCTCCCGAGGATCGCGACTGCTATGCCCCTCGATGAAGTATTCGGTATGCGCCAGCCGGGTCATCTCCTTGAGATAGGGACCAACCACTCGGCCACCGGTGTCGCAGACCCGAGCCATCATCTTGAGCTCTTCATCGACGACCATGTACAGCTCGTCGGCCTCTTTGCGGTCCGCGAGGAAGCGCATCACCTCGGGAAGGGTGGGACCGCTCGGTGGGTAGCGGTAGGTGCCGCTGATCGGATTCATCACGGCCAGGCCATCGTGCAGGCTGATATGCCGCTCAGGACTCGCACCGACGAAGGTGCGGGATCCGGTGTGCACGATAAAAGTCCAGTATGCGCCAGATTCTTGCTGCAGAAGCCGACGGAAGAGGGACAGCGCACGCTGCGTTGTATAGCTCGTGATATCCGCGATGAACGAGCGCTTGATGACGAAGTTCGAGCCCTCGCCGGCACCGATCTCCGCGGAGACGACCTCGCGGACGGTATCGGCGTAGGTATCGTCGTCCACGTCGAAATGCTCGCCAGCGAGCCGGATAGGCGTGTCGGCTATCCGGGCGAGTGCTTCGGACACCGGCACCGGCGCCTGTTCGGTGATGTTCATCGTGATCAGAGGCGCACCATCGTCGGGGCAGGCGAAGCCGCGCTCGGCGATCTGCCGGTAAGGCAGGATCGCCAACAGCTCGTGCCCGCCGCGAGGGCGCCGCGATTCGCCGGGCAGCCGGATTTCCGACACCGTTTCCGGCGTCGAGATCTCCCCCACGAGCACATCCAGTACCGCATGACCGGTCGTCTCCGGCCCGTGGATCAGAGCGAAGGCCGGTGGTTGCGGCGCCAGTACCCGGTCAAGCAGATCCGATACCATGGCTTCCCCTTCGTCGATCTCGGTTCAAAGCGTGGCCCGCTGGGGCCGCGCCGCGGCGCGGTTGGTGACACAGAGCTGGTCTAGCAGCGACTCGGTCGTGACGACCACCCCACAACGATCCGCCGTATACTCGACGGCCAGCCGGTGGTACTCCGGAGAGAAGTCCGCGATCGCGTCGGCGACGAGGAACGTTTGGATGTCGTTGGTGAATGCCTCCAGGGCGGTAACCAACACACCCACATGCGCGTACACGCCGCAGATGACGAGCTGATCACGACCACGCTCACGCATCCGTTCCAGCAGGCTGGAACGGAAAAAGGCGCTGTAGCGCCATTTGGTGAGAGTCCAGTCGTCGGTGGTTGGCGCCAGCGGCTCGACAACCTCGCGGTCCGTGGGATCGGAGCGCATTCCAGATCCCCAGAAGTCCGTCAGCAGACCACGCTGCTCGTCAGTCATACTGCCCGGCTGCGCCGTGTAGGCCACGGGAATGTCGAGCACATCGCAGCGCTGACGCATCAGCACCACGTTCCACACTAGACGGTCGCGAAGCGATTCCGGTATCGGCCGCAGGAAGTACCGCTGCATGTCGTGGACAAGCAGCACAGCCCGCTCCGGATCGGCGACCCAGGTAGCGGTGTTGCTGGGTAGGTCCTCCGCTCTCGGCATCGGGTAGGGCGCGATAGACGGTATGCCGGCCATAACTTCCCTTCCTGATTCTCTTGCTCACCCTGGCGCGCCGGTGATACACCGCGCTACCGACCGAGGCCGGCCCCGCCGTCGACGGTGAGGTCGTGCAAAGTGATGTGCCTGGCGTTGTCGGAAAGCAGAAAGACCACCGCGTCCGCGACGTCCGCGGGATTAGCCAGCTTGCCAAGAGGAATCCCCACTCGATAAGCCGTCGGCTTCCCCTCGATCGTGTCCTTCGGGCCGGTCTCGTCGTGCCACATAGAGCTGAGCATCGGAGTGTCGGTGGATCCCGGTGCTACCACGTTGCAGCGGATCCCGTACCGGGCGATCTCCAGACCCAGGCTCTTCGTGAACATCATCGCCGCCGCTTTGGACGCTGTGTACGCGGCCATCTGGGTGCGGGGAACGTTCGCCGCGTTGGAAGCCACCGTGACGATCGCCCCGCGCGCACGCGGGACCATCCGATTGGCCACCGCTCGCGACGTGTGGAAGACACCGGTCGCGTTCACCGCAAACGTTTCCCTCCAGTCATCGTCGCTAGAGCTCCTGGCCTCGCCGAGGCGCAGGATGCCCGCGGAGTTGACAAGGAAGTCCAACTCTCCGAGCTGCTGTTCGACCGCGTCGACAACCGACTCGACCTGCGTACTGCAGGTGACATCCGCGGGATAGGCAACTACCCGCAGCCCGTCGGCGGTGAGCTTCTCCACAACCTCACGGAGCCGAACGATGTCGGAATCCATGGCTCCAACCGCCACACCGCGTTCACCGAGAGCGCGGGCCACGGCCGTCCCGATTCCGCTCGCCGCGCCGGTGACAAGGGCGACCCTGTTATCCATCTGTGAAACCTCCATGTCCGATCTGCCCGACGAGCTGGCGCCGGGTCATCCGCGCCAGCACGACACCACCGAAACCGCCTGCCATGGATTGAGTCGCGGATCGCAAAGCGTCGTGTACTTGTCGCCTACCCGGTCCACTTGAGATTCGTTGACAACGCATTCGGTCACCTCATCCGGAGTGCTCTCCAGGTGCAGCCCACCTGCGGTACCACCGGCGCTCCGAACGGCTTGCTGGAACTCCTTCACCTCGCATTCGATGGTTTCCAGGAATCGCGTCTTGAGACCGTTGGGGGCGGTGACGGTGTTCTCGTGCATCGGATCGGTAAGCCAGATGACCGGATGCCCTGCGGCGCTCACGGCCGATACGAGTGCGGGCAACCGATCGACGACGACTTCCGCTCCCATTCGCGCGATGAGGGTGAGCCGACCCTTTTCCCGTTGCGGGTCAAGCCGCTCGCACAGAAGCAGCAGGTCGTCGACCGTGATACTCGGGCCGATCTTGCAGGCCAGCGGATTGGCTACCTGGGAGAGTAGGACGACATGAGCACCGTCTACTTGACGGGTACGATCGCCGATCCACGGCCAATGTGTGGAGGTCAGAACCAGCCTTCCCTTGCCATCCCTGCGGACCATGGGCAACTCATAGTCAAGCAGCAGCGCCTCATGACTGGTCCAAACCGGCGGATCGATCGCCGCCCATCCATCCGGGTTCCGCCAGCCCAGATGGCCCATGATCTCGCTCGCCGATTGGTAGCCGGTCAGCAGGCGAAGGGGGTCGGGACGCCTGCCTTCCGGATCCGGTTCCGGACTGTTGGCCATATGGCCACGGAAAACCGGGAGCTCCATTCCCCAGATCAGCTCGGTCCGTTTCGAGCGCGGCTTGGCGAACTGACCAGCGATACGGCCGGCGCGCACTACGGGTTTATGGGTGACCATTTTCATCGCGCCAGCCAGCAAATCCAGCAACGCTACCTTGCGTGCGACATCGTCCACCCCACATTCCGCGGGATCCTCGGCGCAGTCACCGGACTGCACCACATGTGCCTCACCGCCGGCGACATGGGCCAGCCAACCATGCAACAGGTCGATGTCTTCAGTGGTGGTAAGGGCGGGGCGCACCGCGAGTTCTTCTCGCACCTGCCGAACGCCTTCCGCGTTGCCCCAATCAGGTTGCTGTAGAGCTGGGTGCGACCGGATATCTAGCAAAGCGCTGTCCACAAGCACCTCCAAAGTGAATGGACAGAAGGTGAGGCGGCACTCTGGATTGACACGGCGACACCCCGCCGGCTCAATCAGGGACACACATGCGTCCGACTGCTGCGCTCGAAGCGACATACCTGAGAAGCGGTGCGAACTCAGCGAAACGGCGCACTCCGCGAAGCCGCACCGGTTCTCGATGTGTCCTTCACGGGGACCGCACCACCGAACGCCGCCTCGACCTCGAGACACTTCGAGTAATCGGGAAGCAGATCAGCTTCCTGGAGGCCGGCCACGGTAGGCGCATTCCGGTCCCGATCCGACAGAACAGCATCCACATCGCTCGGGATCGGCAACGCAAGATCCGGATCAAACGGTGACAACGCGAGCTCATTGGCCGGCACGTAGGCCTCCGAAAGGACATAGTTCATCACCGTGCCATCACGCAATGAGATGAACATATGCCCGACGCCCACCGGTAGGTACACGGCTCGACAATCCTGATCATCGAGTATCACGGATTCCCAACGGCCGAACGTCGGCGAGCCCACCCGAACGTCAACGATGACGTCGAGAACCCGTCCTAGCGGGCAGTACGCATACTTGGCCATGCCCGGCGGAATCGCGGTGAAGTGCACCCCACGAACAACGCCACGTTGAGAAGTGCTACACGTCGTCTGCTTGACTGGAAACAGCGGATACCCAACTGCCTCGATAAAGACTGCCTCCTGAAACGGCGACGTCACACATCCGCGGTTATCCCGAAAAATATGAGGTGTGAACTCGAAAGCCCCATCAATCTCTAGTTCTCGTGCCCGCATCGGCCGGCCTCACCGCGTTCCGGCTTTGACACCGACGAATAATCCAGGCGTAGGCTGATCTGATTCGAGATACTCCACCGAGCAGCCCGCTTCAGCGAAGGCGTTCTCGTATTCCTGCCGAGCGAAAAGGCACATAACGTGCGTATCAGTGAAATGTTGCACGCCCGAATTCGCGTCTGCGACTATGTAGTGTACCTCCATGCTGCTGGCCATACTGTTCCTGACCGAGCAGGAGAGATCACGTATCGAGTAGGAGACCCGAGAAATCGTGCGCCGGTCCACGGTGACGACGTCACCCGATACATAACCGGGTATGAATTTCTCCGGGAACCACCATGGTTCGACGACGATGACGCCGCCGTCATTGAGATGCCGGGTGAAGCATTTCAACGCCCTGCCCAGGTCTTCGGCGCTGTCCAGGTAACTGATCGAGCTGAACATGCAGGTGATCGCGTCGAACGAGCGACCGAGCTTGAACCGACGCATATCTCCCAGCTGGACAGGCACACTCGGGACATTCTTCCTGGCCAAGTCGAGCATCTCTTCAGAAATGTCGAGCCCTGTGCAGTCGAATTCCTCTGCGAAGTACCTGAGGTGTGATCCGGTCCCGCAAGCGATATCGAGCAGTGACGACGCGCCGTCGTTTCGTTCACGTATAGCCTTGATGACCGTCGTCGATTCGCCTTCGTAATCCTTGCCCCGTCCCCGGTAGAACGCTTCATATACATCGGCTCGATGATAGATTCCGGAGGCGTCATTATTACTCATAATCTCTCCATTTTCGCCTTAACAAGGCTCGCGTATCCGTATTTACCGGATCACTGGCCGCGCGCTATCCGGCCACCAACTTTTCCATCACCCCGACCACTTCCGAAGGCAGCGGAAGATCGGCGATTTCCCGGGCAAGAATCCGCGCCCGTTCCCGATAAGTGGGATTCGACAACATTTCGTCGCAGGCCGATACGATGTTGTCGAGGGTATGCTCACCTTTAGGCAGCTCGATAGCGTTGCCGAACTCGATCAGCGGCTGCATCTCGCCGAGTGACGGGGGTTCTCTGAGCATCAGTTCCGGGACACCGGCAGCCATAGCGGTCATACTTGTTCCGGTACCGGCGTGGTGCACAATCAGATCACAGGTAGGTGCGACGATGTCCATCGGCAGCCAGCCTGCCCGGATCTGCTCCCCGTCCAGGCCGGTGAGCAACTCCGAAGCGACATCGTCCGGGACAGCGACCAGGACCTCCGTCCCTAGCGCGGCAATGGCCTGCGCTACGTCACGCAAGAAGTCAACGGTCATCGTATGCAAGGTGCCTTCGCTGGTAACCCGACTGCCACTGGTCAGGAATACTCGGCGACGCTCCCCTCTCGTGTACATCCACCGCTCGAGAGGACGCTGCAGGTTCCCGGGAATCCAACGCATCTTCTGCGCGGGCGGCTCGTCCGGCGACTCAAGGCTTGGCGGCCGCACGTCGATCGGCAGATCTGGCTCCGGCAGCCGGTCAAGGCCCAGCTCACCCAACAGTGGCCGTAGCCGCTCGGTCGCTCCCGCGTCGTACTCACCCGAATCCAGCATGCCCCACGGCTGCCGTACGGACGGCACGGCAAGGCGATGAGCGAGAAGCGACGCGGTATGGAACATCCCCCCACCGGCCACGATGTCCGGACGCCAGTCCGTTGCCAGGTCCAGCAGCAGATCCACGCTTTCCACGGCCACGTCCGCATACCAACGCCCTACCAGCCGCATTTGAGCCGCTGGATCGTCCGGGATGTCTTGGGGAAACTGTTGCTTTTTCCTGGCCGAGATGGAAACGGGCGGCAGGCCAGCCTTGGCAATGACCGGCGTAACCGAGTCCGGTGCGGCCATCAATATCTCGTGCCCAGCGTCTCTCGCGGCCCTGGCAAGGGAAGCTTGCGGGAAGACCGTTGCCATACTTCCGCCAGTAATGAACAGAGCCTTCATGGAATCCTCTTTCTACGATCAATACGATAGGTCTTGCCCTCAATGTCGGTCGCGGTGTTGATCCGTCAACTTCTCCAGGACCAGGAGAATCTCATTTGGACTCGGTAGGCTCAGCCAGCTGCAGTAGAGGTCGTGCACGCCCTTCTGGAACGAGGGTTCGGTCAAAACCCGCTGCAGCCGGGCACGCATCTCCGCAACGGAGAGCTCGTTGTGGTCGAGGCCAAGACCGGCGCCATGGCCGGTCACACATCGCGTGTATCCCGGTGCGTCCATGCTCTGGTCCAGTATCAGCTGCGGCACTTTGTGCGCAACGGCGGTCGCGAAGGTTCCGCCGCTACCGTGATGCACGATCGCTGAGCAGGTGGGCAGCAGCTGGGTGAGCGGTACATAGTCGATCGTGCGTACGTTGCTCGGAACTCGCTGACCGGCAAGTTGATCGTCGTTCAGCGTGGCGACCGCCTCGATGTCCAAACCCGCCACCATATCCAGCATGTCGGCGATGAGAACGGCACTGTCCTTGTCGTTCGTTCGCTGCGACACACCCAAGGTCAAAGCCACCCGTGGCCGCTCAGGCGGCGAGCGCAGCCATTCCGGCAGCACTCCCGCGCCCGTGTAAGGCAGCCGCCGCATCCGAACTTTGCGCGTCGTGGTGGGAAGCCGCGCATCCTCCGGTATCGGATCGATAGTCCAGTGCCCGACCAGCATGTCGTCGGTAACTTCGAGCTGGTAGCGATCCGCCATCGGCCGGACCACCTGGACAAGGGGATTCTGCACCCCCGGACCGAGCAGACCTTTGCGTTCGGCGAACCTGTCGTTGGTCCACGCGCAGTAGTCCGGCCCCCACAACAGCCGGGCGCTCGCCGCGCCGCAGGCAAGTGCCGCGACGCCACCGCAGGGCCACGTGACATCCCAGATAACCAGATCCGGTTGCCAGCCGCGGGCGAAGTCAACCAGATCGTCCACCATCGGCTGTTCGGTGGGCGAGACTGGGAAGAAGATACGGTGCGCCGCTATGAGGTAGTAACTGAATATGTCCCATGGACGCCGGTCCGCGGGGTCAAGCGCCAACGCCTCGGTGAGTTGAGCTAGTTCCTCATCGCCAATTACGAAATCGGTTACGGTGTCCGGTCTTGGCAGGTTCTCCGTGCCATTGAGAGACACTGCCGTCAGGCCCGTCGATGTGATTGCCTTGGCCAGACCGGGATGTGAGACGACGCGAACCTCATGGCCTGCTCCCTGGAATGCCCAGGTGAGCGGGATCATCGGGTTATATTCGGACATTTCGGGCCACGTGGTGAACATAACTCGCATCGAAGGCCTCCTTGCGGGAAATGGCGCTTTATCCGAGGGTCACACCGACGAGCTCGAGCAGCATGAATTTCGCCGTGGTGTGGTCGTTGTATGTCGTCGTCACGCTGTCGACTTCATCGACGCGCAGGCCTGCTTCCGCGGCGAGGTGCTCGAGACGCTCGAGGTTGCCGTTCGTGTTGAAGCCGAGGAACAACCGGCCCCGCTCGGTCAGGTGCTTGGGGCCGTCGCGCAGGTAGACCCGGTGGGAGGTGTAGTCGCGATCAAAGATGGACCACTCGATATCGCTTCCATAGACGAAGTCGGCCGGAGCCTCGATGGCGCTGGAGTTCCAAAAGATCACATCAAAACGATCGTCCGGCGCGAGTGCGTCGAACATGTTTCCGCGCAACGCTCGGACCCGGCTGGCCATGCCGTGCCGCGCGGCGTTCAACTTCACATTTTCCACTGCGGCCGCACTGATGTCCGTCGCGGTCACGTGCTGACAGCCGGACAAGGCGGCGAATACTGCCGTGACTCCGGCACCGCAACCCATTTCGAGTAACGAGCCGTCCAGCGGATACGGGAGCCATCTGGAGTAGGTTTCCGTCGAGCGCGAGTGAAACGGCGCGAATACTTCGGGGAGCAATTCCCACCGCCGACCGAGCAGCTCGAACTCGACCGGCACCGCCGCCTCGCGCTCGTGCCGTCTTGCCTCCGAAACTCCTAGGTCGAAGCTGTTCGTCGTCGCCACGACCGCCTCCTCAAATCGCTGGGTAGTTGTCTGCCGTAAGAGCAAGTACGGGCACCATGGTGGTAGCAGAACGCCGACCGGATTTTCTCCGTACTACTCAGTTCACCGCGCGCAGCTGGGTTTGCGCGGTTGTCGCGATTTGCATCACGTACTCGCCGTATCCCGATTTGGCCAGCCGTTCGCCCATCCGGTAACAAGCCTCTTGGTCGATGAATCCCATCCGTAGAGCGATTTCTTCGATACACGCGATCCGTACGCCTTGGCGATGCTCCAGAATCTGGACGAACTGGCTTGCCTCCACCAGCGAGTCGTGCGTACCCGTGTCTAGCCATGCGAACCCACGTCCCAGGTCGACAAGTCTTGCTCGACCGCGCTCCAGATAGACGCGGTTTACGTCGGTTATCTCCAGTTCTCCCCGCGCCGAAGGCGGCAAGTTCTTCGCAATATCCACCACGTCATTGTCGTAGAAGTACAAGCCGGTTATCGCTCTGTTCGACCTCGGGTAGGCCGGCTTTTCCTCGATGGAGATCAGGTTTCCCGATCCATCCGCTTCGCCGACGCCGTAACGCTCTGGATTTGGGACCGGGTAGCCAAAGAGAACACAGCCATCCAGCACACGAACGTTGTGCTGTAGCACCGAGGAGAACCCGAGACCGTGGAAAATATTGTCGCCCAGCACCAGTGCGACTGAGTCGGACCCAATATGGTCCGCCCCGATCACGAACGCGTCGGCGAGTCCACGGGGCTCTTCTTGAACGGCGTAGTCTATGGATAAACCCAGTTCGGCGCCATCACCGAGTAGCCGGCGGAAGCCAGGCAGATCGGCCGGAGACGAAATTATGAGAATTTCTCGTACGTCCGCGAGCATCAGCACTGAAAGCGGGTAGTAAACCATCGGTTTGTCATAGACCGGCAACAGCTGTTTGGATACGCCTAAGGTGATCGGATGCAGTCGCGTGCCATTGCCGCCAGCCAGGATTATTCCTTTCATGGCAGACCCTTCTCGTATTCGCTAGTTCATGCCGTGAAACTGACGCACCGCATCATCGTGCGCGTCGTGCGCCAACTGCCACCAGGAGAGGTTGTCGCGATACCACTGGACGACGTTCTTCAATCCGTCGTCGAGCGACCAGCGAGGCGCGTAACCAAGCTCGTCGCGAATCTTGGAATCGTCGATGGCATACCGGAAATCGTGACCGACACGATCGGGCACACGACGAACAAGGGACCAGCTTCCGCCACACAGTTCCAACAGTCGCGCCGTCATCTCCAAGTTCGAAATCTCTGTGCCGCCACCGATGTTGTAGATCTCCCCTGGGAGACCTCTGGTAAGCACGAGATGGATGCCGCGGCAGTGGTCATCCACATGCAACCATTCACGTACGTTGTCACCCTTGCCGTAGAGTGGTACCGGTCGGCCGCTCAACAAGTTCGTGACAAACAGCGGAATCAGCTTCTCAGGATGCTGATACGGTCCATAGTTGTTGGAGCAGCGCGTGACGCGAACGTCAAGGCCGTACGTGCGCCAGTACGCTCTGGCGAGCAGATCCGCTGATGCCTTCGAAGCAGAGTATGGCGAGTTCGGCCGTAGTGGTTCGGTTTCGGTCCACCGCCCGTGCTCCGTCGAGCCATAGACCTCGTCCGTCGACACCTGCACAACCGTTGTTACGCCGGCCCTGAGGCAGGCATCGAATAGTCTCTGCGCGCCGAGGACATTCGTCCGTACGAACTCGCCGGCACCTCGAATCGAACGATCTACATGCGACTCCGCTGCGAAGTTCAGGACGGCGCGATGTCCGGGCAGCAATTCGTCGAGTTGACCTTCGTCGCAGATGTCGCCCTTGACGAACCTCAACCGCGGGTGGTTCATCGGCAGGTTCTCGAGATTGCCGGCGTAGGTCAGATCGTCCAGAACCGTGACTTCGGCGTCCTGGTATTCGGGGTAGTCGTTCGCCAGTAGTGTGCGCACGTAGTGTGAGCCGATAAATCCCGCTGCTCCTGTAACGAGAATCCTCATACCGCCTTCTCTCATTCGTAACTCGACGCCGCTCGTGATACCCAATTGCATCCATATTGTGCGAGTGGGCGCGCAGGTGGGCGACGCGTGAGCGCGCCTCGCCGGCACGATGCCGTACTTAGCTATGCTCCTTACCGCACGATGGATGCGGCTCGGGATGACTCACGTGGACAGCCCAACCGTGGTGCCCATCGTGGGCATCGGAACTACCGGCTATGCGGCATGGATTCCGACGTCGAGTCGCCGGAAGCAACGTGAGATGCGGATCCGTTTCCCGGAACGATGCGCCGGAGTGCGGTCATCGCGAGTACACCCAGGCCGACGAGCAAGGCGGCGCTGATGGCAGCGGCGGTGTTGAGACCGTGGCTAAATGATTCGCGGGCGGGCGTCAGCAGTTCCGTGGCAAGCTGAGACGGTAGCTCCTCGGCCGCGCCGGCGGCGTTGGGTAGGGTGTCGCGGGTCGCGGCGGCCGCCTCATCCGGGACGTCGGCTGGTATCGAGTCGGCCACTTGATGGCGGTAGACGGCTGTGCCAATGCTACCGAGAACGGCCACCCCCATCGCCGAACCGAACTCCATACCGGTCTCCGCTATCGCCGACGCCGAGCCCGCCTTCTCCGGAGGTGCATACCCCACTACCAGGTCGGTACCCAACGCCATCATCGGTCCGGTACCGGAATAGGCAATGATGGCGCCGACTACCAGAACGCCTAGCCCGGCTACCGCCTCGACTTGGGTAAGTACCAGGTAACCGATGGCGGCGACAAGCAACCCTGTTCCGATTACGTGGCCCGGTGCTATCCGGCGGATCGCAAGCGGGGCCAGCAACGTAACGATGGTCATCGCCACGACGGCGGGTGTCATCCACATACCCGCCCACAATGGCGACAGATTCGCTACCAATTGCAGGTACTGCGGAATGAACAGTACGACGCCGCTGAAGGCGACAATGCCGAGCACCATGATCATCAGAATGACGCGGAACGAGCGATTGCCGAACAGCCGCATATCGAGCAACGGATCGGGCAGCACTCGCTGCCTCCGCACAAAGGACACGCCGACAGCCACACCGGCGACGATGGCCAGGACAGGCAACCAGTGCACGCCGTCTTTGGCGATCTCCTTCAGACCGTAGATCACCGGCATAACGGTGGCCAGAGACAACGCGACGCTGATCAGATCCAGCTTTCCGGCGGTGGTGTCGCGGTACTCCGGCAGTAGCAACCGTCCGGTCAGCAGCACCGCAACCATGACAGGTACACCGAGCAGAAATACCGAGCCCCACCAGAAGAACTCGAGCAGCAACCCACCAATCACCGGCCCGATAGCGGCTCCGACCATGAAGCAGCTCATCCAGACACTGACGGCGACCGTGCGCTGCCTCGGGTTCACGAACAGAGCGCTGACCAAGGACAAGGTGGACGGCATCACAGCCGCCCCGGAAATTCCGAGCAGCGCACGGGTCACGATCAGCATCTCGGCGCTGATCGAGTAGGCCGCGAGCGCTGAAGCGATCCCGAACGCACCCACACCAATGAGCAGCAAGCGCCTGCGACCGATCCGATCTCCCAGGGTGCCCATCGTGATCAGGAAGCCTGCCAGCATGAAGCTGTACATATCGATGATCCATAGCAGCTGGCTGCTGCTGGGATTCAGGTCCGCGCTCAGCTGTGGCAACGCCATGTGCAGCACGTTCATGTCCACAGCGAGCAGCAGGCAGGGAAGGGCCAACACAGCCAGCCCGGTCCATTCGCGGAAACCAGCACGCGCGCCAGATCCGGCTGGGGCTTTTGACGACATGGTGGTCCCTTAACGGAGAATCGGAATCGAATGTACGCGATCGATCGGGTCAGGCCTCAGACCTAGGCCGGTACTGTCCGGTCCACCAGAGCGTGCCGGGCTCCCCGCTACCCTGTCCGGCAAGCAGTTCCATACAGTGCCCGTTAGGGTCGTCGAAGTAGACTCCCCTGCCGCCGGCCGCGGTATAGGAGATTTCGTTCCGCGTTCCGTGTGGCTCATGCGGGTTGGCATAGTAGGTGAGTCCAACCTCGGTAATTCGAGTGAATGCGGCGTCGAATTCCTCGTCACTTACCCGGAACGCGTAGTGATTGCGGTGGAAGTCTTCGGCATGCATGAAATCGAGCGTGACATCGTTGGCGAGTTTGACGGGGACGAAGAATCCCTCCGGGTCGGTGCCGACTTCCAGTCCGAGAACATGGGCGAGCAGCTCGGCCGAGGCGTGTGCTGTTCGAGCCGGGATTATGGTGTGGTCCAGTCGCACGGTCACGGGAGCCTCCTTTCACGACTGATCGCTCAGCGGGTTCAGGGGGTGGATCGCGCGGTGATCGCGTAGTGCACGAGCCCACCAAATGAGCTGGTCGAGCATCCCTTTGGCAGCCGCGTTTGGTCCTTCGGGGTTCTTCGGCCAGGAGCCATCGACGCCGAACTGCTCCCAGTAGTTCTGGAAACTGACAACTTCGCGCACGGTGGTTGCTCCGAGCTCGGCGAAGATCTGCCTCAGGTGCTCAACAGACCGCAATCCACCGCTCATACCGCCGTAGCAGACAAACGCGACCGGTTTCGCCTGCCACTCGTCCATATACCAGTCAATAGCCGTCTTCAACGGTGCGGGGTAACTGTGGTTGTACTCCGGTGTCACGATCACGAACGCGTCGGCCGCGTCGAGGCGCGGCGCCAGCGCGGTGACTCGTTCGGGTACCGGATCGCCCTCATCGATGAGCACGTCCGGCAGCTGCTCCTCGGACAGATCGATGACATCGATGTTCAGCTCGCCGTGTTGACGGGCCTGGTCGGCGAACCACTCAGCCGCCGTAGGTCCGAATCGCCCGTTTCGGGTGCTGCCGATAATGATCGCCACGCGCAGATCGGTGTCGCTTCCCATTCGAGACATCTCCCTTCGTACCTCGGAGCTGGCTACAACCTCGGCCATGGCGATCACCATGCACGACCGCACACTCGATTCGCTTACGACACACTTTCGGCCCGCGTACTCGCACACTCGGGTCACTTACCACCGGCTGCCGTTCGTGAACCGCGCCATTCGGCGAGGAGCCCAGCCGCCTTGGCAACGGCGACTGTCGGCGCCTGCGAGTCTTTCTCGGACATCAACGGAGGCTCGGTGAACCCCCACTGAACCGCCAAGGCAGGGTCCAGGGGGTAGATGTCGATCTGTGTGCCAGGCACGTAGACGCTGGACAGGACGTAGCAGATGCGGGTGTCCTCGGCAAGGGTCAGGAAGCCGTGCCCCACACCCTCCGGCACGTACACACAACGCCCCGAGTCTTCATCCAGCTGGGTACTCACGTGCCGCCCGAATGTCGGCGAGCCCACCCTCAGATCGACGACAACATCTCGCAGCGCCCCGCGCACACAGGTCACGTACTTCGACTGCCCCGGCGGGATCGTCACGCTGTGAATGCCACGCAGGGTATTCCGCCGCGACACCGAATAGTTGATCTGCCGTGGTTCGAAGGAATATCCGAGTGCGCGGTCAAGTACGTCGGTCCGCATACCCTCGTAGAATGATCCGCGATCATCATGGATCCGATCAGGTGTCACCAGGAAGGTTCCCGGGATTGACATTTCGTCGATACGCACGACCTGGCCATCCTCCGCTCGACTCAACCTTTTGCCTCGTGTTCATCGCGGCGCACCCACACCGATCGCACCAGCCGGCGAGTTCTGGTGGGCGAACTCAGTGATCGACTTGGCGATATAGTCGATCATCTCCGTTGTGAGTCCCGGATAGACACCAACCCAGAACGTGCTTTCGGTGACAACGTCGCTATTCGTCAGGTCGCCGCACACTCGATAGTTTTCGTCGACATAGGCTGGATGCCGAGTAAGGTTGCCGCCGAAAAACCGGCGCGTCGATATCCGCTGCGATTCCAGGAACGAGATCAAATCCCGCCGCGTGTATGTGGCGGTGGGCAGAACCGTAAGCACGAAGCCGAACCAGCTGGGATCGGCGCCAGGGGTTGGTTCGGGTAGCAGCAGCCCGGGGACGCCGTCAAGCGCTTCGCGCAGTCGCTTCCAGTTACGCCTTCGAATCGCGCCAAACTCGTCCACCCTGTTCAGCTGGCTCAATCCGAGAGCGGCCTGCAGATCCGTCGACTTCAGGTTGTAGCCGACGTGGGAAAATATGTACTTGTGGTCGTAACCATGTGGCAGAGTGCCTAGTTTCTGGTCAAAACGCTTGAAGCAGGTGTTGTCCTCGCCTGGCTCACACCAGCAGTCTCTCCCCCAGTCCCGTATCGACTCCACCAACCGGGCAAGCACAAGATTAGCGGTCAGGACACAACCGCCCTCCCCCATCGTGATGTGATGCGCCGGATAGAAGCTCACCGTAGCCAGATCACCGAATGTTCCGGTCAATTGTCCCGCATACCTGGAGCCGACAGCGTCACAGTTGTCTTCGATCAGGAAAAGCCCGTGCTCATCAGCCAGTTCCGCGATCTCGCGAACGGCGAACGGGTTGCCGAGTGAGTGGGCCATCATGATCGCCTTGGTCCGTGGCCCGATGGCTTCCGCTACCCGTTCCGGGGTCGTGTTGTAGGTGCCGAGCTCGATGTCCACAAAGACTGGGACAAGCCCGTTCTGCAGGATCGGATTCACCGTAGTGGGAAAGCCTGCCGCGACGGTAATAACCTCGTCACCCGGACGCAGCCGGTGCTCCTCGAGCTGTGGCGAAGTAAGTGTGCTCACCGCAACCAGATTGGCCGATGAACCCGAGTTGGTTAGGTGCGCCTTGCGTAACCCGAAGTACCGCGCGAACTCACGCTCGAATCGGCGCGAGCTCGTGCCGGCCGCGATCCGCATGTCCAGGGCGGCATCCACCAGTGCGACGCGATCACTCTCGTCGAGTACCGCACCGGAGGCCAGCAGCTGCGTCACACCCGGAATGAACTCAGCCTGCTCGAGCTCGCGATGATACCTACCCACGCGGTCGAGAATTTGATCTTTATCGACTCCCATAACACACTGCCTCCGTGGTACGAACTGACCTCATGCGCTCTCCGCCCGTGATCGGATGTCATCTATCAGTCTCGCCTGCTCGATCACGACGTCGGAATCCAAAGTGGACCGTCCATGTATCGCGTCGGCGAAGAGCTCGACGCTGTTCACGAAGTGGTTGTCCGCGGGTAGCGTGAGTTGTTCCCGTTGGTCCTGGCGAGCGAGCCGTACCACGGGTTGATGCCAAGGAGGCGTGGTGAAGACGTGGTCCACGGCAAGCCTGCCGGTACTTCCGATGAAGCGATACTGCGAGGTATAGGCATGCGCGAGACCGAACGACAGTTGGGCGGCAACCCCCTGGCTCCCGACCAGCAGGGCGGCACCGTTGACATCTACCCCGAGCTCGTTGTCTTGCCACAAAGAAGCGCCCTGAACCTCCAGGCCGTGACCGAGAAAGATCTGAGCGGCACGTAGCGGATAGCCACCTACGTCCAGTAGCGCGCCGCCTCCGAGTTCGGCCCGGTACCGAATGTCGTCTTTCGCTCGTTCCGGAATGGCGAAGGTTGACGCGAAACCTCGCAATGTGCCGATGGTTCCCTCGCTCAGCAGCCGGCGCACCGTGGCGTGCAGGCTGTGCTGTGGGAACATGAAATTCTCCATCATCACCAGCCGGCGCTTCTCGGCAAGCTCCACTAACTCGGCCGTCTCCTTGGCGGAGGTGGTGAGCGGCTTCTCGGCAAGCACGTGCTTGCCGGCAAGCAACGCGTTCGTGATCCACTCGGCGCGTAGCGCAGGAGGCAACGGGATGTACACCGCGTCCACATCGGACCGTTCGAGTAGGGATTGGTAGCCGTGGACCGGCTCGCCGCCGAAATGCTCCACCATCTCCGCGGCCTTGCTAAGCGTACGGCTGGCAACCGCACCGAGATATATGCCCTGAGCGGCCGTCACCGCCGGCAAGACACGGCGCTTGGCAACACTGGCACACCCCATCACTCCGAGTCTGATCGGCGCCGCGGCACCGATGTCGTTCCTTCCGCCACCATCGCTCACCTGTCCGTCTCCTCCACCAGTGATCGTTTCTCTCTCGACCAGACTTCCGACCATTCCGGGGCGAGTCACGGTGTCAACTCCTCAAGCAACCCGCGGGCCATCACGCGGCAGCGAGCAGATCACGCAACGACTCGCGGACACCGCGTCGCGGACGCCAGTGCATCAGTTGCCTGGCACGTGAGATGTTGAGCTGCTGCCAGACCACGTCGGAACGTTGCGCGTCGCGCGGCTGCTCCTCCACAACCTGAACGTCAATCCCGCTGACCGTGATCAGCTGGTCGACCAGCCACCGCACTTCTAACGCTTGCCCGCGACCAACGTTGATGATCCGTTGGGAAAGATCCACCATCGGTGCCTTCGTCACAGCCACGACCGCATCGGCTATATCGCGGACATCGATGAACTCGCGCCAGGTACGCAGCGGTGCCAGCCGTAGCCGCGCCGGGTGCATGCCGTTCGCGGAACTCCTGGCAAGTTCGCTCAGCCGACCGGCGACGCCGCCGAGCAGGCTACCGTTCGGTGTACCGGGGCCGAACGCGTTTCCAATCCGGAGTACGACCCCGTCCATCGCGTTCATCCGGGTGGCCCGCAGTACGGCCTGGCTACCACGCAGCTTTGTACGTCCGTAAGCCGTGACCGGGCCGACAGGCTGATCTTCGGCGATGCTGCTCCCCACCGGAGCCGGCCGGTATTCGTGGACGGTGCCCAGCTGGATGAAGCGGGGGCTTCGGGGCAGTTCAGGCACCAACTCGGCCAGCCGGACAACCGCCCCGGAATTCACCCCAGCCATCTCCTCCTCGGTCGCGCCCCACAGCATTCCCGCCGCGTTTACGATCACGTCGGCATCCGCGAGCACCTCCGCGAGCCGCTCGGATGACGCACCGACCAGATCGAGTTCGACCGGCCGACGGGTGCGGCCATCGCCTCGCTGCGCTGTACGGGACACCTCGCACACCGAGGCGCCGGCGGCGCTGAAGGCCGTACAGATGTGGCGTCCCAGAAAGCCCGTTGCTCCCAACACCGCGATCGATCGCCCCGCCAGTCCGCCGGCTCGCTCGATATCCGCTGGATCAAACCGACCGTGCGATTCCTGAACTGCCATGCTGGGTTCCTTACGATCTGCGTTCCTTACTATCGGCGCTAGGCGGTCTGCCGGGCGTTGCTTCCGCCCGGAGCGCCGAAATGGCGCGCGCTACCGTCCCGATGCGAATCGCCAAGCACGGCCACGGCGTGCGCGGCCGAGGCGAGCGTGACGTGCCGGTGCCATCCGCTGAATGACCGCCCGGCGAAATCCCGAATCCCTACGCGGTCTGCGATATCAGCGAAGTCCCTGTCGACCCGATGGGTGAGCCTGCTCAGCCGCAGCAGCACAGCGGGTTGAACATCTACGAGGTCGGTGAGCCACAGCTGTTGTGGCCAAGCCTCACCCGCCTCCCCGATTCCCAATAGGAGCAGTCCACCAGTCCGTGCTCCGTGCTCCGCCGTGCCGATCCGTCCGGGTATCCCAACGTGCACGGCCGCAACCAGCTTCGACCGCACCGCCGATCCATGATCCTGATCCACCCACATTGCCGGGCGCCGGATTCCCTTGAGTGCGAGCATAATCTGATCCGCCGGTAGTGAATCCGTGCGATGGCCCGGCAGCACCGGGTCCGCGGCTCTGAGCGGGAGGGCACCATTGATCCTGACAAGATGAGGGATGCGCGCGGCACGGAACCTCCTCAGCGTGGTCAATACATCCATGTCCCTGGCGTCCAGCACCACCGGTCGTAGCGGCAGCTTCCACCGCGCTGTTTCGATACATGCCTCGATCGCGCTGCCGCCCAGTGTTTCCAGCTCCACGTCCTCCGGGATCAGCGCTCGGTTCCGCCGTGGACCGTCTTCGAGCCACGCTCTGGACAAATGGAGACGCCAGTTAACCGGGCTGCTCAGATCCTCGCCAGCTGCCCAGACACCGACGGCTTGCTGGACGTACTGTGCTTGACCGATATCGGGAATGAAGCGCCTGTCCACCCCGACGGAATGCCGGCCGGCCTTGGGGATGACCATCGGCCGCACTACCCAGGCGATCCCGGGTGTACGGCGATCCACATACCGCGCCAGAGCTTGCCGCACCGGTGTCCAGTCCCAAGTGGAGCAATTGATGAAGTGGTGCAGGTTCTGCTCGGCTGCCTTGTCGGCCAGCCGCGCCGCGATGTTTCTTATCGTTTTTCTTCCTGGTACCTCTAGCAGGGCCCGCACATACTCCAGACCTTTTCTACGCTGGTCGACCCGAGGCAATGATGCGAAGAGCGTCGAGCAGAGGTCGGTAAGCGTCGCGTCATGCTCGTTGGGATAAGACCAGGTGTGCTCTTGCCTTTGTATGTCCCGGGGGTACGAGGCAGTGCCACTCATTGATATCTCACCTCGGCCAGCATCTCGTGATGCCTCTCGCTTCACGTCGTTTCGGCATGGCAGAGTCAGCCGCCGGAGAATCCGGTAGCGCGTAACGGAAGTCGCCGCGTTACTCCACGCAAGCGGGACGGCTGAACCGATTGCCGATCATGACGGGAGTGCTATCGGAAGCGGTCTTGACACAAGAAAAGCATCCTGGCCTATTCAGGCACACGGATGCCGCACTTGCAGCGTGACAGCAGGACTGCTCGGCTGTCAACGCCGCCATGGGCGACGGTTGGCAGTGCGCGATGGATTCGCCAGCTCGTCGCCGAGCGACGACCGAGAACTCGAATCTGCGTGGATCTTTCGCAGATCGGGATGCCTCACATGATCGTCGGGACTCAGCTTTGCCCCTCGTGCGAACTCCACGTCGAATACCTCCTCACCCAGAGCAGACCGCGCTCCATCGGTGATGCGGTCGACGTCGCCTCGTTCGGCATCCGGCAGCGGCGCCATAGCGGATTCTCTTGTCGCGGCCGCCGTGCCCAGTAGCCGAGCGGCGTGTTCGTGCTTATCTGCCAGCGCCTGCGCACCGGCGAGGCCCTCCAAGGCAAGTGCGATAGCGCGCGGGTCGCCGGTCGCTCTCGCGGCGGTGTACGCCTCCACATGGGACGCCATGGCTGTCTCGTGATCGCCGCGTTGCTCCGCGATAAAACCGAGTTCGGCCAGTATCAACGCGGCTCCAGGCTCCCAGCCCGACTGGCGGCACCAGTCGAGCCAGTTGCTCAGATGTGCCTCCGCGACGTCGAACTTGCCCTGCCGCCTGGCGCCAAGGGCCAGCCCAGTCTCGGCGAACAATTCCCCCGGCTTGTCGCTTCGTTGGGCGGCAAGCGACCGGGCACGTTCGTGAAGCTCCTCGGCCTGCGCGTAGTCACCGGTCAGCAAGGCAACCCTGGCGAGCCCGCACAGATTGTACGAGACCTCCGACCACAACCCGAGATCCTCGGCGATACGCAGCCCGTCGCGGTTCAGCTCGGCGGCCCGCTGATAATCGCCGGTTATCGCGGCGAGGGAGGTAAGCGCCATCATGGCCTGCAACTGGCCCCAGCGGTCGCCGAGTTCGTGGAACAACGCCAGGCTCTGCTCGCCGTCGCGGCTGACCGCACTGAGCTCACCCCTACCCACTGCTTGTACGGCACGGGTGCTCAGCGCCGCGGCCGTACCCCACCGATCCCCAAGACCGCGGAAGCTTTCCAGTGCCCGACCTGTCAGATCCTCGCTTGTAGGCTGATCACCACCGGCGAGCAGTGCGAAACCCAGAAACCACTCTGCCCTGGCACGATCGCCTCCATCATCGACATCCTCATATAACCTCAACACCTCCCGGCTGCGGTCCGCCGAACCGGCGCCGTCCCCGAGCAATGCCGCGATACCGGCCTGCCAGGCCATTGCCCTGACGCTGACGGCAGTAGCCGGCTCGTCGGCAATGGACAGTGCAAAGCTCAACGACCGGCGCCCATCCACCAAGCGACCGCGCAGAACCCAATACCAGGCCATCGCGTTGACCAGGCGCAGCGCGGTGTCCGCATCGCCCCGCTGCACGGCATTTTCCAGCGCCACCCGGAAGTTGGCCGCCTCGGTGTCGAAGTACCGCAGCCAGCGCGGTTGGTCGTGGCCACGCAGTTGTGGTTCGAGACGTTCGGCGAGATCCGTGTAGTAGCGGGAGTGCCGCTGCCGCACCCTTTCCAGCTCGCCCGCGTCGCGTAGCCGCTGAACGCAGTAGGCCGCGACCGACTCGAGCAGCCGGTAGCGAGGCTCCGTGGCATCCACATTGACGGTCGTGACGACCAGGGAGCGGTCCACCAACCTGGCCACCAGGTCGAGAACCTGGTCGGGGTCGATGTCCTCTCCCGCGCAGACATGTTCGGCGGCATGCAGCGTGCAGCCGTCGGCGTACACGGCAAGCCGGCACAACACGATACGTTCGCGTTCAGTGAGCAGGTCCCAGCTCCAGTCGAGCATCGCACGCAGCGTTTGCTGTCGAGGCGGCGCGCCACGATAACCGGCGGCCAGCAGCCGGAACCGGTCGTCCAGCCGTTCGACCAATCCGTGTACGCCCAAAGCTCGAACTCGGGTCGCCGCCAACTCCAAAGCCAGCGGAATCCCGTCCAGCCGCCGGCACAAAGTGGCGACAGCACGCGCATTGTCCACATCGAGCGCGAAACTCGGAACCACCGACGCGGCCCGCGCGACGAACAGCTCAACAGCGCTGAACTGCTCGAGGACGGATGGCTCCAGATTCGCCTCGGGTTCAGGCTTCGAGCTCACCGGTCCAGGGACTTCCAGTGGTGGCACTACCCACAGCCGCTCATCCGAGATCGCGAGAGACTCCTGACTCGTCGCCAGGATCCGCAATCCCGGCACGGCATGTAGCAGTTGCTCGGCCAGTTCAGCGGTTTGCTCGACCACATGCTCGCAACCGTCCAATACGAGCAGCACCTGCCGGCCCCGCAACGCATCGGCAATGCGATCGGTCAACGGCGTCGGCTTACCAGCCGGGAGTGGACTCGAACCGGTGTCATCACGAATATCCAGGGTGGTCGCGATCGCCTCGGCCGGCGAGAACACCGTGCCGGAAAGCTCCACCAACCACGCATCGTTCGCGACGGTGTCGATCAGTCGTCTGGCCACCTCGATGGCCAACCGGGTCTTACCCACCCCGCCCGGTCCGGTCAGCGTCACCAACCGGCCCGCGTCCAGCAGCGCGCGTACCTCACCCACCGCCTCGGCCCTGCCGATCAAACCGGTGCGTGATGCAGGAATGTTGGTGCGGCGTACGTCCCCCGTTTCATCGCTAACCGCTCGCAATGGGGGTTGGACCCCAGTACCGAGGCTCGTGCCGGAGCGTGCTTTCCCTCCCGGCTGCGTTGATCCGGCGTCCAGTGCCGCGTCCTGCTCCAGGATCGCTTGGTGAAGCTCGACCAGGTCCGGGCTGGGATCCAACCCCAACTCGTCGGCCAGCCGCTGCCGTAGTTCGCGGTAGCTCGCCAGCGCCTCGTGCTGCCGGCCAGAACGGTAGAGCGCACGCATATGCGCGGCGCGCAGCCGCTCCCGGCGCGGGTGCTGCGCGAGTAGATCGGCGAGTTCACCGATCAGCGCGCCATGCTCGCCAAGACCCAGTCGTGCTTCGGCGTGCTCTTCCAAAGCGGCCAGTCGTTGCTCGTCCAACCGCGCAGCAGCGGCCCGCGCGAATTCGTTGTCACCGAGGTCGACGAAGGCGGGTCCCCGCCACAACGCGAGTGCCTCGGCCAGTAGCCCTGCCCTGGCCCGCAAATCGTCTGTTGCCCGCGCCTGCTCCATAAGGGCGGCGAACTGTAACGCGTCCACCGAATCGCGCCCGACCTCGAGCCAGTAACCAGGCGAGCGGTACTTCACCAGGTCCCGGCCTCCGGCGTCGGCATCCTTCAGTGCCCGCCGCAGTTGCCAAACCTTGCGCTGCAGGGCAGCGGCTGGATTCGCGGGTTGCCGTGCGTCCCAGATGTCGTCAGCCAACCGTTGGGCCGGCACCAGCCGCCCCTCGTGCGCCAATAGGTTGGCCAACAGCACACGGACCTTCTGCTCAGGGATCTGAACCGGACTTCCATCGGCGGTCCATACCTCGAGCGGTCCGAGCACCCCGAAACGCATTACTCAACCGTAACGCAACACCGCTGTTTCGCTACGTAAGCAGACCCAACGTCAGCATGTCGCCAGCACCTCGCGGACGGCGCTGATGACCTTGTCCTGCTCATCCCTCGGCAGCGACGGGTACATCGGCAGCGAGAAGATTTGGTCGGCCAGCTTCTCCGTGACCGGCAGCGAACCGCGAGCATATCCGAGATGCTGGAATCCCGTCTGGGTATGTACCGGCCAGGGATAACTGATGTTCAGGGAGATGTCGTAACCCTTGAGCGCTTCGATGATGTGATCACGCTGCGGGTGGCGAACGACGTACACGTAGTACACGTGGTCGTTCCCTGGTGCAAGGGACGGTAGTACCAGGCCATCTGGACCGGTGAGGTCGCGAAGCCCGTCCGCGTAACGTTGTGCTACCGCACGACGCCCAGCGATGTACCCGTCCAGCCGGGTGAGCTTTCGGCGCAGGATCTCCGCGTGTACCTCGTCCAGCCGACTGTTGTGGCCGGGGGTCCGCATAACGAAGTAGGTATCCTCCATGCCGTAGTAGCGCAGTCGTCGCAAATTTTGGTGCACGTCGTCGTCCGAGGTGAGCACGGCTCCACCGTCGCCGTAGGCCCCGAGAACCTTGGTCGGATAGAACGAGAAGGCCGCCGCGTCACCAAACGTTCCGGAAAGTTTCGCATGGTGCCGGGCGCCGTGTGACTGGGCGCAGTCTTCCAAAATGACCAAGCCATGTTCCGCGGCGAGCCGCTTGAGCGGAGCCATCTCGACGCACTGGCCGTACAGATGCACGGGCAGCAACGCCTTCGTGCGCGACGTGATCGCGTCCGCGACGAGGTCCGTGTTCATCAGGTAGTAGTCCTCGCGTACATCGACGAAGACCGGGATGGCGCCGACCTCGTCGATCGCCACCACCGTCGGCGCCGCGGTGTTCGACACCGTGATAACCTCGTCGCCAGGTTTCACCCCCAATGCCTCAAGCCCCAGCTTGACGGCATTGGTCCCGTTGTCGACGCCGGTGCAATAGCGCACGCCGTGGCACGCCGCGTATTCTTCCTCAAATTTCTGCACGCTCTTACCGAGCACCAGTTGACCAGACTCAAATACCGTTTCGACGGCTTCGAGAATAGACTCGCGCTCCTTTTCGAACTCGGGTAGATAGTCCCACACGCGCGTAGTCATTAACCTGCCTTTCGACTCAGATACGGCTGCGGTTACTTGCTTTCTCAGAAGAAATCTGATCCTTACCGAAGGAAACCTAGGCACGCCACCAAATTTCGCGCTTCTACATTGAGATAATTCCCGTACCGCACGAAACCTATGAGCTGGCGCGGCGTCATCCACACAAAATCATCCGACACATCGGTCGGGAAATCATCTTCGAGCTCGATAAGCAGGTAACGATTCTGTGCATGATAAAAACGTCCACCCTCCTCCGAATGCACAGAATCGAATCTGATCCGAGTAGCCGGCGCGTTGAGTACCTCTTCCACGAAAAGGGGCGAGCCCGCAGTGGTTGATCGGCGGTTGTAGTTCTCCGGTATGCACTGCACGGTGGGTGCCATCTCCATGACGTCGAACGCGCCCGCTTCCATGCGGGCTTGCACCAGCAGATGCAGCGTGCCCTTGATGCGCTTGGCCAGGAAAGCAACCACACCTTGACCACGCGGGGCGATCATCGGCTGGGACCAGCCGGCCACTTCGCGATTGCTCGCCTCGACCTCCAAACCAACCACCGTGAAATGCTTGCCGTCCACATGGGATATCACGCCATCGGAATGAGACCAGCCAGACACCTCCGACAAGGGAACGCGGCGGCGCGACATCGTGCTCCTGGCTTTCACTTCGGTGAACCAGCTGAGCAATTCGGGCACGCTGTGCAGGGACCGGTGCCGCGAGCCGCGCGGAGGTGTCATGGCATCCCGGAACGGATCACGTTCCAGGCTGCCGTCGCCAGCAGGCCGTAATGACACCGCACCGGACAGCACGGTCCGGGTATCCATGTTGATCAAGTTATCGATCTGGAGCAGTTCCCCGATCTGGTCGATGTTGATCCAGCAGAAATCCTCGAATACTGGAACATCGTCCGTGACCTGCACCACCATGTTGCGGTTCCGTTTAGCCAGAAACCACGCGCCCTGTTCGGACTGCAGTGCGTCGAAGACGACACGTCCCCGCCGTGGCGAGATGAAATACTCCAGATACGGGACCGACTTCCCACCGTGCGCCCCGGTGTAATTGCTCTTGGTCGCTTGGACGGTCGGAGACAGCTGGAGCATGTTCACATTGCCCGGTTCCATCTTCGCCTGCAGCAGGCAGTACGTTTCACCATCGAATTCTTTGACCAAGATCCCGAGAATCCCGTGCTCGGGCTGCTCGATAATCGGTTGCTGCCAGCAGCTGATCTCCCGATGGGCTCCAGATACATCAAGACCTTTGATCGTATAAAATCGACCGCTGCGGTGCACGAGGTTTCCGGTATCCCCTTCAACCTGCCAGCCATCCAACTGATCGAGTGGAACTTGTTTCACCCAGTACTCGTTGCTTCGACCTCGTTCGGCCAGCCAGTCGAGAATTTGCGCGATGCTGGTAAACAACAGAAACCTCCCTGAGCAGAAGAGGAGCTGCGCGGATACGGTCCGATGACCTGCGGTTCCGCCGTAACCACTCGCATCAATCGGACTTCTCGCGATACGCGCCGCGCGCGGCGATCGACGTTGGGTCGCGCTCGGGTTCGTCGGCTCGCGAGTACTACCGCATGCGCTCGACAAACACCGATCAGTGCCTATTCGTAGGATCGCGCAACACTCGCCGAATATGTCCGGCAAGGCCTGTGCCCATGTAGACATCTGATTTTGGACACAGCTATGTCCCGTGAAAAGTGTGACAGCCAAACCGATCGTTGCCAACCCCGGTAGCCGACTTTCTTGACACCCATGGGAAGGTTCGGCGGTCTTGCCGAAGACAGAGATATCTGGGTGTTCCTCGCACCCGAAGGGGACACCCAGATATCAGACCTTATTCGAATACGAATCGAGCCATGCTTGAATGCACAATTACTCGACTCGAGCGGCGGTTGTGCCGCTGGTATAGCGTGATCGGTATAGCCGATACCGATCTCATGCCAGACTGGCCCACGCCCTTTCCTCGGATAGCACAAGGAGTTCGTCCAGGTCGTATTCCGCGCGCCCCGGCCGGCCGTAGCGGGTGAGCTTGCCACGGCTAGCCCATTTCCGCACGGTTGCTTCGGAAACGCCAACAGCCATGGCGGCAAGCTGGGTGGGCACCGTCCGGCGGCGTTGGGGTGGGGTCCGGTTCATGCGACGTGCTCCGAACGCCTGGCCAGGTGACCCCGCATTGCCTGATGGATCTGGCCAGCCATCAGCAGCCACTGGTGTGGCTGGCACACATGGCCGGCGGAACAACCAACCTGCGGGGGCAGGTGCGCGTCTTCAGCACGGACGGTCGCCGACACCATCTGATCGCAGCCGGGCTCTGCGCACGGCCCCAGTTCCATGTGCAGTGTCGGATTGGGGTGCAAGACATTGTCGGCCGCATGGGCGAGTTCGGCGATCTCGTCCGCGAAGTCCTGTGCGGCCGGATGGGCCCCCAGCCAGTCGAGATGCGTTGCGAGAAACGCGGCCAGCTCCCCGACATTTCGGCCGCCCGGGCCCGATACCGCACGTTCATCGACAACCAGCGCGGCCCAGGAGGCCAGCATCCCGACAACGTCGGACCTCGCCGCCACGGCGACTTCGTTAAGGCAGATGCCTCTCGGTTGCCCGCCACGCACGCGATCCAGGCCTCGGGGAGCCACGTATGCCAACGCGCGCTCACAAGCTTCGTAACAATCGGGCAGCCGTGCGAGATCGGTTCTCAACCTGTCCATACAGGATGCACACAGCCGAAGCCCCGGAATCGCTGGACGTAGCCGCTTCCGTTCGCCATCGCGATCGTCACGGCAGCGCGGTGCCTCGCATATGCCGGTTGTTGTCATTTCGCCTACGCCTCTGTTCTCGGTCGCACCTGCGTGTCCGCGGCGACATGACTCGACGCCGCTTTCCGGTCGCCAGGAAGCTTCTCTCCGCCGGCTTGAATTCGAATCGAAGTGGGATCCATCTACCGCGCTTCGTTGTCAGAAAACGTCTTGAACGACAGGGAAGCTGTATTTCTCAGCATCACGCCGGCGCTTCGCATAGCCGCAAGCCGTTGCGTGACAAGAGTGGCCGCCTGACTTTCGCGAGCCTGCCAGTCGTCATCGAGATGAGTCTGCACTGGATGCCGCCGATACAACCATCCCGCGCAGGGATCGATATAGCCATCGGCAACTTCGGCCAAAGCTGTTACGAGGCCAACGTCTTCCGAACGGGGCGCCGCCATCCAGCCACCGAGTGCCCGCACAGTGTCGAGGCGGGCGGTCAGGCCGGCGCTGTACACCGACCAGCGACCGTTCGAATCGGTAATCGGTCCCATGCTGCCCCGAGGTAACCAGCCCGACATCGGGGGCGGTGGGCAACTATAGCGCTTTCCGGCGAAGTCGATCTCGTCCGAAGCGGTGAGCAGCCAATGTATCCCCTGGTGTTCGACGAAGTGTGTGATCGCTTTGGACAGCGCTCCGGGCAACAGCACGTCGTCGTGATCAAGAACCCTGAGCAAGTCGCCTCGGCCACGGCTCAATGCCAGATTGCGGGTGGCGGCGATTCCGAAAGACCGGTCGTTTGCCTCGTAACGTGCCTGCGGAACCTGCTGAACCAGATCGCCAAGGCACGGTGTAGTCCCGTCTTCCTGAAACAGCCATTCGAACTCCCATCCTGGTGGCACGTCCTGTTCCAAGACGCTGATCACCGTGTCCTTGAGGTAATCAGATTTGGGGGCGTAGCCAGCTGTGATCACCGATAGCAGTGGCATCCGAAGGCTCCCTCTGTTGTACGAGCACGCACACCGTCGAGGCCTGGACGGTCGCAACACGGATTCGAGGGAGGTCTGGTGCCGCGCTTGAAGCTCGCTGGTGCGCGGTCGGCTGGCGGTAATCACCTGCTTGACACTCAAGCCAAACTCGAGCGCAACCCGATCACCGCGTTGTGCTCGTGCAGAGCCGCAGCCACCCCGGAGGGTTTCGCGGACTAGGAGGAATTCGGCCGCGCGATCGGGGTTCCGGAGGAGCGGTGACCGACATGCCCGTGGACGAGCTCAGTCCAGGCTCACCAGTTCGAGATCGGTCTGCGAAAAATCGTCACCTACACACAGCAATGGTTCACCCGCCACGCGGGCCACCGCGTAAGTGAAGCAATCTCCCAAATTCAGCTTGGCCGGGTGCCTCCCCTTGCCAAAACGAATAAACGCCGTATTGGCCACTCGCCAGTGCGCATCGCTGAACGAAAGGACGTCTATCCTCTTCTCTCGGATAAGACGGTCTAATGCGAGCCCTCCGACGCGACCAAGGCGTCCGGTGAGCACCATCGCCGTCTCTACAAGTGTTGGTGCGCCGACGCGAACATCCGGCTCTCGCGCCAGACATGAAACAATTCGCTCATGACCCAGTTCACCCCGAATAACCGAAACAATGGCTGAACTGTCAAGAATCATACGCCCTCCGGGCCAATGCCGAGGATTTCTTCTCGCTCGGTCTTGGTCATCCGAGGACGCCCCTTCTCGTGCTCCGGAATGAGCGGCCAGATCTCGTCGCGAAGAAATCGCAAAAGTTCCTCGCCGCTGCATTCCGCGTCCCGCTCGGCGACAAGCCGATCTCGCCGCGCACGCAGCGCCCCGCGCACCGCGGCGGTCTTACTCTCCCCGGTCAGCTCGGCGATCTCGGCGGCGAGCCGCTCTGCCTCGGGATCCTTGATGTTCATCGCCACGGTGTAATGGTACCCATACAGATACAACTACACCATTGCGCCGCAGACCGGATGTCCCATTGGAGCGTCTAGTGCCGGAAGGGGGCATTCACGACAAAGCGGGCGAGCCTGTGGTGGCGCCGACGTTGGGTGGTTGCGGGGCGTGGGCTGCACGAACGGCACGTTGGGATAACGGGATCGCTCGAACGTGCCGTTCGTCACCGGGCGACCGCATTCGGAAACACGGGTGGGCTCGCCGCGTGCCAGAGCGGTTTACTTGATGCCGGCGGCGTCCATGCCGCGCATCTCCTTCTTCAGCTCGCTGATCTCGTCGCGCAGCCGCGCCGCGAGTTCGAACTGCAGATCGCGTGCCGCCTGCATCATCTGATCGGTCATTTGCTGGATCAGATCGGCGAGCTCGGCACGCGGCATCGTGCTCACGTCCTTGTCCGGGATCATCCCGGAACTGTGCGTGCTGCCGCCCTGCTCCGGTTTCTTCCCCCGGGAGGCGTTCCGGCCGGAACCTCCGACCGGAACCTCGGCCGAGGCCTCCGAATCGGAGGCTTCGTCGTACACCCGATCCAGGATGTCGGCGATCTTCTTACGCAGCGGTTGCGGGTCGATACCGCGCTCTTCGTTGTACGCGATCTGCTTGGCACGGCGCCGGTTCGTCTCGTCGATCGCGCGCTGCATCGAGTCGGTCCTGCTGTCCGCGTACATGTGTACCTGACCGGACACGTTCCGCGCCGCACGCCCGATGGTCTGGATCAGCGAGGTCTCCGAACGCAGGAATCCTTCCTTGTCGGCATCCAAAATGGACACCAGGGACACCTCGGGCAGGTCAAGGCCCTCCCGGAGCAGGTTGATGCCGACCAGCACGTCGAAATCGCCGGTTCGCAACTGTCGCAACAGTTCCACCCGCCGTAGCGTGTCCACTTCGGAATGCAGGTAGCGGACCCGGATGCCCAGCTCGAGCAAGTAGTCGGTGAGGTCCTCGGCCATTTTCTTGGTCAGCGTGGTGACCAGAACCCGCTCGTCCCGCTCCGCGCGGGTGCGGATCTCGTGCACCAGATCATCGATCTGCCCCTCGGTCGGCTTGATGATCACCTCGGGATCCACCAAACCCGTCGGACGGATGACCTGCTCGACGAACTCGCCGCCGGCCTGCCCCATCTCGTACGGCCCCGGCGTCGCCGACAGGTACATCGTCTGCCCGATCCGGTCGGCGAACTCCTCCCAGGCCAACGGCCGGTTGTCCAGTGCGCTCGGTAGCCGGAAGCCGTGCTCGACCAGCGTCCGCTTCCGGGACACGTCGCCCTCGAACATCCCGCCGATTTGCGGCACAGTGTTGTGCGATTCGTCGATGACCAGCAGGAAGTCCTCGGGGAAGTAGTCCAGCAGGGTGGCGGGCGCGGAACCGGCCGCGCGGTCGTCGATGTGCCGCGAGTAGTTCTCGATGCCCGAGCAGAACCCGACCTGACGCATCATCTCGATGTCGTAGCTGGTCCGCATCCGCAGCCGCTGCGCCTCGAGCAGCTTGTTCTGCTTCTCCAGCTCCGCGAGCCGCTCCTCGAGTTCGGCCTCGATACTCCGGATGGCCTTCTCCATCCGTTCCGGCCCGGCGACGTAGTGCGTGGCTGGGAAGATCCGCAGGTCCTCGACCTCCCGCACGATCTCGCCGGTGAGCGGGTGCAGGTAGTACAGCCGGTCCACCTCGTCACCGAAGAACTCGATGCGCACCGCGAGCTCCTCGTATGCGGGAATGACCTCCACGGTGTCCCCGCGCACGCGGAACGTGCCGCGCGCGAACGCGATGTCGTTGCGGGTGTACTGCACGTCAACCAGTGCGCGCAGCAGCAGGTCCCGCTCGACCTCCTCGCCGATCTTCAGCTGAATCGACCTGTCCAAATACGACTGCGGTGTTCCGAGGCCGTAGATGCACGACACCGAGGCGACCACCACCACATCACGCCTGGACAGCAGGCTCGAGGTGGCCGAGTGCCGCAACCGCTCCACGTCGTCGTTGACCGACGAGTCCTTCTCGATGTACGTGTCGGTCTGCGGTACGTACGCTTCGGGCTGGTAGTAGTCGTAGTAGCTGACGAAGTACTCAACCGCGTTGTCCGGGAAGAACCCGCGCAGCTCATTGGCCAGCTGGGCAGCGAGCGTCTTGTTCGGCGCCATCAGCAGCGTCGGGCGCTGCACCCGCTCGATCAGCCAGGCGGTGGTCGCCGACTTGCCGGTACCGGTCGCGCCGAGCAGCACGACGTTCTTCTCGCCGGCGTCGATCCGCCTGGCGAGGTCGTCGATCGCGTCCGGCTGGTCGCCGGACGGCTCGTAGTCGGCCACCACCCGGAACCTGCCGTCGGATCGGGGAATGTCCCCGACCGGGCGGAACTCGGACTGGGCGGTCACCGGGTATTCAGTCGCGAAAGCCACGCCACCAGCGTAGGCGCCCGCACCGACAGTTTCAGCTTCCCCTGACGGCACGACAAGATGGGCACATGGCCGGCCAGGAAGCCCCGCACGCACCCAAGGTGGAGACGTTCGACCTCGCGGCGCGCACGAACACCGACCCGAAGGGTGTCATCCGCGCGGTCGACGAGTACCGGGTCGAGCCGTTCGGGCTCTACCTGGCCCGCCCGACGCCTGGTCGTGCGCAGTTCCACTACCTGGAGTCCTGGCTGCTGCCCCAGCTCGGCCTGCGGATCACGGACTTCTGGTTCAACCCAGGGTACGAGCGTGACCAGGACTTCTACCTGGACGTGGTGCATATCGAGCGAGGCAATCTACGCTGGCTGGCCACCGACCTGTACCTGGATATCGTGCTGCGCTCCGGCAAGGACCTGGCCGTGCTGGACACCGACGAGTTGTTCGGGGCGGTGGAAGCCGGGCTCGTCGATGCCGTGAGTGCCCGGCACGCCTGCGAGGTCGCGTTCCGGACGGTGGAAGGGCTCGCGGGCTGCGGCTACGACCTTGCCGACTGGCTCGGCCGCTCCGGCATCACCACCAGCTGGCGGCGGCGCTAATACCGTTAGCCGGCCCAGCCCGTCACCCCGCGCGTCGGCGAAGGAACCGGCGCACTCCGGCATCAACCGATCGGTTGATGCCATCTCCACCACACCCGACCTGGACCGTAGCCGGCCAGGCGATCCCCAAACGCTGCCGATCCGGAAATCCTTGACGTATCCAGCACAGGACCTCAAGGAGGGAATCGGGGGCATGGCAGTCGTCGAGGTACAGAATCTGCAGAAGCGCTACCGGGATACCGTCGCGGTCCGGGATGTGTCGTTCACCGTGGAAGAAGGGGAAATATTCGGCATTCTCGGCCCGAATGGGGCTGGCAAGACGACCACCGTGGAATGCATCGAAGGGTTGCGCACACCGGATTCCGGTTCGATTTCGGTACTCGGGCTGGATCCACGGCGAGACACCGACGAGCTGCGCCAGCTATTGGGCGTGCAACTCCAGGAAAGCGAACTCCCGGAGCGGCTCAAGGTGCGCGAGGCGCTCGAGCTGTATGCGTCGTTCTACCGTAACCCGGCGGACATCGACGAGTTGCTGAACGATCTCGGGCTGACCGACAAGCGCGATACCCCGTACCAGAAACTCTCCGGCGGTCAGAAGCAGAGGCTGTCCATCACGCTCGCGCTGATCGGCAACCCGCGCGTCGCGGTGCTCGACGAGCTCACCACCGGGCTCGACCCGCAGGCCCGCAGGGACACCTGGGAGCTCATCGAAGACGTCCGCCGCCGCGGTGTGACGATCCTGCTCGTCACCCACTTTATGGAAGAGGCCGAGCGGCTGTGTGACCGGCTGGCGCTGATCGATTCCGGGTCGGTGGTGGCTATCGACACCCCGGCCGGGCTGGTCGCCACCGTGCAGGCCGAGCACCGCATCCGCTTCCGGCCGTCCGAACCGCTGAACGACGAGCTGCTCACCGGGCTACCCGAGGTGCGCCGGGTGGAGTGGCAGCAAGGGCAGGTCACCGTGACCGGCACCGGCAACGTGGTGCACGAGGTGACCGCGCTGCTGGCCAGCAAGCACATCGTGGCGCACGAACTTCGCGTCGAGCAGGCCGGCCTTGACGACGCGTTCGTCGCGCTCACCGGCCGCACCATCGAGGACTGACATTCACGAGGGGAGTCCACCATGTCCGCACTGGGTAAACTCACAGCCACCGAGGCGAAGCTACTGATGCGCGATCCCGGCACGCTGTTCGTCGTGATCGGTATCCCGATGGGGCTGGTCCTGGTGTTCGGCCTCATCCCAGGGATGAAACAACCCAACGAGGAGTTCGGCGGTGAACAGCCGCTGTCCACGTTCATCGCGCCGATGGCCATCACGCTGCTGCTCGGCATGCTCGCGTTGAACATCCTGCCCGCCTACCTGGCGACCTACCGGGAGAAGGGCATTCTCCGCCGGCTGGCCGCGAGCCCGGTGCATCCGGCGAACCTGCTGGTCTCCCAACTGGCCGTGCAGCTGCTCAGCGCGCTGATCATGATCGCGGTGGTGCTCGGGGTAGGGATCGGCGCGCTCGGCATCGAAACGCCCGGTAATCCGCTCGGCTGGCTGCTGGCGCTGGTGCTCGGCATCATCTCGCTGTTCTCCATCGGGCTGCTCATCGCCGCGGTCGCGCCGAGCGGAAAGGTCGCGAACGGCATCGGGATGATGGTCTTCTTCCCGATGCTCGCGCTGGGCGGCGTCTGGGTGCCCAAGGAGAGGCTGCCGGAGGCACTGCAACAGGTCGCGGATGTGCTGCCGTTCGGTGCGACGCTGGGCGCGCTGCGGGAAACCTGGGCCGGCGAAGGCCCGAACGTGCTGCAGATGGTGACCTTGGCGGTATTCGCGCTCGTCGCCGCGGCAGCCGCTGCCAAGATCTTCCGCTGGGAGTGAGCATGGCCTCGCTCGACACCGTCGAGAAAGCCTCGGCTTCCCAACGAATCGCCGTCTCGACGCTGGCGCGTGGCCCGGTGTTCGCGATCGCCGGCGCGCTCGGGGCACTCCTGCTGGTGCTGAGCGGGCGCTACGGATACTTCGGCGACGAGCTGTACTTCCTGGCGGCCGGTCGGCATCTCGCGTGGGGGTATGCCGACCAGCCGCCGGTATTGCCACTGCTGGCGCGGGCGATGGACACCGTCGTTCCCGGCTCGGTCACTGTGCTGCGGCTGCCGGCCACACTGGCGACGGCCGCGGGCGTGGTGATCGCGGCGCTGATCGCCAGGGAACTCGGTGGTAGGCGCAAGGCTCAGCTGCTCACCGCGGGTGCCTTCGCGGTGTCCAGCGGGTTCCTCAGCACCGGGCACTACCTGGCGACCTCCACCATCGACCCGTTCCTGTGGACGGTGCTGCTCTGGTTGATCGTGCGCTGGATCCGCACCCGGTCGGACGGCCTGCTGGTATGGGCCGGCGTGGTCACCGCGGTGGCGATCAACGTGAAATTCCTGGTGCTGGGCTTCTGGCTGGTGGCCGGAATCTGCTTGCTGATCTTCGGTCCGCGTGAGTTGCTCCGGCGGCCGCTGCTCTTGGTCGGGGCACTGATCGCACTCGCCGCGACCGTGCCCACCGCCGTCTGGCAGGCCACCAACGGCTGGCCGCAGCTGGACATGAACGCGGCGATCTCCAGGGAGGTCGACGAGGTCTACGGCGGTAGGCTGGTGTTCCTGCCCGGGGTGGTGCTGACCGCGGGCCTGCTGGTCGGTGCCGTGCTGCTGGTGTACGGCTGGTGGCAGTTGCTGCACTCCGAGCAACTCCGGCCGTACCGGTTCCTCGGGTGGACCACGCTCGGCCTGGTGCTGCTGTTCATCGTGCTGAACGGCCGCTCCTACTACGTGGCGGGGATGTACCCGCTCTGCTGGGCGGCGGCCGCGGTCACCATCGAGCGCCGGCAGCCGGCACGTTGGTGGCGCTGGGTGCCGACCTGGCCGGTGTGCGTGGTCAGTTTCCTCATCACGGTGCCGCTTGCGCTGCCGATCTGGCCGGCGTCCTGGGTTAAGGACAAGCCGGCGGTGCCCAAACCGTTGTTCGCCGGCGCGGAAATCGGCTGGCCGGAGTTCACCGATTCGGTGGCGACGGTCTACCGCGGCCTGCCACCGGACCGCCGACGGCACACCGCGATCGTGACCGAGACGTACTGGCAGGCGAGCGCGATCTCCCAGTTCGGGCCGGAACGCGGGCTGGGAGAGGCGTTCAGCGGCAACCGTGGCTACTGGACGCTCGGCGAGCCCCCGGAAAGCGCCACCGACGTGCTGTTCGTCGGCAACGACCGGAGCCGACTGCGGCGGAACTTCGCCGAGGTTCGGCGGATCCGCGGTGTCCACACCGGCCTGGAGTTCACCGGGTTCAGCCAGAGCGCGCCGGTCTGGCTGGCCACCGGGCGGGCGGAGCCGTGGTCCACGCTGTGGCCCCGGTTCAGTGACCTGGATGTGGCCGGCTTCAAGGCGAACCGGGCCATAGCTCACGCCGCGACGGCGATTCCGTGAGGTGTTGGCACGATGGCATTGCTATCCACCGATTCCCGGCATAATGAGGCGGTGTTGGAAAAAGGCTGGTCCCGAGTATGGCCGGCGCCGTACCCGGCCCGTCCATGCGTTTCCGACCTTTACACGCCCTCCGGATTCGCCGACAAGGCCGTCTCTTGGGGAGCGTACTTGCTCCTGGGCATCGGCACGGTACTGAGCCTCGCACAGGAGAACCAGAGCGGCGCGGATCGGCTGGGCACGCTTGGCTTGGTGGGTATCGCCGCGGTCTGGGAACTGCTGACCTTCAGCGTGCTCCCTGGGCGCTTGCGGCACCACCCGGTCATCGTCGCGGTCTCCTTCACCGGGGTACTGACGATCGCGTCGATACTGATGATCAGGGACACCGTGTTTCTGGCCTTCATGATCATCGGTTTCTTCCACGCGCTTGTGCTCCGGCCGAAAACATTGATGTTCCTCGGGTTGGCCACGTGCTCCGTGCTGATTCACACCCTGCCGATCGGCGGGCCGCTTGTCGCGATGGACCGGAACGCGTTGCTGTACCTGACGATCATCGCCGTGCAGACGCTGTCCATCGGTGGCGGGTCGGTCGTCGGGGAGAAGGCGTTCGAGCAGAACGAGCAACGGCGTAAGGCACTGAACGAGCTGGAAGTCGCGCTCAAGGAGAACGAGGGCCTGCACTCCCAGCTCGTCGCGCAGGCTCGAGAGGCCGGTGTGCTGGACGAGCGGCAGCGCCTGGCGCGGGAAATCCACGACACGCTCGCGCAGGGCTTCACCGGCATCGTCACCCAGCTGGAAGCCGCCGAGCAGGCGCGGCGCGATCCGGCTCAGTGGCGTTCGCATGTGGACCAGGCGCGCACGCTGGCGCGGCAGGGCCTGGCCGAAGCCCGCCGCTCGGTGCAGGCGCTGGGGCCGGAGTCGCTCGAGCGAAACCCGCTGCCGGAGGCTATCTCCGAGCTGGCCGACCGCTGGTCGCAACGCACCGGCGTGGAGCTGGCGTTCGAGACCACCGGGGAGAGCAAACCGCTGCTCTCCGAGATCGAACTCTCGCTGTACCGGGTCGCGCAGGAGGCGCTGACGAACGTGTCCAAGCATGCGAACGCGTCCAAAGTGGGCGTCACGCTGTCCTATATGGACGATGTGGTGCTGCTCGACGTGCGCGACGACGGGGTCGGCATCGGCAGCAACGGATCCGAACCTCGCGACGAGAGCGGTTACGGGCTGGACACCATGAAGCAGCGCTTGCGGCGGGTGGCCGGCACCCTGGAAGTGGAGAGCACACCGGGCGAAGGCACCGCGATCAGCGCGAGTGTTCCCGCGATAGCAACGGAAACCGTGCCATGACTGAGTCGATCGGACTGCTGATCGTCGACGATCATCCGGTGGTTCGTGGCGGGCTGCGCGGGGTGTTCGCCGGGGATCCGGACTTTCAGGTGCTCGGTGAGGCCGGCGACGGCGCGGAGGCGTTGGCCCAGGCCGACCGCCTGAACCCCGACGTGGTGCTGATGGACCTGCGTATGCCGGGGATGGGTGGGGTGGAGGCCATCCAACGGCTCAGTGCCACCGCCCCTTCGGTGCGCGTGCTGGTGCTCACCACGTACGACACGGATGCCGACGTGTTGCCGGCCATCGAGGCGGGCGCCACCGGCTACCTGCTCAAGGACGCGCCGCGCGACGAGCTGATCCGCGCGGTGCGCGCGGCGTACCGGGATGAGTCGGTGCTCTCCCCCTCGGTGGCCAGCCGGCTGATGGGGCAGGTCCGCCAGCCCACCCAGGACACGCTCAGCCAGCGCGAGCTCGATGTGCTCACCATGATCGCGGGCGGCGCGACGAACCGGGAAGCGGCAGCGAAGCTGTTCATCAGCGAGGCCACCATCAAGACGCACCTGCTGCACATCTACGCCAAGCTCGGGGTTCGCGATCGGGCCGCGGCGGTCGGTGAGGCGCACAAGCGCGGCCTGCTCAGCTAAGCAGCCGTGCGCCTTTGTGGTGCTACAGCCGCCAAGCGCTCACAGGCCAGCGCGCCAGCCGGTATGGCGGGCCCATGTCTCGGCGCGTTCCAGGGCGGAGGCGATGAACGGGGTCTTGTCGTCGGCGTAGTCGTTGATGTCCTGGTAGCGGTTCCGCGTCAACCGGTGCTTCACGTCGGCGTACTCGCGCACCCCGTCCGGATGAGCGCGTAGCCAATCCCGCAGCAGCAGAACTTCCCGCCACGCGGGGGAATCCAGCGGGCGGATGTGGCAGTTCACCTTCCGCGCCGGATCGGCGTTGGTGGCGATCGCCTTGTCCCACACGGCGCCGTCCATCGTGTTGTCCGTCCACCGCCCGTCCTTGCGCACCAGGCCGGCATTGATCAGCTCGTCGGCGAGCTTGCCGGCCTCGTCCAGGTCGGCGGTCACGACCTGGAGATCGAGCACGTCCTTGGCGTCCAACCCCGGCACTGACGTGGAACCGATGTGATCGATGCGGTGCGCCCGCTCCCCCGCGGCCGCCGCCACCCGGGCCATCAGTCGCTCGGCCTGGATCCCCCAGCTGGGATCGGCCGTGGCCAGCACCGGCTGGCTCGACCGGCCGGCGGGTCGGCGCAGCCGCACGTTCGCTTCGAACGGCACCAGCCGGTCCGCCCACAGCGCGTCGACCTCGGCCAGCACGAGATCGCGGCTGCGCCCGTTGTCCAGCCACACGTCCGCGGCTGCCCGTCGCTGCGCCTCGGTTGCCTGGGCTTGGATTCTGGCCCGCGCGTCGGCCTCCGACATGTCCCGCGACGAGGTGAGCCGCCGGACACGGGCCCGTTCCGGGGCGTCCACCACCAGCACCAGGTGGTACCCGGCACCCAGGTTGTTCTCCACCAGTAGCGGGACGTCGTGTACCACGATCGCGTCCGGGGCCACGGTGACCATCAGCTCCGCGGTACGCGCGCCGATCCTGGGATGCAGGATGCCGTTCAGGGTGTTCCTGGCCTCCTCGTCGGCGAACACCCGCTGACCGAGCGCGTGGCGATCCAGCGAGCCGTCCGCGACGAGCACCTCGCGCCCAAACGCGGCGACCACCTCGGCTAGGCCGTCCGAACCGGGCTCAACCACTTCCCGTGCCACCTGATCGGCGTCGATCAGTACCGCACCGTGTTCCGCGAGGCGTCCGGCCACCGTCGACTTGCCCGCACCGATCCCGCCGGTCAACCCCACGCGCAGCATGCGGCCATCCTCGCAGGTCGAATTCGGTAGGTGGAGCGCCCGTCAACCCAGGTGCGCAGCACCCAACGACCCAGGTGCGCGGCACCCAACAACGCATGTGCGCAGCACCCAACAACGCAGAGCCACCGTATCCAGACCGTTACCGACTGTGTGGGTGACACGCCGGTGGCCTACCACGTTTCCGCGCGCCGAACGCGTAGCGTACGCACAGCCGACTATCACTCGAGCGGAGGTCTGATGCTGTTGCGAGCGAGCAGCAGGCGGCCGGCGAAACACCGGCTTGGGACGCCGGGCTTGGTGCACTGCACCCAGTATCGCGGTGTAGCCGATGCCCTCGCGGAGTACCGGCGGAATTGGTTCACCGCCATCCTGGTACCGGCCAAGCACAGCCTCGCCGGGTTGCGTCGGCGCGCCCGCGCCGCGGCCACCGAGCGCGCCTGGGCCCCCGCCACCGGCTAAGAACAATTTGCATCCATAACGGGAGAAATCAGCCGAGCTGTTGACTGTTCGCCCGCTCCTGCCGTAGCCATTCCAACGCCACGTCGGTGTGCCCCTGCACCCTCGACTCGATGCCGTCGAGGAAGGTGCGATCGCCGTGGCGGGACAGTTCCCGCAGCACCATGTCGGTGTCGCCACCTTCGATCACCTCGAGCAGCCGCCGGTGCCGCTGAAGATCCTCGGTGAGCGTCTCGCGTTCCCGTGCTCGCCGGTTCATCGCCATGCTCAGCATCATCTGCAGCTGCAGCGACCGGTACGCCTCTTCGAGGCGTCGATGCCCTGACAGCCCGACGATCGACACGTGGAACTCGAAGGAGTACTCGGCGAACGACGGCTCGTCGTCGGCCTCCGCGGCCTCGGCCATCCGGCCGAGCGCTTCCCGGCACCGCCGCAGCCGGCTCGCGTCCCGGACCGGGACGCCAAGTTGCACGGCGAAGCGCTCGTACTCGCCGCGCAGCGTGAAGATCTCGTAGATGTCATGCAGCGTCAGCGGCGTCACGATCGCGCCCTTGCGCGGGACCTGGTGCACGAGACCCTCCCGCTCCAGCATGCGCAAGGCTTCCCGAAGCGGCGGCCGGCTGATGCCGAGTTCGCGGGTCAGGCGGTTTTCTACGATCCGGTCCCCGCACAGCAGATCACCACCGACGATCATGCGCCGCAGGGTGGCCGCCGCGAGCTCGACCAGGCTGGGTGGCGCGACGATGCTCGGCGCGCGCCGAGGGTCGTCGCGCGGGCTGTCCGCAACGGATCTGGTCACGACGAGCGGTGTCCCTTCGTTCTCCAGCGCGGCCGCCTCGCAGCGTGGGTGGCCGACCGCGGCGAGGAGGCGCTGGAAGGTCTGGCACCAATCCTGGCACCATACTTGTCACGGCGTTGCTGTCTGCTGTAGACAATAGTCTACGCGCAGTCTTCCGGTCCTGGAGCGGCCCATGACTACCCCTACCGGCGCTACTACCTCGCTCGACGGCGTGCGCGTCCTCGAGATCGGCGCGTTCATGGCGGCACCGTTCGCCGCCATGCAGCTCGCGGACCTGGGCGCGGACGTCATCAAGGTGGAGAACCCGGACGGCGGGGATCCGGTCCGCCAAACCGGCCCGTTCCTCGATGGGCACTCCTCCCCGTTCGCCCGGCTCAACCGCAACAAACGTTCGATCGCCGTGGACCTCAAATCCGAGGACGGCAAAGCGGTTCTGCGGCGGCTGATCACGAACACCGACATCCTGGTCGAGAACCTGCGGCCAGGTGCGCTGTCCGCGCTCGGCTTCGACTACCCCACGGCGCGGGAGCTCAACCCCGGCCTGATCTACCTTTCGGCCTCCGGGTGGGGGCAGTCCGGGCCGCTCGCGGCCCAGCCGGGTTTGGACATCATGGCCCAGGCGCGCTCCGGGCTGATGAGCATCACGGGCACTCCGGACGGCACGCCCACGAAGGTCGGTGTCCCGGTCTGCGACCTGGTGTGCGCGCTCTACGGCGCGATGGCTGCGATCGCCGCGCTGCGCGCGAGGGAGCACACCGGCGCCGGCCAGCACATCGATGTGTCGCTGCTCGAGGCGGGTGTGTCGCTGGCGGTGTGGGAGGCCGGAACGTACTTCGCCACCGGCGAGGTCTCCGCCCCGCTCGGCTCGGCGCATCAAACCTCCGCCCCGTATCAAGCGGTGCGCAGCAAGGACGGGTGGGTCACGGTGGGCGCCACGACACCGAAGACCTGGGAGGCGTTCTGCCACGCCCTGGATCTGCCGCGGTTGCTCGACGAGCCGCGCTACCAGAGTTCGTACGAACGGCAGCGGAACCGCGAAACGCTCATCACCGCGATCGAGGAGGCCACCCGGCAGCGCTCCACCGAGGCGATCGTCGAGGAACTGGTGGCCGTCGGCGTACCGTGCGCGCCGATCGCGACCATGGATGAGGTGTTCGGCAACGACCACCTCGCCGAACGCGGCTTCTACTGGGACGCGCCGCATCCGGAGCTGGGCTCCGTGCGGCAGGTCGGTTCCCCGATGCGGTTGTCGAGCACACCGCCGCGCCGGGGCGCCGCCGGACCGGTTCTGGGTGCCGACACGGCACGGGTCCTCACGGAATCCGGATACTCCGCCGACGAGATCGCTCGGCTGGACCAGGAAGGGGTCATCGCCACATCCGGCGAGTGATCCTCACGCGCAGCTCAAGGAGGAGCGATGCGTGCACTCAGTATTGCCAGGACCGGCCTCGCCGCGATGTGCGCGGTCTCGCTCGCGCTCGGCGCCGCCGGGTGCGGGGCGAGTGGCTCGGACGAGGAGATCGCCGCGGCCGCTCCGGCCCCGACCGGGGACGTGACGATGGTGGTGCCGTTCGGCGCCGGTGGAGGCAGCGATATCGCGGGCCGCGCAATGGCCGACGGGCTGGTGTCCAGCACGCCACGGCTGAACATCAACGTCGATAACCGGGACGGTGGCGCCGGCGCGGTCGGCTACTCCTACTTCCTGGCCAAGGCCGGTTCCCCGAACTACCTGCTGGCCACCGAGACGTCGCTGATCTCGTTGCCGTTGAGCCAAGACGTTGAGTTCTCGCACCGCAGCTTCACCCCGGTGGTCAAGATCGGCGAGGACTACACGCTGCTGGTCGCCCGCAAGGACTCGCCGATGGACACCTGCGCGGAGGCCGTGCGGCAAAGCCGTACCCGGCGGGTGCTCGCCGGTATCTCGGGGGCGGCAGGGCCGGACAACATCGTGTTCTCGCTGCTGGAACGGCGCACGGGTGCCGAGCTGGACAGGGTCCCTTACGAGTCGGGCAGCGAGACGCTCGCCGGGTTGCTCGGCGGCCAGGTCGATCTCGCCTCGCTGAACCCGAGCGAGGTAGCCGAGCAGCTCGAAGCAGGGGACCTCAAGGCGCTGTGCGTGTTCGGCGACCAGCGCTACGACTACCCGGAGCTGGCCGGCATCCCGACCGCGAGGGAGCAGGGCATCGACGTGTCGTTCGCCCAGTTCCGCGGCGCCATCGCGCCGGGCAACGTGCACCCGAAAGCCGCCAAGTTCTGGGTGCGGGCGGCCCGCCGCTACATCGATTCGCGCGCCTACCGCGACTACATCCGCTCCGAATACCTGCAACCCAAGGTCGCCTTCGGCAAGGACTTCGCGCAGTACCTGCGCGCCAACGAGGCACTAGTAGCGGAGGTGCTGCACAAATGACCATCCAGTCGCATCCACCCCGGCATGCCGCCCATCTCGTGCTGTACGGCGGGTTGGCCGCGGCCGGCCTTGCGGTCGCGGCCAGCGCGGTCGGTTACCGGATTTTCGTTGAGGAGTCCCGGATCGGCCCTGGCTTCCTGCCACTGGTCGCCAGGCTGCTGCTGGCAGTATTGGCATCGGTCCTGCTGGTCAAGCAGATGCGCGCGCCACGCGCCGAGCAGGAACCGTCCCATGAGGACGTTGATCACACGGGGCGCACCACGGAGCAACGGACCCGGGTCCTGCGGCGGGTGTTCGCGCTGTTGTTCGTGACGCTGCTCGCGGTGCAGTACCTGGGCATCGTGCTCGCGTTCGGGTTGCTCGTGCTGGTCATCTCCACCTGGCTGGAGGGACGCCGCCCGCTGCCCGCGGTACTCATGAGCGCGACCAGCGCCGCGGCCATGTATGTGGTGTTCGCCGTGTTCCTCCGCGTCCCGCTGCCCACGGGCGTATTCGGCTTCTGAGCCGCGCCCCACACACTTGGGAGGTAGCGTGATCGAGAATCTGCTTCTCGGGCTGTCCACGGCGTTCACCCCGATGAACCTGCTGTGGTGTTTCATCGGTGTCCTGCTCGGCACCATCATCGGTCTGCTGCCGGGTATGGGATCCAGCACCGGCGTGGCGATCCTCATCCCGTTGACCCTGACCGTCGAACCGGTCACCGCGTTGATCATGCTGGCCGGGATCTACTACGGCGCCCAGTACGGCGGCACCATCACGTCGGTGCTGCTGTCCACACCGGGCGAGGCCGCAACCGTCGTGACCACATTGGACGGTTATCAGATGGCGCGGCGAGGTCGCGCTGGGGCGGCGCTGGCGATCGCGGCGATCGGCTCGTTCTTCGCGGCGATCGTGTCGCTGCTGTTGCTCGCCGGGTTGGCTCCCCCGTTCGCCGAGCTCGCGCTGCGGTTCGGGCCCCAGGAGAACCTGGCAGTGATGGTACTGGCGCTGGTGACCATGGTGGCCTTCTCCGGCCAGTCGAGGACCCGAGCCGCGGCGATGGCTACGGTCGGCGTGCTGCTGGCCTGCGTGGGGGTGGACGCCGGCACCGGCGAAGCCCGCTACACCTTCGGCAACATCAACCTGCTTTCCGGGATCCCGTACATCGAGGTCGTCATCGGGTTGTTCGCCGTCGGCGAGGTGCTGCACCAGATCCGGGTGGGCATGGCGAAACCGATCCGCGCCGGTTTCCGCGATCTGATGATCCGCCGCCAGGACGTGCGGGACTCCGCTGGCGCGATCGGGCGCGGCAGCCTGCTCGGTTTCGCGCTCGGCTGCCTGCCCGGCGCGGGCACCACGCTGGCCTCGTTCATCGCGTACGGCGTGGAAAAGCGCGTGTCGAAGAACTCCAAGCAGTTCGGGCGCGGCGCGATCCAGGGGGTGGCCGCACCGGAGAGCGCGAACAACGCCGCGGCCAACGCCAACTTCATCCCGACGCTCACCCTCGGCATTCCCGGCGGCGCCACCACGGCGGTGCTGCTGGGAGCGTTGACGGTTTACGGGTTGCAGCCGGGGCCGTTGCTGTTCGCCGAGGAGCCCGACCTGGTGTGGGGCTTGCTGGTGTCATTCTTCATCGGCAACGTGATCCTGCTGGTGCTCAACCTGCCGCTCGCGCCGGTGTTCGCGCAGCTGCTACGGATCCCGTACGGCTACCTGTATCCGATCATCCTGTTCACCAGCTTCGTCGGCGCCTATGCGATCGACAACAATTTCTTCAGTGTGTGGGTGGTGTTTGTCTTCGGTGTGATCGGCTACGGCATGAAACGCTTCGACCTGCCGATGGCGCCGCTGGTCGTGGGTGTCGTCGTCGGCGCCCTGTTCGAGAAGGCCCTGGTGCAGACCTCGGCCATCGAGGACGGCAACCTGTTGATGATCTTCACCCGGCCGATCGCGGTGACGATCCTGGCATTGGCGGTGCTGCTGATGATCGGGCCCGCGCTGATGCGGCGGGCCCGCGCGCTGCTCGGCCCCACCCGGCCCCGCGAAGATCGCGAAGATGAGGAGACCCATGTCTGACGAGCTCCAGCTCACCAGGGACGGCACGGCGCTGCACGTGACGTTCAACCGCCCTCAGCAGCGCAACGCGATGACCTGGCAGATGTATGCCGGCCTGGTGGAGGCCTGCGAGACGGCCGATTCCGACCCGGACATCCGGGTGCTGGTCCTGCGGGGTGCCGGCGACGAGGCGTTCGTCGCGGGCACCGACATCGGCCAGTTCAGCGAGTTCCGTTCCGGGCAGGACGGCGTGGAGTACGAGAACAAGATCGCCGAGGTGCTGGATCGACTTGAGACCACCCAGGTGCCCACGGTCGCGGCGGTGTCCGGCTACTGCGTCGGCGCCGGCATCGCCCTCGCCGCCGTGTGCGACATGCGGATCTCGACCACCACCGGGCGTTTCGGGGTGCCGGTCGCGCGCACCCTCGGCAACTGCCTGGCGATGAACACCTACTCGCTGCTGGTGCATCACCTCGGCCCAGCCAGGGCGCTGGACATGCTGCTGCGGGCTCGCCTGTTCACGGCCGAGGAGGCGCACGCCGCCGGGTTCGTCGCCGAGCTGTGCGACCCCGGTGAGCTGGACAGCGTGGTCGACGGCGTGGTCGAGCGGCTCTCCCGGCACGCGCCGCTGACGATGTGGGCGAGCAAGGAGGCCGTGCGGCGGCTGCGGCTGGCGAACCTGCCGGACGGCGACGACATCGTGCGCACGGTGTTCGGCAGCGACGATTTCCGCCACGGGGTGCGGAGTTTCCTCGACAAGACACCACCGACGTGGACCGGCCAGTGATCAATCCGCGATCACGCCGACCATGATGACGACGAGTTCGGCCATCACTCCCAGGGGGTTCCGCGGAACCGGCCCGCGTGCACGATCCGCGGGCGGTCGCGAGCCGCGCTGCGGCGCGATTCCGGCCGGGTGCCGTTGACCTCGGCCCTGAGGTGGGCAAAGGTGATCTGATGGGCAGTAGCGAGGCGCGGGACGGGGTGTCGCTGACGAACCTCGACCAGCCGCTGTTCGACGGGGCGGACGCGACCAAACGAGATCTGGTCGACTACCTGGACGCGGTACGCGACCGCCTCATCCCGGAGCTGCGGGACCGGCCGCTTTCGGTAATCCGGGTGCTTCGCGGCCAGGCCCCGTTCATGCAGAAGAACGTTCCCAAATACACCCCGCCATGGGTGCCGAGGGTGTCGTTATGGGCGGAGTCCTCGAAACGGGATGTGTCCTACGCGCTGTGCAACGACCGTCGCACGTTGCTGTGGTTCGCCAACCAGCGTGCCGTGGAGTACCACCCGACGTTGCTCCGCGTCGACCCCGAAGCCGGCCCGATCCCGCTGGTACTCGACATCGACCCGCCGGCAGGCGAATCGTTCCCGCTCGCGGTGCGCGCCGCACAGCTCGTGCGGCAGGCACTGACGGATGCCGGCTTGGTGGGAACGGTCAAGACAAGCGGCGCGAAGGGCGTGCACGTGATCGTGCCGATCGAGCCGCGGACCGGGATCGATGACATCGCCGCGGCCACTCGCGCGCTCGCCGCACGCGCCGAGCGCCTCGACCCCGGGCTCGCAACCACGGCGTACATCCGGGAAGACCGCGGGGGCAAGGTGTTCCTCGATTCGACCCGGGCCGGCGGGGCGACCGTGGTTGCCGCGTACAGCCCGCGCATCCGGCCGGGCGTGCCGGTGTCGTTCCCGGTGGCGTGGGCCGAGCTCAACCGCGTGGTCCCGGCCGACTTCACGGTGCACACCGCCGTGCGGCTGCTCGCCGAGGGCGATCCGTGGGCCGAAGGGATGCCCGAGCCGCAGACGCTGAGCCCCGAGTTGCTCGAGGAGGGCCACGCGATCCCGATCGCTCGGGTGCAGGCTATGCACGAAGGCAAGCGGCGCGCCCGCGCCCGACGCGCCTGACTCCCCGCCCGCCAACGCCCCAAGATGCCCGCCGGCCCGCCGTGTTCGCGTTGCCTGGGCTCAGTGGCCGCCGGAGAGCTTCTCCCGCAGTGCGGCCAGCTGCTCATCACTGGCCAGCGAGCCACCGGTGGGCGTGGCCGCCGGTGGCTCGGCGCTGGCCTGCGAGGAGGAGTAGTCCTGCTCTTGCTCGCCGCCGCTCTCGCCTCCGGACTCGCCGCCGCCTTGCGCCGCCGCCTCCGCGTCGGCCTCGGCCGCCTTGGCCACCTGCTTCATGTGCTGCTCGTAGCGGGCGTGCGCCTCGGCGTACTGGCGCTCCCACTCCTCGCGCTGCTTGTCGTAGCCTTCCTGCCACTCCTGGGTTTCCGGGTCGAAGCCCTCGGGGTAGATGTAGTTGCCCTCGGTGTCGTACTCGGCGGCCATCCCGTACTGCGTCGGGTCGAAGTCCGAGTCCGGCGTGAAGCCCTCGTTGGCCTGCTTGAGGGACAGCGAGATGCGCCGGCGCTCCAGGTCGATGTCGATGACCTTGACCATCACGTCCCCGCCGACCTGCACGACCTGTTCGGGGATCTCCACATGACGCTCGGCGAGCTCGGAGATGTGCACCAGACCCTCGATGCCCTCGTCCACCCGGACGAACGCGCCGAACGGGACCAGCTTGGTGACCTTGCCGGGCACGATCTGGCCGATCGCGTGGGTGCGGGCGAACTGCCGCCACGGGTCTTCCTGGGTGGCCTTCAGCGACAACGACACCCGCTCGCGGTCCATGTCCACGTCGAGCACCTCGACGGTGACCTCCTGGCCAACCTCGACGACCTCGCTCGGGTGGTCGATGTGCTTCCAAGACAGCTCGGAGACGTGCACCAGACCGTCCACGCCACCGAGGTCCACGAACGCACCGAAGTTCACGATCGAGGACACCACGCCCTTGCGGACCTGGCTCTTCTGCAGCTGGTTGAGGAACTCGCTGCGCACCTCCGACTGGGTCTGCTCCAGCCAGGCACGACGGGAAAGCACCACGTTGTTGCGGTTCTTGTCCAGCTCGATGATCTTGGCCTCGAGTTCCCTGCCGACGTACGGCTGCAGGTCACGGACGCGGCGCATCTCCACCAGCGATGCCGGGAGGAAGCCGCGCAGCCCGATATCCAGGATCAGACCGCCCTTGACCACCTCGATGACGGTCCCGCGGACCGGCTCGTCACCTTCCTTGAGTGCCTCGATGGTGCCCCAGGCGCGCTCGTACTGGGCGCGCTTCTTGGACAGGATCAGACGGCCTTCCTTGTCCTCCTTCTGGAGTACCAAGGCTTCGACTTCGTCACCGACTTCAACGACCTCGGCCGGGTCAACGTCGTGCTTGATCGACAGCTCGCGGGAGGGGATGACACCCTCGGTCTTGTAGCCAATGTCGAGCAGCACTTCGTCGCGATCGACTTTGACGATGGTGCCTTCAACGATGTCTCCGTCGTTGAAGTACTTGATGGTCTTGTCGATGGCGGCGAGGAAATCCTCCTCCGTCCCGACGTCATTGATAGCGACCTGTTGGGCGGTCTGCGCGGGTGCGGTCGGGACAGCGGCGGTGTCGGTGGGCATCAGGTAGGTGGCTCCGGTACGGATTGGGTTGGGTTGTTGGACAGTTCATTTGGTCGGCGCTGAGGGTTGTTCGGCACGCGCCGACAACGGCGCGGATAACCGCGAAGGATCGTTGCCGATGCCGCCGGTGCGCGAGCCATTTCTCAGTATTGGTGACCAATACACCAGTGTACCGAGCCGAAGGCGGTGCAAACCCACTGCGCGGGCGGTATCGTACGCGCTCTCGCGATCAGTGGGCAAACCCGGGGTATCAGTCAAACGGTAACCAAACGTGGTAAGAGAAAGGGTGTCCACTCACTCGAACCGGCAAACCCCCTCGAATACTCATCGTAGCGCGGAGACCCGCCTTGGCACCGTGGGACCCGTGACACGGCAGGTTTCGTCGGCGGAGACCGCGTCGGCAAATCTTGCCTGGTGGGACGCTGATGCGGACGAGTACCAGGCGACACACGGCGAGTTCCTCGGGGCGACGGACTTCGTGTGGTGCCCGGAAGGCCTGCGGGAAGCCGACGCCCGGCTGCTCGGGCCGGTGGACGGTAAGACGGTGCTCGAGGTGGGCTGCGGTGCCGCGTCCTGCGCGCGATGGCTCGATACGCACGGTGCACGAGTGGTGGGGCTCGACCTGTCCGCCGGCATGTTGCGGCATGCCCTTTCCGGGAATGACGCCACCGGAATCCAGGTACCGCTGGTGCAAGCCAACGCCGAGCAGTTGCCGTTTCGAAATGAAAGTGTAGACATCGCGTGTTCGGCGTTCGGCGCGATTCCCTTCGTGGCCGACCTCGCCGGTACCTTCGCGGAGATCGCGCGGGTGGTGCGTCCCGGCGGGCGGTGGGTCTTTTCGGTAACCCATCCGCTGCGGTGGATCTTTCCCGACGACCCGGGCCCCGCCGGGTTGACGGTTACCCAGCCGTACTTCGATCGCACGCCCTACGTCGAGGTGGACGACGCCGGCCGAGCGACCTACGTCGAGCACCATCGCACCATCGGCGACTACGTGCGCGCGTTGCACGAAACAGGGATGCGGCTGTCGGATCTGATCGAACCGGAGTGGCCGGCGGGGCACACCCGTAGTTGGGGGCAGTGGAGCCCGCTGCGGGGCAAATTCTTCCCCGGTACGGCGATTTTCTGCGCTACGGTTCGCTTATGACCGCCGACGTTCAGCGCCGACGTACCGCACCGGCGTCCCCGCCAGCCAAGCGGGGGCGACGCGGGTGCGGCGCAGCCATCGACGCGAACCTCCATCGGGCGGCACCGTGACCGCTGGTGCCCGGGCATTGCTGGAGGAACAGGCACATCGGTTCGCATCGCTGGACGCACTGCTGCCCGGTGCACCCAGCCCCCCGGACGGGGACGTGATCACCGCCGCCCTCGACAACGGCAGGCGGGTCGCCGGGATGCTGCTGCACACCACGCACGACGAGGACGCGATCAGCAGCCTGTGGTCGGCCCGCGAGGTGTCGGAGCTGCACCCGTTGCTCGGCGACACCGGGCACCAAGGGATGGACGCGCTGCTGCGTGGCTGGCGGCACCTGCTGGACCGCGGCGAGTCGCTCGGCGAGGATTCCGCCTGCGTGGTCACCTGGCCGAGTCGGGATACCGAGGTGACAAGGGCGCTGCTGGATCACGGGCTGATGCCGCTATCGGTGCTCGCGGTCCGCACGACCGCGCCGTCCCAACCGGGACCCTCGCCCATCACCGTTCGCCGGGCGGGCTTGCGTGATCTCGAGGCCGTGGTGCGCCTGGCGCTGGATGAGCTCAGCTATTCGGCGCATGTCGGCCCGACCTCGGCACGGCCGAACGCCGCTGAGCTGAAACGGACCATGTTCCGCCGGCGGCTGGAGCGTGACGAACCGGTGTGGCTCGCCGAACGAGATGGTGTCCCGGTCGGCATGGTCGACTGTGTCGTGTCCGATGTGGACGCTGACTCGATCCTGCCGCAAGGGCGCTGGGGATACATCAATACCGCGTCCACCGCACCGAGCGCGCGGGACACCGGCGTCGGCCAGCAGTTGATGGCACACGCGCACGCGGAGCTGCACCGGCTGGGGGTCCGTGGCAGCTACCTGTACTACAACCTGCCCAACCCGCTTTCCTCTGTCTTCTGGGCAAAGCAGGACTATCGTCCACTGTGGACGATCTGGGAGGTACGCCCGGCTGACGCGCTGCGTTAGCCGATATTGCCATGGGCTCGCACGTCTAGGGCAGCATGTCCCACGGATGCAGATCGCCGACCTGGTGCAGCGCCGGCGGCAAACCGTCCAGCGCGCGGCAGACCGCGCTGAGCACCCCATCGGCCACCTCGGTATGCGTCAACCACCGGGTGGTCATCCCCTGCCAAACGAACCCCAGCACGACACGCTGTGTCGGGTAGTCCGTCAGATACGGCTCGGGCACCGTGTCCAGCGAGTCGCCGGTGCCGCTGCCGTGCACCTCCACCACCCGCGCGTCGAAGGCCAGCAGCGGCGCTACCGCATCGAGCACCCGCTCCCGGTACTCCGCGTGGATCCATGCCACGAGCAGATCCGCCTCGCCGTTCAACGCGTTACCCGCCGAGGCGGCAAGCCCATCGGGATCGGCCCAGCTCGCCTCCACCCACAGGGCACGGCCGGTCCTCGCGGCGGTCGGACGATGCCCGCCGCCACCCGACATCGCCCGCCGTGCCGCGCTGCCCGGTTGATAGCTCCCCGCGTGGGCGGGCACGAGTTCCGGGAGCGCGTTCGAAAGCGCCTGGTCCAAGGCCAATTTGTCCTCGGCAGGCAGTGGGCTGTACCGCCTGCTCGGCAGCACGACGTGCCAGCCATCCGCGACGAGTGCGGCCGCACATTCGGACAGCATCCCGGTGCCGCCCAAGATCAGCGCACGTCGGGGTGTCATGCGCCTCACACTACCGTTATCCGCAACCGCTCCCAGCCGCTGAACGGCTGATCGCGGCACGCCGTTAGGCCATGCTCCGGCTCTTGGCACGGCGCAGGTGTGCCAGCGCGGCTACTCGTCGGTCGGACACGAGTACCTCTCGTGATGCACCACCGACTCCAGCGGCAGCCGGCTGCGCCAGCCGTGCCGTTCCAGATCGGGCATCTCCTGCAGCCGCGCGACCGGCCCGAGGCACAGCCACGCGATCGGCCGTACCCGCTGCGGGATCGCGAGCAGCTCGCGCAGGTATGGCTCCTCGAAGAAGCTCACCCAGCCCACCCCGAGCCCCTCGGCGGTCGCCGCGAGCCAGAGGTTCTGGATCGCCAGGCACACCGAGTACAGCCCGGTGTCCGCGATGGTGTGCCTGCCGAGCACCGCCGGCGCGCCACGGTTCGCGTCGTAGGTGACCACCACGGACAGCGTCGATTCCAGGATTCCCTCGATCTTGATCCGGGAGAACGTGGTGGCCCGCTCCGGATCGAGCGTGCTGGCGAACCGATCCCGCCGCTCGCGCACGTGCCGCTGGAACCGGGTCTTCGTGTCGTCGTCGCGAACCAGCACGAAATCCCACGGCTGGGACATCCCGACGCTCGGCGCGGCGTGCGCGGCCGACAGGATCCGGCGCAGCACGTCGTCGTCGACCGGTTCGCCGGTGAATTCGGCGCGCACGTCCCGCCGGCGCTCGAGGACGTCGTAGAACGCGTCCGCGGCGCCCGACCGGTCAGTGCGCCGCATCGTCCCAGCTGCGCCCGAAGCCCACGGACACCTCCAGCGGCACATCCAGCTGGTAGGCCGCGCCCATTTCGGCACGCACCAGCGCTTCCACCTGCTCGCGCTCGTCGTCCGCGAGTTCGAGCACCAACTCGTCGTGTACCTGCAGCAGCATCCGGCTGCGCGCACCCGTTTCCACGAGTTTGCGGTGCACGCCCAGCATGGCGACCTTGATGATGTCCGCGGCACTGCCCTGGATCGGCGCGTTCAGCGCCATCCGCTCGGCCATCTCACGGCGCTGCCGGTTGTCGCTGTTCAGGTCGGGCAGGTAACGGCGGCGCCCGAAGATCGTGGACGTATAGCCATCCTTGCGGGCCCTGTCCACCACCGTGTGCAGGTAGTCGCGCACGCCGCCGAACCTGGTGAAGTACTCCTCCATCAGCCCGCGCGCCTCCTCGGTGGAGATCCGCAGCTGCTGGGAAAGCCCGAAGGCGGATAGCCCGTAGGCGAGGCCGTAGTTCATCGCCTTGACCTTCGCCCGCTGCGGCGCGGCCACCTCGGTGGGTTCGACGGAGAACACCCTGGCCGCGGTCGCGGCGTGGAAGTCGAAGCCGGACTGGAAAGCCTCGATCAGCGCGGCATCCTCGGAAAGGTGCGCCATGATCCGCATCTCGATCTGGCTGTAGTCCGCGGTCATCAGCTCGGAGTACTCCGGTCCGACCACGAACGCCTTGCGGATCCGGCGCCCCTCCTCGGTGCGGATCGGGATGTTCTGCAGGTTCGGGTCCGTTGACGACAGCCGCCCGGTGGCGGCGATCGTCTGGTGCAGCGTGGTGTGCACGCGACGATCCGAGGCGACGGAATTCATCAGCCCGTCAACGGTCGTCTTGAGCCTGGTGGCGTCCCGGTGTTCCAGCAGGTGCTGCAGGAACGGGTGCTCGGTCTGCGCGTACAGCTGCTGCAGCGCCTCGGCGTCCGTGGTGTAGCCGGTCTTGGTGCGTTTGGTCTTCGGCATGCTCAGCTCGTCGAACAGCACCACCTGGAGCTGCTTCGGCGATCCGAGGTTGATCTCCTTGCCGATCACGCCGTAGGCATCCTGCTCGGCCTGCTTGACCCGGCTGGCGTAGTGCGCTTCGAGCGTGGTCAGCTGCTCGACGTCCACCGCGATGCCGGCCGCCTCCAGTTCGGTGATGACCTGAAGCAGTGGGAGCTCCAGCTCGGCGAGCAGTTCGGTGGAGCCGATCTCGTCGAGCGCGGTGCGCAATGCCTCGGCGAGCTCCGCGATCGCCTTGGCGCGCACCAGTTCCTCGCCGGCGATCTTGGCGGTTTCCGCCGTGCTGCCCGGTGCGGCGTCAAGAAGGGACAGCTGGCCGTCGTCCGCGCCTTCGCTCTCGGAGCGCAACTCTCTGCTGAGGTACCGCAACACGAGGTCGTCGAGCGCGAAGGACCGTTGTCCCGGCCGCACCAGGTACGCGGCGAGCGCGGTGTCCATGCACAGTCCGGCCAGCCGCCAGCCCCTGGCGCGCACCGCGTGCAGCGCCAGCTTCATGTCGTGCCCGACCTTGGGCTTGCTCGGATCGGCCAGCCAGCCGGCGAGCGCCTGCTCGTCCCGCTCGGTCAGCGCGCGCACATCGACGTAGGCGCCCTCGCCGCCGGAGTTGGCGAGGGCGATCGACTCCACGTCGGCGTTGCCGATCACTCCGGTGCAGCGGAACGCGACGCCGGTGGTCTCGCCGGCGTGCTCGGTCAGCCAGCCGGCGAGCGCGCCGGGCTCCAGCGCCCCACCCGTCACCTCGAAGCCGGCTTCCGCCTCGGGTTCGGCCGCGGACAGCGTTTCGAACAACCGGTCCCGCAGCACCCGGAACTCCAGGTCGTCGAACAGCCGGTGCACCGCGTCGCGATCCCAGTTCCGCAGTTCGAGCGCGTCCGTGGTGGTCTCCAGCGGGACCTCCCTTACGAGCTCGGTCAGCTGCCGGTTCAGCAGCACGCTGCTCAGGTGCTGCCGCAACGCGTCGCCGGTCTTGCCCTTGATCTCGTCCACCCGGTCCACGAGTTCACCGAGCGAGCCGAACTCCTTGACCCATTTCGCCGCGGTCTTCTCGCCCACCCCGGGGATGCCGGGCAGGTTGTCCGACGGATCACCTCGTAGCGCGGCGAAGTCCGGGTACTGCTCCGGGGAAAGACCGTATTTCTCGCGCACCGAATCCGGGGTGAACCGGGCGAGGTCCGAGACACCCTTTCTCGGGTACAGCACGGTCACGTCGGCGGTCACCAGCTGCAACGCGTCGCGGTCGCCGGTGCAGATGGACACCGCGTAGCCCTGCTGGCTGGCCTGCGTGGTCAGCGTGGCGATGATGTCGTCCGCCTCGTAGTCCTCCTTGCTCAGCACCTCGATACCGAGCGCGGCGAGCACGTCCTGGATGAGGCTGACCTGGCCCTTGAACTCGTCCGGCGTGGTGGTCCTGGTGGCCTTGTACTCGGCGAAGGTCTTCGAGCGGAACGTTTGCCTTGACACGTCGAAGGCGACCGCGATGTGGGTGGGCTGCTCGTCGCGGAGCAAGTTGATCAGCATCGAGGTGAACCCGTACACCGCGTTCGTGGTCTGCCCGGTGGTGGTGCGGAAGTTCTCAGCCGGCAGCGCGAAGAAGGCTCGGTACGCGAGCGAGTGGCCGTCGAGTAGCAGCAGTCGTCGCTGCTCGGTCTGGGTCTGCGGCGTGGCGTTCACGTGGGCGAGTCTAGGGTGAGTATCCGACAATGCCGCATCTGGTGACGGGTGCGGCCGGCCCGCGACCGGAGGTTAGTGTTGACCGCGCCTGAGCCCAGCGATCATCCGGCGGCGCCCGCCCGAGGTGAGGTGACGCCAACGCCCGATGCGGCGACGCCCATGCCCGAGGACCTGCCCGGTATGCATCCGGACTTCGCGGGCGAGCACCTGGCGGACCGGATGGGCATCAAGATCATCGACTGGAGCCCGAACCGGCTGGTCGGCACCATGCCGGTGACCGGCAACCGGCAGCCGTACGGCCTGCTGCACGGCGGCGCGAACGCCGTGCTCGCCGAGACACTCGGGTCCACGGCCGCCGCGCTATCCGTGGGGTTGGATCGGGCCACGATGGGCCTCGAGCTGTCCTGCACGCACCATCGAGCCGCGACGGAAGGCGACGTCACCGGGGTCGCGACGCCGGTACACGTCGGCCGCTCAACCGCGACCGTGCACGTGGTGATCACCGACGAATCCGGCCGGCGCACCTGCACCGCACGGCTGACCTGCATCATCCGCGACAAGCCCGCTGGCTGACCTCTCTCCGCGGCGTGTATCCATAACGCCGAAATAACGGCGTCATAAATGCGATATGGATGCATAACGCGGTACGGGCCGCAACACATTGCGGCTCGATCCCAATCCTGGCGCGAAACTCCCGAATGGGTGTGGACCGATCTAGTATTCGCTCAAACCGGACGGCAGGGGGTGTCGGGGCTTGCCCTCCATCCGTGGACACAACAACGGGAGGCTTGCGTGCGAATCTCGACAGGGTTCCGAGGTGCGGCCGCGTTAGCGATCGCCGCGCTGGTCGTTACCGCGTGCGGTGGCGGTGGCGACGAGGGTGGCGGCGGCAACGGTGATCAGCAAAGCGGTGGCGCCGCGAAGGGAAATGGCGTTCTTGAGCTCGGGTACGTGCTCCCCGAGACCGGCGAGCTGGCCTTCCTGGGGCCGCCGCAGATCCAAGCGACGAACTACGCCATCAAGACGATCAATGATGCCGGCGGCGTACTCGACAAGCAGATTCCCAAGGTCGTCGGCCGGGACGAAGCCGCCCAGGAAGCGGTCGCCTCGCAATCCGCGGATCAGGTGCTCGGTGCCGGCGTGGACGCCATCATCGGCGCCGCCGCGTCCGGTATGTCACTTGCGATCATCGACAAGGTGACCGGCGCGCAGGTCGTGCAGTGCTCCGGGTCGAACACCGCGCCGACGTTCACCGACTACGACGACGGCGGCTACTACTTCCGAACCGCACCCAGCGACGTGCTGCAAGGGCCGGTACTCGCCAACACCATCATCGGCGACGGGCACAGCAATGTCGCGCTGGTCGCCAGGGCCGACGACTACGGTCAAGGCCTGATGGAGTCCGCCAAGAAGGAGCTGCAGAACAGCGGCGCCAACGTGGTGCTGAGCGAAACCTACGACCCGAAGTCCACCAACTTCCAGCCGGTGGTGCAGCAGATCAAGGGATCGAACCCGGATGCGGCGGTGGTGATCGGCTTCGAGGAGGGCACCCAGATCCTGCAGGGCATGATCGAGCAGAACCTCGGGCCGCGGCAGATCGGCGTTTACGGCACGGACGGCCTGCACAACTCCGAACTGGCCTCGCTGGTGTCGAAGGGAAACCCCGGAGCACTGGCCGGGATGAAGGGCACCGCACCCGCGTCCGCTGGCAACCAGCAGTTCGTGAAGGAGCTGCAGAAGTTCGCACCGGATCTGCAGGAACTGCAGTTCGCGCCGCAGGTGTACGACTGCGTGATCAGCATCGCGCTGGCCGCACAGAAGGCGAAGAGCGACGCGCCAAGCAAGTTCGCCAAGGAGATCGTTGGCATCACCAAGAACGGCGAGAAGTGTGAGTCGTTCGAGGACTGCAGCACGAAGCTGAGCAACGGCGCCGACATCGACTACGACGGCGTCAGCGGGCCGCTGGACTTCGTGGATGCGGGCGAGCCGCAGGAGGCGTCGATCGAGATCTACACCTTCGACCGGCAGGGCAAGCTGCAGACCGCGGACACCCAGCAAAGCAAGCTGAACGAGTGACCGGCGCGCGGTGGGCGGTGCACGTCGCCGCCCACCGCCCCGATCACCGAACCATCACTGGACCTTTGCCAGCGTGCCGAGGTAACACTCGATCACGCTGGCATCCTCCAGTAGTTCCGCACCGGTTCCGGTGTGCGCGTTGCGGCCCTGATCCAGAACGTATCCACGGTCGCAGATCTGCAGGCAGCGGCGGGCGTTCTGCTCCACCATCACGATCGACACCCCGGCGTCGTTGATCCGCTGGATCTGCTCGAATACCTGGTCCTGGTACGCCGGCGACAGGCCGGCGGACGGCTCGTCGAGCAGCAGCACCTCCGGCTCGGCCATCAGCACCCGCCCCATGGCCAGCATCTGCCGCTCCCCGCCGGACATCGATCCGGCACGCTGCTTCCGGCGCTCGGCCAGCCGGCCGAACAGCCCCACGACATGCTCGAACCGCCGGTTGTATTCGCGTGGCCGGAGATACGTCCCCATCCGCAAGTTCTCTTCCACGGTCAGCGTCGCGAACACGTTGTCCCGCTGCGGGACGTAGCCGATGCCCTTGGCGACGAGGGTGTGCGCCGGACGGTTGGTGATGTCCTCGCCGCGAAACCGCACCGCTCCCCCGCGGGTGGGTACCAGCCCGACCATGGCCTTGACGAGGGTCGACTTACCGGCCCCGTTCGGGCCGATGACGCCGACCAGTTCCCCGTCGGCCAGGCTCAACTCGCAGCCGGTCAGCACGTTCACCCCTGGCAGGTAGCCGGCGACCAGGTCCTCGGCGGACAGCAATGGCTGGGCGTTCATGGCGACTCCTTCTGCGGCGGGCTGCCGTGCTGCTTGCCAAGATAGGCGTCCACCACCGCGGGGTTGGTGCCGATCGCCGCCGGTGGACCCTCGGCGATGACCTGCCCGTCTCCCATGCACACTACCCAGTCGCTGATGCCCATCACGACGTCCATGTCGTGCTCGACGAAGCACACCGTCAAGCCCTCGTCCCGCAGCTGTGCGATGTGTTCGAGCAGCGACTGCGCGAGTGCCGGGTTCACCCCCGCCATCGGCTCGTCGAGCATCAGCATGGTGGGACGAACCATCAACGCCCTGGCCAGCTCCAGCAGCTTGCGCTGCCCGCCGGACAGCGTGCCGGCATGCGCGTCCCGCAGGTGTTCAAGGCGGAAACGCTGCAGCAGCTCGTCGGCGCGTTGCCGGTTCTGCGCTTCCTGCTCGCGCCACAGCGGGCGCACCAGCGCGGTGAACAGGCCTTCGCCGCGCTGCCCGGTTGCCGCCAGCTGCAGGTTCTCGAGCACGGTTAGCCGGGAGAGCGCCTTGGTGAGCTGGAAGGTGCGCACCATGCCATTACGCGCCACCCGGTAGGCGGACACGCCGGAGAGCGACGTGCCGTCGAACGTCCAGCGGCCGGAGTTCGCCCGGTCGAAGCCGGTCAGCACGTTGAACAGGGTTGTCTTGCCCGCCCCATTCGGCCCGATCAGCGCGGTGATCGCACCGCGCTGCAACTCGAGGTGTGCCACGTCGACCGCGACCAGCCCGCCGAACGAACGGCTCACCCCATCCGCCGTCAGGATCGGGTCGGGCTTGGTAACGCCAGGTTCGGTGGCGACTCCGGCTAGCGCACCGGCGGCGGTCGTGTTATCGCCCATTGAGCACCATCTCTTCCTTGCGACCGAGGATGCCTTGCGGGCGGTACACCATCAGCAGCAGCAGCCCGAGCCCGACGAGCGCGAAGCGCACGGCGCCCACCTCCGAGGCGGAGATGACGTTCGGCGAGATGTAGCCGGTCCCGATCGCCTGCCGCAATAGAGCGTCCAGGAACACCATGATGAACCAGAACAGCACCGAACCGAGGACCGGACCGATCACCCTGCCGGCGCCGCCGAGCACCAGCAGCGTGTAGATGAAGAAGGTGACAACCGGGTCGAAGCTGTCCGGGCTCGCCGACTGCGTGTTGATCACCATCACCATGCCGCCGAACGAGCCGATCACCCCGCCGAGCACCAGGCTCTGCAGCTTGTACGAGTACACGTTCTTACCGAGGCTGCGCGCCGCCTCCTCGTCCTCGCGGATCGCCCGGATGACCCGCCCCCACGGGCTGTGCACCAGCAGGTAGACGAACACCGTCGCCAGCAGCACGAGCCCCCAGCCGAGCACCATCACCCACAGATCCCGCGCGGCGAAGGTGAACGGCCAGAAGCCGTACCGCCCGGTCGAGAACGGGTTGAGCGCGTAGAAGTCGTCGGCGAAGCGCTGCAGCCCGTACACGCCACCGGTGACCGGTTGTGCGGCGCTGGATCGGTAGAACAACCGGAGTATCTCGCCGGCCGCGATCGTCGCGATGGCGAGATAGTCGGAACGTAGCCGCACGGTGGGGGCGCCGAGCAGGAGCGCGAGAACGATCGCGCACAGCACACCGATCAGCACCCCGACCCACAGCGGCAGCGCGAACACCGAAACCGATATGGCCACCCCGTAGGCACCGACCAGCATGAACGCGACCTGGCCGAAGTTCAGCAGGCCGGTGTAGCCGAAGTGGATGTTCAGGCCAATGGCGGCGAGCGCGTAAGCGGCGGCGATCGGTCCGATCGCTCCGGTGCACGCGCTGGCCAGGATCGCGGCGAAGTCCATGTTGCCCCCTCAGCCGATCCGCTCACGGCGACCGAGGATGCCCTGCGGCCGGACCAGCAGCACCACGATCAACACCAGCATCGCCCAGGCGTTCTGCAGCTCGATGGGGAACCACAGGGTGGACAGATGCGCGACGATCCCGACCAGGAAGCTGCCGGCCATCGCCCCGTAGGCGCTGCCGAGTCCGCCGAGGATGACTCCGGCGAACATCAACAGGAGCAGCTTGAAGCCCATGTCCCAGGCCACCACCTCGGCAAGCCCGAACATCACGCCGCCCAGCGCGGCCAGCCCGCCGCCAAGGATCCACACGACGAGCACCACGCGATGCACGTCGATGCCGGAGGACTCGGCCAGATCCCGGTTGTCGGAGACCGCGCGGATCGCCGTGCCGATCCTGGTGCGCTGCAGCATGAGCGCCACCGCGACCAGGGTGAGCACCGAGATCCCTACGATGCTCAGGTCGCGGGGGGCCGCGGAGAACGGCCCGAATTCCACGTTCTGCTGGAGGTCGTAGTCCGTGTAGGAACCGGGGCGGGATCCGTAGAGCACCAGAATCACGTGCCGTAGCAGCAGCGAGAGCCCGATCGAGATGATGAACAGGTTGATCCGCCCGGTGCCCCTTTCTCTTAGCGGGCGCCAGAGACCGCGTTCGACGACCCCGCCGAACAGCGCGCCGACCACGACCGCCAGTGCGCCGGCCATGATGAGTTGTAAGCCGGGGCCACCGGCGGTCGCGTTGAAGAAGAAGGCGGCCACCGCGCCGATCGTGACCAGCTCACCGTGTGCGAAATTGATCAGGCGGGTGGTTCCGAAGATCAGGGATAGTCCCACCGCGCAGATCGCGATCACGGCACCGTATTCGATGCCACCCAGCAGCGCGTCCGGGAAGCGTTCCGCGAGCGGCGGCTCGGGCGGCGGGGCTGGTGGACCGGTTTCACCGCCGTCCTGGCCGGGCCCGGTCTGCTCGCTCGGTGGCACCAGCGGGAAGATCACCGCGCGCTGCTGGTCCGGTGAGACGGTGACGCCTTCGAGCGTCTCGCCACCCCTTTCCCGTGGCACCACGCCGTTGGGCAGGGTGTTCAGGTCGAGCTCGACGTCGTAGTCGCCGGGGCCGGGTAGCTTCACCTCCCACGAACCATCCGCTCCGGAGGTGTCCTCGCCGACGTCCTTGCCGTTCTGGGTAACGGTGACGGTCACTCCCCGGACCGGGTCGCCGTCCGGGCCGCGCAGCGAGCCGCGTACCGATTCCCCCTCCTGCGCGGCGGCCGATGCCGCGGGGAGCAAGACGGTAAGTGCGCACAACGCCAGCAACACCACAAGGCGAGCCAGAGTGCCGCGTCCCGTTGGGGCGCCAAGCGTGTCCATCGATCACCCGTACCAGTGAGTACATGACATGATCGCTGAACGTATCCTCGTCACGCTCTGTTGCCTAGTTGAATGATCACGCTGTTCTCACATCGTGACGGTGTGACCCCACGACCGGCCGTGAGCCTACGCCGAATGGGCAGGTTCTTGCGGCACGCACGTTACTTGTCGTCGAAGCTCTCCACGACGGCGTCGGCGACCGCCCGCATGGTCGTCCGCCGATCCATCGCGGTGCGTTGAATCCAGCGGAACGCCTCCGGCTCGGACAGCTGCTGACGGCTCATCAGCAGGCCCTTGGCACGCTCGACCGCCTTCCGCGTTTCGAGCCGCTCGCTGAGCCCGGCGACCTCGTTCTCCAGCGCCTGCACCTCCGCGAACCTGCTGACGGCGACCTCGACGGCCGGCACCAGATCATGCTTGGCGAAAGGTTTGACGAGGTACGCCATCGCACCGGCTTCGCGCGCTCGGTCGACGAGCTCGCGCTGGCTGAACGCGGTGAGGATGACGACCGGCGCGATGCGCTCGCCGGCTATCGCGGATGCGGCCTCGATGCCGTCCTGCTTGGGCATCTTGATGTCGAGGATGACCAGGTCCGGCTTCAGCTCGGTGGCTAGCTCCACGGCCTGCGCGCCGTCACCGGCCTCACCAACGACCTCGTACCCCTCTTCGCGCAGCATCTCGACCAGATCGAGGCGGATCAACGCCTCGTCCTCGGCGACGAGAACTCGCCGACCGGTCGTTGTCGTCTCGGGTACGGCCTCGGTAGCCTGGTCGGTCACCGGGGTCCTCCTGCCAGGTGTCGGGGGCGGGCACTTGCAGTGATCAGCTGGAAACCGCAGCTTACCTGTTCGGGCACGGTCTGAGCAGGTGGTGCGGCCTGAGTGTGGCGAGGGTCCCGATCCGCCGCCCGAGGACGATCGCGTACAGTGCGACTCGCGATCGCGCGCGACGCGACAACACGCCCCCGTAGCCCAATCGGCAGAGGCAGCGGACTCAAAACCCGTCCAGTGTGCGTTCGAATCGCACCGGGGGCACCAATCATCGCAGGTCACACGGCATAGTGATCACGTGGTCCTGGCGATAAACTGAGACCATCCACTGAAAATCCCCACTTTATGAGGATGATCTTCGCGCCTGGTCGTTCCCCGCTCCCCCTCGGCACCGCTGGCACCATCCGCAGGTACGCCCGCGTCGACGGCCGGTGGATCCCGAAACGCGACCTACCGACCGGACGGATGGAAAGCCAGAACCAACTTCCGTGACGCGGACGGCATCGATTACCCCGACTTCACCACCCACGTGGGCCGGAAGACGGTCGCGACGGTATTGGATCAGGCAGTCGGCGCGGGCGATCGCCGACCAACTCGGGCAGGCCAACCCGTCAATGACCAGGACGTGTACATGGGTCGGGGACTGCTAAACCCGGCCGCGGCTGCCGCGCTGCATTCCGCGCAGCAGCGGAAGTGACGGTTAGGTGCCCGTGCCTGTCACCCGGCTGGCTAGCGCGTGATTCGGAAGGCAGATGGTCGGGCTCGGTGGTGATGTCGCGGCGCCACGAGCGCAGCAACCGCGCCAGCCGATGCCGGCCGCGGACATGCCGAACGACGCGAGTCACGGGCGGTAGACGTAGCGGCGGTGGTCGATGCGGGCGACACGGAGCGTGCGGTGGTTCTCGTCGACGCTGAACACGATGCGATACACGCCGCGTCGGGCTGCGCGGTATCCCTCCAGGGGGCCATACAAGGGTTTGCTGACGCGCTGGGGGTTGCGGGCGAGGTCACCGAACAGGAACTCGACGCACGCGGCCGCGACGCTCTCGGGTAGCGCTTCGAGGTCGCGGGCGGCGCGGTGGGACACCCGCACCTCGTAGCCACCGGTGGTCACTGGTGCCCGTACCGGGCCTTCAACGCCTCATTGTCGACGACTCGCCCCGCGTCGATGTCGGCCTGTCCTTCACGGATGGCATCCAGCGCGCCGGGGGTGGACAGCAGATCGAGGGTCTCTTCCAGGCTCTCCAGATCCTCGGGGGCGATCAGGATTGCCGCCGGGCGGCCGTGGCGGGTGATGGTGACGCGCTCGTGCGTGGTTTCGACCTCGTCGACGTAATGCGAGAGGTCGTCACGCGCTTGCCCCAAAGGAACAACATCCACCCCCCTAATGTAGCCAAAAGTCTGGGCAAACGCCATGGGTTCGCGACCGTCGACTTCCTGACTCACCAGCTGAGGCTGGGTGCATCTGATCTACCGCTTGTATGTCGCCCAAAAGGACGTGTTGACCCCACCAACGGGGCGGGGCTGTCATGACGATCAGGCCCTCGGCGCGCTGCGTCGCGGCTCACCACCACGTGTTGGGAGGAAATCATGGCCGACGAGCTGCGTCCGGACATCGAAGCAGCCAAGAACCGCACGGCCATCGTCTCGGAGCTGGACGGGAGCTGCGCAAACTACCCGAGTATCTTTGGGAGGCCGAGCAAGTAACGATGCTGGCGGCCGGCCAGTACGGACCTGGCACCGGGCTCGTCGTACGGGAAGGTCTCTTGGTCGCGCACGACCGGTTCCATGAACGACCACGCACCCGGCCAATCCGCTTCCGTGATCGGGCGAATCACCGGTGCCCGGACCGAGGTCTCACTGCCGTTCATGTGCCCTTCATCCTCGTACCCTCCAACGACTAAGCCGGGCAATCCGGTGGCACTGCGCGCCGCGAGGCCGACGTTCACGCTTCCCGGCATGTCATGCGCCGCTAGTCGTGGTAGCGGACTTGCAGGACTACCAGGTCGTCGCCGTCGACCTGGTACACGAGGCGGTGTTCGTCGGTGATTCGCCGCGACCAACAGCCCGCGAGGGCGTGGCGCAGCTGTTCGGGTTTGCCGATCCCCTCGTAGGGGTCACGCAGCGTGTCGTCGATGAGCCGGTTGACGCGTTTGAGGGTGGCGCGGTCGGTCGCCACCCAATGTTGATAGTCCTGCCAGCCGTGTGGTGTGAAAACCAGCCTCACCGCTCCAGCGCCTGCTCGTCACGCTGCCCGGCCTGTGCCTGCGCCAGGCTTTCCAGCAGCCGGCGGGCATTGGCGGGCGAACGCAGCAGGTGCGCGGTTTCCTCGAGCGCGTCGTAGTCGGCGCGCGACATCAGCACCGCATCGCCCCTGCGCGAGTGGATCTCGACGGGGTTGCGGTCGTCGTTGACCTGTTCGATCAAGCCGAACAGGTCCTTGCGGGCATTAGATGCTGTGATCGCCATGGCCAATCACCTCCCAAGTGGTACAAGAAATAGTACCACCTTGGGTGGTGGTTGCGGGTACAGCTAGGTGCGGTTGTGTTCGATCGTGCGGCGCATCAACTCGTCGAACAACTGGGGGTCTTTTCCTCGGCAGCAAACCCGTTCGTCGTGTCCGCGGCGGTACACATCGTCGGTGTCGTACTTGTCGGCGACGGTGGCGGACAGGATGAACGCGCTTGGGTCGCGTCGCGGGCGGGTGAGACCGGTGACTTGGCGGTCGAGGATCGGGAGATCCTCTAGCCACCCTCCGACTGACCCGCCCGCACGCGTCCTCGTGGATCTGATCTAGGACGGTACGCCGTTCAGCTCGTTCGGCGTGTGAGGCAGTTCGACCGTGGTGCGTTTCTGGCCGGTCTTCAGATCGATCGCGTGCAGTTGGTTGGTGGCTGGCTCGGTGACGTAGGCGGTCCGGCCGCGGGCGAAGATCGTCGGGCGCGGCTTCTGCCAGTCCTCGGGCTCCACCCACGGGCTGGTCGCGGCGATCCGGTTGACTATCTGTCCCGTCTTCGGGTCGATGACGTGGATCTTTCCGTCAGTATCGAGGACGAGCGCCTCGTCGTGTGGGCCAGGAGCGAGCGAACGGAAGCTGTAGCTTGTCCCGAGGTCAACGATGCGCATGGTGTCGGTAGCGGTGTCGGTCAGGGCGACCTTTTCCGGCCGCTCGAATTCGGCGTCGGGGTCGGTGAAGTAGTCGCTCAGCACGATCGGCGACGTGGCTGAGCCCGACTGGGTGCCGATCTTGCCGAACGCATCCGGGCTCGGAACCTTAGTGATCTTGCCGTCCTGGTAGACGAGCGTCCCGTCCTCGCAGCCGAATAGGACCGCCTCGTCCTTCGCGGTCGCCTCACCGTGGATGGCGGGACAGTTCTCGCTGCGGAGGATCTCCTGGTAGTTCTCGTCGAGCACGACGATGCCGACGCGCTCGTCGGTCGTACCGAGGCTGCTGACCATTCCGCCGTTCTCCAGCGGTACGGCGACGCCGTGGTGCGCCGCTTCGGAGGTGTAGGTCTCGGTCTCCGGCATACCGCCTGCGAGCTCGTCTGGGTCGAAGACCTCGACCTTGCCGCTGCCGTCGAAGAACAGCGCGGTCCGGTCGGCGTGGTGGACGACGTGGCCAGGCTTGGGTCCGAGGAACTCCGCGTCCGTGAGCGCCTTCCGTGACGTGTCGAGGACACGGAACCCGTCGACGGTGGTGACCATGAGGTGGCGGCTGTCGCCGGCGGGGTTGATGCGGGTGAACCCATCGACGGGGACGTCTCCGGTCGGGCGGAGCGTCTTGCCGTCGAGGACGGTGAGCCCGCCGTCGTAGGTGACGACGATCGGTGCGCTTGCGGCGTTGTCGGGCGCGGCCGTCGCGGGACCGCCACCGGCGAGGACGGTCGCGGCAAGCACCGCGGTGACGGTGGTGCTGATCCGGGAAGCACGAGTGGTTAACATGGTCGGGACGCTAGCGGAAAATGAAAATCATTACAACTAAGCTGGCTGCTCACGTCAGCCGGCGAAGGTGCCTGCCTGGTTGATCCGGTCGACATGGTGGGGTTTGCGCTCACCCGGTGGTTTTGTGTTGGTGGCGAAGGCGTCACAGACCACGTCCTCCTCGTCCGCCGAACCGGCAACCGATCACGAAGCCCTGAGTCAGCCGGCGAAAGTGAGCAACGTGAGCGACGGTCGCCGGTCCCGCACCACCGGGAGGTCGGCGAACCGGCGTATCGCCGAGTACTTCCACAGGCCGTGTCCCGGCGGGACCGGCACCTCGCGTGCGGTGGCCACCCCTGGGACCTCGCGGGACAGGCGGGCGGCCTCGGACATGGAGAGGCCGAACGGCATGGGCGGCGCGGTGTACCGGTCGGTGAGGCGAAGGCCCTTCGTGGTCCTGGCGCTGAGCCAGGGCGGGATGGCGTCGAAGATCAGCTGGCCGCCTGGGAACCGCCGGGCGCAGTCGGTGATCAGCGACATAACCTCGGCACGTTCGAAGTACATGAACAGCCCCTCCGCGCTCACGATCACACCCCGCTCCGGCTCGACGCGGTCCAGCCAGCTCCGGTCCAGCGCGGACGTCGGCAATGCGGTGATCCGGGGCTCGTCCGGCAGCAGCGCCGCCCGCACGTCGTGCACCGGAGCCAGGTCGACCGACAACCACGCGACGTCCGGCCTGCCCAGCCGCCAGTAGGTGGTCTGCAGCCCTTCGCCGAGGGCGATGACCGTCGCCTGCGGGTGCGTGGCGAGGTATTCGGTGATCGCACGGTCGATGGCCGCCGCGCGCAGGGGGTGTGACTGGCTCGGCTTGCCAAACCGGTCGTAGTCGTAGCTGATCGCCTCGTACAGTTCGACGGCCAGCGGGTCGTCGAGCACGGTGTCCGGTCGCATCGCCTCCACGGCCCGGTTCCGCAGGGTCCACAGGGTGGTGGCCGAGACCCCGGCCAGGCGCTCGCCGTCGATCCGCGCGTTCACCTCGCCGCACCCTCCATCGCCGTGCCGACCCCGATGAGCGTGCCGGCGTCGAGCTCACTAATCTCGTCCTCGGCCAGCAAGGACAGGTAGCGCTCGCGCACCGCCGCCACGGTGTCCGGCTCGAGCTCGGTGAGCGCACCCCGGTAACCCGAGCCCACGATCACCAGCCAGGCGACCTCCGGTGTCATCGGCAACCGCAGCTCATGCGTCACGACGTCCACATCGGACAGACCGCGCCCGGTGAGCCACGCGCCGAACGGCTCCGCCTGGTTGATCCGGTCGATGAGGTGGGGCTCGCGCTCCCCCGGCGGCTCAGTGTTCGTGACCTCGGCCACCGCCCGGCCCAGATACTTGCCCGCGGCGACCATCGCCTCGCCCCGCCAGATGGTGAACCCGACCCGGCCGCCAGGGCGGGCCATGCCGACCAACCGCTCGGTGCCGGCCGTCATGTCCGGCAGAAAGAAGATGCCCAGCGCCGAGATCACCACGTCATACCCGTCCCCGTCCCAGGCCATGACGTCGGCACAATGCGCACCCAGCCGTGGCAAGTCCGAAGCCCGCCGACGCAACTCGTCAACCATCGGGCCGGACACGTCCACCGCGTCCACCGAGCCGGACCGCCCGACCATCCGCGCAGCCGGAATGGCCGAGGCCCCCGCGCCGCAACAGGCGTCCAGCACCCGATCCCCCGGCCGCGGGCCGACGGCCGCCACTGTCGCCGCACCGATCGGATCCCACAGGTACCGGCCCAACGCGGTGAAGTCCGCCGCCGCGGCGTCAAACGCCCGCCGGATGTCCTTGCTTCCGTGCGAGACCGACATGAGAGACATGATAATCGTTACCAATTAAGCCACAAGCCCGGGTCGATCGGATGTGCCGGAGTTCTCGAGGTCGCCGACCAAATCGAACGGGCTAGACAGGCAGGCGTCGACGGCGTGGTGATCACCCAAGTTACCGACACCATCGATGAGACGAGCTTCGCCGGGGACCTGCTGACTCGCGACGACATCGCGATCGTGGTCAGCGGCGCCATGCGCCACAACGACCACACGCTGATAGTCAACTGCTTACCGGCGCAACAGTGCTGCCGTCTGTACTGCTCCCTACGCTTCCAAGCCGGTAAGCACTTCGTCAACGCTTAGTCGTGGACTTCGGTATGCGTCGGCAATCGCTTGGACTGCCTTGTGAACTGTCGCCGCATCTAGATGGAACTGATCAAGCAAGAAGTCATCTGGGTCCTTGGCCTCTACTCACGCTGCAAGCGCTGCGAATCGAGATCAGGGCGATTCTTCGCGATGTTCCTAAATGTCCCGTCCAGAATCTGCTCAGTCCATCTAGCCCGCACAAGACCGGCTGCTGCAACTCGAATCAGCAGGTCGCGAAGAATAGAAGGGGTAGAGCACGTTGGCGTCATAGATGACAGTAAAAGACATCTACACAAAGCCCATATCCTGGGACATGCGTGTCAGTTCAGCAGCTGCCTGACGCCGTTCAACGTCGTCACGCCGTTGATATTCCAGTAGAGAGTCTGCTTTTACTCGGCGATGCGTGCCCACCCTGCGGTATTCGATATGCCCAGACTCCAGCAGTCCAATAAGGAATGGGCGCGAGACGCCCAATAGATCAGCAGCCTGCTTGGTTGTCAGCTCAGCATGAGAGGGCATCACCGTCACAGCTTGGCCGGCGGCCATTGCTCCGAGGATGCGAACCAGCAAGTCCATGGCGCCACGCGGCACCGTCACTGGTTCGGTATCACCTTCAACTTGCACCGACACCGGCCTATTTTGCTCGCTGTGCTCGGCGAGCAACCGCCGCACCCGAACGAGTGCGTCACGTGCTACCGCCGCGTCGTCACCTTGCGGCGTGGCAAACCGAGCCGCACTCATCGTTATAGCTAACCTCCTGGCGCCAGGGGTCGACTGCACAACAGGATGAGACTCAAGCGTCAGGGGCCTCGCCATACGAACAAGGCTTGCTCAAACTCGAGGTGTGCTCGCGGCACGGTCACCCCGGTCGCTTGAAGCGATCGTGCGGGACAACGGCTACGGGGACGAGCTCGACGGCGAACTCGGGGCGGACGAAACCCGCTGCCTGGATCAGGACGCTGGTGGGCGCGGTCGCCGTGTCGAAGTGCCGCGAGCGAACTTTCTGAATCACGGGGAGGTCGTCCCGGTTCAGGAAGTAGATCGTCATCGAGACGATGTCCCCGAGCCTGCCGCCGACCTCACCGAGCACTTTCCGGACGTTGTCAACGCATTTCTCCATCTGCGCTTCCACATCGCCCGCGCCGACGACGTTGTCGTGCTCGTCCCAGGCCACCTGTCCGGTGATATGGACAACCTCACCCGGACCCTGCACGACGCCCTGCGAGAACGCACGGCCGTTCGGTGCCCACATGCCATCCGGATTGAAACGCTCGGCCATTCCTACTCCCCTCGGCTGGATAGCGCTGACATTACCCAAACAGCACATCGAACGCCCAGCTACGCGGCGGCGGCCCAGCTACGCGGCGGGGCTCAGCGATGAGGAACGGCGCCGGGCAGGGAAAAGCCCTCAGTCGGGAACGGATGCCGGCGGGGCACTCACCAGCGGCGTGTCCCATTCGATGCGGTACCGCTGCTCGGGGCCGAAGTTCTTCTCCGGCTTCATTGCGGTCTTCATCAGCAACCGCATCAGCATCGGCATCAGCGCGCTTGTCAGCCGTCCGGGCGCCTTGAGCTGGTTGATCTTCGCCGCACGGCCCGCGACCCTCTCCACCCGCGGCCGCCGGCTGCTCTCATAGGCGCCGAACGCGGTCGACGCGTCGGGCAGGTCACGCAGGCAGCGGGCGAGCTCGATAGCGCTCTCGATCGCAAGCGACGCCCCTTGGCCCGAACTGTTGGACGGCGCGTGCACCGCATCGCCGACCAGGACCATCCGGCCACGGTGCCACCTCGGCACGCTCGGCATGATATGCAGCGACCCGGTGACCTGAAGCTGATCGGCGCCGACGTGCCGGATCAGCTCGCCACCAGGGTCGTCATCGCCATACGCGTCGCGCAGCCTGCGGAGCCACTCCTCGGCCGGCACCGCTCGGGCCTCGGTGAGCCCCATCGGCTCGTCCTGGGGCAAGTTGGCGCCCCAGCCGGTGCGACCGTCGGCCCGTCGCCAGTACAGGTAGTACGCACGCTTGCCGAAGGCGAAGCACATGCTGCCGGGCTCGCTCGGCACCGGCCGGTCCACCACGGCCTCGAAACCGAGTGCGCCGGTGTAACCCGGGCCGGGCGCGCTCGGGTCGATCATGGTGCGGACGGTCGAGTGGATGCCGTCGGCGCCGATGAGAATGTCAGCGGTGGCCGTGGTGCCGTCGGCGAACCGGGCCGTGACACCGGTCGCGGTCTCCTCCACGGCCATCAAGCGCTTGCCGTGCTCGATCTCGATTCCGCGCTCCGCCGCGATGCCGTGTAGCGCGCGGTGCAGATCGGCGCGGTGCACGAGTTGCAGCGGCGGTAGTCCGGTAAGCGACGGTATCGCGACTTCCTTGCCGTCGAACGACAGCACGGACCGGTGGATCGGCTGCGCGGCGGCGACCACGGCTTCCCGCGCGCCGACCACCTCCAGGGCGGCCTGCCCGTTCGGTGCGAGCGCGAGGCTGCCGCCGATACCGTCCGCGGTGCTCGGATACGACTCGTAAACGGTCGCCTCGATGCCAGCCTTGCGTAGCGCCATCGCCGCTACCGGGCCGGCGACACCACCGCCGATGACGAGCGCTGTCCGTACCTTCGTCATGGTTTCTCCCTAGGATCCCGCCGGACCGGGGAATTCCGGTGCCGGCGTACTCGATCGGATTTCCGCAACTCCGAACCGTCCAGGGAGCGAACCCAGCTATCCTTGCGGTTGCCACCTCGTGGCCGGATTCGCCTACCGCGGTTTCGGTTCGAGGTCTGTCGGCCCTGGCGGCGGTGCGGCAACACCCCGCCGGGGCCGTTCTCATCTCGTACTGCCCCTTTCCGCGAGCTCGGCCAGTTCGGCCGGCACCTCGCCGGTGTTGTGCCAGTCCCGCCACGCCGCGAGACCGGGAAAGCTTCCGGACGTGAGCTCGTCGAGCAGCGCGCGGATCCACGACTCCTCGGCATCACGGACGGCGAGTTCGTACTCGTCCTCGATCAGGAACAGCCGCGGCACGTCTCGGGCATGCCGCGCCAGCGACTCGCGCAGGGCGGCATTCGCCCGCTCGACGGCGTCCAGCCGTTGGCGCAGCAGGGTTTCGGTTTCCTCCGGGGACAGCGCCGCGATAACCGAGAGGCCGGCCTTGAACCTCGGGTGCTCCGGCTGCGGGGTGGAAACCAGCTCGCGGACCCAGTCGACAAGTTCCGCGCGGCCGGCATCCGTGATGCGGTACACCGTCCGCTCCGGGCGGGCACCCTCGCGCGTGCTGTCCACGGCTTCCATGAATCCATGTTTCGCCAGGTTCTGCACCACTGTGTAGAAAGAGCCCCACTTGATCTCCATGTCGTCCTCCTTGCCGCGAGCACGCAGCACGGAAGCCATCTCGTACGGGTGCATCGGCCGTTGCACGACAGTCGCGAGCACGGCAAGCCCGAGCAGGTTGTTTACCTTGCGCCGTTTGGCCATCACTCGTCCTCGTTCACGATTACTCGTACACGAGTATACGCGGACGAGGAGCCCCGAGCAATCGCGGTTTATCGCGCGGTGCTGTTCTCCCGCCCGGTTACTGACGCGAGGACACCCGCAAGCGCGTCAGCGCCGGCCTCGACTGGCTGCTGAACGGATCGCGTCGGGCGGGAACCGAACCGCCGCTGCGCGCCGCCGATGTGTTGTCGCGCTAGGAGGCACGCCGGTGGGCACGGGCCATGAGCGCGCGGTTGCAAGGCAGGCGGTCGGGTTCGGAGTCGACGTCGCGGCGCCAGGCGCGCAACAGGCTGGCGAGCCGGGTCCGGGCGCGGACCCAACGGATTACGGTCATGGGCGAGTGGGGCCGGAGCATGAGATATCCCGATTCGAATCACACGGCGCGAGCACCCCGCGCCTCGATGTGTAATCGCCAGGCAGCGACGCGTTGTTACCACGATCCCAGCAGCACAACCCACTAAACCGAGCGGACAACGAAGGGCCGTCTAGCAGACAGTAACCAGCGGGGCCGCGGGATCAGCGGAGCTGGATCGGACGTGTTCGGGACGATCCGGCGCGCTTCGCATCGACGACAACGGCGACGGAGCGAGGCCTGCCGGTTCGTCGAGACAGGGCGAAAAGATCGGCGATGTGGTGATCAGCATCGGGTCGTCACGCCCGGACAGATGAATTTCGTGCTCCACGCCGGTCGTAACGGGAAGGACCGCGCTACAAGAGGAGACAAGAATGAGCGCACCCGTGATCGCCAGCCTGCTGCTGGGGAGCACCGACCCGGACACCCTGCGTCAGTGGTACGTCAAGGTGCTCGGCGCCGAACCGGATCCCGACGGGTTCCTGCACTTCGGGCCGGTGGCCGTCCTCATCGACGGTCGCGATGACGTCAGCCCCAGCGCGAGGGAGCCGGGCCGGGTGATCCTCAACTACCACGTCACGGACATCGCCTCGACCGCGCGATCCCTGGACGCGCACGGCGTCGGGTGGGTCTCGAAGGTGGAGTATCGCGACGAAGCCGGCGCGTGGTTCGGCACCGTGCGGGACCCTGACGGAAACTACGTTCAGGTCATCCAGCTAACCCACGATTACTGGACGCAGCGGCGATCCCGCCACCAGGATGGGCCTCTGCAGCGCTCGGTGCTCAAGGATGCCGCCCTTGGAGTTCGCTTGCCGGCGCAGGATCTCGAACGCGCCCGCGACCTCTACGCCGAGCGGCTCGGTCTGCTGCCCACCGAGTCACGCGACGGCGCGCTGCGATACGAATGTGGTGGCGATTCCTTTGCGATCTTCCAGTCGATGGGTAGGCCATCCGGGCAGCACACTCAGATGGGTTTCTACGTGCCCGACATCGAGGCCGCGGTGCGCGAACTGCGGGACAGAGGGCTGACGTTCGACGAAGTCGACCTCCCTGGCATGAAATCACGCGACGGGATCATCGATATTCCCAGCCAGTATCCGTCCACCGGTGCGGTGGGCGAACGCGCCGTCTGGTTTCACGACAGTGAAGGCAACCAGCTCGGACTCGGACAGCTCGTCATGCCAGGCACGCCCGACGCCGACTTTCTCTAAGTCGCTGCCCCGGCACGGTGGTTCGGCGGCGGTGACGGCCCGGAAACCCTCATCTACCCGGCGCAGCCGGCACCGCATGCCGCGTCGCGGGTGCCTTTCGGCCCTTATCTCGACATGATTGCCGCAGTAAAGTCGCTCCAGGGCTGACGAGTGGCTGTCGTTCAGTCTGCCCATAGAACGAACGTCCATGAATCACAAGGGCGGGCGGTGAGGGGTTGACTCAGAACTGGCCGCTTGTGGGGCGGCGGCGCGAGCTGAGCCTCATCGATGAGGCACTGAACTCCCCCACAAGTCAGGGCTTGATGCTCGCCGGGCCGATCGGTACCGGCCGCACCAGGCTCGCTCAGGAAGCCGTGTCCCTTGCCAAGGCGATGGGTGCCGTCACGCACGTGGTGCACGCGACCAGTGCCGCGGCGACCTTCCCATTCGGCGCGGTAGCGCACTTGTTGCCGCCGGCCTCGAGTTCGGCCGTCGACCCAGCCCGCCTGTTACACGAAACCGTCCGGCATCTGGTGAGCAACGCCGGCACCCATCGGATAGTGCTCGCGGTCGACGACGCGCACCGCCTCGACGAGATGTCGGCGACGCTCATCCATCAGCTCGCGGCCACCAGATCGGCGTTCGTCGTTGTCAGCGCCTGCACCGGAACGCTTGTCCCTGAACCGATCTTCTCGCTGTGGAAAGACCAGCTGATCGCCCGCCTTGATGTGCCTCGGCTGACCCGCGACGAAACGGACGAGTTGCTGACGGCCGCCCTCGGCGGTCAAGTGGACGGTTCAACCGTGCATCAGCTCTGGAAGCTCACCCTCGGGCATCCGCTGTTCCTCCGCGAGCTGGTGGAAGGCGGCCTGGGCAGCAAAGTACTGCAGCAATCGGAGGAGATCTGGCGCTGGCACGGTCCGGTGACCGCGTCGGGCCGGCTGGTGGAGCTGATCGAGGCACGAATGGGATGGCTTGATCGCAGCGAGCACATGCTCATGGAGATGCTGAGCTTCGGGGGCGACATCGGTGTCGAGGTACTGAACCACGCCGGGGCCGGTGCCCAGCTTGCCGCACTCGAGCGGAAGGGACTGGTGGTATCGGAGCGCCTCAGCCGCCGGGTGGACGTGCGTCTCGCTCATCCGCTGTATGGCGAGGTCATCCGTACCCAGACTCCGGCTCGACGGGTGCGCGACGTCCACCGACTGCTCGCCGACGTGCTCGCCGCCACGCCGGCCCGTCGCGCGGACGACCGCCCTCGAATCATCGGCTGGCGACTCGAGGCCGGTTTGGCCACCGACGTCCGCAGCCTGCTCGAAGCGGCTGACCGCGCCATCGAGGCGCGCCGTTACCCGCTGGCACAACGACTCGCGCAGAGCGCGGTGGAGCGAGGCGGCGAGTTCCCCGCGCTCCACCAGCTCGGGCGGGCCCTCATCGGACTCGGTCGGTACCGGGAAGCCGAACTCGTCCTTGCCGGCATCCCCACGGAAGATCTTGCCGAGAACATTCGGGCTCACCTGGCCGCCACGCGTGCGACGAACCTGTATTGGGGTCTTGGCCAGCATTCGGATGCCGAAGCCGTGCTGAGTGACACCGAGCAGGCTGCCTCGCAGCGATCCACCAGCGACGAGGTCGCGACCATACGAGCGACTTTCCGGTTGCACCAAGGCGACTGCGCGGGCGGGCTCGCGGCCGTTGAGCGGATACTCGACCGCCAGGAGGCGGGCGACGGCACCATATTGCAGGCGTTGATCGCCCGTACTCAGGCATTGAGCACCATGGGGCGCACCAACCAGGCCATCGCCACCGCCGAACGTGGTCTCGAGTTGGAGCGGCACGTCGCCCACGCCGCGAGTCCGTGGGGACACGTTCAGCTCGAAGCGGGCCGGTGCGGGGCATACGCCTATGCCGGCAGGCTGGGGGCGGCCGAAGCGTTGGCCCACCAGGGTTATCAACTCTCGTTGGATCAGGACTGGGAAATGGCGCGGAGCCTGTTCGCGACCTGTTTGGGTCACGTGAACAGGATGCGCGGCCTGCTGCGATCCGCGCAGCGTTGGCTACGGGAAGCCGCCGCGCTGGAAACGGATGAAAACCTCTTCCGGCCGGTGATCCTCGCCAACCTTGTCATGGCCACGGCCGGCACGGGTGACCTACCGGCCGCCAAGGCCGCGCAGAGCGCCGCGGAGCGGGCTCTTCTGCATTCGTCGCGGTTGTACGAGGCGGTGGCGGTCATCGCCAGAACCTGGGTCGCCGCCGCGGCGGGCGAAACGTCCCGCGCCGTAGAACTCGCCCTCGAGGCCGCGGAGCTCGCCAGGTCCCGCGGCCAGGCGCACTTCGAGATAATCGCCCTGCACGATGCCGTACGCCTCGAGGAAGCACGAACCGTCGTTGACGCGCTGGAGCACGCTGGCTCCGTGGCCGAAGGCATCTTGCCTCCGGCGTACGTGGCACACGGCCGCGCCGCGGCCGATGGTGACGGGGCCGCGCTCGATCAGGTCGCCGAGACGTTCATCGGGATCGGTGCCAACCTGCTGGCGGCCGAAGCCGCGGCTCAGGCATTCCGCGCCTACCGGGCCGCGGGCCAAGCCGGCAAGGCGTTGGCCGCGGCCACCCGCGCCCGCTCCTGGGTTCAGCAATGCGAGGGCGCCAACACACCAGCCCTGGCCGTGCTCGACGAGCCCGAGTCGCTCACCCCACGGGAAGCGGAGCTCGCCCGGCTGGCCGCGGCCGGGTTGACCAGCCGGGCGATCGCCGAACGGCTGGTGATCTCGGTCCGTACCGTCGACAACATCCTGCACGGCGTCTACACGAAGCTGGGTATCGCTGGACGCCGTGAACTCCCCCGCTCGATCGGGTTGATCGTTTCGCGGGTGCGGTGACGACCGTGGCGCTGCCTCGTCATTGACCGCCGGTGTCCGCGGTATCGCCGGTGCCGCCGGTGTCCCCGGTGCCGGTATCCCCGGTGCCAGTGTCTCCGGTATCAGTTCCCCCGGT
>WHSZ01000106.1 GCA_009379845.1 Pseudonocardiaceae bacterium | reverse complement strand
GGTTGCGCAGGGCTTCGGCTCGCTCGGCCTGATGACCTCGGTGCTGCGCACCCCGGACGGCAAGGTGGAGGCCGAGGCGGCGCACGGCACCGTGACCCGGCACTACCGGCAACACCAGCAGGGCAAGCCCACCTCGACCAACCCGATCGCGTCGATCTTCGCGTGGACCCGCGGGCTGGACGCGCGCGGTAAGCAGGACGGCACCCCCGAGGTCGTGGAGTTCGCGCACAACCTCGAGCAGGTCGTCATCGAGACCGTGGAGAGCGGCAAGATGACCAAGGACCTCGCCCTGCTGATCGGCAAGGACCAGGACTTCCAGACCACCGAGGACTTCCTCGCCACCCTGGACGAGAACCTGCAGAAGAAGATGGCCCAGCGCTGAGCCCGTCGTGCTGGAGGACGCCTTCAGTCCGTTGAGTGCACGGCAAGCGTCCTTCAGTTACTCCAGTGCGGCGGAAGTGTCGTTCGGTGTGGCCGGCGGAGGGCGCTGCCGCGCACCTGCGTACGCTGCCCGACGGTGCTACCGCGATCGTGTACCAATTGCCGGGTTCGCAACGGCAGCAAAATGCGGCACCATTGACTCTGAGCATCCAGTCGGTTACCGGGAGCGTGCGACGTGTTTGGTGTGCCGAAACGGGCGTTGGTCGTGCTGGGTCTGTTGGTGGGAGTCGCGGTGCTGACCGGCCTCGGCAGCGACCGCTCGGGCCAGGGCGAGCAGGCATCCGGCAGCCAATGCAAGGTCAGCGTGGACGCCGACGTGCTGAACGTGCGCTCCGGCCCGGAGCTGAACGCCGACATCGTGGACAAGCTGAGGCAAAACGAACAGGTCGACGCGAAGGCCGAGGTGCGGGGCGGGTTCCGCAAGCTCGGTGCGGGCCGCTGGGCGTCCGATGAGTACCTGCAGCCGTCTTTCGGCACCAACTGCGGTTGAGCGGTCACTCAAGGAGCAGCGTCAACCCGTCCTCGGCCGCGAGCACGTCGCCGTGGAACGTTTCGCGGGCCTGCCGCACGGACACCGCGCGGTCCGCGCCCGGCCAGAAATGCGTCAGCACCAGCCGGTGCGCGCGGGCCTTGGTAGCCCACTCGCCGGCTTCCCGCGCGGTAAGCACCAGCCGCGGGCTGCCGGGCGGTGCCGGTGCTTGCCTGGTGGCTTCCATCAGGTAGAGATCGGCGTGCGCGCCAAGGATTTCCAGCGCGGGGTCCGGCCCGGTATCGCCGGTGTACGCGACGACGAGGCCAGGAGCGATCAGCCGGATGCCGACGTTCGGCACGTGATGCGGCAGCGTCATGGATTCCAGCTCGAACGGACCGATCTGGCAGCACTGCGGCAGCTCGTGCGCGTCGAACACGTCGGTGAGGGTGATGTCGGGTTCGGCGTGCTCGATCCGATCGAGCACCCCCGACGTGCAGTACAGCGGTAGCCGCTCGCGGGCCGCGGTGTAGTGGCGCATCCTGAGCAGCCCGCTGGCGTCCGCGCAATGATCCGGGTGTTCGTGGGTGATGAGCACGGCGTCGACGCGGCCGTCCGGGCAGTGTTCGAGCAGCCGAGGCAGCGTGCCGTAACCGAGATCGAGTACCGCGCGGAAGCCGTCGTACTCGAGCAGGTAGCCGCTACTCGCCTGGCCGGCATCCGGCCACGCGGCGCAGCTTCCGAGGACGGTCAGCCGGCGCATGGTTCCTCAGTGTGCCCTGAATTGCCCGACTGTGCCGTTCATTACCCCCGGCAGCTCGAACGCGGGGCTGGTCCGGGTTCGGGAGGTATTACCCTGCCGGATCGTGCTGACCGTTTCTACCGTGAACGTGAACGGGCTGCGGGCCGCTGCCAAGAAGGGCTACCTCGAGTGGCTGCTTGCCACCAAAGCGGACGTGGTGTGCCTGCAGGAGGTCCGCGCGGAACCCGATCAGCTCAGCCCCGCGGTTCGTGAGCCGGACGGCTGGTATGCGAGCTGGGCGCCGTGCGGGGAGAAGGGGCGCAACGGCGTGGGCCTGCTCACCAGGCAGCAACCGCGGGCGGTGCGGATCGGCTTCGGGGAGGCGGAGTTCGATGGCGCCGGCCGGTACGTGGAAGCCGACCTGGACGGCCTCACCGTTGCCAGCCTGTACCTGCCCAGCGGGGACGTCGGAACGGCGAGGCAGGACGAGAAGGAACGGTTCATGGCAGCGTTCCTCCCGCATCTCGTCGAGCTGCGGGACAAGGCCGAAGCGGACGGTCGTGAGGTGCTGGTATGCGGCGACTGGAACATCGCGCACCAGGAAATCGACCTGAAGAACTGGAAGGGCAACCGGAAGAATTCGGGATTCCTGCCCGAGGAGCGGGCCTGGCTCGGTCGGATTTTCGACGACGTCGGCTACGTTGACGTGCAGCGCGCCCTCGATCCGGACGGCCCCGGCCCGTACTCCTGGTGGTCCTACCGGGGTAAGGCGTTCGACAACGACTCGGGTTGGCGGATCGACTACATCGTCGCGACACCGAGCATCGCCGAGAAGACGGTGTCCGTGATGGTGGAGCGGGCGCCGAGCTACGACGAGCGGTGGTCCGACCATGCCCCGGTCACCGCGACTTTCGACTGGGACCTGCCAGAATGATCGCCGAAGACGAGCCGCTGGCCGCGCGGAACCGTTACCAAGCCAGCAGCAACGAGAACTGGCCGCCGCTGATCAACTGTTCGCGTTGCTGCCTCCCGATCAGGCGCGGCACGTCCGCGCAAATCCGTCATCGGCGGCGGCTCGGCATCGCTGTGGGAGGCGGCGCAGGCCCTGATTGCCGAGGGCGAGCGACGCGGCTGGGTAGCGCCAGGCGGATAGCCCCCGCACCGAGCGGGTTCGGGGTCCGGTGGCGCGAGTTCAGACCCGCTCTCCGTGCTGCCAGGTGAGGATCTGGCCGACCTTGCCGCCGCTGCGCGCGAACTCGGCTGGGAAGACGCGGAGGTGCCAGGGCTCCAGCCGCAGCACGCCCTACGCGGGCGAATTCGGGCCGTCCGCCCACTCGGGCAGGATCGCGGCGGGGTCGTAGCCGAGCGGGGGCGGCGTCGAGGCGAACCGATCCCAGCCAGCACGCCTGCTCTCTTCGTCGAGTAGCAGCTCGGTACGGCATTCGGCGGTGCAGGTGTCGTACACCTCTGCGCCGTCCCAGAACGAGCACGACACGTACGGGTTGCTCGCCAGGTGCGCGCGTTTCATCGGCGTCACGAGGCTGCCGACCCAGTCGACGAGTGAGGTGCCGTCCCACTCCCAGAGCGAGTGCACCATGCGGGAACGCGGCCGTCCGCGACGATCGACGGTCGCCAGCGTGCAGTAGACCATCCGGTTGGCCATCTCGAGGAAGGCCGGCGCGACGGTGCCGTAATCCGCGACGGTGGCGTACTTGTCGGCTCGCATCGCCATCCCTTCCCTCACGTTCCAGTTGAGCACGAAAGGCCCCCCGAATCCACGCGGCCCGCCATCGACCTGCGAACTCGCGCACCGGCAACACCCGGTGTCCGGGGGCTGCTCCGGACCCACTAATCTTCCGCGCCGGAGTCGATAGCGGCGACCGACCGCCGGGAACTTGACACCCTCGGTAGTTTTCTTTTGGTCGGGGCGGTAGTCGTATCACCCACATGGCGCGACTACATCGTCCTAAGGGAGGCACTTCCGTGCTGTACCGAGCAGCTGTGATCCCCCGTTCAGCTGCACGACTCGCTGGGAGACTCGCCGTCCTCCTGGCCGCCATCCCGGGCGCCCTGGTACTGGGCGCGAATGCCGCGAACGCCGCGAATGCCGTGTCGGCTCAGCAAGCGGAGACGTCGAGTGGCAGTGCACTCGGCATTTTCGGGCCGGTCGGGTTGATCGCGGTCGCCATCGGCCTCGGTGGTCTGGTGATCGGACTGCTGCGCCATCGGCGCTCGGCCAGGGCCCGCGTCGCGCACCAGCGCGGACTGGTCGACGAGGCAGCGGCCCATACCGCGGAGCTCCCCGCGGTGCCGCCGACACCGGCACCGCGGCCAGCCGCGGAACGTGAGAACACTGACGCCCCGGTGGCCTGAGCCTGGCTTTACGTCGAGCTCGCCCATAGCCTTGGCGACGTGGTTTCCGATCTTTCGCTCACCCCGCCGGAACCCCGTCCAACCGATGCCGCGACGCGCAGGGCACTGCGCCGCGCCAGGGACGGCGTAACCCTCGATCAGACCGAGGCCGCGGTGCTGTTGCGGGCCCGCGGCACGCAGCTGGACACGCTGCTCGAGATCGCGGCGGGCGTGCGCGATGCGCACCTCACCGCGGACGGGCGCGCGGGCGTCGTCACCTACAGCCGCAACGCGTTCATCCCGCTCACCAGGCTGTGCCGGGACCGCTGCCATTACTGCACGTTCGTCACGGTCCCCGGCAAGGTCGATGCCGCGTACCTGGAACGTGAAGAAGTGCTGGAGATCGCCCGTGCGGGCGCGACAGCCGGCTGCAAGGAAGCCCTGTTCACCCTCGGGGACCGGCCGGAGGAACGCTGGCCGGCCGCCAGGGAGTGGCTCGCCGAGCGTGGTTTCCATTCCACCGTGGACTACCTGCGGGCCTGTGCGATCGACGTGCTCGAGGAGACCGGCCTGCTGCCGCACCTCAACCCTGGCGTGCTGTCCTGGGAGGAGCTGCAGCGGCTGCGGCCGGTGGCGCCGAGCATGGGCATGAGGCTGGAGACCACCTCGGAACGGCTCTGGTCGGAGCCGGGCGGGCCGCATTACGGCAGCCCGGACAAGGACCCGGCGGTTCGGCTGCGAGTGCTCGCCGACGCCGGCCGGGTCGGTGTGCCGTTCACCACCGGGATCCTGGTCGGCATCGGCGAGACGTTCGCGGAGCGCGCCGACTCGCTGCTGGCCATCCGGCGCCAGGCGCGGCAGTACCGGCACATCCAGGAAGTGATCGTGCAGAACTTCCGGGCCAAGCCGGACACCGCGATGCGCGCGATGCCGGACGCGGACGTGCACGAGCTGGCGGCCACGGTCGCCGTCGCCCGGCTGCTGCTGCCGCCCGGCGTCAGCGTGCAGGCCCCGCCGAACCTCCTCGGCGATGAGCACGAGCTGCTGCTGCGGGCCGGGATCGACGACTGGGGCGGGGTGTCACCGGTGACGCCGGACCACGTGAACCCGGAGATGCCGTGGCCGGAGATCGACGAGCTCACGTCGTGGACCGCGGCGGCCGGCTTCGAGTTGCGGGAGCGGCTGACCGCCTACCCGCGCTACGTGCGGGCCGGAACGCAGTGGATCGACGCGCGGCTGTCCGAGCACGTGGCGGCGCTGGCTTCGGACGACGGCCTGTGCGCCGCGGACGCGCGGCCGGCCGGGCTGCCGTGGCAGGAGCCGGACGGCGGTGCCGACTCGGGCGGCCGTACCGACCTGCATACCGCGATCGACACCGAGGGGCGCTCGGCGGACCGGCGTGGCGACTTCGACACGGTGTACGGCGACTGGGAGGAGTTGCGTGAGATCTGCTTGCAGGGTCGAACCGACGACGGTGAGACCTGCTTGCAGGGTCGAACCGACGACACAGCGCAGGTGCCGAAGGCACCTGACCGGCTCGACGGCGAGGTTCGGGAGGGGCTGCGGATCGCGGCGTCCGATCCGGCCGCGCTGCTCGAGGAGGGTAACCACCACGCCGCGCTCGCGCTGCTCACCGCGGAAGGGCCGGCGCTTGACGAGCTCACCGGGCTTGCCGATCAGCTGCGCGCCGACGTCGTCGGCGAGGACGTCACCTACGTGGTGAACCGCAACATCAACTTCTCGAACGTGTGCTACGTCGGCTGCCGGTTCTGCGCGTTCGCGCAGCGGGAGCGGGACGAGGACGCCTACCGGCTCTCCGTTGCCGAGGTAGTTGAGCGCGCCGAGCAGGCGTGGGCGGACGGTGCGACCGAGGTGTGCATGCAGGGTGGGATCGACCCGAAGCTGCCCGTGACGCACTACGCGGACATGGTGCGGGCGATCAAGGCGCGGTTGCCTGACATGCACGTCCACGCGTTCAGCCCGATGGAGGTGATCAGTGCGGCGGCGAAGGCTGGGGTCAGCGTCGCGGAGTGGTTGACCGAGCTGCGGGACGCCGGGCTGGACTCGGTTCCGGGTACCGCCGCGGAGATCCTGGACGACGACGTGCGGTGGGTGCTCACCAAGGGCAAGCTGCCGGCCGACACGTGGATCGAGGTGATCTCCACCGCGCACCGGCTTGGCATTCGCTCGTCGTCGACCATGATGTACGGGCACGTGGACCATCCGGGGCACTGGCTCGGGCATCTGCGCACGCTGGCCGCCGTGCAGGACACCGCGTTCGCGAACGGCGTGGCGGGGTTCACCGAGTTCGTCGGGCTGCCGTTCGTCCACCGCAGCGCGCCGATCTACCTGGCGGGGCTGGCCCGGCCCGGCCCTTCGTGGCGGGACAACCGGGCGGTGCACGCCTTCGCCAGGCTGGCGTTGCACGGCCGAATCGCCAACATCCAGTGTTCCTGGGTGAAGCTCGGCGACGAGGGAACGGCGGGCATCCTGGCAGGTGGCGCGAACGACCTCGGCGGCACCCTGATGGAGGAGACCATCAGCCGGATGGCCGGTTCCGAGCACGGCTCGGCCCGTACCATCGCCCAGCTCGAGTCGATGGCCGCGCTGGCGGGGCGCCCGGCGAGGGAGCGGACCACCCTCTACGGCCCGGTAGCCACCACCTCTCCCGCGCTGTGTACCCACAACGCGGAAATAACGCCGTCATAAAGCAATATGGATGCATATTGCGCGATCCGGCCGCGCGATCCCAGCCGCGGATCCCAGCCGCGCGGACCGCGCGGGGCCAATATGGATGCATATTGCGGGATCCCAGCCGCGAGGAACGCGCCGTGGGATCCGCCGCGCGGAACGCGCCGGGATAACCGCGGTTGGCGGGCTAAACGCGGTAATGGGTCACCCACATGCGGGCCCATTCGCACGCCATGGGGGGGCGCGGCGCGGCGAGCGAGTCAGGGGGGCGCGGCGCGGGGAGCGGAGCGTGCTTGGAAGAATCGTGTCGTGTCGACTGAGCAAGCGTCCGCCACCCAGGAGCGCCGCCCGCGTGTGCTGTCCGGCATCCAGCCGACGGCCGATTCCTTCCACCTCGGCAACTATCTCGGTGCGCTGCGCCAATGGGTGAGTCTGCAGGACACCCACGAGACGTTCTATTGCATCGTCGACCTGCACGCGATCACCGTGGAGCAGGACCCGAAGCTGCTACGGCAGCGCACCAGGGTCTCCGCGGCGCAGTTGCTCGCGCTGGGCATCGACCCGGACCGCACCGCACTGTTCGTGCAGAGCCACGTTCCCGAGCACACCCAGCTGTCCTGGGTTATGGAGTGCCTCGCCGGGTTCGGGGAAGCCAGCCGGATGACCCAGTTCAAGGACAAGGCCGCCCGGCAGAGCGAGGACCACGTCAGCGTCGGGTTGTTCACCTATCCGGTGCTGCAGGCCGCGGACATTCTCGTCTACCAGGCCGACCAGGTGCCGGTCGGCGAGGATCAGCGCCAGCACCTCGAACTCACCCGCAACCTCGCGCAGCGGTTCAACTCCCGGTTCGGCAACACATTGCGGGTCCCGGAAGCCTTCATCGTCAACGACACGGCGAAGATCTTCGACCTGCAGGACCCGACCGCGAAGATGAGCAAGTCGGTGCCAGGCGGGGTGATCGAGCTACTCGAGGACCCGAAGCGCTCCGCGAAGAAGATCCGTTCCGCGGTCACCGACACCGGCAGGGAGATCGTTTACGACCCGGAGGTCAGGCCGGGGGTGTCCAACCTGCTGGTGATCTACTCCGCGCTGACCGGGCGCGCCATCGACGAGCTGCGGGACAGCTACGAGGGCAAGGGCTACGGCGATCTGAAGAAGGACATCGCCGAGGTACTGGTGGATTTCGTCACTCCGGTCCAGCGGCACGTTCAGTCCTACTTGGACGATCCGCCCGAGCTGGACAAGGTGCTCGCCCGCGGCGCGGAACGGGCGCGGGAAGTGGCAGCCAGGACGCTGCACACCGTCTACGACCGGATCGGCTTTCTCCCGCCAGGGTGATCTCGCGTTGCGAGCGCGAAAGGGAGTGGTTAGCTTCCTGCGGTGGCCGAAACAGACAACGTCGCAGGTGAGCGGGACGAGTCCACGCTGAGCAGGTTGCGCCGGAGCTACCCGTCGCTCGATCACATCGTGCGTGCGGGCGAGGCGTTCAGCGACCGGCACGGGACGCACTACGCGGCGGCGATCACGTATTTCAGCGTGCTGTCGCTTTTCCCGCTGCTGATGATCGCGTTCGCCGTCACCGCGTTCATCCTTTCGGGCAACGCTAGCCTGCTGAACGACATGAAGCTGGCGATCACCGAAGCAGCGCCCGGCAGCCTGGGCGCGACGATCAACGAGGTCGTCGACACGGCACTGAAATCCGCCGGCACGGTCGGGGTACTCGGGTTGCTTTCCGCGCTGTATTCAGGACTCGGTTGGATCGGTAACCTGCGAGACGCGCTCACCGCGCAGTGGGATCAGGAAAAGCAGCAACTTCCCTTCCTGACCACCAAGCTCAAGGACTTGTTCGCGCTGCTGGGACTCGGCCTTGCCATGGCCGTCTCGTTTGGACTAAGCGCGGCCGGTGGAGGGTTCGGCCGGCTCCTGCTCGAGCTCGTCGGGTTGGATGGCTACGCGTGGGCGCGATTCCTGCTCACCGTGTTGACCGTGCTGCTGTCGCTCACGGCAAGCTGCCTGGTGTTCATCTGGGTGATTTCCGGACTACCACGGAAAAGGGTGAACGCACGGAGCGCGGTGAAGGGCGCGATCGCGGCCGCGATCGGGTTCGAGATCCTCAAGCTGGTCGGCACGTTCTACCTGGCGAGCGTGACGTCGTCGCCGACCGGCGCGTTGTTCGGCCCGATCATCGGGTTGATGGTGTTCGCCAACCTGGTGTCGCAGTTCGTGCTGTTCATCACCGCGTGGACGGCGACGGCGAGGGAGAACATGGCTCGGGTGGTGCCCGAGCCGCCGGACGCGATGATCACCCCGCTGGTGCGGGTGCATCGCGGCCCCAGTTTCCGGAGCGCGGCCGGGCTGTTCGGCGCCGGTGCGCTTGCCATGCTCGCGCTGCTCGGCCTGCGACGGCGGTGATCGCCACCGGTCGGCAGCTTCTGCTCGAGAATCGCGATTCGGGTATCGCGACCGGGCTTCAGTAACCCGTCGCGCCGTCGATCCGCTCGCGGAGCAGATCGGCGTGCCCGTTGTGCCGCGCGTACTCGGCGATCATGTGAACCAGGATCCGGCGCAGCACGATCGGGGCTCCGCTGGCGCGGTGAATGCCGGTCTCGTCCAACGACGACGCGTTGGCGATGATCTTGCGGGCGCGCTCACACTCCGTCCGCCACACCGCGACCGCCTCGGCCACGTCGCCGTCGAGGTGCTCGAAATCCTGGTCGGGATCGTCGTCCGAGTAGTACAGCAGCGGCACCGCCTCACCCGCGAACTGCACCCGGAACCACCACCGTTCCACCCCGGCGAGATGCCGGATGAGGCCGTGCAGGCTCAGCCGGGACGGCGCGACGCTCCGCTCGGAAAGCCGTTCCCGCCCGACTCCCGCACACTTGAGGGCGAAGGTCTCCCGGTGCCAGTCGAGGAAGGCCGGCAGTATCGCGCGCTCGTCGCCGACAAGCGGGACCGGCCCACGCCGATCGTCGCCCCATGGCTGTGCGTAGTGCTGCGGAGGGATCTCGGTCACCAGCCGAGTGTGTCACGTGAGCCAGGAAGGCGGCTTATTCGTTGCGTACGTCCTTCGCTTTGCGGCGCAACCACAGCAGTCCGCCGAGCGCGAGCCCGATGGCGACCAGCGCGACGAGCGGACCGCCGACGCTGCCGAACGACGAGCCGGTCCCGGCCGGTTGGGCACCGGCCGCCGCATCGTCCTTCGCGCGGTGCACATGCTGCGGTTTCGGCTTGGCCGGTTCGACGAGCCGGCCGACCGGTTCCCGGTTCATTCCGGCCAGCGTGAAGCCGTAGTCGAGAAGCAGTGCGGCCTGATCGGAAACCCGGATCGGCTGCTGCTCGCCGCGCAGCAGGGTCACCGCGATCCGGTGCCCGCCCCGTTTGGCCGCGCCCGCGTAGGTGTGCCGCGCGTCGTCGGTGAAGCCGGTCTTGCCCCCGAGGAAACCGGCGTAGCCGCCGAGCAGCTTGTTGTCGTTGTACACCTCGTAGCTGGGTTCGCCCGGCCGCCCAGGGAATTTCATGCTCTGGGTGTGCACCGCGTCGGCGAACTCCGGTTTGACCATCGCCGCGCGCATCAGCAGCGCGAGATCATAGGCCGAACTGGACATACCTGGACCGTCCAATCCGGACGGCGTGGCCGCGCGAGTGTCCTTGGCCCCGAGCTTCCCGGCCATCGCGTTCATCTTCTCGACCACCCTCGGCGCCCCACCGAGCTGGCGGGCAAGGGCGTGCGCGACGTCGTTGCCGGAGCTCATCAGCAGCGCCCGCAGCAGCTGGCCAACCGTGTAGGTGTTGTTCGGGAACAGGCCGGTGCTGGTGCCCTCCTGGTTGGCGTCCTCCTGGGTGGCACGCACGGTTGCCTTCGGGTCGAGTTCGTCGATCACGACCAACGCGGTCAGCACCTTGATCAACGACGCCGGGCGGTGCCGCGCGTGCGGGTTGTGCGCGGCGAGCACCGCACCGCTGTCCAAGTCGGTGAGCAGCCAGGAATGCGGCGTCAACGGCTCGGGCGATGGGGGCGCCCCGGCCGGCAGCACGGTTCCGCATTCCGCCATGCGCTCGCCGCCGACCGGATCGTCTGGCACGGGCAGCGGTTTCGGACTCGGCTGACCCGGCTTCGGTTCTTCCGACGTGTCCACCGGCGGTGGCGGGACCTCGCGATTGGCGCAGCCGGGTGCGGCCAGCGCGGGCGGCACGACGAGCGAGCCGGGAAGCAGAGCGAGCAGCACGGTGATCAACACGGTGATGCCACGGCGTGAAGCGTGGGGCACGCTATGCAGAATAGCTAGCCACCCGACGTGATCACCGCCGGCCATGGGGGCGAGTGTCGATTGGCTCGACCCGGGGGTGATACTTCGGAGCGTGACACTGTCCCGTCGTGCCTCGCTGTTTCTGCTCGCTTTCGCGATCTGGTCGTGGGTGATCTGGCCGACGTTCCTGGTGAATCTGTGGGACGGCGAGCGATCGTGGGATGGCGGCAGCCCTACGGCATACTTCGTGGTGCACGCCGTGCTCGCCGTCGTCTCGTTGACTCTCGGCACGATCATCGGCGTGCTCGGCTGGCGCGGATTCGCCGCTGCTCGTTCCCGCTGACCCTGCCTAGGAGGCACGTCGATGGAGTTCGTTCGCCTGTTGCTGGTGTTCTTGCACCTGCTGGGGATGGGGCTGCTGCTCGGCATGGTCATGGTGCAGCTGAAGGCGGGCGCGGCGGCGCCGGTGAACAAGGGTTGGCTGCACGGGGCCGCGTTGCAGCTGGTCACCGGGATGGCACTGATGCTGCTGGCCCCGGCGACGGACGCCGACTATAACCACATGAAGCTCGGCATCAAGATCCTCGTGCTGGTGGTGATCGGCGGGATCGCCGTTTTCAAGATCAACTCCGCGACGGCGCCGCGCTGGTTCACACCGACGCTCGGCGCGCTCGTCGCGCTGAACGTCGGGCTGGCGGTGTTCTGGGCCTAGCCCGTGACGCACCACCCACCCTAGCCCTCGCGCGCGACACACCCTAGCCCTCGCGCGCGGACCCGCCGTCACCCACATGCCGGCCCATTCCCGCAATATGCATCCATATTGGGGAAGGGGTGAGGGGGCCGGGGTCACAGGCCGCCGCGGGAGATCAGCTGGCCGACGATCACGTTGCGCTGGATTTCGTTCGTGCCCTCGCCGACGATCATCAGCGGTGCGTCCCGGAAGTAGCGCTCCACGTCGAATTCCGTGGAATAACCGTACCCGCCGTGCACCCGGATGGCGTTCAGCGCGATCTCCATCGCGGTTTCCGACGCGAACAGTTTCGCCATGCCGGCTTCCATGTCACAGCGATCACCGGCGTCTAGCTTGCGAGCCGCGTGCAGGATCAGTTGCCTGGCGGCGGTCAGCTTTGTCGCCATGTCCGCGAGGTAGTTGCCGACCGACTGGTGTTTCCAGATCGGCTTGCCGAAGCTTTCCCGCTCCTGGGCGTAGCGCAGCGCGTCGTCAAGGGCGGCCCTGCCGACGCCGGTCGCGCGGGCCGCGACCTGGATGCGGCCGATCTCCAGCCCCTTCATCATCTGCGCGAAGCCCGTGCCGGGTTCGCCGCCGAGCAGCGCGTCCGTCGACACGCGACAGTCCGCAAAGGACAACTCGCAGCTCTCAACGCCCTTGTACCCGAGCTTGCCAAGATCCTTCGAAACCGTGAAACCCGGCACCTTTTCCACCAGCAGGATGCTGATCCCGGTGTGCGCCGGGGACGCCTGCGGGTCGGTCTTGCACAGCAGCGCGACCAGGTCGGAGCGGCGCGCGTTGCTGATCCACGTCTTGGTCCCGTTGATCACGTACCCGTCGCCGTCCAGCCGCGCGTGGGTGCGCATCGCCTGCAGGTCCGACCCGCCGCCCGGTTCGGTGAGCGCCATCGTCGCGCGCAGCTCGCCGGTCGCCATCCGCGGCAGGTAGCGCTGCCGTTGCTCCTCGGTGCCGAAGTCGCGCAACAGTTTGGATACCACGGTGTGCCCGCCCATCGCGCCGGCAAGGCTCATCCATCCCCGGGACAGTTCCTCGGTGACCAGCGCGTAGCACGGCGTGGAGACCTGGACGTCGCCGTACGGCTCGGGGATCGCCAACCCGAAGATGCCCATCTCCTTCATGCGCTCGATGAGTTCGTCCGGGTAGGTGTTGGCGTGTTCCAGCTCCTGTACCGAAGGCCGCACATCGCGGTCCACGAACTCGCGGACCGTGTCGACGATCGCACGCTCCTCGGTGTCAAGCTCGTCCATCCGCGGCCCCTTCCGAGTCGAGTTCGATCAGCGAACGGGCGCCGTGGCCTGCCTTCATCTTCTCGAACGCGCCGGGCACGCCATCCAGTGTGATGCGGTCAGTGACCAGCGTGTTCAGGTCGAGACGGCCGAGGCGGACCTGTTCGGCGAGCATCGGGATGTCCCGGTCGGGGTCGCAACTGCCGTACACCGAACTGGTCAGCGTGCGGGCGAAGTGGAAAAGCTCCAGCGGGCTGAACGTGACCTGCTCGTCCTTGCCGCCGAGTCCGACGACCGTGCACCGGCCTCCCCGGCGGGTGGCGCCCCATGCCATCCGGATGGTGGTCGGTGACCCGACACACTCGAAGGCGTGGTCCACTCCCCGGCCGCCGGTCAGCGGGCGGACCTGCTTGGACAGCTTCGGGTCGCTGGGGATGAAGTGTGTCGCGCCGGCGCCGCGGGCGAGCTTTTCCTTCTCCGGGGAGAGATCGACCGCGATGATCGGCCCGGCGCCCGCTAGCCGCGCGCCGATGACCGTGCACAGGCCGATCCCGCCGAGTCCGACAACCAGCACCGATTCGCCGCTGCGTACCCGGGCCGTGTTGCGGACCGCGCCGATTCCGGTGAGCACCGCGCAGCCCATCAGTGCGGCGAGGTTCAGCGGGACGCCGTCCGGCAGCGGCACCACGAAGCGTGCCGGGAGAACCACTTCCTCGGCGAACGCACCGACGCCCATCGCGGCGTGTGCGGGTGTTCCACCCGCGAGATGTCCACGTTGGACACTGGTGACGCCTTCGACGGCGCTGCACAGCCAGGGTTCGCCCTGGAAGCAGAACCAGCAGGTGCGGCAGGCGGGTGCCCAGTTCAGCACCACCCGATCACCTGGCTGGACGGTGTCCACTCCGGCACCTGCCCGCACGATCGTTCCGGACGCCTCGTGCCCTGGCACGAGCGGGAACTGCGGGGCCAGCGTGCCGTTGATCATGGAAAGATCGGAGTGGCACACCCCGGCTGCCGCGATCCGTACCCGCACATCACCCGGCCCGACCTCGGGCACCTCGATATCCCGCACTTCCGGCAGCGCTTCGGGCTCGGCGACCACCACGGCTTTGACCACGCACACCTCCTCGAGGAACCGACACCTGCCGCCCCCGCACGTTACCGCCGTGCCGGGCGCGCGCCCCCGGTGCGGGTGCGGCGGCCGGGGGCGCTGATCGCGGCGACGAGTTGTTTGACGCTGTCGAAGGATCCGCGTCGGATTGTCTGGCGGGTGATGATCGCGAGTGCCGGTGGTCGCTGCGTTCTGGTCCTGGGAGCTGGCGGTAGCTGTGCGGATCGAGGCCCGTGGGGTGATGGTTTTCCATCACCCGTTTGTCGGGCGCTCGATTAGGTGTTCGAAAAGTGTCGGTCGGGTGGATAGAATAGAACACATGAGCGCACCCGTGGAAACCGTTCCTTGTCGTGAGTTGTGGCAGCTCACCGGCGAGGAGTTGCGGGACGAACTTCAGGCTGCGGAGCGGGTGCTCAACCGCGCCTTCGGACGGTCGCTGCAAGTGATCAGTGAGTTCCTGGCGCGGGGCGACACGTGTGGCTACTCCAGTTTGCGGCGGTACTTGCACGATGCGGTGAACCTCACGGACACGGACGCCCGCCATCGGATCACCTACGCCCAGGCGCTGATCGGGACTCGCACTGTCACTGGCACGGAGATGCCGGCGCCGCTGGCGGAGACCGGGCAGGCGGTGGTGGAGGGGGTGGTGAGTCCGAAGCAGGTGGAGCAGATCCACAAAACCCTCACCGACCTGCCCGACTGGACCC
>WHSZ01000080.1 GCA_009379845.1 Pseudonocardiaceae bacterium | reverse complement strand
CGCCGCGGTACCGGTGACCTCGCAGTGGCCGAGCGAGAACTCGGCACCGCGCTCGATATCGCCCGACGTCTCGGCATGCGGCCGTTGGAGACCGAGGTGTCCGAGCTGCTCGCGCCTGGCCGCGGCGGCCGGGCATCGTTGTCGGCACGCGAGGAGGAACTCGCCGACCTTGTCGCGGAGGGCCTGAGCAACCGCCAGATCGCCGGGCGGCTCTACCTGTCCGAGCGCACCGTCGAGACCCACGTGCGCAACATCCTCGGCAAGCTCGGCTTCGAACGTCGGGCGCAGGTCGTCTCCTGGGTCACTCGGCGGACCGATCGACGCTGAGTACCGCGCTACGTGTTTGCACTGATGGCAACGGCGCGTTTCCCTCCTAACGTCCTCGACATCCGCACTTACCTCAACAGAAAGCCGCATGTCATGACGCGTCTCACCGAACCGGGTTTTATTCGATCCGCGGCCGCCTGGTGTGCGGCCGGCGGGCTCATCGCGACAATCGGAGCCGTCGTCACGGCGACCGTACCGGCGTCCGTCCCGGACAACCAGGTGAGTTACCCGTACTCGCCGACGGTCTTCATCGGCACGGAACTGCTCTGGGCGAGCGCCCATGTGATGACCTTTCTCGGGGTCCTCGCCCTGGCGCTGTCCGGCGCGGTCGGCAACGGCCGGACCGGCCGGGTCGGGGCCCTGGTAGCCGCGATCGGCATGGGCCTGGCCGTGCCGTTCGAGATCGGCTTCGCGTTCTATGCCGATGCCACGGTCGACATCACGCCGGTGGCATTGCTGGACACCGGTATCGGGCTGGTGACCCTGGTAACCGCGGTCGGATTCATCATCGCCGGGACCGCCGTGGTCCGCGCCGGCCGGTGGCAGGGATGGCCACGAGCCGTTCCACTACTGTGTGGCTTGTTCGTGTTCGTCGCATTCGTGCCCGTGGTGATCGTCCAACCGAGCCTTTTTCTCTGGCCGATCGCGGGTTGGAACGCCTGCCTTGTCTTGCTCGGTTTGGCGCTTCGCCGGCAGACAGCCAGTCGCCCCACCGAGCCGGCGCCCGCCGGTCTGCGATGAGAGAAACGGCCGATGAGTACCGCGATGCATGCGATCGTCGGGATCTGGAGCATGGCCGAGCTTCAACGTGGGGACCTGGAGCGTGGGCTCATCGAGCATGTCCTCCCCGGCGTCAAGGACCGTCCAGGTTTCGTGTCCGGATTCTGGATGCGCGACCCGGAGACCGGTAAGGGCCACAGCACCGTGGTGTTCGACACCGAACAGGCCGCCCGGGAGTTCAAGACCGCCATCGACGCGAACCGACAAGCTCAGGCACGGATGGGAATCGTGAACGACACCCTGGTGCTCGTCGAGGTCACCGCGACCACGCAACGAGACGCTCGGCCCTGACGACACGGCAACCAACGGACCTCCCCGGCAGCGGCTGCGCCAGGGAGGTCCGGCTGTCTGGTATTCGAGACACAACCGGGTGAGAAGGTGATGATGCGCCCCGTGTGGCGGGGTGCAATGGGCGGCATGCCACACGAGGTAGTGCTCGGCGCGTCGCCGCTGAGCAGGGAACAGGTGCTCGACGTCGTCCGTGACGGAGCCGCCGTCCGGTTCGACGCGGTCGCCGAGAAGAACCTCGCGAGCGCGCGGGCGCACGTCGAAGCGCTCGCCGGGGGGCCACGGCCGACCTACGGCGTCTCGACCGGCTTCGGCGCGCTCGCGACGAAACACATTCCGGCCGACCGTCGCACGGACCTGCAGCGCTCGCTGATCCGGTCGCACGCGGCGGGCGCGGGGCCCGCGGTGGAGCCGGAGGTGGTGCGCGCGTTGATGCTGTTGCGCCTGCGGACCTTGACCACCGGGCACACGGGCGTTCGGCCTGTCACGGCCGGAGCTCTCATGCGCTTGCTCAACTCCGGGATCACTCCGCTCGTGCACGAGCACGGGTCGCTCGGGTGTTCCGGCGATCTGGCGCCGTTGGCGTCGGTCGCGCTCGCGTTGCAGGGCGAGGGCGAGGTGTTCGACGCGAGCGGACGCCACGTGCCCGCGGCCGACGCACTGCGCGAGGCCGGGCTCGAACCCGTCACGCTCGCCGAGAAGGAGGGCCTCGCGCTCACCAACGGCACCGACGGGATGCTCGGCATGCTCGTGCTCGCCGCCGCCGACCTCGTGGCGTTGCTCGACGTCGCCGACCTCACGGCGGCGATGAGCGTCGAGGCGCTGCTCGGTACCGACAGGGTGTTCGCCGACGATCTCCAGGCGCTGCGGCCGCACCCCGGACAGGCCTCCTCCGCGCGCAACATGGCCGCGGCGCTCGCCGGGTCCGAGATCGTCGCCAGCCACCGCGGCGACGACTGCACCCGGGTGCAGGACGCGTACTCGCTGCGCTGCGCACCGCAGGTGCACGGCGCAGCGCGCGACACGTGCACGCACGCGGAGCTCGTCGCCGACCGCGAGCTCGCGTCGGCTGTGGACAATCCGGTCGTGCTCGCCGACGGGCGCGTCGAGTCCAACGGCAACTTCCATGGCGCGCCGCTGGCGTACGTGCTCGACTTCCTCGCGATCCCCGTCGCGGACGTCGCGAGCATCGCGGAGCGTCGCACCGACCGCATGCTCGACGTCGCGCGGTCGCACGGGCTGCCGGCGTTTCTCGCTGACGACCCCGGCGTCGACTCCGGCCACATGATCGCGCAGTACACGCAGGCGTCGCTGGTGAGCGAGCTGAAGCGGCTCGCCGTGCCGGCGTCCGTCGACTCGATCCCGAGCAGCGCGATGCAGGAGGACCACGTTTCGATGGGCTGGTCGGCGGCGCGCAAGCTCCGCCGCGGTATCGACGGCCTTCGCACGGTGCTCGCCATCGAGCTGCTCACGGCGGCGCGTGCGCTCGACCTCCGTGCGCCGCTGCGGCCGGCGCCCGTCACGGCGGCGGCGCGGGACAGGCTGCGCGAGCACGTCGCGGGCCCCGGCCCTGACCGGCACCTCGCGCCCGAGATCGCCGCCGCGGAACACCTGATCGCATCCGGAGCACTGAACGCGGCGAACGGAAGGCAGTCATGACAGCAGTAACGCCACTCGAAGCCCGCAGCTGGCAGAGCGAGGCCCCGCTTCGCATGCTGCGCAACAACCTCGACCCCGACGTCGCCGAGCGGCCCGACGACCTGGTCGTCTACGGCGGCACCGGCAAGGCTGCGCGTGACTGGCCGAGCTACCACGCGATCGAGCGCCGCCTGACCACGCTCGCCGACGACGAGACGCTGCTGGTGCAGTCGGGCAGGCCCGCGGGTGTGCTGCGGACGCACGAGTGGGCGCCTCGCGTGCTGCTGGCCAACTCGAACCTGGTCGGCGACTGGGCGAACTGGCCGGAGTTCCGCAGGCTCGAGTCGCTCGGGCTCATGATGTACGGCCAGATGACCGCGGGCTCGTGGATCTACATCGGGACGCAGGGCATCCTGCAGGGCACGTACGAGACGTTCGCGGCCGTCGCCGAGAAACTCGCCAGGTCGCGTCAGCGAGATGGGCATGAACACGGCGGTGGCACGCTCGCCGGCACGCTCACCGTGACGGCGGGGCTCGGCGGCATGGGTGGCGCGCAACCGCTCGCGGTGACGATGAACGGCGGTGCCGTGCTCGTCGTGGAGTGCGACCCGAGCAGGGCCAAGCGGAGGCTGGAGACCCGTTACCTCGACGAGCTGGCCTCCGATGTGGACGACGCGATGCGCAGGGTGACCGAGGCCAAACGGCTGAGGAAGGCATTGTCCGTCGGCGTCATCGGCAACGCGGCCGAGGTGCTGCCTGCGCTCTTGCGCAGGGGCGTCGAGGTCGACATCGTGACCGACCAGACGTCGGCACACGACCCGCTCGCGTACCTGCCGCGCGGCATCGACGTCGAAGACTGGCACGACTACGCGGCCAAGAAGCCCGACGAGTTCACGGACCGTTCGCGCGACTCGATGGCCGAACACGTCGAGGCCATGGTCGGGTTCCTCGACGCCGGCGCTGAGGTGTTCGACTACGGGAACTCGCTGCGCGGCGAGGCCAAGGCGGGCGGCTGCGAGCGCGCGTTCGACTTCCCCGGCTTCGTGCCCGCCTACATCCGTCCACTGTTCTGCGAGGGCAAGGGCCCGTTCCGGTGGGCGGCGCTGTCCGGCGACCCCGCCGACATCGCCGCGACCGACCGCGCGATCCTCGAGCTGTTCCCCGAGAACTCCTCGCTCGCGCGGTGGATCCAGCTGGCGGGGGAGCGTGTCGCGTTCCAGGGGCTGCCAGCGCGCATCTGCTGGCTCGGTTACGGCGAGCGCCACCTCGCGGGGCTGCGGTTCAACGAGATGGTGGCCAGCGGCGAGCTCTCCGCGCCCGTGGTGATCGGCCGCGACCATCTTGACGCGGGCAGCGTCGCCTCGCCGTATCGCGAGACCGAGGGTATGGCCGACGGCTCGGACGCGATCGCCGACTGGCCGCTGCTCAACGCGCTCGTCAACACGGCGTCGGGTGCGAGCTGGGTGTCCATTCACCACGGTGGCGGTGTCGGGATGGGACGGTCCATTCACGCTGGCCAGGTGTGCGTGGCCGACGGAACCCCGTTGGCAGGCCAGAAGATCGAGCGTGTGCTCACCAACGATCCCGCGATGGGCGTGCTGCGTCACGTCGACGCCGGCTACGACCGCGCGGCCGATGTCGCCACCGAGCGCGGCCTGCGCGTGCCGATGCGGGAGCAACCGTGACGCAGCCGCTGCTGAACGAGATCGCCGACGTCGGCAGGGACCGCCGCCGCGGCGGGTACTCGCGGCACGTGTTCGACGACGCCGACCGGCAGTTGCGCGACTGGTTCACCGCGCGGGCCGCGCGTGCCGGGCTCGGCGTCGAGGCCGACCGCAACGGCAACGTCTGGGCATGGTGGGGTGAGCCGGGGCCCGACGCGGTGGTCACGGGAAGCCACCTCGACTCCGTGCCCGGCGGTGGCGCGTTCGACGGCCCGCTGGGCGTGGCGAGCGCGCTGTCGGCGGTGGAATCGTTGCGTGCCAAGGGCTTCGTACCGTCCCGGCCGATGGCGGTGCTCGTGTTCGCCGAGGAGGAGGGCGGCAGGTTCGGCGTGCCGTGCCTCGGTTCGCGCCTGCTCACGGGCTCGCTCGCCGCCGAACGCGCCCGCGCGCTGCGTGACACCGAAGGCCGCACGCTCGCCGAGGCCGCCGCGTCCGCGGGGTTCCCGCCCGAGCGCTTCGGCGCCGACACCGAGGCGCTCGGCAGGATCGGCCGGTTCGTCGAGCTACACGTCGAGCAGGGCCGTGGGCTCGTCGATCTCGGCGAGCCGATCGCGGTCGGCAGCACGGTCATCGGACACGGCCGGTGGCGATTCTCCTTCTCTGGCCAGGGAAACCACGCGGGGGCGACGCTGCTGACCGACCGGCACGACCCGATGCTGCCCGCTGCCGGTGTCGTCGCCGCTGCGCGACGCGCCGCCGCCTCGGTACCGGAGGCACGCGCGACGGTCGGCAGACTCGTGCCGACACCGGGCGGCACCAACGTCATCGCGTCCACTGTGGACGTCTGGCTCGACGCGCGCGTGCCCGGAGGAGGGTCGCGCGCGCTGGTCGAGGAGATCGCGGAGGCCGCGCGTGCCGCCGCGGCCGACGAGGGCTGCGAGGTGACCGTCACCGAGGAGTCCTACAGCGACGACGTGGTGTTCGACCCCGGGCTGCGCGACGAGCTGTCGGCCACACTCGGCGGTGCGCCCGCGCTGCCGACGGGCGCCGGTCACGACGCCGCCATCCTCGCCGCGCAGGTCCCTTCGGGGATGCTCTACGTCCGCAACCCGACGGGCATCAGCCACGCCCCCGAAGAGTTCGCGGAGGCCGACGACGTCGACCGCGGCGGCGCGGCGCTCGCCACCGTGCTGGAACGGCTATGCCAGTGACTGTGCCAGTGACTGAACCAGTGACAGGGTCGAGCACGTGGTTTCTTCCGCGGATGGAGTTGCCCTCAGGTGCGCACGGCCTTCCGCGCGGGCGGTAGCGGCACGAGTGTGGCACCGGCGACGATTTGGTTTTCGAGCAGGCCGATGCCGTCGACTTCCAGGCGCACTATGGAGCCGGGCCGCAGTGGACCGGGTTCGTTGAGCCCGCTAGCCCAGCGCTCGGCGAGGCAGCCCTGGCCGCAGGTGCCGGAAGCGAGGACGTCGCCGCGGCGCACGACGGTGCCGCGCGCGGCGTAGGCGATCATTTCTTCGAACGACCAGGCCATGTTGCCGGTCTGGTCCCCGCCCAGCTCCTGATCGTCTAGCCAGACCCGGGTGCGCAGGTCGAGGCGGTCGTTGCGGCGGAACGGTTCGAGCTCGTCCGGTGTGACCAGCCACGGCCCGAGGGTGGTGGCGGTGTCCTTGGACTTGCTGGGGCCCACGGGCAATGGGCGTTCCCGGGTCTGCAGATCGCGGGCGGACCAGTCGTTGAAGATCGTGTAGCCGGCGATGTGGTCGCGGGCCTGTTCCGGGGTCAGATCCCGGCCGTCGCGGCCAATAATTGCGGCGACCTCGAGCTCGAAGTCGAACCTGGTCGCCCCGGGCGGCACCGGCACCTCGCCGTCCGGCGCGACGACCGCGGCCGGGTTGGTTGGTGAAGTAGAAGCCGGGCGCGGCATACCACTCCTCCGGCACGGCGCCGGCCAGCGCCGCGACATGCTGCTCATAGGTCAGGAAGTCCCGCATCGACGCCGGGGCCAGCAGCGGCGCAAACGCGACGTCAGCCAGCGGCACCCCTGAACCCGCCGCGCGGCAGCGTTCCGCGGTCTCCGGCAGCGCGTCCAGCACATCGGTCAGGCCCTCGCCGGTCGGCAGTGGGTATGCGGTGTCGCCGTCGATGAGGGCGACCCGCGTGTTCTCGCCGTGCTGGATCGTAGTGAAGCGCATGGGTTCTCCTATTTCAGGGCGATTGGGTTGACCGGTGATCCGACCGCTCGGGTGAACGGCAGCCGCGGCGCGGACAGCAGGAACTCGTACACGCCGTCGGCCGCGCAGTCGGCGGCGAGGCCATCAAGATCCCACATTTCACCGACGAGCAGCCCGATGTGGGGCAGCGCAACCTGGTGCAGCGGCTGGAACGCATCCGGGAACTCGTTCGGCCGCACCTCGAAACCCCAGGTGTCCGTGGCGATCGCCGCGATCTCGGTGCCGTGCAGCCAGCCCGCGGTGTGAAACGACAACCCGGGCGCGTGCAGCCCCAGGGGTGGATGAGCACCGGCACGTCCAGCTCCTCGGCCCGGCCCCAGAACGGTTCCAGCTCCGCGGCGTCCAGCTCGTGCTCCGGTCCGGCCGATGACGAGATCTACACTCCACGCAGCCCCGTCTCGCCCACGGCCCGGGTCAACTCTGCCACGGCCAGCTCCGGGTGCTGCAACGGCGCCACGCCCACGCCGATCAGCCGGTCGGGAACCTGGGCGCAGTGCGCGGCGACCGCCGCGTTCGTCTGGCGAGTGATCCGCTCCGCCAGCGCGGCATCCGCCCAGAAATGCGGGATCGGCACCGCCGTCACCACCTGAACGTCCACCCCAGCCGCGTCCATCGCCGCCAGCCTGACCCCGACATCCGTCACAGCCGGCCCCACCTCCGCCAGCTGCCGCGCGTTGACCTCAAGCGACTCGCGGCCCCATCGACTCCGCGTCGACCGTCCGCTGTGCGGCCAGACCGGGTTCGCCGGCAATCAGCTCCTCGACGTCGGGCACCCCCAGATGTGCATGCACATCGATCGCCGGCACCGGCCACGCCGCACCGCTCACATCCGCACCTCTTTACTCGACTCACCGGCAGTGTCGCCGCTGTACAGTGCTTGGGGGAAATGGAAAGCTCGGATATGACACATGCGTAAGGTGAATGCGAAGCGCACCAAGCCCTACTCTCACAGCGTGCGAACGTCGACCCGGCGGCGGTCCTCATTCATCGGCAAGGAGCTGACAGTCGCACGGATCTCTCGCTGCGCGGTGCCCTGGTTGCCCCAGAGCACCGTCACCTCGGTGCCAGGAGTCGCGAGGTGTCGGTCGAGGACGCACAGGGAAATGGTGCGGCGCATGTTCAGGCCTGCGGAAGAAAAGATCGTCTTCCGCAACCAAGAGCGCAGCGTCGAGATAGAGAGCCGGCCGGTGGTGACCGAACGGTTGACGGTCGTCGGCTATCCGGGTGCCCAAGAGGTACGGTTCACCTCCTCGCTGACCGACAGGCCGGTCAAGGTGACCTTTCCGGCCGCCTCGGCGGTTGCCCTGCCGTCGATGTTCCAACCCGGCCTAACCGACCGCCACTACGCGGACTTCCAAGAGCTGGCCACGCATCTCCAGCAGATCCTGCGCGGCCAGATCGACGCCGCGATCGAGGCAGGCGCGACATACGTGCAACTCGACTATCCCACCTATCCGATCCTGCTCGATCCGGCGTCGAGGGAGGCGCTGGGCGCCGCGGCGGCTGAGCAGGCACTCGAGGCGGCGCTGATGGCCGATCGGATGATCGTCGAGGGCCTGCCCGACCATGTCACAACCGGCATGCACCTGTGCCGCGGCAACTTCCGCGGCATGTGGATGGCCGACGCCCAGCTTGACGCGATCGCCGAACGGCTCTTCTCGCCGGCCTACGACAACTTCCTCGTCGAATGGGACGACACCAGCCGCATGGGCGACTACACCGCGCTACGCGGTGTGCCGAAGAACGGGCCGCTCGTGGCCATGGGCCTTGTCTCGACCAAGACCGGCGAGTTACCGGACGAGGACGAGATCGTCCGCCAGCTCGAGCAAGCGGCGAAATACATCGACGTCGACCAGCTCGCGCTCTGCCCGCAGTGCGGCTTCGCGTCGGAGTTCGGCGGCAACGACCTGACCGAGGACCAGCAGTGGGCGAAGCTCGAGCTCGTCCGCCGCGTGACCGACCGCGTGTGGGGATGACATGAACAGCAGTCAATCGAGGATCCTGACCACACACATTGGCAGGAGATCGTCGAGCACGACCACGTCCACCTCGGGCTCGCCGTGCAAGGTGAGCGTGGGCTCGTCGTACCGGCAGTGATGCATGCCGAGTCGATGACCACCGAGCAACTCGACCCGGCGATCCGCGATATCATCGAACGCGCCCGGCAGGGCAGCGCTACTACGGAGGAACTCGCCGCCGACACGTTCACCCTCAACAACTACGGCAGCTTCCGCGTCGACGGTAGCGCGGCGATCATCAACCATCCCCAGGTCGCGATCCTCGGCCTCGGTCGGATCATCGACCGCCCGTGGGTGGTCGACGGCGAGCTCTGCGCCCGCAAGGTCACCCAGATGTCGTTCGTCTTCGACCACCGGGTCTGCGACGGCTCCACCGCGGCCGGCTTCATGCGCGTCGTCGCCGACGCCATCGAAGACCCCGCCGACGGATGCGATTCCGTTTGCGCCGCAAGGCCGTTCTTGCTCGATCGAGCAGGTGCTCAGCGTCTTCCCGAGTCCTGGCGAGGTGGATGTCGTCGTGGCATCCGAACTGATGGAGTGCGGTCGTGCCGTTCAACGCGGCTTCGCCACCCCGGACCGTACGACGCTGATCACCTCGACCAGCCGGGTCTACTCCATCAACGAGAAGATGCACCTCGGCGACGGCAGGGTCGATTCCGGCGAGCTGGTCGCCGCGGCGGGTCGCGCGGCGAAGCGGCTGATTGCCGCGGACTTCGCGGCGGCCGCCGAAGACCACGCGCCACCGAAGCCGACCGCGATCCCCACGAGATAGTTGTATCGGGCGTGCTGGATACCAGAACTGTCGTGGCCTTGGCCTGCGAGGCGGCCTGCCAGAACTCGTAGCCGCTCACCTGTTCTGAGGCGAACAGAGGCCCGACGCATGCCCGCAACCGGGTTCCGACGCAAAGTTCTTATGGCTGCACCAGTCGCAGGTCCTCCTCGATCCGAGCGGCGGTCGCGCGCATCTGCTCGAGCAGGAGACTCTCGTACGGCGAACGGTCGGGCTCGTGGATCGTCGACAGGTTCAGGGCAGCCACCGTTCGACCGTTCTGGTCCTTGAGGGGAACCGAGAACGCGGTCAGCTTCTCCTCGAATTCCTGGTCGACGACGCACCATCCCTGTTTCCGCGCGGTCAGAATCGCCGAGCGGAGCTCCTCGCAGTTCCGCAATGTCGCTGCCGTGTATGACTTCAGTGTTGTCCGTGCGAGAGATTCCTCGAGCTCATCGTCATCGAGGACGGCAAGCAGGACGCGGCCGGTCGACGTGATCCACGCCGGAAATCGCGAGCCTTGCGAGATATTGAGACGAAAGATACTGGTGCCGCGCGCGTAGGCGACGTACGCGATCTCGTTCTGATCCCGGACAGCGACGCCACCGTCGAGGATGGATACTTTCGACAGAGCCTTCTGAGCCCTCTTCAGCAGCTCCTCCACGTGAGGTTGGGCGACAGCCGACAGCGGGGAGGACACGAGATAGGAGTACCCGAGCTGTAGCGCCCTGGGGGTCAGCGCGAATGCGCGACCGTCATATCGGGTGTAACCGAGATCGGTCAATGTCAGAAGGAACCGCCGGACGGCTGCCCTGGGAATCCCGGTTGAATCGGCGACATCGACCGCCGTCATAGGCCGCTTCTCGACCGCGAACGCCTCTATGACTTTGAGGCCTCGTTCCAGTGAGCGAACAAAGTGGCGCCCAGGCTCGTCGGACGCGGTCGGTTCATCGTCGTCGTGCTCCACTGTTGCTCCCATCATGCGCGCCCGTCGCTCCCGGGTTCGCGTCAACCATTACACGGCCAGCCGACACCAGTGCAGTCCACCCCAGCGGCGGACGTGGCCGTTGACTCGGTTGGACCGCTGTGCCACTCTAATCGGGCGCATAGCGGATTAGTGGGCGCTATGCGCCCATTAATCACCTCTCCAGGGACGAGGAGATACGGCATATCTTCAGGAGGCACACGTGAGCAAGACTCGCGTCATCGTCATCGGCGGTGGTGCGCTCGGCTTCTCCACGGCCCTGCATCTGGCCGAGACCGACGAGTTCGAGGTCACCGTACTGGAGTCCCAGCACATCGCCGAGGGATCGTCGAGCCGCTCCATCGGGATCGTCGAGACCCAGTACATGTCCTCGTTCGACATCGCGGTCCGGGCATTTGGGCTGCGTTTCGTCGGCCATCTCGCCGAGAACGAAGGCCTCACCTTGAACCGCAACGGCTACCTTCGGCTCGCGAGCAACGACGCGGCACTAGAGGCCTTTCAGCGCAGCATCGCGCTGCAGCGCGAACAGGGGATCACCGGCCCTCGTGTGCTGATCCGTTCCGAGGTGGAGAAGCTGATCCCGCAGATCTCGTTGCATGACCGGGTGGGGGCTCTCTACGGCCCCAGTGACGGTTACCTGGACGGCCACCTTTACACGAACCTGCTCGCCGACCTCGCCCGTCGCGCGGGCGCGACCGTGCTGCAGCAGGCCGCGCTGCTCGGGGCCGAGCACGCTGCCGACGGCACCTACCGACTGCAGACACGGCGGGGCAAGCTCGCCGCCGATATCGTGGTCAACGCCGCCGGCGGCTGGGCAGGGCGGGTTGGCGACCTGCTGGACGCGCCTGTGGAGGTCAAACCCCAGCGCCACCAGGCAATCACCGTCGCGCTCTCCCAGTCGCTTGGCTATGTGATGCCATCCGTGATGGATTACGTCCCGGGTAGCGGCAACCCCGGTCTCTACTTCCGCCATGAGAACATCGACAAGCTCTTCGCTGGTCTGCACATCGAGGAGGCCGTCGAGAGTGCAGCCGACCCGGACACCTATTTCCAGAGCGGCGACCAATGGTTTGCCGAACAGATCGCTGAGGCACTCGCATCGCGCCTGCCCGGCCTCGAGGGCGCGGGACTCGGCAGCGGCTGGGCTGGGATCTACCCGATGTCGACCGACCATCAGCCGATCGTCGGGCCGCACCCGGAGAACCCGTCGGTCCTGCTCGCTGTGGGTGCCGGCGGCAACGGCATTCAACTCTCGCCAGCTATCGGCAAGACCGTCTCCGAATATCTGACCGGGCGCACCCCCTCCCTCGCGGGGCCGGGCTCACCGTGGGACGCCGCCCGCATCGCACGGTCCAGCGCCACCGCGGCCAACTGACCGACCACACGACACATCCAAGGAGGCCTCACGTGAGTGAGCGACTGAACTACGCAAGCAAAGCCCTCACCCCCGACCTGTCGGCCGCATTCGAGCTGGCATTGGCCGACGCACGCGACGGCGACCTTGCCCCGGTCCAGCACGTGATCGACGGTGGGCCGGTCGCCGAGGGCGAAATCTTCACTTGGGAGGACCCGGCCGCCGCACCTGGGCGGGTGGTGACCGAGGCACACGCTGCCACGCCCGATGTCGTCGGCCGAGCCGTGGCGGCCGCACGCGCCGCGCGCAAGGGTTGGCGTGCCCTGACCGGCGCCGAGCGAGTCGAGCACCTGCGCTGCTCGCAACGGGAGTTCGACGAGCGCAAGGTGGAGATCGCCGGCGTCATTTCCGCCGAGACCGGCAAGTCCCGCCTCGAGGCCCTAGGTGAAGCCGAGGAGGTCGTCGACCTGGTCAAGACCTACGCCGACCAAGTCGAGCAGAGCCCCGAGTCCTTCGCCACCCGGATGAACACCGCTGATCCAGGTGAGACGAACACCGACCTCCTTCGGCCATACGGGGCCTTTGGCGTGATCGGCCCGTTCAACTTTCCGGCCGCGCTGTGCGTGAACATGTCCGCCGCCGCCCTGTTAGCCGGCAACACCGTCGTGCTCAAACCCTCGGCCAAGGCCCCGCGCTCGGGCGCCCTCATTGGTGAGGTCCTGGCCAAACACGTCCCAGCGGGGGTCCTCAACGTCGTGCAGGGACACGCTTACGTTGGCCAGGCCCTCGCCGAGTCGGACGTGGACGGCATCGCTTTCACCGGCTCCGCCGGAGTCGGCTGGGACCTCCTGAGAAATCTGGCTGCCGGGCCCTATGCCAAGCCGGTCTTGGCCGAGATGGGCGGCAAGAACGTCGCCGTCGTCGGCCGCACCGCCGATCTCGAGGCCGCCGCCGAGGGCATCGCGCGCAGCGCTTTCGGCCTGTCCGGTCAGAAGTGCAGCGCCTGTTCGCGGGTGGTGGTGCACTCCGCCGTGCACGACGATCTGGTCGACCGGATCGCGGCCCGTGTCGCGGAGATGTCACTGGCCGCTCCGGAGGACCCCGGCGCCTTCCTCGGGCCTGTGATCGACGGTGTCGCCGTCGCTCGGTTCGAGCGTGCCGCGGAACTGGCGAAGAAGGATGGCCGGATCAACGCCGGCGGCGCGCGACCGCAGGGGCTTGAAGGCCACTTCGTGCAGCCCACCCTGGTCACCGACCTGCCCCTGGGCCACGAACTCACCCGGGAAGAGCTGTTCCTGCCGTTCGTGACCGTGACCTGCGTGGACTCGTTCCAGGAAGCCCTCGACGAGGCTAACGCGACCAACTACGGGCTGTCCGCTGGCGTGTTCAGCCGAGAGCAGCAGGAAATCGACGACTTCCTCGACCAGATCGACGCCGGCGTGGTTTACGTCAACCGTCGTAGCGGTGCCACCACCGGCGCTTGGCCGGGCATCCAATCGTTCTGCGGCTGGAAGGCCAGCGGTTCGTCCGGCAAAGGCGGGCTTGGCCCCTGGTACCTGCAGGGCTTCATGCGCGAGCAAAGCCGCACCCTGCCTGTCTCCTGACCACAGTCCGTCCATAGGGAAGAGGAGGAGCCCGTGCCCCGCAATCCGTCCCGCGCTGCCGTGTCGGTCGAGGAGTACCAGCAGCGGCTCGCCCGCATCCGGGAATACCTGCGTGAGAACACCATCGACATCGCGATCCTGACCCAGCCGGAGCACTACAACTGGATCTCCGGCTACGATCCCACCAGCGTCTTCTATTTTCAGCCGCTGTTCATCACGGCTGACGAGTCCGAGCCGACTCTGCTGTGCAACAAAGCGGAGCTGGTGCTCATGGAGGAGACCTGCTGGCTCGACGACGTCCGCACGATCTGGACGTTCGAGGACTACGTCGCGCGCGCCGTCGAGGTCGTCCAGGAGAAGGGCTTCGGCGGCGACAGGCCCTTCCGTCTCGGGCTCAACTTGAGCAGCTATCACTTGCAGGCCCGCTATGCCTTAGGCCTGCAGACCGCCTTCCCCAACGCCGAGCTGGTAGACGTCACGGCTGGCATCGACGATCTGCGACTGACCAAGAGTGCGGCCGAGGTCGGGTACCTGCGGCGCGCCGCGCACATCGCCGACCTCGGCGTCACGGCCGGCATCAACGCCATTCGCGAAGGCGTGACCGACCGCGAGGTGCTCGCCGCAGTCCAGCACGCGGTGTTCCTCAATGGCGGCGAGTTCCCCGCCTACCCAACCCTGGTCGACAATCGCGGCTCTCTCCACGGCACCCCCACCGGAAGGATCCTGCGTCAGGGCAGCACCGTCTACATCGAGGTTAGCGGGGTCGTCCGCCGCTACCACTGCAACATCTCCCGCACCATCTGCGTCGGCGAGCCCACCGACGAGCTCCGCGAGATGTACCGGAAGGTCAAACATGCCCTCGATGTTGGCACCGAGATGCTCAAACCCGGCGCGAAGGTCAGCGAGATCGTCGCTGTTGTCGACGAACTGCAGGGCAAGGACTCAGACCAGACGTGGGGTCGCTTCGGCTTCAGCATGGAGATCGCCTACCCGCCGATCTGGATCGGCGGCCTCAGTCTCATGAAGGGCGACGATCACGTCCTCGAGCCGGGTATGGTCATCACGATGGAACCTGGGCTGGCGTACAACGACGGCAAGACCATGATGTTCGGCAATAACGTGCTGGTCACCGAACACCGGCCGGAGATCCTCAACAACGTGCCGACCGACCTCGTCGTCAAGTAGCTCGACGCACCGCCTTCTCACCGAGCAGGAGAAACGCATCCACGTAGAACGCATCAGCCGACACGTCGCGCGGGTGCATGGGCAACGCGAGGGCCGGTACCCTTACGGAAACCCGGTCCTGGTCAACGGACCCGATGGCCAAGTACTCATCGACTCGGCCATCGGGGTGGTGCCGCCCGAGGCCGATGCTTTCCTACTAAGCCACCACCACGAGGATCACGTCGTCGGGGTGGCTGCCTCCGGCCGGCCCGCCCTGATTCACGAACGAGACCATGCTGCGGTCACGTCCTGGAATGACTTCGCGAGCCACTGCGGCTACACGTCCTCGGAGTGGCACGCCGAGATGCGCGGCCGGTTCGCATGGCAGCCGATCGAGTCCGCGTCGAGCTTCGGCGACGGTTTCTGTCTCGATCTCGGGGGCGCCGTGCGGATACGGTCCGTCCCGCTCCCGGGCCACACCCCTGGACACTGCGGTTTCTGGATCGAACCCGACAACGTGCTCTACCTCGGCGACATCGACCTGTCGACGTTCGGACCGTTCTACGGCGACGTCACGAGTTGCATGGCCGCCACCCGGCGGTCGCTGGAGACGGTGCGCGAGATCGACGCGGACCGGTACGTGACGTTTCACCACAAGGGCATGGTCGCTGAGCCGGTGCGGTTCCGTGATGCCCTGGACCGGCACGCCGCGATGATCGAGCGTCGCGCTGCCATCGTCGTCGACCTGGTCGCGCACCGTCCCCGAAGTGCGGACGAGCTCGTGGGGACGGGCGTCGTGTTTCGGCCGGGGACGCACCCGAGCTATGGGCACGAAGCCGAGCGCCGCATGTGCCTGCGGCACCTGGACGAACTCGTGGCAATCGGCCTCGTTCTCCCCCCCGATGAGAAAGGGCGCTACCACCTGCGCTGTTGAGCGTGGGTGGAGTGGTTCGTCACAAGCGTGGTTCGTGCGGCCGTCTCGTTCTCATCCGCGCCGTGAGTGTTCTCCGGAATCGGTGGAATCGGTGTTCTCTAGCTGTTGTATGATCCGCGCTCGCGTCCGGTGGACGGTGAGTTCACTGGCGGTCTGCGTGGCTCAGCCCCGCGCAGAACACCACCACGAACGCCCTTCGCCCGCGAGGCCGTACGGCGCTGCGGAGCGAGGCACCTCGGTGCTGTACTTCCGGATCCGCTGTCATCGACATCCGCCGTCGCGCCGCGCGGAGTTCTGGTGGGTAACCAGCGACCATGATCACTTCGTAGCGAGGATCTCGGTCACCGTTTTTCCGATGGCGGCGATGTGCTCGTCGGACATGACGGTGGACAGCGCGATCAGTCCGTTCGATCCGACCAGTACGCCGCGGCGGTAGAGCTCCCACCACGTCGTGCGAACGTCGTCCGGGAACAGCCGCACGAGTGATCCCCTCCCGCTCGCCCGCACACCGGCCTGCGAGAGCTGCCCGCGGAGCCGATCGCCGGTCCCGTTGAGCTCCGCGACAGCCTTCGCGTCGAACAGTTCCAATGTCGTCAGGCCCGCCGCCATGCTGACCGGGTTGGCGCTGAACGTCCCACCCCAGCTAACCGAGCCACTGTCCAGCGGGCTGAACGTCGAGAGGACCTGGCGAGGCCCGCCGACTGCGCCCACTGGGAAGCCACCTCCGATGACCTTGCCGAGCGACATGAGATCCGGGTCGACGCCGTACAGCCCACTCAGGCCGCCGGTCCCGAGCCGGAAAGTGATCACCTCGTCGATCGCGAGCAGGGCGCCGTGCCGGTGCGTCAGTTCCCGCAGGAGCGATACATACGCGGGATCGGCGGGAGTCAGGCCCGCACGGTTGGGCATCAGGTCGATCAGAATCGTCGCGACACGGTCGCCGTACCGCGCCATCGTCTCGGTCACTGCGGCTTGGTCGCCCTGCGGTAGTACGAGCACCGAATCGCGGACACCGTCGGGAACTCCTCGCCGTGCATCGACGACGGTGTCCGACGTCCCGTGGTAGCTCCCATCGAACCGGACGACCAGGTCGCGACCAGTGTAGGCACGGGCCGCGCGGATCAGCATCATCACGGCCTCGGTGCCCGAGTTGCAAAAGCGCCATTGTGCGAGTCCAGTGCGCTCGTAGAGGACTTCGGCCAGGTCGACCTCGTAGCGGGTGGGGAGCCCGAACGCCGTTCCCTTCCCGGCGGCGTCGACTGCGGACGCGAGCACTGACGGCTCGGCATGACCGTGGATGAGCGAGGTGTAGTTGTTGTTCGCGTCGATGACTTGGTGCCCGTCGCTGTCCGTGATCGTGGCGCCGGCGCCCTGGGCTGCATACGGCGGGTGTGGGGCCACGAAGACGGTCGAACGGGTGTTGCCTCCTGGGATGACGTTGGTAGCGCGCCCGTAGAGTGCTTCCGAACTGGACATTCTCGTTCCTTCGGAATCGAGCGGGTGGTCAGTCCGCGCTCTTCGCTTCGGGTTCCGGCAAAGCCGGGGACATGAGGGAACTGGTTTCGTCGAGCGACTTCCCACTGGTCTCTGGCGCCCATAGCACGCACATAAGCAGGCCAGAGGCGACGACCGCGAGGCCAACAAGCATCGTGGGGCCCGTACCGATCTGCTCCAGCAGGATCGGCAGCAGGAACGTGCCTGCTGCTGCACCGATCCGTGTCATAGCGGTGGCGAAACCGACTCCGGTAGCGCGCAAGTGGGTCGGGAAAAGCTCGTTCGGGTAGGACCACGAAAGGACGTTGGTCGGCCCTGAGACGAGGGCGTAAGCGCTGAAGCAGGCGATCACCACGGCTGCGGACGTGATCGGGAAAACCCCGAGCACGAGTAGCGGTAGGCACATGAGTGCGAAGGATCCGATGTAGAGGGTGCGGCGACCGCGGGTCTCGGCCCAGCGCAGCACCGGGATGCAGCCGATAAGGAAGAGGAGGCTGGTCAGTGCCGCACCGAGGTAACTGACGTTGCCGTGGTCGAAGCCGAATGCGTGCAGAATCGTCGGCTCGAAGGTGAGAACGACGAAGAACGCGGTGGTCTGTGCGGTGTAAGGGCCGCTTGCGAACAGAGTGCGCTTGAGATAGGGCGGCCGCAACAGCGTTCGGAACTGTCGGCGGTTCGCTTGTTCCGCCCGGGCTGGCTGCAGACCGTCCAGAGTGGTCTTCGGTCCGAACACCGAGCGCATGATCGCGAGCGCCTCGTCGGTGCGGCCTTTCGAGATAAGCCACCGCGGAGACTCCGGCATGCCGATTCGCAGCAAGATTGTGATGGCTGCAGGCACGGTGGCGCTGGCCAGGACCCACGCCCAGGCTTGCTCGCCGAACGCGGCGATGATCAGGAAGCCGATGATGTTGGCGGCGGCGGCACCACCGAACCAGGACATGACCAGGACTCCGATTCCTGCCGCGCGGTGTCGGGTGGGCAGCCACTCGGTCACCATGGTCATCGCCAGCGGGTAATCGGCGCCGATCGCGACGCCGACGAGAAGCCTGAGGAGGATCAGCTGCCAGGCCTGCTCGGCGAACAACGACATCGCCGAGAAGACCGCGAAGGAGACCAGGTCGATCAGGAACAGCTTGTGACGACCGATCCGGTCCGACAGTGCTCCACACAGCAAGCTGCCGAAGAAGATGCCGACGAGTGCGGACACAGCCAGCAGGCTGAGCTCGATGGTGCCGAGCTGGAGCGCGACGGATGCACCGGGGAGGGCGACTGCCATCGAACTGATGAGGTAGCCGTCCAGGAAGGTACCTCCGGCGCACTGCCAGCGGACTTTGCGGTGAAAAGGCTTAAGAGGTGCGTCGTCGATGACGGACGTCGAAGCCATGAGGCCACTCCTCGTGCGGGGCGCTGTGCGCCCTTCTGGGCGCAATGTGTGCGTATAGTTTGCCAATCGCGCCACTCACGTCAAGGCCGCTGGCCGCTTGACTGCACGCACGACGACAAGCAAGCTGGGCGCACTGCACGCATCTGGGCGCATAGCGCCCATGTATTGGAGGGCTACATGGCACATGACGACAAAACCGACCGGATGATGGTTGAGTCACTCGAGTGGTGGGGCGTCCCGACGCTGTTCCGCGCTCCGCTCGCGACGGACCCGAGCGAGGCCGACATCGCGCTGATCGGCGTACCACACTCGTCGGGCAACAACACCACCCTGCGCGACCAGCACCTGGGACCTCGCGCCGTCCGAGATATTTCGGCGAACGCCCGTCGTTACCACAACGGCCTCGGCATCATGGCGTGGGAAGCGGCGCGAGTGCGCGACCTCGGAGACGTGCCGCTGCCCGAGCCCGCCGACAATGAGCGCAGCATCGAGCGGATCAGCGACTTCTACCGCAAGGTAGTGAGCGCGGGAGCACGCCCGGTCTCGATCGGTGGCGACCACGGCATCACCGGTGGCATCGTCCAGGCGATTGCTGGCGAGGGCTCGCCGCTAGGGGAGAAGGCGGCCTTGCTGCACTTCGACGCCCACACCGACACCTACGACGAACTCGACCACTGGCTCGGCGCGCGCAAGTCGGCGGCCAACTGGGCGTCCTATCTCGTGACCCAGGGCAATGTCGACGCCGCAAAGAGCGTCCAGATCGGCATGCGCGGGCATCCCCGCAGCCCCGGATGGCTAGACCGGTCGTTCGAGCTCGGCTACGACATGATCACCATGGATCGCTACCGGAAGGAAGGAGCAGCCAAGGTGATCGAGACAATCCTGGAGCGAGTGGGCGACACCCCGCTCTACATCACCTTCGACCTCGACTGCCTGGACGCTACCGTCGCACCGGGAGTATCCAACCTCGAGGCTGGCAGCGTTGGCTGGACCGTCGACGAGGTGACCGAGATCCTGCGCGCCATGCAGGGGCGCAACGTCCTCGGTGGCGACGTGGTGTGCCTGATGCCCACTCGCGACCTGCCGAACAAGGTTACGGCGATGGTCGCGGCCGCGATCATGCACGATATGGTGGCTCTAATCGCTGACGGCCACGTCAAGCGTCAGCAGAATGGCTGACCAGCCCCCATTGGCGGCGGGGTTGAACCGCCCCGGGTTTGATGGAGGCTCTGTCCTTGAGTGAAGGATGGAGATCATGACCCGGAGAACGAAGTACTCGCGTGAGGTGCGGGAGCGTGCGGTGGAGCTGGTGTTGGAGCGTCAGCGGGAGTACGACTCGCAGTGGGAGGCGATCTGTTCGGTCGCGGCGAAGGTGAATGTGTCGACCGAGACGCTGCGCAAGTGGGTACGGCAGGCGGAGACCGACGCCGGTGTGCGGCCGGGTGTGAGTACGGCTGAGCAGGAGCGGATTCGTGAGTTGGAGCGCGAGAATCGTGAATTGCGGCGGGCCAACGAGATTTTGAAGGCCGCGTCGGCTTTCTTCGCGAGGGAGCTCGACCCTCGACCGCCACGCTCGTAACGTTCATCACGGAACGTCAGGACCAGTTCGGGGTCGAGCCGATCTCTACGGTGCTGACTGAATTCGGCGTGCAGATCGCCCCGTCCACCTATTACGCTGCCCTGTCGCGTCCGAAATCGGCGCGCGACGTGCGCGATGAGGAATTGATGACAGAAATTCAACGCGTCTATGAGGAGAATTATTCGGTGTATGGTGCCCGAAAAATCTGGCGGCAACTGAACCGCGAGGCTATTCAGGTGGGGCGTGGCCGGGTGGAACGGCTCATGCAGCGACTGCGCCTGGTTGGGGCGGTGCGGGGGAAGATGGTGCGCACCACCGTGTCCGACACGGACGGCGTGCGGGCCGCTGATTTGGTGAAACGCCAGTTCACGGCCGGTGCGCCGAACCGGTTGTGGGTCGCGGACTTCACGCATGTGACCACCTGGGCCGGCACCGTCTACGTGGCGTTTTCCCTCGATGCGTTCTCCCGCACCATCGTCGGCTGGACGACGAGCATGTCCAAGGAAACCGGCCTCGTTCTGGACACCATCGAAATGGGTCTACACGCGTGGAGACTATCATTGGAATGGAAGTGGAGACAAACTCATTCACCATTCCGATGCCGGAAGTCAGACCGGATTCAACCGGTGGAAGCAACACCGGGTTGTTGGAGCAATAGTAGGTGCTCGTTGAGGGCTTCGGCGGGTGTTCTCCAGCCGAGTGTTTTGCGGGGCCTGGTGTTGAGGGCGTGAGCGACCGCTTCGATCTCCTCGGCTGACCACCGCGACAGGTCGGTGCCTTTGGGGAAGTATTGGCGCAGCAGGCCGTTGGTGTTCTCATTGGTGCCGCGCTGCCAGGGTGCTTGCGGATCGGCGAAAAACACCGGGATCCCCGTTTCGACCCTGAACTGGGCGTGCGCGGACATCTCTTTGCCGCGGTCCCAGGTCAGTAACCGGGCCAGCCGCTGCGGCAGCGTCGACATCGTGGTGGCGAGCGCTTCCTTCATCGTGAGCGCGCTATAGCCGGCGAGCGCTGGACCGTTCTTGACTGAGTGCTTGTGGCGATAGCCCTCCTCGCGCGGCAGGTGGACTAGCATCGTGAAACGGGTCTGACGTTCGACCACGGTGCCAATCGCCGAGCGTTCCAGTCCAATCAGCAGGTCGCCTTCCCAATGCCCAGGAACGGCACGGTCTTCCGCTTCGGCGGGGCGCTGGCTGATCAGCGCCTCGGGAGTGATGTGGGCCCAGGTCGTGCGCCGCGCTCTGGATCGGGGCGCCCGTAATGCCCGTCCGGTGCGAAGGCACAAGATGAGTTCGCGTTTGAGCGCGCCACGCCCCTGGATGTAGAGGGCCTGGTAGATCGCCTCATGGCTAATCCGCATGGACTCATCCTCGGGGAAGTCGAGCTTGATCCGGTTGGCGATCTGTTCTGGGCTCCATGCCCGCGCCCACCGCCGGTCACCGCGATGGGGCTTGTTCCTGCCCGTCCAGGGCGCGGCTTCAGGGCCGGCTACCGGTGTCCCGTCAGGTCGGCTGATTTGCCCCGACAGACGGTCCTGCACGTACGCGCGCAGCCGCGGGTTCGCGACCATCTTCGCGGTTTTCGGGCGGCTCGCAATAAGGTCAGCCTTCCACTGCGCGACTGACGCACGATAATCCAACTTGCCGCCGCGGGTGGCGGCGTTGCGGCGCAGTTCCCGGGAGATCGTCGACGGAGCGCGGCAAAGCTCGCGGGCAATCGTCCTGACACCGGCCCCTTGGGCTCTCAGCAGCGCGATCTCCTCACGCTCGCGAAACGACAGATACCGGCCCGACAACGGCCGAAGATCCATTGGTGGCATGCCGCCACCGTGACGGAACCATCGCGTTCCCACCGGCTGTGACACGCCCACCGCATGCGCGGCCTCCTCGGGAAGGAGCCCTTTGGCGATCTCGCGCCAGAACAGCCGCTCGACTTCGCGCCGGTGCGACGGCGCCCCCGGCGACTTCATCGGCGATCGCCCCAGGGAAATCGTCAACGAGGAACTCGTCGTAGTGCAAGGTTCCCAGACCCGGTTGCCCGAGCAGGATCCCGTTCCGCTGTACGCGCTGAGCGGACTGAAGCTGGCGCTGCCTTCGCGCCGGCACGGGTTGCGGATCGCCATTGAGGACGTGCTGCAGGGCTACTCGGCGGATCTTCAGCCGCGGCTCGAAGTCGACGACCTGACGGTCATCGAAGACTTCGTGCGCCGCACGGACTGGGTGACGATCCTGCCGGAAACGTTGGTACAGCGTGGCCTGCGCGAGGGCGCCCTTCGGGTACGCAAGCTGGCGCCGCCGGGGATCTTCCGCCGGATGATCTGTGTGCGGGACCGGCGACGGCCGGAGTCGGCTGCCGAGTTCATGCTCATCGATGTGCTCGCACGCAAGCTGTCCGAACTGCAGCGGTCGGTGACGCTGTACGAGACCCCGAAGGGATCCATGGATGTCCATGACTGAACCATCGCAACGGCTCGTTGTCGGCATATCGGGTGCCTCTGGTGTCGCCTACGGAATACGGTTGCTCGAGCTGCTCCGCCCGACCCCGATCGAGACACACCTTGTTGTCTCCCGGTCTGCCCGGATGACGCTGGCGTACGAGACTGATCTGTCCTTTTCGGATCTGCGCTCGTCGGCGGATGCGAGCTACGCCAACGATGACGTCGGCGCGGCCATCGCAAGCGGGTCGTTTCGCACCATCGGGATGGTCGTCGCGCCGTGCTCGGTGAAGTCGATGTCCGAGATCGCCTCCGGGGTGACCTCGACGTTGCTTTCCAGGGCGGCCGATGTGGTGCTCAAGGAACGCCGCAAGCTGGTGCTGATGGTCCGCGAGTCGCCGTTGCACCGGAACCATCTGCGGACGATGGTCGACCTCAGCGAGATCGGGGCGGTGATCGCTCCGCCGGTGCCCGCCTTCTACAGCCGGCCCGCCACGCTGGACGACCTGATCGATCACTCGGTCGGGCGGGTTCTCGACCAGTTCGGGATCGATGTCGACGTCGTGCGCAGGTGGCGCGAGAACAGCCATCCGGCGGTTGCGAAGTCCTGAGTTGCCGGACCCCACAGCGAGCTGACCTGGTTTGCCGGCGCAGGCCGCGACAACATCACGCGGCAGAAGCTGGCCCTAACTGCCGCGGATGGCGACCGGTGAGGTGCATGCGACGATCCCGTCGGCAACTCCCTAGGCCGCTAGCGCGATTAGCCGGACACGGCTGCAGGATCAGGCTCGGCGCGAGTGTTTTGGACTAGCACCTCTTCCAGGTGCCGCTGTCACCCCAGGAGCAGTTGTCCAGGTATCGGCCGAGGTTGTCGCGCAGAGTGGCGTTGTCCCCGGTGTTGTTCCAGACGTAGGCGCCGCGGCCGGGGCCGCGACCCCAGTAGCGGTGCCACGGATTGTTCGTACCTTTGCCGGTGTGCACGTAGACGGTCTGGCCAGCCGCCATGGTGGTCTGCGGGAACCGATACGTCCAGCCCGCCTGGTCGTGGAGACGGTAGCCGGTGACGTTGATGGCCACCCGCGACGTGTTCTTGATCCGGACGAACTCCTGGTTGAGGTGCCAGTTGGTACCCGAGTCGCTGCCCGCCAGGTCCCACACCACGCTGTAGATCTGCATCCGCGCAGCAGCCTCCGCCGGAACGGCGGTTACAAGAGAAATGGCGAAAACTGACAAGGCAGCCAGCAATGTGGTAGCAAATCTTCGCATTATTTTTCCTTCCGGACAAAGGTTTCGCATGCAGGTCGGTCGGTGACGGCTCCGTGTTACAGGTCCGCATTGGACACAGACCGCCGCCGGACCAAGATCACACAGCGCCTGGAACCTGCGCAGCCGTGCCTCAGCTTCAGCGAGCCGTTTCTTCGCCGCCTCCCGCGCGCCCGGCCATCGACGCCGGGGTCGATCCGACGGCCGTGGTTGAGTCGATCAACGAGGCGCAGGCACAACGGGAAGCCGCACGAGCCGAGCTCGACGGTGCGCCCGCTCCGAACACGCTGGACGTCGCCGAGGTGTACGCCATGATCGATTCCGTCGGCGACGTGGGCACGTTCTTGACCGTGCCGGCCCGGCTCGGCTGGAGGAGCTGCACGAGGCACTGCGACTGGAGATGGTCTACGACGCCGAGGCCAGAGCGGTGGATGTGACCATCCAGCCGGCGCGTAGGGGTAGTGAACGGGTCCGAGGGGGAGTTGCACACTAACGATGCGGCTCGCGTTGCCCTGACCGCGATCCTAGGCGTACCGGGCGGTTCGTCTACACCGGTCCTCCATATGTCTATGGTGCCGATTCGGGACTACGAACCGGTCCAGTACACCGCGAGGCAGTACCTACCTGGCTGGTCGCAACTCTCGAACTAAGACGTCGAGAAGGGCCATGACAGGCGGTCTTCACGTCGCGCGGCACGCGCCGCCTTGATGTGCGCTTGCATGATCGACTCTGCCCAGCTGGGGTCGCGCGCCCGCAATGCCAGCACGATCTCGCGATGGTGCCCGAGGCTGCGCCGCATGGCTTCGGTGTAGGCGTCGGGTACCACGCCCATCAGCAGCGGCACCCGCGACAGTCCGGACAGTGCGTTGACGAGCCGTCTACTGCCCGCTGACGTGAGAATGAGCCGGTGGAACTGTTGATTGACGTCCGCGATACGTCGCATGGCGTCGGGTGCCGTGGTAACCACCTACGCCCTTGTGGTCACCGCCGGCTTGCTCGGCGTCGCGACCAGCTTCCTGATGCGGCGGCTGGAACGAATCACACTCCACTGGCACCCCTCGCAGCGATCGGGGCACACGTCATGAACCGTCGAGCGAAAGAACTCGGCTTGTCGCTGATCGGCGCCGCAACGCTGCTCGCGGCCTGGGCGTCGGCCGCGGCAACGCTGCAATCGCCGTTCCTGCCACGACTGGACGTTGTGGCGAAGGCGTTCGCCGACAACTGGCTGTTCGAGCGGGTGCTCAGCGACGTCGTGCCGAGCCTGACCCGGCTGGGGCTCGGCTTCGTGCTCGCCGTCACGGCCGGCGTGCTGATTGGCACCGCCATGGGGTTGGTGCGGTGGGTGGCGATAGCGCTCGAACCGGTCGTCGAGTTCGCGCGCGCACTGCCGAAGATCGCGATCATCCCCCTGTTCCTGGTGATACTCGGGACCGGTGACCGCACGAAGATTCTGGTGATCGCGATGGCGGCCACCGTGCCGGTGCTGCTCAACGCGCTCGATGGCACCAGATCGCTCGATCCCGTGCTCCAGCAGCTGGCCCAGGTCTACCGGTTCAGCAAATGGCAGCGGATCGGCATGGTGCTGCGCTGGTCGAGCCCGCAGGTGTTCGCCGGTGCCCGCACCGCGCTGGCACTGGCGTTCATTCTCGTGACCAGCGAAATGGTGGCCTACACCAATGGTATCGGGCATTTCGTGCTGGTTTCGCAACGCACTTTCGTCATCCCAGACATGTGGTCTGGGATGCTGCTGCTGGGAGTTCTCGGACTGTTGTTCAACGCGGTCTTCGTTACCGTCGAACGTCGGTTGATGGCGTGGCACCGCGGCTTCAAAGCGACCCAATTGGATGGTGGATGATGACGTCCTATTCCTCAGACCTCAAGCCTCGGCAGGCGTCCACGGTGCTGGCAGGCGACGATAGATCCATGCTGCGCGTGGACAAGCTGAGCAAGACATATGGCCATGGCGAGCGTGCCGTTCATGCCATCGGCGAGCTCTCGTTCGAGGTCGGGCGTGGTGAGTTCGTATCCATCGTCGATCCCTCACGGGCGGGCAAGACCACACTGCTCAAGTGCCTGTCCGGGCTGCTCGCACCTACATCGGGCAGCGCTGTCCTCACCGAGGAGCCGATCACCGGTCCGCCGCCCGGGCTGGCCATGGTGTTTCAGGAGTACAACCGATCGCTGCTGCCATGGTCGACGATCGCGCGCAACGTCGATATGCCACTGCGCAACCAACGCATGTCCAAACAGGAACGGCAACGACGTACCACCCAGGCACTATCGGTAGTGGTATTGGACCGCTTCGCCGACTACTACCCGTGGCAGCTGTCCGGTGGGATGCAGCAGCGCGTGGCCATTGCCCGCGCGCTGGCCTACGAGCCACAGCTGCTGCTGATGGACGAACCGTTCGCGTCGGTGGACGCGCAGACCAGAGCGGACCTGGAAGACCTCGTGCTACAGGTCAGAGAGGATTTCGACGTCACCATCTTGTTCGTCACCCACGACATCGACGAGGCGGTTTATGTCAGCGATCGAGTCGTGGTGCTCTCGCCTGCGCCCACCACTGTGCGCGAGATCGTCGACATCGCGCTGCCTCGGCCGCGTGACCAGGTGACCACAAAGGAAGACCCGGAGTTCGCGCGCCTGCG
>WHSZ01000093.1 GCA_009379845.1 Pseudonocardiaceae bacterium | reverse complement strand
GAAACCCCGCCCCGCCCACGGCGGGGTGCCGGACCAGCGCACCACCGCCGAACGCAACGGCGACGCGTTCGTCGACCTCCTCGACCTCGCCGCCGCCACCGACAGGGTGCCGGAGCAGGTCGGGGAACGCCCCCACCTGTCCATCCTGGTGCCCGAAGAAGGATTGCGCACCGGACTCGGCACCGCGCTGCTGGACGGCACCCTGCCCATCCCCGCAGCCCGCATCCGACACCTCGCCTGCGATGCGTGCCTCATCCCCATGGTGCTCGATTCCCAGTCGGTGCCCCTCGATCTCGGGAGGGCGGTGCGCACCGCGACCGTGCACCTCCGACGTGCCCTGGTAGCCCGCGATCGCGGGTGCTGCTTCCCCGGCTGCGACCGCCCACCCCACCTCACCCAAGTCCACCACCTGACCGAGTGGGAACACATGGGCGAAACCTCACTCGCCAACACGTGCCTGTTATGCGGATTCCACCACCGACTACTCCACAACAGCCCCTGGCAAGTCCGCATGGCCACCGACGGGAGACCCGAATTCCTCCCACCAACCGTCATCGACCCCGAACGAAAAACCCAGACGCAACCCCATCAACACCCCCGCCGCATAATCAGGAGCACATCAGCGATCTACCGCCATCACCATGGCGACTACTTCCGGGCGCCGATCTTGCCTTCAGCGGTGAGAGTGCCCAACACATCCATGATGGCTCTGCATCCAAGTTGTGCGGTCGCGTCGCTAATGTCGTATGGCGGCGCGATCTCCACGACCTCCATCCCGCAGATACCTTCACGGGCGATCATCCGGAGCGCCTTGAGCGCCTCCCTGGGAAGCAGCCCACCCGGCTCGGGCGAGCCGGTTCCTGGCGCGAGACCTCCATCGACGGAGTCGATGTCGAAGGACAGGAACACCGCCTCGGCGTCCTGCCATGCGATGTCCAGGGCGACCTCGACCGCTTTCTCGATACCAAGGTTCTCGATGTCGCCCATCGTCAGCACCGTGGTGTCTTTTTCCCTTGCCACCTTGAGACCGGGACGGGACCCGTACCATCCACCGATGCCCATTTGGACAAGGTTGCTGGGTGGCACGTTTGGAATGTTGGTCGCGTGGAACCAATGCGTCGTGTGCATTCGCTCGTCCATATCGCGTTCCTGGATATCAATGTGCCGGTCGAAGTGTATGATTCCGACCTTGCCATCGACATGTTTCGCCAACGCGCGGACGTCGGGATATCCGATCGAATGGTCTCCTCCGACAATTACCGGGAATACTTCTTCATTGGCGATGTGCGAGACCGCGAGATCGATCTGATCGAAGGTCTTCTCGATGTTCGACGGGATGACAAAGATGTCCCCCGCGTCGCAGATCTTCAGTTCCTCGCTGAGGTCGACCGCGAGATCCAAGCTGTACGAGTCGTATACCGCGGAGATCCTGCGCACGGCTTGCGGGCCGAAGCGGCAACCCGACCGATAAGTGGTCCCCATGTCGAACGGTGCGCCGACGAACGCGACGTCATATTGGCCGATTCCGTGCACGTCCTCGCAGTACGGCGTTTTCAGAAACGTGTTGATCCCGGCGAACGCGGGCTGCGGACCGCGGGAGAACGTGGATATGGTGCGATCCTGAACCGACGGCGCGGCCTCGAGGCCGTATTCAAGCGCGGCCTCCACCGCCTCCCGCTGGCGCTTGTTCGGAATGTCCGCCAGCCGCCTGAGTCCCTGCATTCCTTGCAGCTGCGACCGGTCGCCATCCAGCGGGTCCAGGTAGCCTTCGCCAGTCATACCGTCTCCTGTTCCGTGCTCGTCGTGGGGTATCCGCGGCTCATCGCCGCACTGTCAGTGGTAAACCTTCGGTCGGGGCGCCTGGAGAGGAAGTAGATAAGCCCGACGCCGCCGAATACCAGCACTCCGAGCGGAACCGCCCAGTTCTGCCACCAGGGCAGGTGGTCGTAGCGGGGCCAGGCGATGTTGACAAGCTGGAAGGTCAGCCAGAGCGTGGCGGCGGTGTTCACAACGGTCGCGAGCCGTGCGAAACGAGGACGAGCGGTGGTGGGTTGCCACCTTCCCCTCATGCGCAGATACAGCAACGCCGCGACGGGTGCGAGAAAACCAATGTAATATCCGCCGGTCGCGAATGACACGAGCACTTCAAGGACGTTGGCGTAGCTAAACGCGAGCGACGACAGTATCGCTACCAAAAAAACCGCGAAAATTGGCGAATGGTTTCGCGAAGACACGCGGCGCCACAGCCGGGAGAACGGCACCATACCGTCGCGCGAATACGAGTACACCACCCGAACCGCGGTCGCCTGTACCGCGATCCCGCACGCGATGAAGCCGATTACCACTACCGCGAGGAATGGCGTCGCGGCCCAACTACCGAAAGCCGCGACAACAGCGCCGGAAACGGGATCCGATGCGGCGCCACTTACAACCGCTCCGATGTTGGGATGAGCGAGCATGAGTGCGACCGCGGCGAGGATGTCGACGAGGCCTACCGAAAGCAGGGAAATGACAATGGCCCTCGGCACTCGCCGGGTGGGATTGCGCGTTTCCTCGGCGACACTGCCGCACGCGTCGAATCCGAGCAGCACCCAACCGGCCACCGCGAGCGCGGCGATAAAGGCCGGCAGGAACGCTCCGGTTCCCGGTGCGGTTTGGGTATCGACCAGTATTCCGACGGGTTGTTTCCGGAAGAGCGTGATGAGCGCGATGCCGATGCCGACACTCGCCACCGCTTCGCAGGCGATGCCGATATTGACGACCCAGCGCAGCACATGGAGCCCAACCGCGTTCACCGTCGTGAAGGCCGCCATCACGATCAGCGCGAGCAGCACGCTGCCGGCTGCTGACGGCTCGTCCCACCCGATGAGCTCGCCGAGGAAGAAGCCACCTCCGTACGCGACCGTGGACAGCGTGAGCACCAAGGCCCACATGTAGATCCAACCGGCCCACCACCCGTACTTCGGTCCAATCAGCCGGCGAGACCACTGGTAGATCCCACCGGCGAGCGGCCATCGCCTGGCGAGATCCGCATAGACGAACGCCACGAGCAACTGTCCAGACAGGACTATTGGCAGTGTCCATACCCACGCCGCACCCGCCGTTTGAGCGCCCAGCGCGACGACGGTGTAGAGGCCAACCACCGGCGAGATGAACGCGAAGCCCAACGCCCAGTTCGTCCAGAACCGCAGTATGCGGGGCAATTCCTGCTTGTAGCCGAGTTGTTCGAGGCGTCGCTCATCGTCAGTCGCACTCATCGAAGCAACCTCCTGCCTAGCTTGTAGGCGGAACATACAAGTGAATACATGCTCAGAAGTTGCCAGTCAACAGGGAAAATAGGTCTCGATCGACGCCAGACGGAGTTGTACTATCGGGACTTGTCTGGTCGTCCTAATCAGCAACATCACTCCGAACCAAGAACCCAGAGGTCAGGAACGTGGATTCGCTCAGCGCCGAGAAGCTTGACCGCCACAGCTTCGTGCCCTTGTACTACCAGTTACAGGAAGTTCTCAAGGAACACATCGAGTCTGGTTCTTGGCAACCAGGTGAGGCGTTGCCATCGGAACCCGAGTTGGCCCGACGATTCGGCATCAGTCGCGTTGTTGTGCGGCAAGCCTTGGCGATTCTGGAAGACGACCGGCAAATTTATCGCGTTCGCGGGCGAGGAACCTTCGTGGCGAGGCCAAAGCTCGATTCGCGCGCGGGAGGACTGAGCCGCATGCTGGCAACACCCCGCGGCAGCGATGTGGCGCTGGTCGTACTCGAGAAGCGCACCGTTGTCCCGGAAGTCAGTATTCGTAGACGACTCCAGGCGTCCGGGACGGAGGCCATCCTGCGTGTGACGACACAGTTGTCGCTACGCGAGGTGCCACTGGCGATCAGCTACTCGTTCTTCCGGCGGGCCGAGGTGGGCTGGCTGGACGACGCACTGCGAACCGGATGGTCGGTGCCACCTGACCTGACCCTGCCGAGCGACCTCGTGCTTGCCCATTCCCAAGCGTCGATAGAAACAAGCCAATGTGGACAGTTCGAAGCCGACAGGTTCGGGGTCCCGTACCGGACGTCGGTGTTTCTCGCACTGTGCACGGAGTACCGCAAAGCGCCGGAGGGGACGTCGGCGTTTGAGGTCGCCCGCGTCGAGTACCGAGGGGATCTCGTTCAGCTCCGGCTGAACATCATCGGTGACCAGCCCGGCGAACTCGAAGCGCACCTCAGCCTGAACGACAACTTCAGTGATCACCAGCCTCGACCTTGACGGTACGGTTCCGCGTCGCGCGCGGCCTGGCGCCAGGGGACACTCAAGTGGCAAAGCGAGCAGGGGTTCAGGCCGGGCTGACCCTGGTCCAGAAGTCGGTGAACTCGATCGTGTCGAAGAAGGCGATCACCTCAACGATCTGTGCGCCGTCGGCGGTCTGCGCGAACCGCATGTACCAGGTGTAGGTGTTCTCGTAGGGGTTACCGTCCCTGGCGGTGGCGTGGCCGTCGAACAGCGCGATGACCCAGTCGCCATCGGCGTAGAGCCCCCGCACCCTCGGCACCAGCGGCGCTGACATTCGTGCGTTGAACGGGTCGATGACAACGTCGATGAACTCCTTGCGGCTGTGGTATTTCCGGGAGACCGGGCTGTTGCCGACGATCGTCCAGGTGGCGTCCTCGGCCAGCAGCGCGAACGGTCCGCCGGTGCCTGCCGCCCACTCGTCGAACGCGGCCCGGATGCGCTCCTTGTTGGCCTGCTCGCTCATTATCGTTGCACCCTTCAAGCCAGCGGATCCGCTAGCCGTCGGTGGAATCGGCACAGCGCGTCCCAGCCGACGATGTCCCGTACTCATACCGCGAGTAAGTCACATATTACGTGCCATATCGGGGCAGCGCCGCACCGCAGGCGTTCGAAGGAGCCGCCGCCATGACGGCTCTGGGCCGCATCGGCCAGCCGGCCGATGTCGCCGACCTGGTGGCACTACTCGCCCACCCCGACAGTCGCTGGGTCACCGGCCAGAACATCCGCGCCGACGGCGGCCTTTCCTGATGGCGAGCATGATCGTCCGTGCCGCGCTCACACCGAATTGATCGCCCGAGGGCGGAATTCCTGACCGGCGAACAGGCTTCCCAATTGCCGCCGGATCGCTACCCTCACTAGGGCAATAGTTGTGATACCTGCGGGGAAGGCGAGGGCCGATGAGCGGCCGACCCGAAGCAGGCGAGAGCGCCTACGAGCCGTACGACGACCACGACCCGGATGCGTGGCAAGAGTTCACGCCATGGCGACCGGGTGACCCATCCACGAGTGATGAGGTGCTGAGTTCCGCTGCCGGCGAACCGGCGCGCGACGGCGGCTGGACACCTGAGCAACACGAGCGCGGCGCGACCGGCGGTCGGCAACAGCGCGGGCAGGGCCACCCGGAGCAACGGCGTGGCCGCTGGTGGACCGAGGATGTGCCGCGGGGTTACAAGGCAGGCGACCGGGTACGTAACCGGCGGGCCACAGGTCGCGGCATGTTCTCCACCGTGCAACCAGGAACCCGCGGCGAGGTGGTTTCCACCCGCCGGGGTCTGCTCGGCGACAGCTTCGCGACTGTGCGCTTCGAAAACGGCTACACCGAAGAAATCCGCACCGAGAACTTGGAACGGCGCGGGTGGCTCGACTGACCAGCCGTCACACGAAGGCGACGTACCGGAGAACGCTCAGCGCATGATTTGACGCCGATGTTCCTCAAGGCCCGGGATGTCTTCACCGGTGCGGGTGTGGTGGGCCCGGTGGAGGGCGTAGGCGCCGATCAGCGAGAGCAGCGCGGCAGTGGCCAGAACCGGCGCGGTGGCGTGGGCGAGGGTGGCGACCAGACCGGCCAGCAGTGGCCCGGCGGTGCGGGCCGCGACGACGAAAGTGGACAGAACCCCGTTGATGCTGGCGTAGGCTGCCGAGCCGTAGTAGTCGGCGACCAGCGTGCCGCGCATGAGGTCGGTTAGGCCGAAACCGAGGCCGAAAAACACCAGGAGCACACCGATGGTGACGGTGGCGAGGCTGCCGTGTCCGCTGGTCAGCAGCGGGATGGGCAGCGCGATGCCTTGCGCGGTGAACAGGATGATCGCGGTGCGGTGTTGGGGGATGCGCGGCTGGAGCCAGGTCGATAGCACCCTGCCGATGACTTGCAAGCCGCCGACGCTGCCGGCCAGCGCAGTGGCCAAACCGAGGGGGTAGCCGCGGCTGGTGAGGTAGACGACCAAGGTGACGCTGACGGCCCATTTCCCGGTTTCGTGGGTAACCATGCTGAGCGTGATCCAGCGGAACGAGCTGCTGCGCAGGATGCAGCGACGCTGCCCCGCGGGGTGGCTGACGGGCGCGGCGGTGTCCGCGTGCGAAGCACCGTCCGGATGGAGGCCGAGGTCGGCGGGCCAGCGGCGCAACACCAGGGCGTGAACAGGGATCGTGACGACGGCGACGATGCCGGCGAGAGTCAGAAGGGCGTTGCGCCACCCCTGCGCCGAGACCAGGGCGCCGGTCAGTGGCACGAATATCGTGCTGCCCAGCCCGCCGGCGATGGTGAGGATCAGCACCGCGCGGGCGCGTAGCCGGTGGAACCAGGCCGCGGTGAGGGCGAACGCCGGTTCGTACAGCGTGGTAGCCATGGCCAGTCCGGCGACCAGGAAGCAGCCGTAAAACACTGGCAGCGAACGGGTTTGTGACCAGCCTAGCAGGGCCAACACCGTCAGAACGCTGCCAGCGGTCATCAACCCGCGTGCCCCGTGACGTTGCAGCCACCGGCCGACTGGGATCGCCACCAGCCCGGAAACGGCCACGCCGGCGGTGTAGCCGCCGTTGAGCTCGGCCGGCGCCCAGCCGAGCTCGGCGTGCATAGGCACGACGAACACCGAGAACGCGTAGATGAGCACGCCCCACGACACCGGCTCGGTGAGGCTCAGTCCGGCGATCATCCACCAGCCGTAGTACGGGCGCCGCGGTTCTGTCATACGGCTACCGACTTGTGGCCAGGATCGCGTCGGTGAACAGGGCGGCCGGGTCCTGACGGGTAAGCCCGCGGCGGTGGCTGACCCACAGCGGTTTGCGCAGGGTGATGTCCGCGAGGCGCAAGGTATGCAGCCGGCCGTGCTGGACGTCGGTGTCGGCGGCACTGGCCAGCACCAGGGACACGCCGAGCCCAGCGTGTACGGCCTCCTTGACCGCGGCGGTGCTGCCGAGATTGACCGTGGCCGGCAGGCGGTCGGCGGCCTCGCCAAGGGCGGTCCGCAGCAGGGTGCCGGTGCCGCTGGTGGGTTCGCCACCGAGGATGGTTTGTTCGGCGAGTTCGTCGAGGGTGACCGTGGCCCGCTGCCACCACGCGTGGCCGGGGCCCACGATGACGACCAGGTCTTCCTCGCGCCACATGGTGGTTTCGAAGCCAGTCCGGTGATCCCACCACTCCGTGATCGCGACGTCGACCGCGCCCGTCTGCAGGCATTCGATGATCTCGGCGTTCGGCCCGAGGCGTTGGCGGATCCGGTAGTGCTCGGCGTGCGCGTCACCGATGGTTTTCACCACCGGCTGCAACAGGTAGGTGCCGATATTGGAGGCAGCCCCGACAACCAGAACGGGGTCGGGTAGCACGCGCGTGGCGCGATCGGCGAGTTCGAGCAGGGTGCGGGCATAGCGGGTGAACACCTCGGTGCCAGGAGCGGCGCGACATTCCCCTGGCCCGCGCTGGATCAAGCTGACCCCCAGCTCAGCTTCCAACCGAGCGATCTGCTGCGAGACGGCGCCCTGGGTCACCCCCAGGCGCGCGGCCGCGGGCCGAAACCCGCCGGTATCCAGAACCGCCAGGTAGGCGCCTACGTGCGTGAGGTTCATCGGCCCACCTCGTTGACGGCGTTGTCCGGGCGCGTCCCGGTCAAGGCCTGGCGCAGCTGCTCGGCCGCGGCCAGGCCCATGTCGCGGCGCACGCTGGCGACGGCCGAGCCCAGATGCGGAGTCAACACCGTCCGCGAACTGGCCAGCAGTCGCGACGGGATCGCGCGGGGCCGGTCGGGGTGGCGCCAGTCTTCAAACGCGAACACGTCGGCCGCGTATCCGCCCAACTGACCGGTCTGCAACGCGTCGGCGACCGCGTCCTCATCGACCAACGAACCGCGGCCGGCGTTGATCAGGAACGCGCCCCGGCGCATCGTCGCCAGCGCGGTAGCGTCGAGCATCCGCTCGGTCGCGGGTGTCAAGGGCACCAGTGGCACGACCACGTCACTGCGGGCCAGTACCTCGGCCAGTGGGACCTGGGCTGCCTCCCCCGTCGCGGACTGTGCCGGCGGCACCGCGGGATCGTAAAAGATCACCGTCGCGTCGAACGCCCGCACCCGACGAGCCACCGCCTGCCCCAGCTGGCCCATCCCGATGATTCCGACCGTTGCGCCCTGCAAGCTGGTGCCGTAGAAAACCGGGCGCCACCCGGTGAACGCGCCACCGCGCACGTAGTCGCCGGCCTCGGTGATGCGGCGCAGCAGTGCCAGCATCAATCCAACCACCAGTTCCGCGGTCGGGGCGGTCAGCAAGTCCGGCAGGTTCGTCACCCACACCCCGCGCCGGGTACAGGCGGCCACGTCGATGTTGTCGTGCCCCTTGGCCACCGCCGACACCACCCGCAACCGCGGACACGCCGCGAGCCAGGCCTCGTCAACGCAGTCAGCCATACAGGACACGATGCCCACCGCGGACTCCGCGCGGGCCAACACCACGCGCCTCGGCCACACCTCCTCCTCCAGCGAGGGCACCACCGGTGCGCAGAACTGCTCCAGCCGGTCCGTGACCTCCGGCTGCACCCAGTGCGTCACCACCACCCGCGGCCGGGTCACCTCCACCATTCGTTCACGATAACTAATCATCCTTCTAGTTTGAATAGTTATACTCATGACGGCCGGTGAGGAGTGAAGCAACCTCGCCCGCGACGGGCTGTCGCTAACGCTCTAAGCAGTTGGTCGCCGCAGCGCCGAGCACAAAAAGGAATACCGCACTAACGGTCGCAAGCGTCGAGGTGGCGTGTGGCTGCTTCGGCCTTCAGGGTGCCGTTTCGAGTGCTGGTGCGGGCACGGTAAGCAGTGGCGACGGATCGCCGCGTTGCAGGCCGACCCGGACAACTTCCGTCGAGTCGCCCGCCGCGCCGCCGAGTTGCGTACCGGCGAACCAAGCCCGGCAGACGAGCCGCTGTCGGTGACCCGCACCAAGGCCGGCCTGTAGCCGGGTGTATCGCGTCGTCACCGCCTGGTCAGAACCGGTGGGCGCAGCTGGGTTCGAACCAGCGACCCCTTGCTTGTAAGGCAAGTGCTCTTCCGCTGAGCTATGCGCCCGTGGCAGGTACCCCGGCGAACCGGGCACCCGGCCATCATCCCTTCAACGACCGCACGGCCTTCTTCCAGGCCTCCTGATCACGTGGCTCGCCCGGCTGGTTCACCTCGGCGTACTGCACCTTGCCGCCGGTGTCGATCAGGAAGGTGCCCCGGTTGGCCAGCCCCGCGGCCTCGTTGAACACACCGTAGATCTTCGCCACCTCGCCGTGCGGCCAGAAGTCGGACAGCAGCGGGAACTGGAACCCCTGCTGCTCGGCCCACGCCTTGAGGCTGAACGGGGTATCCACCGAAACACCGATGACCTGCACGTCGGCATCCTGGTAGGTGGCCAGTTCGTCGCGCACCTGGCAGAGCTCACCCTGGCAGATACCGCTGAAGGCGAACGGGTAGAACACCAGCAGCACGTTCTTGTCGCCCTGGAAGGACGAGAGCGTGACCTGCTCCTTGTTGTAGTCGTTCAACGTGAAGTCCGGGGCCTGCGAACCGACCTCGACCGCCATATCGCCCATCCTCCTGATGATGTGCGGCGCGGGAGGAACATTGGCGCGCTCCTCGCGATGCGCCCTGAAGCTTGCGCGCCCAGCGTATGACACGCCGCTGGGCGGTTCGAACGTGCCGGGACCCGCTACCGCTTCACCTTCGCCGACTGCGGGCGAACCAGCCTGGTCGCGGCCCAATCCTCCGCCACGCTGATATTCGAGGTCTGCGCGAGACCCGCGGTTTGCGCGGCCTCCGAGATATCACTCGGCTCCACATGCCCAGGTCGCCCGGTCTTGGGGGCCAACACCCAGATAACGCCGTTCTCGTCGAGTGGACCCATCGCGTCGACCAACGCGTCGTCCACCAAGTCCCCGTCCTCGTCGCGCCACCACAGCAGCACGACGTCGATTACCTCATCGGCGTCCTCATCCAGCAGTTCAGCGCCGATTCGCTCCTCAACGGCGGCACGCACGCTGTCGTCAACGTCCTCGTCCCACCCGATTTCCTGGACCACCATGTCCGGCTTGATACCGAGCCTGTCGGCGACGCCGGTGCTGCCAGCGTCTCCCGCGGCGACCACGACTTTCACTCCTCCAATTACCCCGTGCGGCCGCGAGCGCCCCCTGCTGGGCACAGACCGCCACAAGTGATCTACCAATATTTCGCTCTTGGAGCAAGCGAACACCGGGGACGGCGTCAGCGCAACCGTCCACACCGGTAATACCCTGATCAGTAGACCACGCGTGCCCGCCCCTCATACCGATCAGTAGTGATGACGCCAGCCGCTTTTCGGGTGACGATGGCGGGTGACAACCCGGCACGCCGACGACGAGCCGGATTGAGCACGTTCCCTACCCAGGCAAGGAGATCCCTTGGCCCCGCAGAACACCGGCGGTTCCACCCCACAGGCACAGGCAAAGCCTCCCGCCGCTCGAGTCCGCGTGATCCGCGATGGTTTGGCCGCGCATCTGCCGGATATCGATCCGGACGAGACGAGTGAATGGCTCGAGTCGTTCGACGCGATGCTGGACGAGGGCGGACCGCAGCGCGCCCGCTACCTGATGCTTCGCCTGCTGGAGCGCGCCAGGGAGAAACGAGTCCGGGTGCCGGCGCTGACCAGCACGGACTACGTGAACACGATCCCAACCGAGCGGGAACCGTGGTTCCCCGGTGACGAGGAAGCGGAACGCCGTTACCGTGCGTGGATCCGCTGGAACGCCGCGATGACGGTGCACCGCGCGCAGCGCCCCGGTGTCGGCGTTGGCGGGCACATCTCCACCTATGCCTCCTCGGCGACGCTGTACGAGGTCGGCTTCAACTGGTTCTTCCGCGGCAAGGATCACCCCGGCGGCGGCGACCAGGTCTTCATCCAGGGGCACGCCTCCCCTGGCATCTACGCGCGCGCGTTCCTCGAAGGGCGCCTGTCCGCGCACCAGCTGGACGGCTTCCGCCAGGAGTACTCGCACGCCGGCGAGGGCGGCGGCCTGCCCTCCTACCCGCACCCGAGGCTGATGCCGGACTTCTGGGAGTTCCCCACGGTGTCCATGGGCCTCGGCCCCGCGCAGGCGGTCTTCCAGGCACGGTTCAACCGCTACCTGCGCGACCGGGGTATCAGGGACACCTCCGACCAGCACGTATGGGCGTTCCTCGGGGACGGCGAGATGGACGAGCCGGAGTCCCGCGGGCTGATCCACACGGCCGCCTACGAAGGCCTCGACAACCTCACGTTCGTGATCAACTGCAATCTGCAGCGGCTGGACGGGCCGGTACGCGGCAACGGCAAGATCATCCAGGAGCTGGAGGCGTTCTTCCACGGCGCGGGCTGGAACGTGATCAAGGTCATCTGGGGTCGCGAGTGGGATGCCCTGCTGCACGCCGACAAGGACGGCGCGCTCGTCAACCTGATGAACACCACGCTGGACGGGGACTACCAGACCTACAAGGCCAACGATGGCGCCTACGTGCGGGACCACTTCTTCGGCCGCGATCCCCGCACGAAGGAGATGGTGAAGAACTACTCCGACGACGACATCTGGAATCTCAAGCGCGGTGGGCACGACTACCGCAAGGTGTTCGCGGCGTACCAGGCCGCGATGGAGCAGCCGAGGCAACCGACGGTCATCCTCGCCAAGACCATCAAGGGCTACGGGCTCGGCACGCACTTCGCGGGCCGCAACGCGACGCACCAGATGAAGAAGATGGCCGCCGACGACATCAAGACGTTCCGGGACGAGCTGCGTATCCCGATCTCGGACGCCGAACTGGCCAAGGATCCGTACCTGCCGCCTTACTACCACCCCGGCCAGGACGCGCCGGAGATCGAGTACCTGCAGCAGCGCAGGCGGCAACTCGGCGGGTACCTGCCGGAGCGCCGGGTGAAATCGAAGAGCCTGGTACTGCCGGGCGACAAGGTCTACGACGTGGTCCGAAAGGGTTCCGGCAAGCAGGAAGTCGCCACCACGATGGCGTTCGTGCGGCTGGTGCGGGATCTCGCCAAGGACGAGGAGGTCGGCTGGCGGATCGTGCCGATCATTCCGGACGAGGCGCGCACCTTCGGCATGGACTCGATGTTCCCCACCCAGAAGATCTACAACCCGAAGGGTCAGCTCTACACCTCCGTGGACGCCGAACTCATGTTGGCGTACAAGGAAAGCGAGCAGGGTCAGCTGCTGCACGAGGGCATCAACGAAGCCGGCTCGACGGCGTCGTTCATCGCCGCGGGCACCTCGTACGCCACGCACGGCGTCCCGATGATCCCGATCTACATCTTCTACTCGATGTTCGGTTTCCAGCGCACCGGCGACGCGTTCTGGGCCGCGGCGGATCAGATGACCCGCGGCTTCATCCTCGGCGCGACGGCCGGCCGGACCACGCTGGTCGGCGAGGGTCTGCAGCACGCCGACGGGCATTCGCTGCTGCTCGCCGCCACCAACCCCGCCGTGATCGCCTACGATCCCGCGTGGTCGTTCGAGATCGCCCACATCGTGCGGGACGGGCTACGCCGGATGTACGGCGAGTCGCCGGAGAATGTGTACTACTACCTCACCGTGTACAACGAGCCGTACCAGCAGCCGGCAGAGCCGGAGAACCTCGACGTGGACGGGTTGCTGCGGGGGCTGTACCGGTACCGGACCGCACCGGGCGAGAACGGACCGAGGGCGCAGATCCTGGTCTCCGGGGTGACCATGCCGGATGCGTTGCGAGCACAGCGGCTACTCGCCGACGAATGGGGCGTGCGGGCCGATGTCTGGTCCGCGACGTCGTGGGCCGAGCTGCGCCGCGAGGCGGTGGACGCGGACAAGTACAACCTGCTGCACCCGGACGCGGAGCCTCGCGTGCCGCACGTGACGCGGGCGCTTTCCGAGGCACCGGGGCCGGTTGTCGCGGTGTCCGACTGGATGCGCGCGGTACCTGACCTGATCCGCGCCTGGGTACCCACCGAGATGCTCACGCTCGGCACCGACGGCTTCGGTTTCTCCGACACCCGCCCGGCGGCACGCAGGTACTTCAACGTGGACGCCGAGTCGATCACCGTCGGAGTACTCACCGCGCTGGCCGAGCGGGGCGAGGCCAAGCAGGAGGACGTGATCGAGGCGGTGCGCAGGTACCGGATCGACGACGTGTCGGCCGCTCCGGAGCAGACCTCCGACCCTGGCGTGGCCTAGCTCCCCCACACCCGTGAGTACTTGGTCGCTATCACGACAACGAGTACTCACGGGTGTTTCGTGGCCAGAGCCGTGCCACGAAAGGGGGAACCCTATGGCAAACCAAGGTCAACAACGTCCATAGTGGAGTGACCGGTGGGGACCGGGGAGAGAAGGGGCCGCCCGGCGCGTAGCTGCACCAGGGAACTGGTACCGGGCAGCGCCGCCCGAGCGGATGCGGTGACGCCGCTGGGCGAGCATGCGCCGGGTGGCCCCAAAAAATCCCCTCGCACGTGCGATTCTTAGTTCATGACCGCCGGAAGCTCGAAGCGACGTGGCCCGAACCGGCACGGCGTATCGACCAAGACCCTCCGCCACCTGGAACGAGCGTCCGGCCAGATGGCATCGGCAAGTGTCGCCGCGATGGAGGAACGCCTCCCCTGGTTCGGCAGGATGCCCGCGGACCAGCGCGCCAGCGTCCTGCTGATCACGCAGGCCGGTGCCGCCGGTTTCGTCGGCTGGCTGCGTGATTCCGAAGAAGCCCTCAAGCTCACCACCGACGCGTTCCGCAACGCTCCTCGCGAGCTGTCCCGGTGGATCAGCCTGCGGCAAACCGTGGAACTGGTCCGGCTGGCCATCGAGGTGTTCGAGGAGCAGCTGCCGGAGCTGGCTTCTGGCGACGCCGAACGCGCCGCGCTGATGGAGGGCATCCTTCGTTACGGGCGGGAGGTCGCCTTCGCCGCGGCCAACTCCTACGCGGCCGCGGCCGAAGCGCGGGGCGCGTGGGACGCCCGGCTGGAAGCGTTGGTGGTGGACGGCATCGTGCGTGGCGACGCCGAGGAATCGCTGCTGTCAAGGGCCACCGCACTCGGCTGGGACCCAGCCGCGGACGCCACCGTGCTGGTCGGCAACCCCCGCTCGGACGATCCGCCGACCGCGGTGTTCGAGGTGCGCAGCAGGGCTGCCCGCGTTGGCCGGCCGGTGCTGCTCAGCGTGCAGGGCTCCCGGCTGGTCGTGGTCGTCGCCGGGCCCACCGGAGGCGACGGGGACAACGCGGAGATCCTGACCAGGATGGCGGTGGCCTTCGACGACGGGCCGGTCGTCGCGGGGCCGACCGTGCCGAGCCTCGCCGAGGCACACCACAGCGCGTCGGACGCGCTGTCCGGGCTGCGGGCCGTAGTTGGCTGGCCGAACGCGCCGCGCCCGGTACGTTCCGCGGATCTGCTGCCGGAACGCGCGCTCGCCGGTGACCCAGAGGCGGAGTGGCAGCTCGTGCAGCGTGTCGCCCAGCCGCTGGAGGAGGCCGGCAGCACGTTGCTCGGCACCGTGGAGACGTATCTGGAAGCCGGCGGCGTACTGGAAACCTGCGCGAAGACGATGTTCGTGCACCCCAACACGGTGCGCTACCGGTTGCGCCGGGTGGCCGACTTGACCGGCCGCAACCCCACCGACCCTCGGGATGCCCAGGTACTCCGGATCGGCCTGTGTGTCGGACGACTGGCCCGCTCTCGCGGCCTGTGGTGAACCGGTCCCGGTGAGTGAAGTCACCACCGGAAGCTGCCCGAACTCGACAACAAGACACGGCTCCCGACGTCGAACTCTCCCTGCCAGTTGTAGATACCCTCCAAAAACCCGTACGGGACTTCGTCGGCCCCGGCACCAGCACTCCTGGCGGGGCAGATGGTGTAGTGGACCGGTGCTTGCTGTACTCGCACCTGGTCAAGGTTCCCAATCTCCCGGCATGCTCACCCCCTGGCTTCAGGTCGACGGCGCCGAAGCGCGGCTGCGGCGCTGGTCCGATGCGACCGGCCTGGATCTGATCCGGCTCGGCACCACCGCGGAGGCCGACGAGATCAAGGACACCGCGGTGACCCAGCCACTGGTGGTCGCGCTGTCCCTGCTCGCGTTCGACGAGCTGCGCAACCGGGTGTCGCTACCCGACGACGCCCCGGTCGCTGGCCACTCGGTTGGTGAGCTTGCCGCCGCCGCCATGGCCGGCGCGCTGAGCAGCGACGACGCGGTGGCGTTGGCCGCGACCAGGGGTGCCGAGATGGCGGCTGCTTGCGCGCTCGAGCCCACCGGCATGTCCGCGGTGCTCGGCGGGGATCCGGATGAGGTACTCGCCCGGCTCGACGAACTCGGCCTGGATGCCGCGAACCGGAACGGCGCGGGACAGATCGTCGCGGCGGGCCCGCTGAGCGCGCTGGCGGAACTCACCAGCGAGCCGAAGGTGCGCGCGAAGGTAGTGGCGCTCAAGGTCGCGGGCGCGTTCCATACCCGGTTCATGGCGCCGGCCGAGGCGGCACTCCGGGAACGCGCGAAAGAGATTCAGGTCAGCGACCCCACCCGGCCACTGCTGTCCAATGCGGACGGAGCCAGGGTCGAATCCGGCACCGAGCTACTCGAACGACTGATCGCGCAGGTGACCCTGCCGGTGCGATGGGACTCCTGCATGGCAACGCTCGGCGAGCTGGGTACGACGGCGACGGTGGAGCTGCCGCCAGCCGGCACGCTCACCGGCCTTGTCAAGCGGGATCTCAAGGGAACCAACACGGTGGCACTACGTGAGCCGGGTGATCTGGACAAGGTGGCCGACGTGGTCGCTGGACAGGGAGGCGCCGCATGAGCCCAGCACGACCGACGTTGAAACTACCCCCGAGGGTGGAGGCCACCCGGATCCTCGGAGTCGGCAGCATCCGACCGGAACGGGTGGTGACCAACGACGAGCTCGCCGAGCACATGGACACCAGCGACCAGTGGATTCGGGATCGCGTCGGCATCATCGAGCGGCGGTTCGCCGGCGAGGACGAGCTACTGGTGGACATGGCGATCACCGCCGGTTCGAAGGCGCTCGCCGACGCCGGAATCGCGCCGTCCGATGTGGACACCGTGATCGTGGCGAGCTGCACGATGCCGACACCGATCCCGAACGCCGCCGCACAGGTCGCCGACCGCATCGGGATCAAGGCGTCCGGTGCGTTCGACCTGAATGCCGCGTGTGCCGGATTCTGCTACGCGCTCGGGGTGGCCTCCGACCTGATCAAGTCGGGCTCGTCGGGCAAGGTACTGGTGATCGGAGCGGAGAAGCTCAGCGACTGGCTGGACCCGAAGGACCGTTCCACCGCGATCATCTTCGCCGACGCCGCGGGAGCCGCGGTGGTCGGTGCGGCCGAACAGCCCGAGATCGGCCCGGTGGCCTGGGGCAGCGCGGGCGATCTGGCCGACACGATCTACATGCGGGACGACAAGTACCTCTTCCAGGAGGGCCAGGCGGTGTTCAGGTGGGCGACCACCCAGATCGCGCCGATCGCGTTGGAGGCTCTCGAACTGGCCGGAATCGAGCCATCCGAAGTAGACGTTCTCATCCCACACCAGGCCAACCTGCGGATCGTCGAGGCTATCGCGAAACGGCTCCGGAGCAAGGGCGCACGTGAGGATATGGTTGTCGCCGACGACATCATGTACTCCGGCAACACCTCATCGGCATCGATCCCCATGGCACTCGACCACATGCGCGCCGCCGGGCGAGTACATCGGGGCGATGTGGTGTTGTTCGTCGGTTTCGGCGCGGGCCTGTCCTACGCGGGTCAAGTGGTGATCTGTCCATGATCGCCAAGTACGTGGTGACCGTCGTTGTCGATAACAGCAAGGAACAAGAAGGGAAATACCGTGGCGAATGACGAGATCCTGAAGGGCCTGGCGGAAATCGTGGAAGAGGTCGCCGGCGTGGCAGCCGACGATGTCAGCGCGGAGAAGTCCTTCGTGGATGACCTGGACATCGATTCACTGTCCATGGTGGAGATCGCGGTGCAGGCCGAAGACAGGTTCGGCGTGAAAATCCCGGATGACGAGCTCGCGAACCTGAAGACCGTCGGTGACGCGGTCAATTACGTCACCAAGAATTCCTGATCGAAGAAGTACTGATCATGGGGAGTAGAACGGATGAGCACTGACGTCGTGATCACCGGCCTCGGCGCTACCACGCCGGTGGGCGGAGATGTGTCCTCTACCTGGGACGCGCTGCTGGACGGGCGCAGCGGCGTCAAAGCCATCGAGGCCGACTGGGTCGAACGTTTCGAGCTGCCGGTACGCATCGCCGCGCCGCTCGCCGTGGATCCAGCCGACGTGCTGCCGCGAGTGCAGGCGCGCCGGCTGGATCGCTGCGAGCAGATCGCGCTGATCGGGGCCCGGCAGGCTTGGGACGACGCGGGCTTCGACATGCCGACCGAGGACGGTCAGGCGGTCGACCCTGACCGGCTCGGGGTCGCGATCGGAACGGGTATCGGCGGTCCTGTCACGTTGCTCGACCAGGACGACGTGCTGGAAACCGCGGGGCTGCGCAAGGTGTCCCCGCTGACCGTCCCGATGCTCATGCCGAACGGCCCGGCCGCGCATGTCGGCATCGACCTGAGGGCGCGCGCCGGGGTGCACTCCCCCGCCTCGGCCTGCGCTTCGGGTGCCGAAGGGCTCGCGGCAGGCTGGCGGATGATCCAATCGGGAGAGGCGGACGTGGTGGTCGCCGGCGGCGCGGAGGCGTGCATCCATCCGATCACCATCGCCGGGTTCACCCAGTCCCGGACCCTGTCCACCCGCAACGACGAGCCGGGGCGGGCGTCCCGGCCGTTCGACGTCGACCGGGACGGGTTCGTGCTCGGCGAGGGCGCGGGCGTGGTTGTGCTTGAGCGCGCGGACTACGCGAAGGCACGGGGCGCCCGGATCTACGGCAGGCTAGCCGGGGTCGGCATCACCGCGGACGCGTACCACATCACCGGTAACCACCCGGATGGTATTGGCCAGATCAATGCGATCGGCAAGTCGTTGCGCTCCGCAGAGCTGTCCACATCGGACATCGGTCACTTGAATGCGCACGCGACCTCGACGGTCGTCGGGGACGTCGGCGAAGCCGCGGCGGTGCTCAAGGCCATCGGCGATCACGTGGTAGTCACCGCCCCGAAGGGGGCGCTCGGTCACCTCGTTGGCGGCGCCGGTGCGGTGGAAAGCATCGTCACGATTCTTTCCCTGTATCACGGCATCATTCCGGCTACGAACAATCTCGAACAGATCGATCCCAAGGTCGAGCTGGATGTGGTGGCCGGCGAACCGCGAAAGCTCGACGTCAGAGCCGCCGTCAACGATTCGTTCGGATTCGGCGGACATAACGTCGCCCTCGCCTTCACCTCGTCCTGATCACGAGTCAGCGACCGAGGTCAAGGCCACTGCGCCACTGCCTGCGAGGTGCTGAGGCCTGCGTGCCTCAGCACCGCTGCTTTTCCTGCTTCGTGCCCGGCTCGAGCTCGTCGATCTTCCACTGCCCGGCCTCCTTTGCCACCGGCAGGGAAAGTCGCCATCTGATGCACCCCACCGGCAGGTCGGCAGGCGCCTGGGACCGGTCCTGCGTGCTGGTGAAGCCGAGCAGTACCCGCAGCGTGTTGCCGGGGGCCGACTCGATGCGATACACGCGGATGCTGCCGTCCTTCGTGGTTTCGTAGTTGTCCAGCCACTGCTGCTCGGTGAGGCTCTGCACGCGGTCCGTGGTGACGGTTCTCGTCCACCGTTCGTAGTCGCGTTTGTTGATCGCCGCGAAGTAGTCGCTTAGCAGCCGGCGGACGTTCTCACCGAGCGGATGCGCCCGCGCGTCCGAGGTCAGCCGTACGGCAGACGGTCCGGGCTCGCCGCCGGGCACCGAGCTTTCGCCGGCGTCGATGCCGGTGCCGGCCGAGGCGCCGTCCGGTTCCCCGTACCAGTTGCGGGCCAGGATCGCCGCGGTGACGGTCACAGCCAGCACCACGAGCAGCACGAGCACGACCCAGCGCCGCTGGGAAGCCGAAGCAGAGGAAGCCGCCGCCATGCGGTGAGGGTAGGCGGTGCCGGGAACCGGGAGTGACCCGCGGGCGGGTGTCAGCCCACCTGGTGCAGCCAGGTCACCGGCGCGCCGTCGCCTGCCCGGCGAAACGGTTCCAGCGCTTCGTCCCAGTTGCTGCCGAGGAGCTCGTCCAGCTTGTGCGCGAGCGGCTCGCCGCTTCGTGAGTTGGAAGCCAGGGCGCGGAGCTGGTCCTCGCCGACCACGATGTCGCCGTTCGCGCTGGTCCGTCCGCGCCACAGCCCGAGGCCGGGCGCGTAGCAGAACCGTTCACCGTCCACCCCCTGGCTGGGTTCCTCGGTGACCTCGAAGCGGATCATCGGCCACGCCTTCAACGCGGACACCAGGCGACCACCCATGCCCTGCTCGGCGCCCCAGCTGCATTCCGCGCGCAGCTGTCCGGGCGCGGCTGGCTGCGCCGTCCACTTCAGCTCGACACGGGTACCAAGGGTGCCCGAAATAGCCCACTCGACGTGCGGGCAAACCGCAGACGGCGACGAGTGGACGTACACCACGCCACGGGTGTTTCCACGGGTGCTCACTGCTGACCTCCGCTGCTCGACGAGGGGCGTCTTCCCCTACGACCTCGTCCGCGGTCCGATCAATCAGTGCGCCCATGGCGACACGTGTTCCATTGTGCCCTGCGACCATGCCATTTGGCCACACCAGTCACGTGAGTCCCACGGACTCATTCGGTCAGGCGACCCAGCGGGGATATTACCGCCGGGCCACTTCGGCGCCGAGCATGCTCGCCGCGGCGACTGTGTCCACCAGCCCGGTGCCCTTGTCGTAACTGGAGGAATAGCTGCCCACGGGTGTGTAGGCGGCACCGTCCGCGAACTTGTACGCGGTGGATTTCAACCCGTCCTCGATCTGCCCGGCGCCGGCCGAGGGAGCCGCCTGGGACAGCTGCGCCACGATGCCGCTGACCTGTGGGGCAGCCATCGAGGTACCACTGATCACGTTGTACGTGCCGACGTCAAGCATCCCAGGGCCGTTGTGCGACTCGAGGCCCGTCGAGCAAACCGGCAGGTAGATCTGGCAGGACGAGATGATGTTCTCCCCCGGCGCGGAGATGTCCGGCCAACTCGATGTGTCATTCGCCGCGCCACGTGAGGAGAACTCGGAAACCGCGCCGTCCCTTGTCCCGGTGCCCTGGTCGTTGTACGACGCCACGGACACCACACCCGGCGTAGGGTCCTGACCAGGCGGGTTGGACTCGTTCGTCGAGCCGTCGCCGCCCGAGTTGCCGTTCGCCCACACCGTGACCACGCCCTCGGCCGCCAGCGCGCGCTGCAGCTTCGCGGTCGCGGAATTCGGGTCGAACTCCCCGGTCGAGCCGTAGGAGTTGTTCACCACCTTGATCGGCGGACACACACTTGCCGGTATCCCATCGCCACACGGCGCGTCGTGGTTCTCGAGAATCCAGTTCAACCCGACGTCGGCGCCGATCAGCAGAACGCCGAAACCGACCGAAATGGACACCAGCTTCGCGCCGGGAGCCGAGCCACCGACCTCGGCGCCGTCCGGCAAGGTGAGCGGGTTGCCCGCGGCGATTCCCGATACGTGGGTGCCGTGCCCGCCAAGCGACAGCGCATCGCTGTCGGCGCCCTGCGGCAGGTCGACGAGGCAGTTCGG
>WHSZ01000011.1 GCA_009379845.1 Pseudonocardiaceae bacterium | reverse complement strand
TTTGGGATCCACCGCGGTGGGCGGCCGCTGACGAGGACGAACGGCGTGCCGGCCGCGCGTACCTTGGCGACCACCGAGGCGGTGCGCTCGCTCAACCGCTCGAGCGGATCAAGCAGCGTCCCGTCCACGTCTGATGCGATCAATTCGGGTCTGTGCACCTCTCCATGATGCCCTGCGCGAGTGACCTCCCCTGGAACGCCGGCTGGACGGCAACCGGGCGATTACCGTGCGTCGAGCACACTGGTCGCGCAACCAGTAGTGGTTTCGGTCACCTCCCGCTCACCAAGGCGAACTACTACGGTCTGGCGAATGCGTGTGGGCATCGTGATCTTGCCGGAGAGTCGTTGGTGGGCGGCCGAGCCGAAATGGCGTGCGGCGGAGGAATACGGGTTCGATCATGCTTGGACCTACGACCATCTTGGTTGGAGAACCCTGGTCGACGGCCCGTGGTTCGGTGCGGTACCCACCTTGACGGCCGCGGCGGTGGTGACCGAACAGATCAGGCTCGGCACGCTGGTCGCCTCCCCGAACTTCCGCCATCCGGTGCCCTTCGCCAGGGAGCTCACCGCGCTGGACGACGTGTCGGACGGCCGGTTCATCTTGGGCGTCGGAGCGGGCGGCCTCGGGTATGACGCCACGGTGCTCGGCCAGCCGGAGCTGACCGGCGAGCAGCGGGCCGACCGGTTCGGTGAGTTCGTCGAGCTGCTCGATCAACTACTCCGAACCGACAAGGTGACCTGGCACGGCGAGTACTACAGCGCCAACGAGGCGTGGAACCTGCCCGACTGCGTGCAGCGTCCCCGGTTGCCGTTCGTCGTCGCGGCGAACGGCAACCGCTCGGCACGTCTCGCCGCCCGGTTCGGCGACGGTTGGGTGACCACCGGCCGCTACGCGGAGCGTCCAGCGGACTGGTGGGATTCGGTCAGGGATCTTTCCGAACGATTCGACGAGACGCTTGCCGCGTACGATCGCCATCCGTCCTCAGTGGACAGGTTTCTCAGCCTTGACGCCGGCCCGGGGTACGCGCTGTCCAGTGTGGACGCGTTGCGGGACGGTATCGGCCGGGCAGGCGAGCTCGGTTTCACCGACGTGGTCGTGCACTGGCCACGGGAGAGCCAGCCGTACGCCGGGGCCGAGCGGGTACTCGAAGAGGTCGCGACCGAAGTGCTGCCGAACCTGGAAGGCAGCTGACCGTGCCTCTGGTCTGTTCGAGTGAGGTCATGCCCGCCCGGAACCGACTGGGCGCCACGTGCGTCAGTTGGTCGGGCGCGGCGGCGGGTAGCAAGGGATTCACACGGGCGGCCAACAGGGGATTTGCGGGGTAACGAGGGGTGCGCCCCCGTGCGGGTCGGCGGGGGCAGCCGGCCGGTGCGGGGGCTTCTCCACGCGACCGTTTCGCCGGTTGCGCCATCGGGTACAACCGGAACATGGCTGGCAGCGATTCCGCGAAGGTGCGTGCGCTACTGGACAACGCGGGGCAGACCTACGCAACCGAGGCCGGCATCGAGATCGCCGACAAGCCCGCCCCGCTGTACCGGCTGGCGGTGCTCAGCCTGCTGCTGTCCACGCGGATCAAGGCTGGCATCGCGGTGTCCGCGGCCCGTGAGCTCAGTGCTTTCGGCACCCCGCAACGCATGCTGGACGCGTCCTGGCAACAACGCGTCGACACGCTCGGCCGGGGCCACTACGTGCGCTACGACGAGAGCACCGCGACCGCGCTCGGTGAGGGTGCGCAGCTGCTGCTTGACGAGTACCGGGGCGATCTGCGGCGGATGCGCGAGCAGGCGAACGGTGACGTCGGCGAATTCCGCGGGCTGCTGTGCCGGCTTCCCAAGATCGGCCCGGTCGGGGCGCACATCTTCTGCCGCGAGGTGCAGCAGGTGTGGCCGGAGCTGCGGCCGTATCTGGACGCCAAGGCGCTGGACGGGGCGAAGGCGATGGACCTGCCGGCGGATGCGAAGGAGCTCGCCAAGCTGGTGAGCGAGGACGACCTCGCCCGGTTCGCGGCCGCGCTGGTGCGGGTCGCGCTGGACAAGAAGCTGGCCAAGTCGATCGCCTCCGGCGAGTGATCGGCCAGGGGAGCGCCAAGAGGCGGTCCGTGCGAGTCCACGGTAACGGCGGCGGTACCCTGGGCGCCCGTGAGCGCGCCAGATACTTCCGCAGGCAATTTCGCAGGCTACGACCTCGTTGTCGTAGGCTCCGGCTTCTTCGGCCTTACCGTGGCCGAACGCGCCGCCAGCCAGCTGAACAAGCGGGTGCTGGTGCTCGATCGCCGGTCGCATATCGGCGGTAATGCCTACTCTGAGGCGGAACCGGAAACGGGTATCGAAGTCCACCGGTATGGTGCGCACTTGTTCCACACGTCGAATAAGCGCGTGTGGGATTACGTGAATCAGTTCACCGACTTCACCGGTTATCAGCACCGGGTGTTCACCAAATACAAAGGTCAGGTTTACACCCTTCCGATGAATCTGGCGCTGATAAACCAGTTCTTCGGGCGCTCGTTCAACCCGGATGAAGCTCGTGAACTGGTTGCCGAGCAGGCCGCCGAGATCGACACCAATGACGCGCAGAACCTCGAAGAGAAGGCGATTTCGCTGATCGGCCGCCCGCTGTACGAGGCGTTCATCCGCGGCTACACCGCTAAGCAGTGGCAGACCGACCCGAAGGAACTGGGCACCTCGATCATCACCCGGCTTCCAGTGCGCTACAACTTCAACAACCGGTATTTCAGTGATACCTACGAGGGCCTGCCGGTGGACGGGTACACCGCGTGGCTGGAGCGGATGGCCGAGCACGAGAACATCGAGGTGCGGCTGAACGTCGATTACTTCGACGTGCGCGACCAGATTCCGGAGGGCACCCCGGTCGTCTACACCGGTCCGCTTGACCGGTACTTCAATTATTCGGAAGGCCGGCTCGGCTGGCGCACCCTTGACTTCGAACAGGAAGTCGTACCCACCGGTGATTTCCAGGGCACGTCGGTGATGAACTATGCGGACGAAGACGTGCCGTACACCCGGATCCACGAATTCCGGCATTTCCATCCGGAACGCGAGGACCGGCACCCGAAGGACAAATCGGTGATCTTTCGTGAATACTCGCGATTCGCGGACGATGACGACGAGCCGTACTACCCGATCAATACCGCGGAGGATCGGGAAAAGCTCGAGCGTTACCGCGAGCTGGCCAAGGCCGAAGCCAGCGAGCGCAACGTCATCTTTGGTGGCCGGCTCGGCACCTACAAGTACCTGGACATGCATATGGCGATCGGCTCCGCGCTGAGCGTCTTCGACAACAAGGTGGCGCCGCATCTGGCCGATGGCGCGCCGCTGGACGGATCATTGGATGCTTGAGAAGAACTCCCGCGTAGCCGCGGAGACCATGCTGCTCTGCCGGGTACAGGACGTGCTCGCCAAGCCTGTCGTGGTGCGGATCGCCCAGGGTATGTCGGTGTTCGGCGAGCACAGCGCTGGCTGGCTCGCACTCGGCGCCATCGGGGTGCTGGTGGATCGCAAGCGCCGCAAGGACTGGATCGTCGCCGCGGGCGGGGTGTTCGCCGCGCACGCCGCTTCGGTCGCGGTGAAGCGCGTGGTCAAGCGGCAGCGGCCGGCCGACCCGAACGTGCGGGTGCTGGTCGGCACGCCAAGCAGGCTGAGCTTTCCTTCCGCGCACGCCACGTCCACCACCGCGGCCGCGGTGCTGTACGGCGGGCTGATCGGGCGCAGGCTGGAGCCCGTGCTGGTGCCGCCCATGCTGGCGTCCCGCATGGTGCTCGGCGTGCACTACCCGAGCGACGTGCTGGTCGGCTCGGCGTTGGGGGCGACGATCGGTGGACTGCTGCGCAGGCGACTCACACGAGGAAAAAGGTTGAGGCGAAGTGACCGAGAGCAGTGAGAAGACCATCGGGCCGGACAGCGATGCGGGCGCGGCCACCGAACCGTCGGCCGCCCCGGACGACGCGGTGAGTGCCCCGGCTCCGGACGCGCCAACCGGGCGCGGTGGGTTCGCCATAGTGGCCGGGCTGCTCCGGACCGCCCGCCCGAAGCAGTGGGTGAAGAACGTCCTGGTGCTCGCCGCGCCGGTGGCAGCCGGCCGGGTCGGCGAGGTCCCGGTGCTGCTCGACGCGCTGGTCGCGTTCGTGGCGTTCTCGCTGGTGGCGTCCTCGGTTTACCTCGTCAACGACGCGGTCGACGTGGAGGCCGACCGGGCGCATCCCACCAAGCGCAACCGGCCGATCGCCGCGGGCATCGTGCCGGTTCCGGCTGCCTACGCCGCGTCCGGGGTGTTCTTCGTCGCCGCGCTGGCCGTCTCGATGCTCGCCGGCTGGCCACTGCTCGTGGTGATTGCCCTGTACTGGGCGGTGCAGCTGGCCTACTGCTTCGGGCTCAAGCACCAGACGGTGATCGACCTGTGCATCGTGGCCTCCGGCTTCCTGATGCGCGCCATCGCAGGCGGTGTGGCCGCGGAGATCTTCCTGACCCAGTGGTTCTACCTGGTGTTCACGTTCGGCTCGCTGTTCATGGTCTCCGGCAAGCGTTACGCCGAGATCATGCTGTTCGAGAAGACCGGCGCGAAGATTCGCTCCTCGTTGAAGAAGTACTCGGCCAGCTACCTGCGGTTCGTCTGGGCGACCGCGGCTGCCGCGCTGATCATGTCGTACTCGCTGTGGGCGTTCGACATCCAGCAGGGGCTGACGCAGGCGACGAGCGGTTCGAGCTGGGCCGTGGTCTCGATCGTGCCGTTCGTGGTCGCCGTGCTGCGCTACGCGGTGGACGTGGACGGTGGCAACGCCGGCGAGCCCGAGGAGATCGCGTTGCGCGACCGGGTGCTGCAGGTGCTCGGCTTGACCTGGGTGATCACGCTGACGCTCTCCGTTTACCTGTAGGGCACGGATGAGTTCGCAGCACACGGACCTGTTCCAGCCCGCCGAACCGACCGAGCCGACCGAGCCGGCCGAGCACCGGCCGCCGCCGGTGGAACCGGCTGAAGGCGTCGATGATGGCCAGAGGCGGGCCCGCACGCTGGGGCTGGTCGGGGCCGCGGGCGTGGCCGCCGCGCTGGTGTTCCTGCTGGTCAAGGACAGTTTGACGGACGACGCGTACATCACGCTCGGGTACGCGAAGAACCTCGCGACCGACGGCCACTGGGGCCTGATCCCGCAGGAAGTGGCCAATTCGGCGACCTCGCCGTTGAACGTGTTGCTGCTCGGCGCGGTGACCTGGCTGACCACCCTGTTCGGCGAGGCGCGGCCGGTGGTCGGGCTGGGCGTGGTCACCATCGTCACCGGCATGGCGCTGGCGTGGGGCTGGGCGCGGCTGGTGCGCGCGTTGCGGCTGGCCGGCTGGGTCGCGGTGGCGACCGCGGGGCTGGGCATCGTGCTGGTGCTGGCGAACCCGTTCGTGCTCTCCGCGGTTGGCCTCGAGGTCCTGCTGATGCCCGCGCTGCTAATCTGGCTGGTCACGCTCGCCATGGAGCGGCGGCCGGCGTGGTTCGGTGTGGTCAGCGGGCTGACCCTGGTCACCAGGCTGGACCTGGTGGTGTTCGTGGTGGTGATCGCGCTGAGCACCAGCGCCATCCGCCGCAAGCTGCATTGGGCCGTGCTGGCCGCCTGCCTCATCGCCGGGCCGTGGTACGTGTTCAGCTGGTTCTACTTCGGCTCCGCGGTGCCAGACACGCTGGTGATCAAGCAGGCGCAGGGCGGGCTGTTCGGCGAGTGGAGCTATCTGACCGGGCCGATCATGTACTTCATGGGCCGCAAGATCGTGGTCGGGCTCGCCTTCCTGCCGATGATCGCTGGGGTGTTCGCGCTGGTCGGCTGGTTGCTGGTGCGCGTGTCGGTGCGGTGGAGCAGCCCACCGCAGGCGGTAGGGCCGGTTGCCGCGCTCGGCGTCGGCGGGATCGGCTACTACGGCGTGTACACCTTGATGGGCGTCGGGCCGTACCACTGGTACTTCGTGCCGCCGATGGTGTCGCTGGCGATGTGCCTCGCCGGGCTGGTCGGCGTGTGGGCCGCGCGGGCGCGGGAGCAGGATCGGTTGCGCCCGGCGGTGCCGGTGGCGGTGCTTGGCCTGGTCGCGCTGCTCGGGCTCGGCAACGTCGCGTCGGACGTGAAGCAGGGGCTGCCGTGGGGTTCGCCGGTGATCTTCGGGAACTGGGCCAACGCCTCCGAGTACGCGCGGGTCGGTCAGGCGCTCGGCCAGCGGCTCGACGGCTCGACGGTGGCCAGCCCTGGGGAGATCGGCACGCTGGCATACTTCTGTGAATGTCCGATCGTGGACGAGTTCGCCGACCGTGGCCGTATCGTTGAACCGGTGGAAACCCGGATCGCCAACTCGAACCCGATCGGCAGCCTGGTGTGGCGGGCGAACTACTTCTGGCTGGACCGGTCCATGAAGCCGCGGCCGATCGACTACGAGCTGCGCTACGAAGAAGGGCCCGGTTCCGGCAAGGACACCTGGCAGGTCGAATCGGCGTTCAAGGGTGCAGGGCACTTCACGCTCGTTCCCGCAGGTCGGAGCTCGTGAGCCTTTTTCAGGGTCATAGCACCCACGGCGCCAATGGCTCGACCCCGCAAGCAGGTCTCGCTGCTAATGGCTCGACCCTGCAAGCAGGTCTCGCTGACTCACGAGACCCGGACGCGCTGTACAGCGCGTTCGGGTCTTGGGCCGAGCAGCAGGGGCTCACGCTGTACCCGGCGCAAGAGGAAGCGATGATCGAGATCGTTTCCGGGGCGAACGTGATCCTGTCCACGCCGACCGGCTCCGGCAAGAGCCTGGTCGCGATCGGTGCGCATTTCGCCGCGCTCGCGCACGGCAAGCGGTCGTACTACACGGCGCCGATCAAAGCGCTGGTGTCCGAGAAGTTCTTCGCGCTGATCGGGGAGTTCGGCGCGGATTCGGTCGGCATGCTCACCGGCGACTCCAGCGTGAACCCGGACGCGCCGATCATCTGCTGCACGGCGGAGATCCTGGCGAACATCGCGCTGCGGCACGGCAGGGCCGCCGACGTCGGCCAAGTGATCATGGACGAGTTCCACTTCTACTCCGAACCGGATCGCGGCTGGGCGTGGCAGGTGCCGCTGCTCGAACTGCCGAACGCCCAGTTCGTGCTGATGTCCGCGACGCTCGGCGATATGAGCTTCTTCCAGAAGGACCTGACCGCGCGCACCGGGCGCACAACGGCCGTGGTCACCTCCGCGCAGCGGCCGGTGCCGCTGACCTACCGGTACGCGCTGACCCCGCTGCACGAGACGATCGACGAGCTGCTGGCCGGCCGGCAGGAACCGGTCTACGTGGTGCACTTCGCGCAGGCCGCCGCCGTTGAGCGGGCGCAGGCGCTGATGAGCATCAACGTGTGCAGCCGCGCGGAGAAGGACGCGATCGCCGAGCTGATCGGCGACTTCCGGTTCGCGGCCGGGTTCGGCAAGGCGCTGTCCCGCCTGGTGCGACACGGGATCGGCGTGCACCACGCCGGCATGCTGCCGAAGTACCGCCGGCTCGTCGAGCAGCTGGCACAGGCCGGGCTACTCAAGATCATCTGCGGCACGGACACGCTCGGGGTCGGCATCAACGTGCCGATCAGGACGGTGGTGTTCACCGGGCTGACCAAGTTCGACGGCACGCGGATGCGGCACATTCGCGCCCGCGAGTTCCACCAGGTCGCCGGTCGCGCGGGACGGGCCGGGTACGACACGGACGGCTACGTGGTGGTGCAGGCGCCGGATCACGTGATCGAGAACGCGAAGGCGTTGCGGAAAGCCGGCGACGACCCGAAGAAGAAGCGCAAGATCGTGCGCAAGAAGGCCCCGGAAGGCTTCGTGAACTGGACGGAGTCCACGTTCGAACGGTTGATCGCCAGCGAGCCGGAGCCGCTCACGTCAAGCTTCGCGGTCAGCCACGCCATGCTGCTGAACGTCATCGCAAGGCCTGCGAACGCCTTCCACGCCATGCGCCACCTGCTCGAGGACAATCACGAGCCGCGCGGCATGCAGCGCAAGCACATCCTGCGGGCCATCGCGATGTACCGGGCGTTGCGCTCCGCGGGCGTTGTCGAGCAGCTTCCCGAGCCGGACGCCGACGGGAGGATCGTCCGGCTCACCGTTGACCTGCAGTTCGACTTCGCGCTGAACCAGCCGCTCGCGCCGTTCGCGCTGGCCGCGATCGAACTGCTCGATCCCGCGTCGCCGAGCTACCCACTCGACGTGGTGTCCATTGTGGAATCCATTGTGGAGGATCCGAGGCAGGTGCTCTACGCGCAGCGGGACAAGGCGCGCGGCGAGGCCGTCGCCGCGATGAAGGCAGAAGGGTTGGACTACGAGGAGCGCATGGCGCAGCTCGAGGACGTCGGCTATCCCAAGCCGCTCGAGGAACTGCTGCACGTCGGGTACGAGAGCTACCGGCCGGGCCACCCGTGGGTATCGGATCACCGGCCGTCCCCGAAATCCGTCGCCAGGGACATGTACGAGCGGGCGATGAACTTCGTTGAGTACGTCGGGTACTACCGGGTGGCCCGTTCGGAGGGGCTGCTGTTGCGCTACCTCGCGGATGTCTATGACGCGCTGCGGCACACCGTTCCGGACGACGCGAAGACGCCCGAGCTGTGGGACCTCATCGAGTGGCTGGGTGAGCTGGTGCGTCAGGTGGACTCGAGCTTGCTCGACGAGTGGGAGGCGTTGCGGCACCCGGACACGGCAGCCGTGCCGGGGCCATCCCGGCAGCCGGAGACCGCGCCGCCGCCGGTGACCCGGAACGAGCGGGCGTTCCGGGTGCTGGTGCGCAACGAGCTATTCCGCAGGGTCGAGCTCGCGGCGCGGCGCGAGCACCAGGCGCTCGCCGAGCTGGACGCCGATTCCGGCTGGGACGCCGGCGCGTGGGCGGAGGCGTTGGACGCCTACTTCGCGGAGCACGAGTTCATCGGCACGGGCCCGGACGCGCGCGGCCCCGCGCTGCTGATGATCGAGCCGGACGCCGGCGTGTGGCGGGTGCGGCAGATCTTCCAGGACCCGGAGGGTGACCACGACTGGGGCATCAGCGCCGAGGTGGACCTGGCGGCGTCCGACGAAACGGGCTACGCGGTGCTACGTGTCACCGACGTCGGCGAGCTGACCCTGCTGTGACCAGTGCTCACGGGTCGGTGGGGCGGGCCGCGGGTTGCACCTGCGCGACGGCCGCGCCGTTCGCGAAGCGCTCCGGGCGGAACGGGGTGAGCAACTCGGCACGCGCGCCGGAGTACAACTCCTCGGCGGCCAGCCGGCCGAGCAGCGGTGCGAGCGTGACCCCGCTGTGCGTGGTGATCACGTACACCCGCGGTCGCTCGGGTAGCGGCCCGACCACGGGCAGGCCGTCCACCGGCAGCGCGCGCTGGCCGACCAGCAGCGCGTCCAAGCCGAGCCGGTAGCCGCTGCTCAGCGTCTCGGCGGCGCGGGCGCTGAAGGTGTGCCGGATGCCGTCGTCCGGCGGCACCGCCGGGTCGGCGCCGATGTCCAGGTCGAGCGCCTGCAGCCAGAGCCGTCCGCCGCCCGCCGGCCGCAGGCGCAGCGTGTCCATGGTGAGCACCCTGGACAGCCGCACCGGCACGGGCGGCGTCCGCGCCAGGAAGCCGACGGCGGCGTTTCCCCGTGCGGGCGGGATCATCGGTACTTCGGGCAGCAGCGTCGCGGTGTGCCGGCCGACGCAGCTGACCACGTGGTCGGCGGTGAGCACCTCGCCGGTGTCCAGCTGCACGGCGCCGTCCATGATCGCCAGCACCGCGCTGTTGCCCCGGAATCGGGCCCCGTGCACCCGCGCTCGCCCCAGCAAGTGCGCGATCAGCAGTTCGGGATAGCAGTGCCCTTCCTCGGGGAACAGCGCGAAATCCCCGTCCTCGGGGAAGTCCACGTCCGGCTCGAGCGCGCGGGCCTGCTGGTAGCTCAACGGCTCGGCGGGGTAGCCCAGATCGCGCAACCGGAGCACGGTGTCCAGCAACCGCTGCCGGTGTTCCGCGTCGACGGCGCATTCCAGGTGGCCGTGCCCCTGGAACCAGTCGGCGCCGCCGGTGGCGAGGCCGTGATGTTCGCGCACCGCGGCGTTGCTGAGCTCGTGGTAGGAGTCCGGTCGCCGGTCGTTGGCGTTGACCCAGCCGAACGTGCCGGACGAGGTGCCCGTACCGGGCATGGCCGCCGCGTCGAGCAGCGTGACCCGCGCCCCGTGTTCGGCAAGGGAAGCCGCCACCGCTGACCCGATGATCCCTGCGCCGACCACGATGACGTGCATAACGCCATCCTCCACGGTCCGGGGCACATTGCACACCGAATGTGATCCTCTTCAGCGTTAGGTACCCACAACGTTTTTATGACGCCGTTATGAGTACACTACGCCGGGATCAGGGGCCGCGTGGGACGAGTGTCAGATGGGCAGCTTGCGGAAGATCGGGCGCGGGACGTGCCGCAGCGCGGACATCACGAACCGGAACTGCGCGGGAGCCCACACCAGGTCCTTGCCCTTACGCGCGCCGTCCACCGCGACCGTGGCGACCTGCTCCGCGGTCTGCGCCAGCGGTGCTTCGTCCATGCCGTCGGTCATCTTGGTTTTCACATAGCCGGGGCGCACTACGGTCACCTTCGGGCCGTGCGGCCGAAGCGCTTCGCCGAGCCCGAGGTAGAACCCGTCGAACCCGGCCTTGGTCGAGCCGTACAGGAAGTTCGACCGCCGCACCCGCTCGCCGGCCACCGAGGACAGCGCGATCACCGTGCCGTGCCCCTGCCTCTTCAGCTTCTCGGACAGCGCGACGCCGGTGGACACCGCGGCCGTGTAGTTCACGTGCGCCAGCTCCACGGCCTTCGCGTGGTCCTGCCAGGCCTCTTCGGCGTCCCCGAGCAGCCCGAAGGCCACGACCGTCACGTCGATATCCCCGCCCGCGAACGCCTTCTCGATGACCGAGGGGTGCGAGTCGGTGTCCTTGGCGTCGAACTCGACGATGGACACGTCGGAGCCGGTCTTGCGGAGCCGCTCCGCCGCGTCCTCCGCGCGGGTGGACTTGCGCGCGGCGAGCACGATCCGCAGCGGCCGGTTCGCGGCGTACTTCTCCGCGATGGCAAGGGCGATGTCGGAGGTGCCGCCGAGTAGCAGCAACGACTGGGGGTTTCCTACAGCGTCGATCACAATGCCAACCTTCGGGACATATCGGAGACGAAAACGCCATCGGGGTCAACGGAAGCACGAACCTTGCGCCATTCGTCCAGGCGGGGATACATCCGCTCGAACGTTTCCGGGGACATGCGGGAATCCTTCGCCAGGTATCCCCTGCCGCCCGCGTCGAGCACCAGCTCGTCCAGCCGCGCGCAAAGCTCGTGCAGCCCCGATTTGATCGGGAAATCCACGGTGATCGTCCAGCCCGGCATGGGAAAGGACAGCGGAGCGGGATTGGACTCGCCCATCCGCTTGAGCACATTCAGGAACGACACATGACCGGATTCCGCGATTAGCCGCACGATCTGCCGGAGCGTGTCTTCCGCGTCGAATGGCACGATGAACTGGTACTGCAGAAAGCCATGCGAACCGTACGCGCGATTCCACTCTCCGAACATGTCGAGCGGGTGGTAAAAGCTGGTGAGATTCTGAATCAGCCCACGGCCTTGCTTCGGCGCCTTGCGGTACCAGACTTCGCCGAGCGCGCTGAAGGTCAGCTTGTTGGCCAGCCCGTTCGGGAAAACGTCCGGAAAGGTCAGCAGCTGCGGCGCGTCGAACTTCAGCGGCGCCTTGCGGCGTTTCTTCGGCAGCTCATCGAGCTTTGCCAAGCAGCCGCGGGAGAACACCGAGCGGCCGAGCTTCGAATCCGTGGAGATCGAGTCGAACCAGGCCATCGAGTAGTCGTACTGCTGGTCCGAGCCGTCGCTGAACAGTTCCAGGGTTTCGTCGAGGTCGGCCGTGCGGTCGTTGTCCACGATGAAGTACGCGGTCTCGGTGTGTTTCATCTGGATCGTCGCGCGGACCACGATGCCGGTGAGACCCATGCCGCCGACTGTCGCCCAGAACAGCTCGTCGTCCGGGGTGAGCGTGCGGACCTGGCCGTCCGCGGTGACCAGGTCCAGCGAGCGCACCCAGTTGCCGAAACTGCCAGCGGAATGGTGGTTCTTACCGTGGATGTCCGACCCGATCGCGCCGCCAATGGTCACCTGGCGGGTGCCGGGCAGCACCGGCACCCACAGCCCGAACGGGAGGCCGGCGCGCATCAGCTCGTCCAGGCTCACTCCGGCGTCCAGCACCGCGAGTCCGGTTTCCGCGTCGATCGAGTGGATCTTGTTCAGCGCGGTCATGTCGACCACCAGCCCGCCGGCGTTCTGGGCGGGATCGCCGTACGAACGTCCGAGCCCGCGGGCGATCACGCCGCGTTCACCCGCCCGGGTGACGGCTCGCGCGATGGCCTCGACGTCGCGGGTTTGGAGCACCTCGGCGGTGGTCGGAGCGGTGCGCGCCCAGCCGGTGAGGGTCCGCAGCTCGGTGTGGGGTTCGGGGCTTGTCGGGCTCACCTGCCCAAGGGTAACGACGGCCGGTCCCGGGTCTTTCGGCGCCCGCTTCTACACTGGTTCGGCCGAGAATGTCCGATCGCGTATTTGCGAGGTTGAGTGGTGACCACCGTGGCGTCTGGCTCCGAAACCGAGACCGAGAAACCCCGTATCGGGTTTTTCGCTCAGGTGGCTCGTTTCGTGCTGATCGGCGGTTTCTGCGCGATTCTCGACTTCAGCGTGTACCAGGGCCTGCGCGCGCTCGGTATGGAGTCCGCGCCGTGGGAAGACATCGCCAGGGCGATCAGTTTTATTGTCGGCACCACGACGGCGTATTTCCTGAACAGGAAGTTCACCTTTTCCGCTGGCGCGACCGGCGGTGCGAAGCAGGTTGGCAGCTTCGTGTTGCTCTACGGCGTAACGTTTTTCGTCGCGGTGGCTGTCAACCGGCTGATGCTTCAATTGCTGCCGGTATCGGAGTGGGAAAGCACCATCGCCTGGGTTATTTCCCAGGGCACCGCGACGGCAATTAATTTCGTGATGTTGAAAACCGTGGTGTTCAGGGAGCCCAAGGCGGCCTCGTCGAATTAGGCGGCTCCTTGCGGGCGTTTGACGCCGCACCATGTACCTTGGCTACCGCGTGACAGGCGAAAATTTGGAGGCTGACGCGGGATGACCGGTAACACGACGCCGGCTGGTGGGCAGGGCACTTCGGTGTCGGCGGAGGAGGATTCGACCGCCGCGACCAAGGCCCCGAAGAACGGCGCCGCGAAGTCCACGATGAGCGGCTCGTTGCTGGTCGAACACACCGCGCCGGACCGGCTGCTGGCACAGCGCGGGTTGTTCGCCGGGCCGTCCGACGTGGTGAGCAAGGACCTGTACGCGGAGATCATCGAGGGCGTGGCGCACCGGGAGCGCGGCAGCATCGTGCTGGATCCGTCCGCCGAGGTCTCCATGAACACTTACTTCGGGCGGTTCCCGGCGAGCTACTGGCAGCGCTGGACGCACGTGCGGCAGGTCAGCGTCGAGGTGCTCGCCAGCGGGTCCGGCCTGCTGAGCATCGGCGCTTCGGACGTGCAGGGGGAGACCCGCACCGTCGTCGCCGAGCGGGTACACGAGGCGCACCAGCGCATCATCACGATGAGCGCGAAGGTCGACAGGTTCTTCGACGGTGGCGCGCTGTGGGTGGACCTGCGGACGGACGTCGGCGAGCGGCTGACCGTGGAACGCGTTAGGTGGACCGTGGACGCGCCGGAGAAGGTGCGCCCCACCGCGGTGACCATCTGCACCTGCAACCGTGCCGACGACTGCATGGCGACGCTGCGCAACCTGGCCGGCGACCTGGACTCGCTGGAAACGCTCGACGTGATGTACGTGGCCGATCAGGGAAACGACACGGTGGATTCGCGAGACGGCTTCGCCGAGGTGTCCGAGACACTCGGCTCGAAGCTGCGCTACATCAAGCAGCCGAACCTCGGTGGTGCCGGCGGGTTCACCCGCGGGCTGTACGAAGTGGCCGGCACCAGCGCGACCGAGCACGCGAACGTGCTGTTCATGGACGACGACGTGCTGCTCGAGCCGGATCTGGTGATCCGGTTGACGGCGTTCTCCAACCGGGTGACCGAGCCGATGATCGTCGGCGGGCAGATGCTGAACCTGCTGCACCCGAACCAGTTGCACGTCGGCGCCGAGTTCGCGGACCTGAACGCGCTGCAGCCAGGAAAGCCCGTCGAGCACAGCCTGGACACCGCGGACCTGCTCGGTGTCGACGAGGAGACCGGCGAGCCGAACCGGCAGGAGCGGCGGCTGGACGCCGGCTACAACGGCTGGTGGTCCTGCCTGATCCCGTACGAGATCGTGCGGGAGATCGGTTACCCGCTGCCGTTCTTCTTCCAGTGGGACGACGCGGAGTACAGCTACCGGGCGCGGGGGCACGGTTTCCGGACCGTGACGCTGCCCGGTGCCGGCGTGTGGCACGCGGACTTCTGGTGGAAGGACTGGGACGAGTGGCACCGGTACTTCAACCTGCGCAACTCGATGATCACCGCGGCGCTGCACAGCTCGTTCAACACCACGGTGCTGATCCGCACGTTGCTCGCCCAGCTGGTGCGCTATCTGCTCGGGATGCAGTACGGGCTGGCGGCCACGCTGATCAAGGCGATCGAGGATTTCCTTGCGGGGCCGCGGATCCTGCACGACGGTGGCGTGCACGCGATGCAGGAGATCAGGCGGATCCGCGCGGAATACCCGGAAACGCATCGGCATCCCGCCACGGACCTGCCAGGGATCCGGTCCTCGGACGTGGCGATCATCAACTCGGCGCCGCGGCCGAGCCTGCAGCGGGCGGTGCTGGTGAAGCGGCTGCTTTACCGGTTGCTCGGCAAGCACGTGCACCAGCTCGGTGCGGTGCCAGCCGATGAGGCACACTGGTGGCACGTATCGCTTTTCAACACCGCCGTGGTGACCGACGCGAACCAGGAGGGTGTGCGCATCCGGCGCTACGACCGGCAGCTGATGTTCAAGCTCGCCAAGGACGGCGCCGCGATGATCAACCGGCTGCGCAAGGAGGCCCCGGCCGCCCAGGCCGCCTACCGCCGCGCGCTTCCGGAACTGTCCAGCCGGGACAACTGGACGCGCCTGTACCAGCTCTAGCTCGTGAGTCTTTTTGGGTGCTATAACCCCGAAAAAGACTCACGAGCGTTTGCGCTACGGGTCGCCGTAGACGGTGGCGAGCGGTGGCACCTGGTCGATGTGTGCGGTGACCACGTGCGCGAAATTGATGACGACCGAGGACTCGTCCGCGGTGTGGATGGTTTTCGTTTTGCCGAACGCGACAAACTGATCGAGCTCGCCGCGCACGTTTTCTGCTTGTTCTGGGGACAGCGCGAACATCAGCGGTTGGGACGTCCCCGGCACGTGCAAGACGAGGGCCGATTTCGGATCGCTCATGTCAACCAGCCCATCGCGCCACCACGCACCCCGCAACCCAGGTTCGCTTCCAGCTAACCTTTTTCGCGGTCGGCGAAATTGACCGCAGAACGCCCCATCGCGGAGCCGGGGCTTGGCGACCGGAGTCAGGGAGCACATCCACCAGACCATGCTGTCCGACATCGATCCGCAATGGAGTCCGGTCCTTCTGACCGGAGTCAGTAGACGACCCCGAGTAGAGGCGATCGGTTGGACCGCCGCAATGGAGTCCGGTCCTTCTGACCGGAGTCAGGGCTCGCCGAAAACGTGCCCAGTGAGCTGCAAGGATACAAAGCTGATTCGAGCGGTGCCGAGTGACTGTCGAGGGCGTGTCCTCGAAGTCCGCAATTGGTGGCATACTGTGCATCTGACCTGCGTGCGAGCGCTTTCCGGGAGTTGAGCTCGCACCTCACCGCTCGCAAAGTGACTAGACGATCTTTGGTCCAGTTTCGGGTAACCGGCGAGACCGACCAAGCGAGCGTATTCGGGCCGGCGCCGCTGCATCGCCGAGATCGATCTGGACTACGCTGTCCTCGTTCAAGTTCAACACGTCCGTTACCGCCGAGTCGAGTTCCGCACGTTCGGCAATTGTCAGATCGCACAGGAAGACCGAATACTGCAGTCTTTCTCCGTGATCTTCCATGAGCGTGCAGACGCGACGTAGCCGTTTCGGGTCGGCGATGTCATAAGCGATCAAGTAGCGCCTTCGCGCCATCACGTCACCTCGTGGTCATGGGCGTGTACTCGGGGATCTCACCGATCATCACGGCCGCGACCAATCGCGCTTGCACGTCCAGCACTCGCCGATAGCTGATCCGGTAACCAAAGACTGGGTGGCGGATTTCCGTTTCCAGTCGCTTTTCGTAGGCACGCAAGACTTTACGTCGACCGTCGGCCGTTAGTGCGAATGCGCGTGCCCGGCGCATGAAGTCAGACTCTGTGATCTCACCGTTGTTCAGTAAGCCCAGCACAACGGAATCAGCGATCAAGGGCCGGAACTCTTCGGCGAGATCTAACGCCAATGCTGGCCGGCCGTGGCGGGAGCGGTGGTAAACACCCAGATACGGATCAAGTCCGACGCCAAGAGTTATCGCGACCAAGTCCTTGGTAAGCATCGAGTAGCAAAAAGAAAGTAGGGCGTTGAGCTGATCGACCGGCGGCGGCGATTCCGTCCGAGATGTGAGAAATTTGCGCCAATTGAGTCTGCTGTCGAAGCCAGCATCGCCGGAAATGCACCGAAATACAGGCGCGCAGCCGCCCCCTCGATCCCCAGCAGAGTCGAGAAATTGTCGGCAGCTTGGGCCTGGCCGGCTAGCCGCTTCAGCGCGTCGAGGTAATCGGCGACTTCACCACGAGCATTGCGTCGCAGCAAGGTTCTACAGTTCGCGATCTTCCCGGCAACCATCCGCCGGGCGAAACCAGCTTCGGCTTGTGCGTGTACCGCTATTTGGCGGCGGCGGAGCTCGACATACTTTGACGGCTGTCCTTGAGCGAATCCGTGCAGCCATCCGCCGCTGCTCAACCACAGCACGGGAATGTCGCGAGCGAAGCATTCCTGGAGTGCTTGGGTACTTACCTGCACGCGACCGAATACCGCGAGTTGCGATATGTCGATGAGCCGGAACGACGCTAGCTTCTCCTTGTTTCGGGTGATCTCTAGCCGCCCACTTTTCACACCCACAAATGATCCCGGCTCGGTGACGTACACCGGTCGCTGATCGGGAGCCAGGGGTACGAGCCGGCGCGGTGGCTGTTCGCGACGCGCCAACAGCGCATTAGTCTCATCTGGCAGACACAATCCGACGAGTGAACACCTGACACATTTCGGACTATCCACCAACGGTAGCGGAGCGGTTGCCCGATCGGCTACCGTGCGCGCATCCGCAACCGCGTTGCGGACGCCGGATACTCGCTCTTGCGTGAGTCGGATGGATAGCCGCTGCCGCGTCTGAGCGTAGTACAGCTCCGCCTGCTCACATGGATAGCCGTTGTCCCGCAATACCAATGCTTGCAGACATACTTGTATCTCGTCGCTTGGCCACGGTGCACCATACGCTTGTGGGGAACCCTTCTTATAGTCGACCGGTACGACTGTACCGCCGGCACCTTCCACGACATCAAGCTTTGCGATCACGCCGAGTTGTTCAGAACTCAGCGTGACCGAGCGCGCGGTTCGTAGCTCCCTTTCGTCAGGTAGCGGCACGGCACCCGATTCCGTGTCTACGCGGCGATGCACCTGGCTTCCCAGCCGGGTGTCTTCGTTGTCCGCGAACCGGGCTTCCACCCATTCGAGATAGAAGAGCCGTGGGCAGTAAACGAATTCGTTCACCATCCGCGCCGGCAGCAAATCCGCGTTCATTCGCAATTCTCGTTCCACAGGGAAATCGGGTGATTCCAGGATGACCTGAGTGGCTGAGCAGGTCGTCCCCAATTTGGTGACTCGCGGTACTGCAAGGATATGAAGGACCGTATTGCGGCGCAAAGGACTCTCGGGTCAGACGGGAAAGCATCGAGGACAGTGGCTCCGCTCGGCGACCGGCGCCGTGACGGGCGGCATGCACACGGCGCCGCAGTCGGCGAGCCCGAAGGCTCGGTCGCCGTGCCGTATACGGCGACGGTTGGCCGGCGTGACGCGGTGCAGCAACTGGTGAGAGAACAGTCCCGGCCACTCGTCGGCACCATCCGGGCCGGCCACTTACCTGGGCTGCTCGCCCTGGTCGATCACCACGGCCGGCTCGGTTGTCCGGCCGTCCAGCTCCTCGGCGCGCGCGATCAGGTCGGCGGCCAGCTGGGCGAGATGCTCGCCGACCGTTCGCAGCCCGTTGGCGGGCAGCTCACCGCCGTTCTGGCGGTGCAGCATCTCCACGGTGGCCGCACCGAGCTGCTGATTGACAAGGCTCGCCCGCGCGAGCAGTTCGCGGTCCCGCTCAATCATCGTCATCGTCGTCCCGTCCTGCTTGTCATCTTCGATCGGCGCGGTGCCGTCGAGGTCGGTCACCGTGCCGTCCGCGTGTCGCCACCAGCTCATGACTGCCGCCACCGTTTCCGCTGTGCGAGCTGCCACTCCGCGACAACCAGTGACATCCGACCGGTCAGGACCACGCGCCGCAGATCCGGCGCCTCGGTACCGAGCGTCCGGAGCGTCTCCGCGTGCCACCGGTCGAGGTCCGCGTGCTGCGCGGCGCTGGTCACGGCCACGCGTCCCGTCTTCAGCTTGCGGGCGATCGCCTCCCGGAGGTTGACGATCAGCTCGGCGCTGACCTGGTCAGGCAGGATCACCGACTCGCCCCGTTCCTGATCCGCAATTCCGATCTGCGGCCCGTAGCCCGGTCTCCAGCAAGTCGGGCACCACCGGTACCCAGCGACCGTCGATATCTAGGCCCATGTACGACGAGCAACGTGCGCCATTCCTCCGTGCTCATGGCACCTAGCATGCGACCGGAGCCTTCGTGACACAAGAAGATTGCGCAAAATTCTGATATAGTACTCGAATGGACTACAGCTAGCCGGGGGCTCACCTGGATGGTCGATGCACTTTGCGCAATGTTCTGTGCGAATCTGGCGGCTAACGATCAGGGAGGAACTATGGAGATCGATGGACAGCAGCCGCCTGTACCGGCCTTTCTCGGGTCGACATCTGGGCAACAGGGATGTCCGACCGTATGGGTAACAGAACGCGGAACCCTCGTTGTACAGGGCACCACGGTCACCGACCCTGCGGCGCTGGAAGTGATGCGATCGAGGGGAAACGGTATGCCGGATTACGAATCGGCGGTAGAAGTTCCGGCCGAGTTGTTGCCCTTCATCGACATCGAAGCTTTGCAGCGGATCGCGTTTGCCGACGCAGACCGGCCTCATTTCACCGTGGATCCTGAGGCCGCCGCGAAGATACCAACGGGTCACTGATGCGCGAATGGGTTGGACCAGGGAGCGACTTCTTCCGCCTCTGCACGGAGTACCGCAGGAGTTCGTGGCGATGGGAATGCCAAGGCGTGTACCACGAGCCGGACGAGCAGGAGCCGATACGCCAGTGGCGTGAAGGGCATCAGGATCTCTCGTTCATGGATGGGTGGGTCGCTACTATTCGCCGGCTGCGCGCCGAAGGCAAAACCTTCGAACGGGTGCGTATGGTCACCGAGCCGCCCACCGAGTACCTGCGGTGGATGTTCAGCTTCACGCACGTCAACATCGAGGCCGGTGAGGATATCCGGTGGATCACCGAAGGCCGAGCGCGTCAGATCAGCATGCCCGAGCACGACTTCTACCTCTTTGATGACGACCGTGTGGCTATCCTGCATTTTGGTGAGCACGGGGTTTCAGGGGCGGAAGTAACCGACGATCCGGAGGTGCTTACCCAGCACCAGCGGTGGCGTGATCTAGTCTGGCCCCTTGCGATCCCGCACCGCGATTCCCAGTACGCGACGGCCACGAGGAGTCCGTGACCACACAAGACCGACTTCTACTACTCGGTGATCAACTGCGCCAACTTCGTAAGGCCGCGAAGATCACCGGTAAAGTTCTTGCGCAGTCGGCTGGCTGGCAGCCGTCCAAGTTGTCACGGTTGGAGAATGGCCAGCAGCTAATCTCCGAGCAAGACCTGGCTACCTGGTGTGAAGTCCTCGGGCTCTCCAAAGAAGACACTGCGGCACTCCACGACGAGGTGCGGGGCATCCGGCTCGATCAGGCACGCTGGCGTAACCGTACCGGCACCGGTCACGAGGTGCTGCAGCAGACATTCGGTGAGGCCGAGCAAGCCGCGACCCACGTCCGTAATTTCGAGACCGGCCTCGTGCCGGGACTTGTGCAAACTCCGGACTATGCTCGCGCCGTATTCACCGCCTTCTCGAGGCTCAGCGGCGCACCGGACGATGCCGACGACGCCGTCCGCGCTCGTCTGCAACGACAAACCATCCTCTACGACTCGAGCAAGCACATTGAGTTGCTCATGACTGAGGCCGCATTGCGGCACTCGGTAGCCACGCCCGAGGTGATGATCGGCCAGCTCGATCGGCTCCAATCTCTTCTTGAACTGAGCAACGTCCGGCTCGGCATACTCCCACTCGACTTACAGCTACCAGCACCCGTCATGCACGGCTTCTGGATGCTCGACGACCTCGTCACCATCGAAGTCACCAATACCGAGATCGCCACCCGAGAACCCGGCGATGTCAAGCTGTTCTCGGATATGCTCGCTGCCCTCTGGAAAGTGGCCGCAGAAGGAGACGAAGCCCAAGCTGTCCTGCGACGCGTAGCCGACGAACTGCGAAGCCTCACATAGCAGCAGCGCCTTCCAGGTTCCTGTCGAAGGAGACTTACCAGTAGTGGATCCGAGCGATCGGCTCACAGAGCTGCTCCACAGCTTTCAGCGGAGTTCCTGGCGGTGGGAATGCCAGGGGCACTACGCCGTGGACGAAGCCAAACTGCAACGGTGGCGCGCAGGCTTGCCGCGCGACGAGGAGGCGAGACGTCCGTGGCTCGGCTTCATTCATGGACTCCGTGTTGCCGGTGCGACATTCGAGCGTGTCCGCATGCTTACTGAGCCGCTGACCGAGTATCTACGGTGGATGCTCGAAGGGACGCAGCACAACGTTGAGGCTGGCGAGGACATCCGGTGGATCCAGCAGAGCATGGCACGTGATCTCGGCATGCCTGCTTACGACTTCTACCTATTCGATGATCAACGCGTGGCGATCATGCGATTTGACGACGATAAGCTGCTGACTGACCTAGAGGTCACTGACGACCCCACCAGTGTCGAGCGGCACCGCGCATATCGTGATGCCATTTGGCCCCAGGCGGTCAGACATGCCGACTACTACGCACCGAGGAGTACGTGAGCGACGTCAACCCACGCCGCATCGCGCTTGGCGACCAGCTGCGGCTGCTTCGCGAGTCCGCCGACATGTCCGGCAAACGGCTCGCGGAGCGGCTCAACTGGCAGGCTTCGAAGATCTCTCGTATCGAGAACGCACGCCAACACGTCACGGACTCCGACATCGTCGCGTGGTGCACGGCTCTCCGCGTGCCCAAAGCCGAAATCGCCGAGCTCCGCGACGAACTGCGCGCCATCCGCGTCGAGGAGGCGCGATGGAGCCAGCAGCTACGGGTCGGCCATCGCGCGGTGCAGGAATCGGTCGCCAAGAACGATGAAGCGGCAACTCGTATCCGTGTCTTCTCGATCGCGCTTGTACCCGGCCTTTTGCAGACGGCTGAGTATGCCCGACACGTATTCTTGTCACTCGCCGAGTTGCACAACTCGCCACGCGACACCGAGGAGGCGGTACGGGCGCGTATGCAACGCCAGGAATCGCTTTACGCACCAGACAAACAGATCGAGTTACTGATGACCGAGTCGGCCCTGCGCCATCCCATCGCGCCCGCATCCGTGATGCACGCGCAGGTCGACCGGCTTATAGCCCTGCAAGGTATGCCCACGCTGCGCCTCGGCATCATGCCCTTTGGGCGCCCGCTACCGGCGGCCGCCACGCACAACTTCGTGATCAGGGATGACAACGTCACGATTGAGCTCATCAACACCGAGGTATCCAGCAGCGATCCGGAAGATGTCCAGCTCTTCGAGCGCTACCTGCAGCAGCTGTGGGAACGAGCGGCCGAGGGCGACGCTGCCCGCGAAATCCTGCTCGCCGTATCCGCCGACTATGCGCAGCAACGCAACACGTCCGACAACTAAGCGGCTGTTGGAACGGGAACGGGTGCCAGCTCGGTGCAGTGTGGGCACTTGGGTCCGGCTCAGCGCCAGCACGTGCCCCGCTCCATAGGTCCCAGCGTTTCTGGGCAAAAACCTGGACAAACCTCAGGTTGTTCCTAACAACGGGGCGCAGCCTGAAGCCATGAGCCAGCAGCCAGAGGTGCCCGACCGGAACTCCAACGCGTCGGACGAGACGATGCCATTGCTACTCCTGACCCATCCGCGACCGGAACCGAAGGTACCGCCAAGCGGGCAGACCCAGCCGCATCCGAACCGCAAGAAACGCGTCACCGCCGTGCTCGCCGCCGCGATCCTTACCGCCGGCGCGGTCGGCGGCGTGACCGGCGGCCTGATCAGTGCCAACGTCGGTGGCGACGGGACGGCGAGCGAATCCACCAGCTCAACGGCAACCGCGAACCCGGCCAACCTGGACGTCAGCGCGGTGACCAAGAAGATCCTCCCCAGCGTGGTACAGGTGACCGTCACGATGCCGAACGGGGAAGCCGTCGGATCGGTGTCATCCTCAGCGAGGACGGTCGCATTCTGACCAACAACCACGTGGTCTCCGACGCCGCGCACGGCCAGCTCACCGTCACGCTCAACGACGGTCGGGAGCTGGACGCCCGCGTCGTGTCCACCGCACCGGAACGCGACCTTGCCGTGCTGCAGGCCGAGGGCGCGAACGACCTGCGGCCGGCCGCCATCGGCGATTCGCGTTCGGTCAACGTCGGCGACCAGGTCATCGCGGTCGGTTCGCCGGCCGGATTGCAGGGCACCGTGACCTCGGGCGTGGTGAGCGCGCTCAACAGGAAGGTCACCGTCTCCGGCGAGCCGCGGTCGCCGTACACCCAATCGTCCACGGGCGAGACGAGCTATCGCGCGGTCCAGACCGATGCCGCGCTGGACCAGGGCAACTCGGGCGGACCGCTGTTCAACGCGAACGGTGAGGTCATCGGCATCAATTCGGCGATGTACTCACCGTCATCGATGCTCGGTCAGTCCAGCGGCAGCGTGGGAATCGGATTCGCCATCCCGAGCAACGACGCGCAGGAATACCTGAACACGGTAGCCGAGGAAAGCTGATTGGCGGGGTGCGGCCGGATTCGCGAGCGCGCGGTCCGGCCGCGCCACACTAACGCGCCACACTAATACCGGAAGAAGCGCTCCCGCTGCCCCTGGCGCACCAGCCGAAGCCATTGCGCGAAAGCGCGCGGATCCCGTTTCACGCCTACGAAATACAACCCGAACCGGAAAACCTCGAGCAGCCCGATCTTGCGCATGCCCGGCTGTGACATGAGGTATCCGCGGTTGCGATACGTGTAGTACCGCTTCACCTCGCTTGACGGGTCCTGCGCGTGGAATCGCCCGCCTAGCATCGGTTTGAACTCGTCCGAACCGTCCGGGTGCAGGTAGGCAACCCGCAGCGAGGTACCGAACGGCAGGCCGGAGCGCACCAGCCGCCTGTGCACCTCGACCTCGTCACCACGGAAGAACAACCGCAGGTCCGGGACGCCGACAACATCCAGAGTGGACGCGCGGAACAGCGCCCCGTTGAAGAGCGACGCGATGCCGGGCAGGAAGTCCACGCCCAGCTCGGCTTTGGACCGCTTCCAGCTCAGCCCGCGCCGCAACGGAAAGGCCAGCTTGTCCGGAGCGTCCATATTGGTCACAACCGGCGAGATCTCAGCCAGGTTCCGCGTTTTCGCCTCCTCGAGCAGCACCGCGAGTACCGACTCGTCGGCCGGCCGGCCGTCGTCGTCAGCCAGCCACAACCACGAGGCGCCGAGGGACAGCGCGTGCAGCATGCCGAGCGCGAACCCGCCAGCACCACCGAGATTGTGCTGGGACGGCAGGTACGTGCTCGGTAGCGGGCAGGACTCCACCACCTCGGATGCCGGCTCGTCGGGCCCATTGTCCACCACCACGAGGTGGTCGGGCTGGCGAGTCTGCGCAGCGATCATTTTGAGCGAGTGCGCGAGCAGATCGCGCCGGTGGCGGGTGACCACGACGGCGACGATGCTGCCGTCCATCTCCCGCGCTGGTGTACTCATGGGACCTCGCCGCTCTTCGTGGTGAGTACCGGGGACTCGCCGATGCGCTCCAGGGCTTCCTTGCTCATGTTCGCGAACGGATCCTTGCCCTTGTAGCTACCGATCACGTCGCGAAGCGTGCCCTGCTGCACGATATGCCCTTCGTCCATCCAGATCGCGGACTTACACAGCTCGAAGAGCAACTCGTCCTGGTGAGAAGCGAAGACAAGCAGACCGGAACGTTTCACCAGATCCACCAGCCGGTCCCGCGCCTTGTCGAGGAACGACGCGTCGACCGCGCCGATCCCCTCGTCCAGCAGTAGGATTTCCGGGTCGATGGAGGTGACCACGCCGAGCGCCAGCCGCACCCGCATACCGGTCGAGTAGGTCCGCAGCGGCATCGAAAGATAATCGCCGAGTTCGGTGAACTCACCGATGTCGTCCACCCGCTTCTGCATCTGCTTCCGCGTCATACCAAGGTAAAGCCCGCGGATCAGGATGTTCTCGTAGCCGGAGATCTCCGGGTCCATGCCGACCCCGAGATCGAAGACCGGCGCGACCTTCCCGACGGTACGCGCGGCGCCGCGGGTCGGCTCGTAGATGCCGGCGAGCAGCCGCAGCAGCGTCGACTTGCCGGCACCGTTGTGCCCGACAAGCCCAACCCGGTCACCCTCCTTGATGGACAGCGTGATGTCGTGCAGCGCCTCGATGATCGGCACTCTGCTGTCCGTGCCGATCTTGCCGCCGACCTTCCCGAGCACCGCTTTCTTCAACGACCGCGTTTTCGCGTCAAAGATCGGGAAGTCGACCGAGGCATTCCAAACATCAATGCTGACCATGAGTCACACCCAATAGGAGACGCGGGCACGGTAATTGCGCATGACGAAGAGCGCGAGCGTCCAGCCGAGAACGGCGAAGCCGATGACCACAATCCAGTTCAGCAACTCCACCCGCTGACCGATCAGCGGCGCGCGCAGGATGTTCACGAAGTGGTAGAGCGGGTTGAACTGCACCACGAAGTGGCTCAGCCCCTTGCCGGTCTTGCCGAGCAGGTCTGGCGACCACACGATCGGCGTCAGGTAGAACGCCAGCTGCGTCAGGCTGTTGATCAGCTGCGGAATGTCGCGGAACCGGGTGGACACGATACCCAGCAGCAGCACCACCCAGGTGGCGTTCACCAGCAGCAGGAAGAAGGCCGGCACCGCGAGCAGGACCTGCACGTTGATCCCCGGCATCAACGTGTCCTCGGGGGTCGGGTTCTCGACCATGTAGTACTGCGGGTTCAGCGCCCAGAAGAAGATCGCGATGATGATGACGTAGATGATCGCGTTGTGCGCCAGCATCAGGCACTGCCGCCAGATCGTCCGCAGCACGTACACCGTCAGCGGGGCCGGTAGGTGCTTCATCACACCCTCGTTCGCGATGAACGTCTCCGCGCCCTCGGTGACGCAGTTCAAGATGAACTGCCAGATGATGAACCCGGCGGTGAGATACGGGATGAAGTACTCGAGCTCCTGGCCGAACAGCTGCGAGTAGATGATGCTGAGGCCCATCACCATCGCGCCGGTGGCGATCGTGATCCACAGCGGGCCGAGTACCGAGCGGCGGTACTTCTGCTTGATGTCCTGCCACCCCAGATGACTCCACAGCTCGCGGCGCCGGATGCCCTCGCGAATATCGGCGCGGGCTCGCGCCCAGCTGCGGCTGGACCACGGGGGCGGGTCCGGTGCGCTGGGCTCGTCGGCTTCTCGCGGCTGCGTGCTGGTGGCTTGCACGGTTAACGAGGGTACCTACGTATAACGCGCTAGTCGGGTACCGGGCGGTTAGTCGCCGTCGATTCGGACAACGACCTGTTCGTCGCAGTAGGTATACGCCAGGTAGCTGAACTCGACGCCCGTTCGCGCTACGTATTCGCGCCACGCGCGATACTCGTGTTGCTGCCAGTTGGGGAAGTTGAAGAATTCGTCGAACACCACGATGCAGCCGGGGCGCATGCGGGGGCCGACCAGTTCGAGCACCGTCTTCGCCGAGCTGTACAGGTCACCGTCGACGTGCACGAAATCGACCGGGCCCCGATGTGCGTCGAGGAAACCGGGCAGCGTGTCGTCGAACTGTCCGACAACCAGCTCGGCACCTGGCACCTCGGGTAGTTCGTCGACGTGGAACATCCCTGCTGTGAAGCCGGTGCGCCAATCCTCTGGCAGCCCCGTGAACGAATCAAAGCCGTAGACCGCGCCATCCGCCCTTGCTGTTGAGATCGTTTTCAGCGTGGTACCGCTGTACACCCCGAACTCGAGGGCCATGCCACCCGTGGGGGCCAGGGAGAGCGCGTATTCGAGCGTTTCCTGTGGCCGCGCGAAGTGCCTGGCTGCCGGCATGTGTTCGAGCACGAACCGGCTGGTCTGCAGCGCCGCATCGAGGTCGGCCGCGTACACGATGTCTCGCCTGCTGCGAACTTCGAACTCCACGATCCTGTCGAGCACGTTCGAGCGCAGCGCGTCCAGCTGTTCTTCCAGGTGTTGGATGCGCCGCGTCTGGTCGCGGTGGTATGGAGCAAGGGCGTCGTCGACGACTCGAATCGCCTTCGCACGCATCTTGCGCCGCAGGCCCTCGCCTCGGACGAGGTCGCGGATGTTGTCGAGCATTCGATCGCACCCCCTGCGGTGCGGTTACGTCGTCGGGCTCACCTGGCCGGCCGGTGACTCTGTGTGTAGCTTCCGAAAGGCTACGTGACTTCGGTGTGCGCGGCATGGTGGCGACCCGCGGTGTTCGATGCCACGAACGGCGGGTCTTCGGTAGTGTTCCGCTCCGCTACGATGTCGCGATGCTGGAGGCCACGTCGCCAAGGTACTACCTGGTCGCGCCGGCAGGTGCGCCGAACTACGGCGATGAATTGATTGTCGCGGGCTGGTTGCGGCGTCTCGCGGAGACCGCGCCCGAAGCCGATGTCTGGGTGGATACGCACACTCCGGGCAACGCGGCGGTGTTGCTGGCCGGCCTGCACCCGCGGGTCCGGTTCGTGGACACCCTGTGGCAACTGTGCGCCGAGGCCCCGTCGGGCTCGGACGACCCGTGGCAGGTCGCTTCCTGGGTACGGGAGGTCATCAACCACCCAGGGATGGTCGCCCGGCTGCATCACGGGATCGACGCGTTGCGCCGGGTGGACGTGTTCCACGTACTCGGCGGCGGCTACGTGAACGGGATCTGGCCGCGACACGTCGGGCTGCTCGGTGGCGTGGTCGAGGCCGCCCGGTTATCGGGTGGGCGTGCCGCGATGACCGGTCAGGGGCTGCTGCCCGTGGGGACGGAGACCACGCCGTTGCTGCGCGCGCTTGCCAGCCACTTCGATGTGGTTGACGTGCGGGACGCGGCATCCGCCGAGCTGCTCGGGATGCCCGCCGCTGGGGAGCACTTCGACGACGCGTTCCTCGGGCTCGGCCCGGCGTCCTTCGACGATGCCGCCGACGCGCCCGAGGTCATGATCTGCGCGCAAGCCGATCTAGTGAGCACCGGCACGGCGAAGCTGGCCGGCATGCTGCTCGGCACGCTGCGCGCCTGGGAGGTACCACCATCCAAGGTCGGCGTGGTCGAGGGAATCCCGAGGGTGGACCGCGACGTGTTCGCGCTGTTCGAGCACGAGCTGCCGGGTGCACGGTTCTACCCGTTCTGCGACGTGTGGGATCGCGGGCTGCCGGTCCGGCCGACTCAGACCTGGATCTCCACGCGGTTCCACGTGCACATGGCCGCGGCCGTGGCCGGCGCAGGCGGAGTGGCGGTGTCGGTGAACCCGGACTACTACACGACCAAGCACCGGTCGCTGACCAGCCTCGGCTCGGGTTGGACGATGCTGGAGGACCTGGACACGGTGCCGGAGCGGCCTGTCGGCGGCGGCTTCGACGCGGAGTTGCTCGGCCGCGCCCGGCAGGCCAAGCGCGAGCTCGGGCGGAAGATCTACGCGCCCGTGTTGCGGCGGTCGCCGGAGCCGGACGCGGATGCTGGTGCGGCCGCCGGCAACGGCGGGCCGGTGGCGCCGTCGAACGCCGACCCGCCTGCCGGCAAGTCCGCCGCGCGTCCCTGGTGGCGCTTCCGCCGCGCGCGCGACTGACTCGGACGCGCTCGGCCGACCCGGAGTCGGCCGGGTTTCCGTACGCATGATCCCCCGCAATATGCATCCATAATGGGTTTTGCCGGCACGAGGGGACGGGTCAGGTGGCGCGGGACCAGTCACCGCTCTTGCCGCCGGTCTTGCGCTCCAGCTGGATGTCGCCGATCGTCATGTGCTTGTCGATCGCCTTGGCCATGTCGTAAACGGTCAGCGCGGCCACCGACACCGCGGTCAGCGCCTCCATCTCGACGCCGGTGCGGCCGTGCACCCGCACCCGCGCGGTGATGCGCAGCGTGGTTTCCGAGGCGAAGGTGAACTCCACCTCGGCCCCGTCGATGCCGAGCGGGTGGCACAGCGGGATCAGGTCACCCGTGCGTTTCGCGGCCATCACCCCGGCCAGCCGGGCGGTGCCGAGGACGTCGCCCTTCGGCGCGTCCCCGGCCTTGATGGCCGCAAGCGTTTGCGGGGCCATCACCACCGCCCCGGACGCCTCGGCTTCGCGCACCGTGACCTGCTTCGCGGAAACGTCCACGAACCGCGCCTGCCCGGCGTCGTCGATATGGCTGAGCTGATCCATTGGGCTCCTTCGGAGCTCGTGAGTCTTTTTGGGTGCTATAACCCCCGAACCGTGTTCAATTGCTCGCCCCTGACGAGCAGGGCTCGCTGACTCACGAGCTACAGGTACTGGCCGGTGCCGCTGATGTGCGGGCCCTGGCCGCTTTGACCGCCTCGCTCGCCACCAGCGGAAAGGCCGGGTGGCAGCGCGCCGTGCCGCATCTGCTCGAGCTGCGCACGGGCCGCCATCTGCTGGGCGAACAACGCGGTCTGGATACCGTGGAACAGCCCTTCCAGCCAGCCGACGAGCTGCGCCTGCGCCACTCGCAGCTCCGCGTCGGAGGGTGTCCTGTCGCCGGTGAACGGCTCCGTCAAACGCTCGAGTTCGTCCCGCAGCTCCGGGGCGAGCGCCTCCTCGAGTTCCTTGATGGACGAGGCGTGGATCTCCCGCATCCGGTTGCGGCTCGCATCGTCCAGCGGCGCCGCGCGCACCTCCTCGAGCAGTTGCTTGATCATTGTGCCGATCCGCATGACCTTCGCCGGTTGCTCGACGAAGTCGCTGACCGACTCGCCGCTCTCCTCGTCGCCTTGCTCGCCGGAGGGAATGCGGGCGGCGCCGACGGGGGAGCCGTCCGGGCCGACCACCATGACGTGCTGCTGCTTGTCCGCGTCTCCACCGGCGTCAGCTGAATTGGGCTGGTTCATGTGCTCCGTCCTGGTCAGGTGCATGCCATCGCATCAGTCCGTTCGATGAACGGACACCATCCAGGGTATCGCCGCGCGTTGTGCCCCGAGCGCAGCCGACTTGTCGCCCTCCGTACGGTATGCCCATGGCGTTCGACGTCGCTCGGATTCGCGGCCTGTTCCCCGCTTTGGGTGACGGCTGGGTGCACTTAGATGGCACTGCGGGTATGCAGGTGCCCGAACAGGTAGCCACCGCCGTGTCGACCGCGTTGCGCGCGCCAGTATCCGGTCCCGGCGGGGTGTTCCCCGCGTCCCAACGATCCGAGGCTATCGTCACCGCCGCCCGCAGGGCGGTGGCCGACCTGGTCGGAGGCGATCCGGCCGGGGTGGTGATCGGGCCGAGCTCGGCAGTGCTGTTGCGGCGGCTCGCCGAGGCGCTTTCCGCCAGCTGGATGCTGGGTGACGAAGTGGTCTGCTCGCGGTTGGACGAGCAGATGAACATCTCGCCGTGGAAGTGGGCGGCGCAGCGGGTCGGCGCGAACCTGCGCTGGGGCGAGATCGACATCGAGACCTGCGAGCTGCCGACCTGGCAGTACGAGAACCTGGTGACCGAGCGCACCAAGATCGTCGCGGTGACGGCGGCCTCCGGGTCCGTCGGCACTCGCCCAGACCTGCCGAAGATCGCGGACGCGGTGCACAAGACCGATGCGAAGTTCGTGGTCGACGCCTCCTTCGCCGCGCCGTTCGTGCCGCTGGACATCAACGCGATAGGCGCCGACGTGCTCGCGTTGTCCGCGCAGAGCTGGGGCGGGCCGACCATTGGCGCGCTGGTGTTCGCCGATCCAGGGTTGATCGAGCAGCTGCCCACCTCCGCGCTGTCTCCCGGCGCGCAGGGACCGGAACGGCTCGAGCTCGGCCCGCACGCGTACCCGTCCCTCGCCGGGCTGGTCGCCTCGATCGACTATCTCGCGGAGCTGGACGACGCGGCGAGCGGTTCCCGGCGCGAGCGGCTGGTCACCTCGCTCGGCTCGGCGAAGTCGTACCACGCGGGGCTGCTCGCGAAGCTGATCACCGAGCTGCGCTCGCTGCGGCACGTGATGCTGATCGGGGACGCGATGCGGCGAATCCCGGTGCTCGCGTTCACCGTGGCGCAGACTAAGGCGTCCGAAGTGGTCGAGCACCTGGCCGAGCACGGCTTGTGCGCGTTCGCCGACGACGTGCCGAGCGGGGTGTTCGCCGCGCTCGGGGTCGGTGAGGTCGGCGGCGCGGTGCGCGTGGGGTTCGCGCACTACACCAACTCGGCGGAGATCAACCAGCTGGTCGACGCGCTCGCCGACCTGCGCTGAACGCTAGGACTTGACGGCGAGTACCAGCTTGCCGAACACGTCGCCCTCGTCCAGCGCACGATGTGCCGCCGCAGCGTTCTGCACCGGTAGCACCTGGTCCACCACCGGCAGCACGGATCCGTTGTCGATCATTGGCCAGAGTCGCTCACGCACGTCGCGCACGATGCGCCCCTTGTCCTCGACAGGCCGGGCGCGCAGCGTGGTCGCGGATACGCTGGCGCGCTTCACGAGCAGTTTGCCGAGGTTGAGCTCCGCCTTGCGGCCACCCTGCATCCCGATGATCGCGAGCCGCCCACCGGTCGCCAGCGCGTCCACGTTCCGTTCCAGGTAGGACGCACCCATGTTGTCGAGGATGACGTCGGCGCCGCCGGCGTTCTTGATCTCCTCGACAAAATCCTGATCCCGATAGTTGATCACGACGTCGGCGCCGAGCTGGCGGCACCGCTCCAGCCGGGTCGGCGAGCCCGCCGTGACCGCCACCGTCGCGCCGAGCGCCTTGCCGACCTGGATGGCGTGCGTGCCGATCCCGCCGGCCCCGCCGTGCACAAGCAGCAGCTCTCCCTCGGAGAGCCCGGCGCTGCGCACCACGTTCGACCACACCGTGCAGGCCACTTCGGGCAACCCGGCGGCAGCGATGAGATCCACCTCGTGCGGCAGCGGCAGCAACTGCACGGCCGGCACGGCCACCCGCTCCGCGTAGCCACCGCCAGCCAGCAGCGCGCAGACCTCTTCGCCGACCTGCCACTCGGTCACGCCGGGGCCGAGCGCGACGATCGTGCCGGAACATTCCAGCCCGGGAACCTCGCTCGCTCCCGGTGGCGGGGGGTAGAAACCCTGGCGTTGCATGAGGTCGGCGCGGTTCACCGCGCTCGCGACGACGTCAAGCAGCACTTCGCCCTCGCCCGGTTCCGGATCGGGGTGCTCGGCCCATTCCAGCACGTCGGGGTCGCCGGCCTCGCGAATCCTGATGGCATGCATGCCCTGACCGTATCGGTACCCGGTGCACCGATGATTATCGCGTGGTGCTCGGTAATCGCGTTGCGGGCGTGTGCACGGTGCGTGAAGCTGGTCGGCGTGAGCGAGATCCCGGATCCCTGGCCGTTGCGGCATCTCGTGCTCCGCACGCCCCGGCTGGAGCTGCGCCCGGACGACGACGCCGGGCTGCTGGAACTCGCCGCGCTCGCCCAAGACGGCATCCACCCGCCCGAGCGGATGCCGTTCCAGGTGCCCTGGACCGACGCGCCGCGCGTGGAACTGGGCGGAAATGTCCTGCAGTACCACTGGTCCGTGCGCGCCACGCTGAAGCCGTCCGAATGGCGGTTGAATTTCCTTGTTCGAATGAATGGGAACGTGATCGGAACGCAGGGGCTGGACGCCAAGGATTTCGCCGTCACACGGCAGGTTTCCACGGGTTCGTGGCTGGGGATGCGTTTCCAAGGAAAGGGAATCGGCACCGAGATGCGTGCCGCGGTGCTCCTGTTCGCGTTCGATCACCTCGGTGCGGAGCGCGCGTTTTCCGGTGCGTTCACCGATAACGAGGCGTCGTGGCGGGTGAGCGAGAAACTCGGCTATCGCGAGGAGGGCGTCGCCAGAATCGCCGTTCGCGGCGGGCTGGCCATCGAGCGGCGGCTGATTCTGGATCGGGAACGATTTCGCCGTCCACAGTGGATCCTCGAGGTCGAGGGGCTCGAATCGTGCCTTTCACTATTGAGCGGGTAATATCGACGAATGAACCCTTGACCTTCCGGTAGGAAACGACAATTGTGGGCAAACCGGACGCTCGTCAGCGAGTCGGGGCGCAGCCGCGCGGCCGGGCTTTCTGCCCATTGTGCGAAGGAGGGGTCTATGCCGGCTGCGAAGAAGTCATTGCGAACCGGTGCCACCGGCTTATTGCTGTCCGCGGGGCTCGTACTCACCAGCGCGCCAGCCACCGCGGCACCACCGTCACTGGCTGACCAGCTGGCGAACAAGGTCAGTGCGGACGGCGTGCAGCGCCACCTGATCGCGCTGCAACGGATCGCGGAAACCAACGGCGGCAACCGATCGGCGAACACCGGCGGTTACGACGCCAGCATCGACTACATCGCGGGCAAGCTGACGAACGCCGGTTTCGAGGTCAGCACGCCGACGTTCGACGCGACCAAGTTCGTCGTCGAGTCGGAGTCGCTCGAGGTCGACGGGCAGCCAGTCGACGTGCGGACGATGAGTTTTTCGCCCTCCACCGAAGCGGATGGCGTGACCGGCCCGCTCGCCGTGCTGCCGGAGGACGACACACCGGGCTGCGGGCCGGACGACTTCCAGGGCGCGGACTACACCGGCACGGTCGCGCTGATCCGCCGAGGTGCGTGCACCTTCGCCGAGAAGCAGCAGTACGCCGCGGACGCCGGTGCGATCGCCGCGGTGGTGTCCAACAACGAACCCGGGGAGCTCAGCGGCACGCTTGGCGAGCCGGGCGCGGGAAGCATTCCGACCGGCGGCGTTACCCAGGAAGACGGCGACGCCCTTACCGGCAAGGCGGGCGCGAGCGTGACCTTCGAAACGGTGAACCACGTCGAGGAGTTCGTCGAGCGCAACCTCGTGGCGCAGACCCGCACCGGCCGCGCGGACAACGTGGTGACCGCGGGGGCGCATTTGGACAGCGTGGATGAGGGACCGGGCATCAACGACAACGGCAGCGGTTCGGCCGCACTGCTAGAAACGGCGCTGCGGATGGGTGGCAGCCCGAAGGTGACCAACGCGGTCCGGTTCGCCTGGTGGGGCGCCGAGGAGCAGGGCCTGCAGGGCTCGACCGCCTACGTGCGGTCGCTGAGCTTCGAGCAGCAACTGGATATCGCGCTGTACCTGAACTTCGACATGGTCGGTTCACCCAACGCGGGCTACTTCGCCTACGACGGCGATGGGTCGGACTTCGGTGAGCCGGGGCCACAGGGTTCGGCGCATATCGAGAAGTCCTTTGTGGATTACTTCGACTCGACGGGGGTGCGGATCGAAGGAACCGAGCTCAGCGGTCGTTCGGACTACGCCGAGTTCGTGAACGTCGGCATCCCGGCTGGCGGGCTGTTCACCGGCGCGGAGGGCGTCAAGACCGAGGAGCAGGCGCGCGAGTGGGGCGGCGAGGCCGGGGCCGCCTACGACCCGTGCTACCACACGGCCTGCGACAACCTGGCCAATATCGATCGGCAGGCCCTCGATCGGAACGTCAAGGGGATCGCGCACGTGACCGCCTCGTACGGGGAGTCCACGGAGGGCGTGAACGGTGTGCCGTCGAGGCAGCAGCGTAAGGAACTGCGCGCCGCGTCGACACGGTCCGCCGCTCCGGAAGGGCATTCCGAGGCCGTGCGCTAGATCGCAACGTGGGCGTGGTGCCGGCGGATCGAGGCGCCACGCCCACGCTGTGATCGATTCTTTTGTGCCGCGGTCGGCGCCGCGCCGGATTGACGTCGAAGCCGCGCCGGCGGGACGCGAGATGCCGTCAACGCGCGGCTTAGCCGCGTCGAGGTGCGCAAGAAGCAGCACGTTCGGTGTGCGCGCACCGAAAAATCCAGTCGCTGGAACAACGATGGCTGCTCGCAATCACGGATGGGCGTGCATCGCCAGCTCAGCCGTGGGGGCACAGCCCTGCGCCGACCGCTGCGGACAAGCGTTCGTCACCGCACCACCCGACCCTTTCCCGGCAGCCGAGGCGAGCTGGCGCGCCCGGTTGGCACACCACCGCTTCCGCTCGTGCACGTGCAACCGTCCCGATCAGAATGCTCCTGTCGGGTTGCCGAAACAACCACCGCCGGGTCCCCTGAGGTGATGAAATATCGCCGCTGGTGTTGTCACAACTCCTGAGTAGCCCGCGTGGCGGCTACGGATAACCTGTGCGGATGTCGGAACGGGACGAGCCGGACTGGCTCGACGTGCGCGAGATGCAGGCGTGGCGGTCGTACGTTGTGGCGAGTGCGCTGCTGCGGCAGCAGTTACACGCCGAGCTGAGCGACCGCCACGGCATCGCACTCGGGGACTATGAGCTGCTGGTCGTGCTCTCCGAACAGGATGACCACCGGATGCGGATGACAGAACTGGCTGCCTCCGTAGGCGGGTCGAAGAGTCGCGTTTCGCATCAGGTTTCCCGGATGGAGCGGGCCAGGTTGCTGCGCCGAACGCAGTACCCGGGCGATGGGCGCGCGGTGTACGCCGAGCTCACCGGCTCGGGCCTCGCGACGCTGCAGGAGGCGGCGCCGACCCACGTCGAGGGTGTGCGGGAGCATCTGATCGACCTGCTGACCGACCCGGAGCGGACGGTCATCGCCGAGGTGTTCGGCCGGGTGCTGGATCACCTCGAGAGGCAGCGAACCGTGAGCTGATCGCCCCGTTACCCTTGCCGGCGAGGAAGTGTGGCAGAGCGGCCGAATGCACCCGCCTTGAAAGCGGGCGTCCCGAGAGGGACCGGGGGTTCGAATCCCTCCACTTCCGCGCTGTGACCAGGGACGATGGGGAAAGTCGGCACCGACCGACTCCGCCCCGGTCGTCCCTGGTCTCATTCGTCGCCTGCTGGAGCTTCCGAACGCCGATGCCGTACTGGCGGCCCCGCTGACGTTCAACACGCTCAACAAATGGGCTGGCGGCCACAACGACACCCTCGCGCTCGGCCTGCTCAACGAGCTGATGGGCGAAGGCGTCCCGATCGTTGCAGCACCATGCGCCAAGATGGTGCTCCGGGGCCATCCGGCCTACAGGCCAGCCTCGACCTGCTCGCCGAATGCGGCGTCATGATGCTTGATCAAGCAAGCACCGTTTACGGAAACGCCGCAGGTCAAGCAAGGCTCGCGTGGCAACGAGTGGTAGGCGCGCTCAACTCATTAAAGGCAGACCAGTAGCCGGTAGCTCAATCCGCCGATCATGTACCGCTACCCAACCGCATCCGCCGAGGCGTCTGCTACATCGCAATCCAGACGTCGATCTGCGACGATAGAGTGTGAGATAGGGCTCACAAGTTAACAGGCTAGGCTGCTGGTCCTATAGCACAAGCGGCAGAGGCTCATTACATGAGCTCACGGAGGGAGGTGGCATGACGACAGCGAAAGACGTTATCGCCTACATGGAGCAAAGGCTGCCTGAGGCAAGTGAGTTTAAGCTCTGCAAACTCGCTTACTATGCGCAGGCGTGGAACGTGGTGTGGTCAGGTCACGAGCTCTTCGACGACCGCATTGAAGCCTGGCGACACGGCCCCGTGCCTGCTGAGTGCTGGCGGCAGCGAACACGCGCCTATGGCCCCAAACCTCAGGCCCTCAGCCCGGCTGAACGCAATGTGGTTGACGCTGTTCTTGATCACTACGGCCGCCTGAGCGCCCCTGAGTTGTGGACGCTGAGCCATATGGAGAGGCCGTGGCGTGAGGCTCGCGGCGACCTACCGGACACTGCAAACTCTGAAGCGGAAATCACAGTGAGGGCCATGCGTCGCTTCTACACTCAGTTGTCTTCAAAGGGCCGGGACACACCGAAGAAGCCTGCCCAAGAAGGAAGCACCCCGTCGCCGTCGGTATTGGAACTGGCGGACCGGGAAGCTAAGCGCTGGTCTGGGACATTGGAGCGATTGGCCCATCGTTGAACTTTTGTCTCGATATCGAATCCGTAATCGAGATCAACTACAGATATACAGACAACGGTGGTGTCTTCCTGAAGGATGGTCGTGCGAGTTTGGAAGCAGCACTCGCCCGGCCGCTCGCCTCGTTCGATGGCATAGAGTTTTACCCGTCGCCTATTGAAAAGGCTGCAGTGCTACTCCACGGTGTGGCCAATTCCCATGCGTTTCGCGACGGCAACAAGCGAACTGGGTGGCTGTGCTGCGTAACATACCTCGCGCAGCACAGCCTCTTTCTCATCGAGTCGGCGGACAACTATGCAGACGATTTCGTCGTCGACGTTGTCGTAGGCAAAATTCGGCACGAAGAAGCAGTCGACTGGCTGCTCTTCCGTATCGATGACTGAGCTTTGGGCGTATACCCTGGGTAAGCAACTGTGCCAAAGTCGCGGCCCGCCTACCTTCCCGACCGGGTACGTGCTGGGGGATGGTCTCATTCGTGGTCTCATTCGTGGGCGTTCGGGGCCGTCCGCCTGGGTCTATCCTGCCCGCTCGTCTGCGGGTCACACCCAGGCGGACTAGCCCGTACAGCCGTTCGCGCGCCTTGAAGCGGGCGTCCCGAGAGGGACCGGGGGTTCGAATCCCTCCACTTCCGCTGTTGTGATGTCTCAGGACATCGGCATTGTGATGTCTCAGGACATCCCGGACAGGGCCTGATCAACGGAACCCTGAGCGTCAGTCGCCGGCCAGTTCGTCCGTGGCGTCCCGCCCCGCGCCGGCGGTGCGCCGCAGGAAGCCGGCTATGAGCTCCAGTTCGGCTTCGGTGTAGTCGGCACAGATCTCGTCCATCGACGTGTTCATCCCCGAGTAAAGGCGGAACATCTCCGCATTGCGGTCGCGGAGGATCCGGATAGTGACCGCGCGACGGTCGGCCGCTTCCGGGTCGCGCTCGCGTTTGACCCAGCCGCCGCGTTGCAGTCGATCCAGGATTCCGGTGACCGTGGCTGGATGCAGGCCCGCGCGCCTCGCCAGCGCGGTGGGGCTGAGCGGGCCGTGCTGGCTGATCAGGTCGAGACAGTCGATGTCGATGTCCTTCAGCTCAATGCGTGCGCCGACGCGATGGTTGAGCAGCGACAGCTGGTTCCTCAGCTCCCGCAGGGATTGCTTGACCTCGACGGTCAGTCGCCTTCGACGTCGCGCCGCACCGTGATCCAAAAATGATTTGGAACTCATATAATATTGGCTCCATATTTTATGGCATACTGAGGAGAAGATACCTCGGCCGTGCTGCTCGCGGCGACTTCCGGAAGGCGGGGCACAACACATGAAACTCACGATCTTCGCGGCGACCGGCGGCATCGGCCGGCACATCGTTGAGCAGGCCGTCGCCGCCGGCCACGATGTCACCGCGGTGGTGCGGAACCCGAAGAACCTTCCCGGGCAACCGCGGGTAGTCACCGCCGACCTCGCGGCCGCCGACCCGGCCGTGCTCGAGTCCGCGGTAGAGGGAGCGGATGCGGTGCTCTCCGGCCTCGGCCCGCGGTCGTCATCCGATGTCGGAGTCGCCACGCGGGGCACGAAGGCCATCGTCGAGGCGATGACCGCAACGGGCGTACCGCGCGTTGTCGTGGTGAGCGCCGCGCCGGTCGGGACCGTGCCATCGCCAGGCCGTCCGGCTCCGCCGAGGCACGATCCTGGCGATGGGTTCTTCATGCGAAACCTGTTCAGCCCGTTGACAAAAGCCGTGCTCCGCGAGCATTACGCCGACCTCGCGGTGATGGAGGACGTCCTGCACGGCAGCGGTCTGGACTGGACGACTGTGCGGCCACCTCGGCTCACCGACAAAGCACTGACGGGGAGCTACCGGCGGACGTACGGGCAGAACCTCCGGCGCGGCTTCCTGATTTCCAGGGCCGATGTCGCGCATTGCATGCTTCGCGTACTCGAGCAGCCCGAGGCGATCCACCAGACCGTCGGCCTCGCCAACTAGCCGGGGGAGTTTCCTGTGTTTACCGCCCACGTCGTTGTCACGCTGGTGGCGATCGCAGCCAACGCTTTCTCCGGCATCGCCGCGCTCGCCCATTTCAGTCCCATCATCCCCGGCATGGCCAAAGCGGGGGTGCCGGAATCGTGGTTGACCTTCCCGATCGGCACGCTGAAAACTGCGGGCGCGGCCGGGCTGCTTCTCGGACTCCTCGGCGTGCCAGTGATCGGGCCGGCCGCCGCGGCCGGCCTCGTGCTGTTCTTCGTCTGCGCCATCCACACCCATCTGCTTGCTCGTGACTACTCGCCGCAGCTCGGCTTGGCCGGCGGGGTGTTCCTCCCGCTGGCCGTGGGTTCGCTGGTGCTCGGCCTAGCCGTGTGATCCGGTGCGACGCGCTGGCCGCGGGACAGTGGAACAACGCGCTGACCGACCTGACGGGGGCGTTGGAGCTCGATGGCCCCTCGACGCGGAGCTATGCTGACGCCGCTGCTGGGGTGAGCGACGCGTTGTGGTGGCTCGGACGGATCGACAGGCGCTCGCGGCGCGAGAACGCGCCTATCAGATCTGGCGCCGGCTCGACGATGACGTCGCGGCCATCCACGCCGCGGTGTGGCTGGCCAGGGAGTACGCGGGTGCGGTCGGCAACGATGCGGCCTCAGCGGGATGGCTGGCGCGGGCCGAGACCTTCGCGCGCTGATCGAGTTCATGGTCGAGGACATGTGCCGGCTTCCGTTCGCTGGAAGGGCGGCTGGCCGGCGCGCGTGCGGCGGGTGATCTGGGGCTGCCGGCCGAAGAGCTGGTCGCGTGGTGGCGGCCGCTAGTCGACGCCGCGGCCGGCGGCCGCTTCTTCGCGTCGCTGACCGGTTTCGTGCTGGCCGCCGTCAAGTAGCGCCCCGTCGGCTTCCTCGAGCGTGACCAGCAACGTCCGGAGGAGGCCGGACAGCTGCTCGCGGGAATGCTGGCCGATGCGGTCGACCATGTCGGCGGTGGCCTTGGAGTGGGCGGTGACTGCCCGTTCGGCGAGGGACTTGCCCGCGTCGGTCAATGTGACCAGGAGGGAGCGGCGGTCGTCGGGGGACAGGCGGCGGGTGATCAGCTCGCGCTCTTCGAGCCGGCCGAGCCGCTTGGTGAGGCCGCCTGCCGACATCATCAGCGAGCGGTTGAGCCCGGTCGGGGTGAGCTCGTGCGGAGGGCCGGCGCGCAGCAGCGTGGCCAGCACGTCGAACTCGCCTGGGTCCAGTCCTAACGGTCCGAGCGTGTCGGTGGCGAGCTTCTCGAGGTGCCGGGCGATCCGGGTGATCCGCTTGGAGACCACCATCGGCCGCAGCGCGAGGTCGTAGTCGGCCCACGACCACTCCTCGAGCCATCGGTCGATGCTGTCCCGCTGGTCCATAGCTACAGCGTAGCAACGGAGAAGCAGAATACGGTTCACTGGAAAGTAGTTTTCTACAAAACTATTTGCTAGAGTACTACCATGCAGGCCAGTAGGCACTCATGTGGGGGTGAACTCGTGAATCTGCCCGGCGCCACTCGTTCTGGCCAGGGCACAGACGCCAAGACCTCGCGGTCTCGCCTGTCCCTGCTGATCGCTTTCCTGACTCTCTTGGTGATCGGCACCGACCTGTTCGTGATATCCCCGCTGTTGCCAGCCATCGCCGGGCAGTACGGGGTTTCGCCAGGGGTCGCGGGCAACTCGGTGACCGCCTTCTCCATCGCCTACATGGTGGGAGCACCCGTGATGGGCACCCTGGCGGACCGGGTCGGGCGCCGCGCCGTACTTGTCGCGGGGCTCACGGGGTTTGGCATCGCCAACGTGTTCACCGGGCTCGCGCCGTCGTTCGCAATGCTGCTGGTGGCCCGCGTGCTGGCGGGACTGTGCGCCGCTGGAACGACCCCGTCCGTTCTCGCCCTGGTCGGGCAGTCTGCGCCGGCGGCAAGGCGGGCCACCTGGATGTCCACCGCCATGGCCGGGTTCTTCATCTCGCTGACCACCGGCGCCCCCACCGGGACGGCGCTGTCCTCGGCCTTCGGTTGGCGGGTCACGTTCATCGGGCTCGGTGTGTTCGCCGGGGTGCTGGCGGTGGTCAATCAGGTCACGTGGCCGAAGGGCGCCGGTGCCGTGGCCACCACGGGGCAAGCGGGGGCAGTACCACCGGAAAGGACATCGCTGGCGACCAAGCTCCGCGCGGTCTCGGTCACCGGCATCTGGGCCTTCACCGTATATGCCTTTTACACCTACCTGGGCACCGGCCTGGACGAAGTCGCCGGGCTGTCGTCAGGCCTGGTGGCCACCGCACTCGTCGTCTACGGCCTCGGCGCGGTGGTTGGCGCGCTGAGCGGCGGGTGGCTCGCCGACAGGTACGGGGCCGGCCGCGTCGCTACCGCGAGCCTCGTCCTGCTGGCGGCGGCCCTACTGGTGGTGGACCTCCACGCCCCGGCCGGAGTCCTGTTCGTCACGCTCGGGCTGTTCGCGCTGGCCGCCTACCCCTGCTTGCCCGCCTACCAGGCGCGGCTGGTGTCGACCTTCTCGGCTGAGAGCGGGAGCGTGCTCGCGTGGAACAGCTTCTTCATGTACCTCGGCACCTCCGCCGGTTCGGCCGTGGGCGGCGTGCTGCTGTCCTGGGCGGGCTTTCAGGCCATCCCGATCGTCTGCGCCGCCGCCGCGGTGGTTGGCGCGCTGATCTACCACCGCTGGGCGTTGCCGCGATCGGCCGCCACCGGCAGAGCAGGAGCGTGACGTGACCGGAACCAACGAAGTGCCTGTGGTGCTGCGGGTGAACGGCCGGGTGGTTGCGCACCCGGCGCGCTGGAAACCGCGGACGCGCACCTCGATCTGGCGCGGCTGCGGGTCGATGACGCGCCGGCCGTTGCCCGCGCCGAGGCCAAAACGGCGCTGGCCGGCTTCGAGGCCGCCGGGGCGTCCCGGCGGGCGCCGCCGCATCGCTGTTGCGCGACCTCGGCGACCGCAGCCGGGTCGGAGCCAAGGGTGCCGGCGCGCTCACCAGCCGCGAGCGGGAGATCCTCCGGTTGGTGGCACAGGGACTCACCAACGCGGAAATCGCCGGGCGGCTCTACATCTCGACCAGGACGGCGGGCAACCACGTCAGCAACATCCTCACGAAACTCGGGCTCCGGAGCCGAGCCGAGGCGGCTGCCTACGCGGCGCTGCACCCCGCCGGCTGACTTACCCGTGCCGCCGGATATTCGGGACGGCGGATGGGGAATGTTCCCCATGCTCCCGGCCAGCTGGTGCGCGCATGCTCACGGCATCGAGCAGCAGCAAAGCGCTTGAGGAGCAAAGGAGCTCATCATGACGGGCAACGACATCTCGCGGTTGGCACGCCGGTTCTATGAGCGGCTGGCCGCCGGTGACTCGACTGGGGCCGTTGAACTGGTCGGCGCCGGCTACGTCGGGCACGGCCTCGGCGCCGGTGGCGGACCGGCAAGCGTGAAGAAGGACATCGACACCTGGCTGGCCGCCGTGCCGGACCTGCGGATCGACGTGCACGACACCGTCGCCGAAGGCGATCGCGTAGCACTCCGGATGACGCTCAGGGGAACGCAGTCCGGCCGGTTCGCCGGCATCCCGGCATCGGGCAAACCCTTCGAGATCGGCGCCACCGACGTGGTCCGCGTCGCCGACGGCGCGATCGTCGAGGCGTGGACGTTGTGTGACCTCGCCTCGATGTTCTCCCAGCTCGGCGCGTTGCCGTCGACGGCGCCCGCCGCACCGGAAGCGGCACGGTCATGACACCGATCGACGAGCAATCACTCGAACAGCAGACCGGCGCGTTCGTGGAACGCATTTTCGGATCACTGATCGGCGCGCTGGATCTCTACGTGATCGACATCGGCGTGCGGCTTGGCCTGTACGAGGCCCTTTCGTCCTCCGCGGCCACATCCGCGGAGCTCGCTGAACGTGTCGGCTGCGCGGAGCGCTACGTCCGCGAATGGCTCGAGCAGCAAGCTGTCAGCGGGATCATCGAGGTGGCGGAGGCCGCCGCGGACTCGGCGAACCGTCGCTACACGCTGCCGCCCGCGCACCGGGAACCGTTGCTGAACCCCGACAGCCCGGCGTTCGTCGGCGCCCTCGCGAACTGCGCGAGCGAGCTTTCCCGTGCGGTGCCGTGGTTGACGGCGGCCTTCCGCACCGGCACGGGTATCCCGCTCGAGCGATACGGCGAGAGCTTCGTGCGGCTGCAAGCCGCGATCACCCGGCCGCTCTACACGCATTCACTCACCGGCGAGTGGCTGCCCGCGCTCTGCGACCTGGACGAGCGGCTGCGCGGCGACCCGCCGGCCCGCGTCGCCGATCTCGCGTGCGGGGTCGGGCTGGCCGCGGTTGCGCTCGCCACGCGGTACCCCACGGTCACCGTTGACGGGCTTGACAACGACGAGACGTCGATTGCCATCGCCCGCCGCAACGCCGCCGATGCCGGCGTCGCCGACCGGGTCACGTACCACGTGGCTGACCTGTCCGACGGCTCACGACGGCTACGACCTGGTGACGATCTTCGAGGCGGTCCACGACATGCCACGACCGGTCGAAGCGTTGCGAACGGCCAAAGCCATGCTCGCGGACGGTGGGCGGCTGATCGTCGCCGACGAGCGAACCGGGGACAGCTTCGCGGAGCCGGGTCCGACCGACGGGTTCCTCTACGGGGTCAGCGTGCTGGCCTGCCTGCCGCAGTCGCTGGTCGAGCAGCCGTCCGCCGCCATCGGCACCGTCATTCGCCCGGCCACGATGACCTCACTTGCCGCCGAGGCCGGCTTCTCCGCCACGCACGTCCTGCCGGTCGAGAACGACTTCTGGCGGTTCTACGAGCTCGTCGCCTGATTGCTCGCCGGCACAACCGCGGAGTCGAAGGGCCATGGGCGGGTACCCATGGCCCTTTGGTTCGGTTCGGCCGTGCCCAGCTCAGAGCGGCTCGGGGACACCAGCGATCGTCATGGCGCGGCGGTTTCCCTGATGGCGGCGGAGACGTCCCGTAGCAGCGCGGCGATGTCCTCCGTCCAGTGCGACGCGACGACGAGTTCCCGCGCGGGGTCGAGCCACAGCAGGTGGCCATCTGCGCTGCCGCGGGCGCAACGGCCGGTGGCGGGAGCAGCAGGGAACACCCGCTGCCGGTCGTTGAGCCACCACAGGTAGCCGTAGTCAGGGTTGGCGGGACACGGCGCCCAGCCAGCCTCGATCCAGGCGGTGCTGAGCAACTGCCGGCCCCGCCACCGGCCCTGGTTGAGGTAGAGCTGGCCGAGGAGGGCGAGGTCGTTCGCCGAGGCCCAGAAACCGCCGCCCCAGTGCGCGCCGCCGGAGACCACGGGCAGCTCGACGCCGTCCACGGTGACGAACGAGTCGCGGTAGCCGTGCCACGACCAGGTGGCCGAGGCGCCGATCGGGTCGAGCAGTTCGGTGCGCAGCAGATCCGGCAGCGACCGGCGGCACAGCACGGTGAGTGCGAGCGCCAGCAGGTTCACCCGGACGTCGTTGTACGCCCACGCCGTGCCGTGCCCGGTGTTGTCGTCCCGCACCTCGTGCGCGGTCACCGGTTTGCCCCACAGTTCGCCTTCCCAGGCGCTGGTCTGCTGCAGCAGGTGGTGCCAGGTGACGTCCTGCCGGCCCGCGCCCGTGAAGGCCGGGTGCGCGACCGAGCCGGCGACCGGGGCGTGCGCATCGGCGAGCAGGCCGCGATCGTGCGCCACCCCGGCCACCGCGGAGATGATGGTCTTGCTGACGCTGAAGCACATCTCCGGCTGATCGGGATCGCCCCACGTCGCGATGGTCTCTCTGCGGTGCACCACGACCCCGCTGGTGCCAGTGCCCGGCCGCATCGGACCGAGCGCCTCGCGATGCGAGTAGTTCGCGAGCTGCGCCTGCCGGTAGGCCTCGATGTCCTGGATACCAGGCGTCGGGCGCCGCGCTTGCCTGGCCACGGCCTCGCGAACGGCCGGAAGGTCGACTGCCACGAAGCGACTATCGCACCCGAAGGTGGCTCGCGGGGTCCCGTTTCACCATTGATCGCGGTGTGCGGCGAGCAGCCGGAGCCGTTTCAGGGCGCGATGTTGGTGGGCACGCACGGTTCCGGGGGTGCTGCCGAGGGCGTCAGCCGTCTCGGCCGAGGAAAGTCCTAGGGCGATTCGTAGGATAAGAATCTCCCGCTGTTGATGCGGGAGCTCGGCCAGCAGGCGGGCCAGCCGCTGCCCGCGTTCGGAGGCGAGGACGAACTGCTCGGGTTCCTGGCGTGCCGATCGTTGCTCGGGAATCTCGCCGACCGGCGTCGTGCGGTCACGCTCCTGAAACGTGTCGGCGACTTTGTTCGAGGCGATGGTGTACACCACGTAGAGAAACGAACCACCACGGTCGCGGTACCTGGGTAATGCGACGAGCACACCAAGGCAGATTTCCTGCACGACGTCGTCCACGGACTTGTAGGAGCGCCGGTAGGTGCTCAACCTCGCAAGGCAGTACCTCCTGACCATCGGTTCGACGATCGCGAGCAACGATTCCACCACCGCGGTATGGCCGGTGAGTGCTTGCCGTGCCAGCGCGTCGATCTCTGATTTGCGGGTCGTCGCAGCTGGCGCACCATGTGCCACGGGGTGGCTACTCGGGGCGTGCATGGCGATCAACGACACCGTGCGTGCGGCCGTGAGGGAGTCTTTTTTCGAAAGCTCGGCAATGCCAGATGACCGGGTACGTCACACGTGGATCGGGACGCTGCAGCGGGGATTCTCAACCGCAGATCCATAACGGGACTCCTCGACGACGATCACGAAATGGCCATCGTCGGGGTCTGGAACGATCTGCCGGATAACACAGTAGTCAACACGTACCCACCCCACAACCGTCCGAACGAGTCTCATGAGCGGGCGACGACGGGATCTTGCTGGCGTATTTGTCCCAGATGGACAGCCTCGATCCATCGCGTGATGACAGCCGTTGACAACGCGGCTATCTTTGAAAGAGGTTGAAAGACAAGAACTTCGCGCAAGATCCCGGTCTGGTCTGCGATCAGCGATGTTGGTCGTCGCGAGCGATGCGTACTCCGCTCCGGTCCCCGGCGGTGCCACAGGCAACGAGCGTTGTGGGTAAGGAGTTTGTGTGATGTGGGTACGCGGAGTTGATTCGAATGTCGTAGGTAAACCTCCTTGCGGGGGCGCTGTTGCTAGTGGACAGTCAGCCGCCGCGCGACGCAACACTGGCACTGGTAGCCGAATGGTGTATGCGTAATGGCATCGGGCTGGATCCTGCTGCCCGTGCTGGCTCCGCCGTTACTGATGCTCGCAGCGCTGGCCATGCAGTTCGTTGAGACGCGCGTGCTGCCCACCGCTTCGCCCGCGGTTCGCGCGTCCCGCGGCAGCGACCGGAAGGAATGGCTAGCCGGGCTGGTCGTCATGCGTGGCGAGCAACTCGGCGACTTCGTCGGCTCGCGGATCACCGGCTCGGCGCAGGACTCGCAACGCGCGTTGCCAACTGTCCCTGGCGGCGGGGAGTTCACCGGAGGCGGCGAGAGCGCGACCTTTGACCACGAGTGAGTCCGAGGCCGCGAGCCGTTCGTCGACACCGTCCAGCAGCGTGAGTGCTTCGTCCGCGAAGCGCCGCGCCTGGGTGTGCTCGCCCGAGTCCAGGTGCGCCTCGGCGAGGTTTCCCAGCGCCATGGCTTGGTAGTACTGCGCGCCCAGCTCCCGGTAGATGTCCAGCGCCTGCTGGCTGTGTGCGACGGAGGCGTCCAGCAGGCCGGCCCTGCCCTCGACCGAGCCGAGGTTGAGCAACGATCGGGCGAGCCGCTCCGGCGGTGCCCCAGCGCGCCGCGTCCACCGACCGTTCCAGCCAGTGCAAGGCATCGGTGTACCGGCCGAACCGCCGGTGGTTCAGCCCGATGGATGCCAGCGCCGTCGCGGCCATCTCGTGATCGCCGGTGAGTTCGCTGAGCCGCAACGCCCGCTGCTGCCATTCGATCGCGTGGTCGTACTGCCCTTTCGCGCGCATGGCCGCGCCCATCAGGTGCATGGCCCGGATGCACACCGCGTCTTCGCGCAGCCGAGGGCCCACTCCGCGCAGCGCAGCTCGTCGTCGCCGTGCCGGCGGATTTCCTGGAAGTGGCGCAGCAGGAACGCCAGCTGCCAGCCGTGCCGGTCATGCCGGTGCTCGGCCGCGTACTCGACGACGGCGAGCAGGGTGGCGCGCAGCGTGTCGTACCACGCGGTAGCTTCCGCCATGGTGGCGAAATCCAGCGGGCGGACGAACTCGTCCTCGGGTTGGGCGAGTTCGAGCGGCGCCTCGGCGAAAACGGCTACCCGGGCACGGTGCAGCGTGTGCAGGTACCAGTCCAGCATCCGCCCCATCGCCGCATCCCGCTCGGTCTTCGGGTCTTCCTCCGCGGCGCGCTCGGCCGCGTACACCCGCAGCAGATCGTGAAATCGGTAGCGGTTCCGCTGATCGTGTTCGAGCAGGTGCACCGACACGAGGCTGTCGAGCAGCCGCCGGGTCGTACCGGCCGTGGTGCGCAGCAGGGCCATCGCGACCGGCAGGCTGATCTCCGGCCCTGGGTGCAGCCCCAGGTACCGGAAGGCCTGTGCCGCTTCGGCGCTCAGCGCGCGATACGACCAGGAGAACACCGCGCGCGGGTCGGCCGCGAGATCGGTCGGGTCGCTCAGCACGTTCAGCCGGTCCCAGCCGGCGCGCAGCTCCGTGACGAGCTCGGCGATCGGCGCGTCCGGGTAGCGGGCGGCCCGCTGCGCTGCGACGACAAGCGCGAGGGGCAGCCGCCCGCACAGTGCGACCAGCTCGGCGACCGCGGCCGGCTCCGCGCCTGCGCGCGTGGTCCCGATCGTGGCCGCAATCAACGACGTCGACTCGTCGCTCGGCAGCTCGCCCAACGCACAGCGGAACGCGCCGTCCCGCACCGCGAGACCGCGCAACTCGCTGCGGCCGGTGATCAGTACCAGGTTGCCGCCGCCGGGCAGCAGCGGGCGTGCCTGATCGGCGTCCCGCACGTTGTCGAGAAGCAGCAGGGTGCGCCGCTCGGCCAGCCGGGTACGCAGCAGCGCGGAGCGTTCCTCCTTTCCTGGCGGCACCCGCGTTGGCGGTACGCCAACCGCGCGCAGCACCACGTCCAGCGCCACGGTGGGGTCAACCGGCTCGCCCGGGCCGTAGCCGCGCATGTCCAGGTACACCTGACCGTCCGGAAACCGTGGGCTCACCCGATGCGCCCAGTGAACGGCCAGCGCGGTCTTGCCGATCCCGCCTGGCCCGTGCACCGCGGCGATCGGCGGTTGGCAGTCCCGCTCGGCGGCAAGCACGCGATCCAGCTCGGCCAGCTCGCCGGCCCTCCCGGTGAACCCGGCGACATCCGGCGGCAGCTGGCGCGGCGTCGTCGGGCCGCGGTCCCATTCCGGGACGTCCTCGGCGGTGAGCACCTGGGTGTGGGCCCGCTGCAATTCGGCTGACGGATCGGCACCGAACTCCTCGACCAGCCGGGTGCGGATGGCCTGATACTTCTCGAGTGCCTCGGCCGGCCGGCCCGGTGCAGCGCGGTGATCAGCCGTGCCCACAACGATTCCCGCAGCGGGTGGCGGGCCACCAGATCGTGCAGCTCGGCAAGCTGTTCCGGTTGCCGGCCAAGCCCCCGATCGAGGTCCATCCTCCGCTCGAGCGCACCGAGGTATCGCTCGGTCAGCGCCGGCGCCAGTTCGCGTTCCAGGTACCCCGATCCCGTGTCGGTCAGCGCGTCGCCCCGCCACAGCGCGAGGGCGTCGGCGAGTAGGGCGCTGGCCCGCTCCGGATCGACGTCGCGGGCTTCGTCGGCCATGGACTGGAACCGCAGCGCGTCCACCGCGTCCGGCGGTACGTCCAGCCGGTAGCCGCCCGGTTCGGTGTGGATCACGTCCCGCCCGACCAGCCGCCGCAGCCGCCCGATCAGGGTCTGGGGGCTGCCTTGGGTACGTGCCGGCAGGTCCTCGCCCCACACCTGCTCGACGAGGTTGTCCACGCTCGTCACCCGCCCGGCTCGCATCGCCATGGCGGCGAGTAGCGCGCGCAGTCGCCTGCTCGGGACCGGGACCGAATGGCCGTCCACTCGCAGCTCGAACGGTCCCAAGATCGCGATCGTCACCCGCGTCATGAGCCATCCCACCCCTGAAAGCCGCTCTGGAGCGGTCAGTCTATTGAGTGGCCAACCAGGGGAACGTGCCACCGCCCATGAGCCACGAGGGGCCGGGTAAGCAAGCGGGCGAAAGGTCTTATGACCGTCGCGGGCGGGCGCTCGGTTTCTCCGCCGCGGTGACGAGCCATTCCATGGCATCCAGGCCGGCGACCACCGGGGTGGCCAGCTGGCCGACCTCGCTGATCTCGATGTCCACCACATCGCCGGCCAGCAGCGTGAAGTCCATGTCGGGCACGATGCCGGTGCCGGTGGCGAGGATCGCGCCGTCCGGGAACGGCTGCCCTTCGAAGAGGCAGCGAACGAGCTCACCGGGCGAGCGGTGCAGCGCTTCGGTCGAGATGCTTGCCTGAAAAGCGGTGTCGGCGCCGCGACGAACCGTCATGGCGATGTCCAGCGCGGGCGGATCGGCGATCTCCCACGCCGGCCGGATGACCGGTGAGACAGCGCAGCTTCCGGCGTAGATCTTCGCCTGCGGCAGGTAGAGCGGGTTCTCGCCCTCGATGGACCGCGAGCTGACGTCGTTGATCACGGTGTAGCCGATGGTCTCGGCGTGCCGGTTGACCACCACGCCGAGTTCCGGTTCCGGCACGTTCAGCGGGGAATCGGCCCGCACCGCGACCGGTTCGCCGTAGGTCACCACGCGCCACGGCTGCGCCTTGAGGAACAGCTCCGGCCGCTCGGCGTCGTATACCTTCTCGTAGACGGAGCGCTCAGTGCTCTCCTCCACCCGCGCTTCGCGGGACCGCCGGTAGGTGACCCCCGCCGCCCACACTTCCATCCGCCTGTCCACCGGTGGCAGCAGCGTCACCTCGCCCACGCTGTGCGTGCTGGCGTGGGACGCGGTTTCGGTGACGAGTGCGGTCAGCTCGGCGGCTCGCAGCGTCATCAGCTCAGCGATGTGCTCGACGCCTTCGAACCTGGTGATCTGACCGCCGCCCGTGAGGAGTCCACTGTGGACTTTGTCGTCGTGGTCGGCGAACCGGACGATGTGCATGGAACGGTTCCTTTCGAACGACCCGCGAGATATCTGATGTCCTCGGACCCTAAGGCGGGTTTGACGCTAGGCACAAGGGAACCTAACCTCAAATCTCGACACGACATCAGATGTCTTGCGGAGAATGTGCTAGAGAGGGAGCCGATGACCGCCCGTATCGTCGACGTGGAGACCATCGACGTCCGCTTCCCCACGTCCAGGGAACTCGACGGTTCGGATGCGATGAACGAGGCTCCGGACTACTCGGCCGGTTACGTCGTGCTGCACGTCGAGGGGGCGGACGGGAACGCCCCACCGGTCGGCGAAGGGCACGGGTTCACGTTCACCTGCGGCCGCGGCACCGACCTCGCGGTGGCGGCAGCCAGGGCGATCGGTGAGCGCGCGATCGGGTTCGAGGTGGCCGACGTGGTGCACGATCTCGGCGGTTTCGCACGCCACCTCGCCGCGGACAGCCAGCTGCGCTGGCTCGGTCCGGACAAGGGAAGCATCCACCTCGGCACCGCCGCGGTCGTGAACGCGGCGTGGGATCTGGCGGCCAAACGCGCCCGCGCGCCGGTCTGGAAGCTGCTCGCCGACATGACCCCGCAGCAGATCGTGGATCTCGTCGACTGGCGCTACCTCACCGATGTGCTGACCCCGGATGCCGCGCTGCGGATGCTCGAGCGGCAGGTGCCGGGGCGTGCCGAGCGGGAGAGGCGAATCCGCTCGGATGGCTATCCCGCCTACACCACCAGCGCCGGCTGGCTCGGTTACGACGACGCCAAGCTGGCGCGGCTGTGCGGGGAAGCGATCGACGACGGCTGGGACTCGATCAAGCTCAAGGCCGGCGCGAACCTCGACGACGACATCCGGCGCTGCCGCATCGTGCGCGAGATCATCGGTCCGGATCGCCGGTTGATGATCGACGCCAACCAGACGCTCGGGGTGCCGGAAGCGGTCCGCTGGGCCGAGGCGCTCGCGGAGTTCAACATCTGGTGGTTCGAGGAGCCGACCAGCCCGGACGACATTCTCGGGCATGCCGCGATCGCCGACAAGATCGCGCCGGTGAAGGTCGCGACCGGCGAGCACGCGCACAACGCCGTGATGTTCAAGCAGTTCCTCGCCGCGGACGCGATCGGGATCTGCCAGATCGACGCCTGCCGGCTGGCCGGCGTCAACGAGGCGGTGGCGGCGTTACTGCTCGCCGCGGCGCACGAGGTGCCGGTGTGCCCGCACGCCGGTGGCGTCGGCCTGTGCGAGCTCGTGCAGCATCTGTCGATCTTCGACTACATCGCGGTGAGCGGATCGCTCGAGAACCGGGTGATCGAGTACGTCGATCATCTGCACGAGCATTTCGTGGACCCGGTGCGGGTGCGCGGCTCGCACTATCTCGCCCCGCATGGTCCAGGGTTCAGCTCCGAGATGCACCGCGACACGCTGCGCCGGTTCCGCTTCCCGGACGGCGCCGCCTGGCAAGAGGTGGCATGAACGACCTTGGCGCTGGCGGTGTCGTCGACGAGGCGATCAGGAAACTCAAGGCTCGGATCGAGAGCGGTGAGTTCAGCCCCGGCAGCCAGCTGCCCCCGGAGTCGGTACTCGCCGAGCAGCTGAACCTGTCGCGGCTTTCGCTGCGTGAAGCGGTTCGTGCCCTGGTGATGGGCGGTGTGCTGGAGATCCGTCGCGGCACCGGCACGTTCGTCACCGACCTGCGGCCGGACAACATGGTGCGGATTCTGGGCAGCTTCCTCGAGCTGGCGAACGAGGCGCACCTCGGCGAGCTGTTCGAATGCCGGCGGGTGCTGGAACCGAGCGCAACCGCGCTGGCCGCCACCCGGATCACCGACGACGGGCTCGCCGACCTGCACGAGCGGATCGAGCGGATGGCGACGAAGACCGACCCGGAGGCGCTTGTCGCCGAGGACCTCGCCTTCCACGCCGCGATCGTCGCCGCCACCGGGAACCGGACGCTGGAATCACTCGCGCACACGGTCGCGCAGCACACCGTGCGGGCGCGCATCTGGCGCGCGCTCGTCAAGCAGGACGTGGCTACCTGGACGCACCAGCAGCACCTCGGCATCTACCAGGCGCTGCGGGAGCGCGACAGCCTCGCCGCCTTCGTGGCCGCCACCCGGCACGTCGCCGAGGTGGAGAGCTGGATCACCCAGCGCCTCGCCGCCACGACCTCCTAGTTCACCAAAATCAGGGGGGCCGCGCTGCATATTGGGTTCTGGCGCGGTGCCGGGGTGTCACGAGCGGCTGGCCATCAGGGTGTCGAAGTCCGGGAAGTTCTCGGCGATCCGGCTGCCGGTGAAGTTACCCACCCAGCCGTCGTCGTCGTGGAAGAACCGGATCGACACGTAATCCGGGCGGCTACCCATATCGAACCAGTGCGTGGTGTTGGCCGCCACGCTGAGCAGATCGCCCGCCTCGCACAGCATCGCGTACACCTTGCCGTCCACGTGCAGGTAGAAAACCCCAGCACCACGGGCGAAGAACCGGTCCTCGTCGTCGTCGTGGGTGTGCTCGGCGAGGAACTTCCGGCGCGCCTCTTCCGCCCGCCGCTGCCAGTCCGGATCCTCGGACGGCGTCATATACATGGCGTCGACCAGCACGTAGCCTTCGGTTTCCACGACGCGGGCCACCTGCTCGCGGTACGCGTCGAGGACCTCATCGGAGCTCGGGTCGGCGGACAACTCCTCGGCCAGGTCCCAGCGCTCGAAGCGCACCCCGAGTTGTTTCAGCTCGTCGCCGATCTTCTCGGCGTCCTCGGTCTTCGTCAGCACCGTGTCGGGGTCGTCGTCCGCCCAGACAGTCAACAGTGTCATCGCGTTCCCCTTCCCACGCCGTCCAGTCTGGTTTCGCCAGCGAAGGCCGGCAACCACTCACGGGTGAGCGGTTTCGACGGCGAAGCGCAGCAGCCACTCCAGGCATTCCAGTCGGTAGCGGGCCTCCCGCAGGTCCGCACCCCACACGTACACCCCGTGTCTCGCCACGATCAGCGCCGGTGTGTCGGCACGGAAACCGGCCTGGAACGCGTCGCCGAGCACGGCCATGTCCTGCCCGTTGCCGATCACCGGGATGGTGACCAGATCGTCGTGCGCGGCGCGGCCGAAACCCTTCAGCATCTCCACATCCCGCAGCGGCACCCCGCCCGGCCAGCGCTCGGCCGCCAGCACCGGGGCGAGGGCGTGCACGTGGACCACCGAGCCCGCACCGGACACCGCCGCGATCCGACCGTGCAGTCCCGCCTCCGCGGACGGCACCCTTTCCGGATGCGGCTGATCGCCGACCGCGCCGCCGTTCTGGTCCACCACGACCAGGTCGTCCTCGGTCAGCTCCCCCTTGTCCAACCCGCTCACCGTGACGGCGAGCCGGAGCGGCGCGCGATCCAGCACCACGGACAGATTCCCGGACGTACCGCGCATCCAGCCCAATTCGGCGTACCGGGCGCATTCCGCCGCGAGCGCGCGCCCGATGTCCCGAAGCCGGTCAACGGTGCAGCTCACGCTCGAAGCCCGATGTCCTCGAACGACCCGATAGTCCGATGTGGACCAAAGGCCGCATCGCCGTACGGCTCACCGGCACGGGCCACCCCAACGGTTTGCCAGCCGGCCTCGGCCGCGGCGTCCAGCTCGGCCGGCACGTCGGAAAGGAACACCAGCTCGCCCGGTGACGCGCCGAGCGCGGAGGTGATCGACCGGTAGGACGGCGCTTCCTTCTTCGGGCCGGCGTTGACGGTGTCGAAGTGTCGCTCGAATAGCCCGGTGATATCGCCGTCCGTGGTGTTCGAGAACGACGCGATCTGCCCGGCGACCGAGCCGGAGGAGAACACCGCGAGGCGCACCCCCGCCCGTTGCCAGGCCCGCAGCGCCGGCACGACGTCGCCGAACAGCGTGGTGGTCAGCTCACCTCGCGCGTAGCCGTGCTGCCAGATCAGCCCCTGCAACGTCTTCAGCGGCGCCGCTTTCCGGTCGGCGGCCATCCATTCGTGCAGCACCGCAACCACCTCGTCGGTGCCGGCGGACTCCGGCAGCTCGGCGAGCTTCTTGACCTGCGTCACCGCGTCGGCCACCTCGGGGTCGTCCGGGTGCTCGTCGATCCACGGGCCCAGCCGGGGTCGCGCGTAGTCGTAAAGCACCACGTGCACCTGGCTGGTCGCGGTCAAGGTGCCCTCGATGTCCAGCACCGCCCATGCCGCGGATAGCGTCACTGATCCTGCTCCTCTCCGGCGTGATCGTCGGCGTAGTAGTCGGCCAGCTTTTCCGGGTGAAAGGCGCCCCGATCGGTGACAACCGAGGTGACGAACCGGGGTGGGGTGATGTCGAAGGCAAGGTACCGGCCGCGCACCCGGTCGCTCGCGGTTCGCCTGCCGAGCGTGTGCAGCACCTCGTCGCCGGGCCGGTCCTCGAACGGCACGTCGGCCGCGGTGGGTGCCTGCCGGTCGGGCGCCTGCACCATCGCGTGGAAGGGCACGTCGAAGGTGTGCGCCGCGATCGCCAGCCCGAGCGTGCCGACCTTGTTCACCACGTGCCCGTCCATCGTCACCCGGTCACCGGCGGTGATCAGGGTATGCACGTCCCCGGAGGCCAGGATCGCCGCGCCCATCCCGTCGGTGATCAACGTGGTGTCCACGCCCAGCTCGGCGAGGGTGTCCGCGGTGAGCCGCGCGCCCTGCAGGTACGGCCGGGTCTCGGTGCACACGAAGGCGAGCCGCTTGCCGGTGCGCTGTGCCGCCAGCACCACCTCGACCAGGTACAGGTCGGCCCAGCAGTGCGTGAGTACCGAACCGCGCTCGGGCAGCAGTTCCGCGGTGTACTCGCCGAGCGCGCGGCTGCGTGCCCGGTACCGCTCATCCCCGGCCCGCGCGCCGGCCAGCGCGGCGGCCACCAGCTCGTCGCCGGTGACCGACCCCACCGAGTCCACCGCACAGAGCACCGCGTGCACGGCCTTGCGCAGGTGGTTGTTGGTGCGCCGGGTCGCCATCAGCCGGGCACCGGCGCGGTCCAGCTCGGTGCGCGCGGCCGCCGGGTCCACCGCGGCGGCTTCCCTTGCCGCCAGCACCATGGCCCACAGCGTCGCGAAGTACGGCCCGGATGACTGGGTGACCATCTCCTCGATGGCGGCCGCGACCTCCTCGACCGTCCGACAACGCACCCATTCCCTGCTGAACGGGTAGTCGCGGCGGTCGAGGATATGCACGCCGTCATCGGCCAACCGGACGCTGTCGGCGAGCACCGGAAGCATGCCGTCCATCCCCGTCAACTGTAGCCCGTGAACGGCGGTCGCTTGCCGGTGAGGAAATGCTCGCCGACCTCGCGTGCCTTGTAGACCACCGGGTCGTGCAACGTGAGGGTGCGCGCGTTGCGCCAGAACCGGTCGAAGCCGTACCGGCTCGCGGTGGCCCGCGCGCCGAGGAACTCGAAAATCCGCGAGGTGGTGTCGTTGACCACCCTGGTCGCCACCACCTTCGCGGCGGAGATCTCGACCGCGGTCGCGCCGCGCCGCTCCGCGCTCAGCGCGGACCCCTGCTCCGCGGCGTCCGCCAGCGCCGAGGTGGCCCGATCGGCGAGCAGCCGCGCCGCCTCCACGCTCGCGACCAGTTCCCCGTAGCCGGCCACGATGTACGGGTCCTCGGCTGCGGCGTCCACCCCGGACAGCAGCCAGGGCCGGGCCCGCTGCCGGGTGTAGTCGGCCGCCTCGCTGAGCGCGCCCTCCGCGATGCCGACGTAGATCTGGCTCAGCACCACCTGGAAGCCCAGCGCGGAAAGCGACGTCCGCGCCGCGCGTGGGTCGGCCTCGTCGTCCGGCTGGACGCCGAGCACGTCGTCCGTTTCGACCGGAACCCGATCGAACACCACGCCGCCGCTCGCGGTCAGCCGTTGCCCGATATTGTCCCAATCGTCCAGGTATTCGATGCCGGCCGAGCTCGCGTCCACCGTGAAGGTCAGCTTGTCATCGTTGTCCGTGCGGGTGCCGCTCACCACCAGGTGGTCGGCGACGGACGCGCCGGTCGCGAACGTCTTCCTGCCGTCCACCACGAAACCCGTCGCGGTGGGGGTGAGCCGCAACGCGAAGTCCAGCGGGTTGCTCACCCCCGCGACGAACCACCCGTGCTCCGCGGTGCGCCGGTGCAGCCGCTCGATCGCGGCCGGCCGGTCGAACAGCTCGCTGCGCCACAGCTGCAGGTAGTGATACCCGAGCAGGTGGCCGACGGAGGCGTCGGCCGCCGAGACGATCCTGGCGACCTGGTTGGCCTCGACCCAGCTGCCGCCCGCGCCACCGCGCTCGGCCGACACCGGCAGCGGCAGCAGGCCGGACCGGCGCAGCCGCTTCACCTCGGCGACCGGCTGCTCGGCCGCCCGATCGCGGTCCGCCGCATCGGCCCGCAGGGTCGCGGCGAGCTCCTCCGCGGCGGCCAGGTGATCGGCCGTCACGATGTGCCTACCGGGATGTCCAGCACTGCGGTCATCGGTTCCCTCCGACGCGGCCGAGATGACATTCGTTTTCTACGGGACGGCGCGCGGCGGGAGCAAGCTTGACGCCGAAGGTCCCCGAGCAGACGCCAGACCGGTTCACGACCACCGCGGCAGGGCTCCCATAGCGCTTCGAGTTCCCATCGCGCTCGAGTACTCAGCGCGCCTCGGCCGGCTCGGTCTCCGCTTTCTGGGCCGCCGCCTTCGCCGCGCGCTCCGCGAGTACCGAGCGGATCGCGACGATGAGTGCCGCGGCCCAGCCGACCACGATCGCCAGGTAGCCGCCGAGCGTGCTGGGGGTGTCCAGACCCAACACGGACATCAGCGTGCCGGCGTTGGTGAACACGATCAGGCCACCGGCCGCCGTGCCGAGGATGCGGGGCGGCAGGATCCGCACCAGCCACGCCGCGAACGGCGCGACGATCGCACCGCCCACGAGCAGGCCGACGATGGTCGGCAGGGAGAGCCCGCTGCTGCCGAGGGCCACCAGGAACCCGAGGCTGGCGGCGAGCGTCACGACGAACTCCGCGGTGGCCACCGAGCCGATGACCTTGCGTGGCTCCAGGCGGCCGCTGGCCAGCAGGCTGGTGGTCGCCACCGGCCCCCAGCCGCCCCCGCCGGTGGAGTCCACGAAACCCGCGATCAACCCGACCGGCCCGAGGAACCGCATGCCGGGGCGGGGCTTGGTGAGCTTTTCGGTCACGTTCCGGAAGCTGAACCGGATGATCACGTAGCAGCCGAGCGCGACAAGCAGTGTGGCCATCCAGGGCGCGGCGGCCTCGGTGGACAGCGAGCTGAGCAGGAAAGCCCCGATGACCGCGCCCACCGCGCCCGGCCCGGCGATCCGGGTGACGACCTTCCAGTCGATGTTGCGGAACTTCCAGTGCGCGAGCCCGGACACCAGGGAAGTGCCGACCTGGGCGAAATGCACCGATGCGGACGCCACCGCCGGCGCCGTTCCGGCGGCCAGCAGCAGCGTGGTCGAGGTAATGCCGTACCCCATTCCGAGCGAGCCGCCAACGAGTTGCGCGGCGGCCCCGATCAGGGTGTAAAGCACAAGGATCTGCATGTCGTCCTAACAAAGGGTGTTGGGTCGCGTGGTTGCGGCTCACACTCGGTGGGCGGCAATGAGCAGAACTGTTTGAAGAACCGCGGGAGAATAGCGAAGGTCAGCGGCACGCCGAGGACGCGACCCGCAGAAGGTCGACGTGTAGGCGCTGCACCAGGGCAACGCCGGGATTCGGCAGGTGCGTCATGTGCTCGATACTGGCAGACGCCCCTCGGCTGGGCTACGCCGTTTCGCATGTTGAGCGCCAGCTGTGAGGTAACCGGTCTTCCGGATGCGTTTCGTCCCATTCGCGTTACCGCACTTCGGCTTTCTCGGCCTTCGCGGTGTTGGCGGCGCGCTCCGCGCGGACCGAGCGGATCGCGACCGTGAGTGCCGTCACCCACCCGGCGACGATCACCAGGAAAACGCCGATCGTGGTGGCGGTATCGAGCTCAAGGGCGGACATCAAGGTTCCGGCGTTGGAAGTCACGATCAGGCCGCCGGCCGCCGCACCGAGAATCCGGGCCGGCATGATGCGGACCAGCCAGGCCGAGATCGGGGCCATGATGGCGCCACCGACAAGAAGCCCGGCCACGGTCGTCCAGTTGAGTTCCTCGTTGCCGAGCGCGAACAGGAACCCGATGCTTGCCGCGAAGGCCACCACGAACTCGGCGGCGTCCACCGAGCCGATGACCTTGCGGGGTTCCAACCGGCCGCTGGAGAGTAGGCTGGTGGTCGCTACCGGGCCCCAGCCGCCACCGCCGGTGGCGTCCACGAAGCCGGCGATGAGCCCCAGCGGTCCGAGGAACCGCATCCCGGGGCGCGGTCTGGTGAGCTTCGAAGCGACGTTCAGGAAGCTGAATCGGATGGCCACGTAGAGCCCCAACACGAGCAGCAACCCGGCCATCCACGGCTCGGCGAACTCGGTGGACAGCGAGCTCAGCAGGTAGGCGCCGATGATCGCGCCCACCGCGCCCGGCCCGGCGATCCGGGAGACGACCTTCCAGTCGACGTTGCGGAACTTCCAGTGCGCGAGCCCGGAAACCAGGGTGGTTCCCACCTCGGCGAAATGCACCGATGCCGATGCGATGGCCGGCGCGGTTCCGGCGGCGAGCAGGAGTGTGGTCGAGGTGACGCCGTAGGCCATGCCGAGGGTGCCGTCGACGAGTTGGGCCGCGGCGCCGACCAGCGCGTAGATCAAGAAGAACTGCATGTCGTCCTCACGTAGGGCGGCAGTGGGCAGAACGAGTTCTGTTATTGGCTAAGCGGTGGGGAATTGCGTCGATCGGTGGCGATCAGCGGCACGTCGAGGAGGCGACCCGCAACAGATCGACATGCAGGCGCTGCACCAGGATGACACCGGCATCCGGTAGGTGCGCCATCACGCGTCCTTCCCGAAAAGTCGAATGCCCGGAGCGACTACAAAGATACGTACTCGCGAATTTCGAAACGCAGTACTTCGAGGCTAAGCGGGGTGGGGCGAGACCGGCAAGATTCCATAAAATACTGAAAATAACTACGACTTGATCTTGCCGGGCTATGGCCGTCCGATTTGACACGGATCCAGGACCGCCGGACGCTACGTGCATGCGCCGCCTCGCTGGGGTGACCGACTCGGTCTTGATGCACGCCGCCAAGTTCTTCCCGCGCGCGCTCCCGCCACCAAGGTGTCGTCCTCGGCGAGGGCATCTGCTAATCGAATTTGTCGAGGCATCTTCGTGCGAATTGTTCTGTCCGAACGAAAGCCGATACCTGTCCGACTGAGAACGCGCTGGCGAAAAGGCACGGGTTAGCTGTGACGACAATCTTGCCAGAGCCCGACCAAGGCGGCTCCCGTGCGGACAGCATCCGCGAATCAAATGCCGCCGCGATCCTTTCCACGATTCGCCGCTCCGGGCCGCTTTCCAGGGCGGCCATCGCTCGGCTCACCTCGCTGAGCATGCCGACGGTGAGCAGGCAGGTCGGCGCGTTGATCGAATTGCGGCTACTCCACGAGGTTCCGGATCAGGTGCCGAACGGGGCCGTGGGAAGGCCAAGGGTGCCGGTGGACATCAACAACGATGTGATCGCGGCCTGCGGTGTGCACATCGGTGTGACGACCACGACGTACGGCCTCACCAATCTGCGTGGCGGGCTTCTCGGGTCCGAGCGGATCGCGACGCCAGGCGGCAGCCCGGAAGACGCGCTCGCGCATATCGCCGGGCGGGTGCGGGCTTTCCTGCGTCGCTGGCCACGCCGGAACATCATCGGCATCGGTGCGGCTACCGGTGGACAGGTGGATACCGCACGGGGAGTGCTCGAACACGACCGGCTCGGCTGGCACACCGTGCCCGGCCGGGTATTGCTGGAACGTGCTACCGGTTTACCGGTGCATTTGGACGGTCACGTGCCCGCGATGGCCAGCGCGGAACTGCTGTTCGGGCCGGGCGGCGAGCCGGAGAGCATGCTGTACTTCTACGCGCGGCAGGTTGTCGGCATCGCGCTCGCGGTGCGCGGGCAACTGCATCGCGGGCCCGGCCACGCCGGCACGATCGCGCATCTCGCGGTGGGTAGCGAGGTGCGCTGCCCGTGCGGCAAGACGGGGTGCCTGGAAGCCACCGTTGCCGAGCAAGGTGTTGTCCGGGAAGCCGCAAGGGACGGTGTGATCTCCAAACCCGACATCCGGCTGTTGCGCGCCGCGGCGGAAGCGGGCGAGCCCGGCGCGGTGCGCCTGCTGGTGGATCGCGCGCGGATGCTCGGTCGGGCCGTCGGCATCCTGCGCGACATCATCAATCCCGATCTGGTGGTGCTCGGCGGGCAGGCCATCACGGACGCCCCCGACTACCTTGACGAGCTGCTGGACAGTTTCGCCGCGACGAGCACATTGCCGGGCACGGATCTCGTGGAGATCACCCGATTCGGCCCAGATGTCCAGGCGATCGCCGCCTGCACCGGTTTGCTCGCGCAGCTCTACCAGTACCCGCTCTCGGTCCTGGCCAAGGCCAACCGCGGGGGCACGTCGCCCGTGCACTAACGGCGTGCCCCGGTCGGCGGGGACGCCGGATTCACCTGCCGCCAGGCGAGGAGATTCCGCCCGAAATCTCCTCGGCTACTCATTCGAGGATCCGCCCGATCCGTCAGGTGGCAACGACGAATATGTACATTCCAGATGTCGAAATAATTACCCGGCGTCGTGATTGTCATTGTGGTTCTCGTTATGGGCAGATGCGGGCGAATGCGGCGTCCACGGCCGCGACGAGGCGTGCCGGATCGTTGCCGCCCGCCGACTGCCCGGCGTAATAGCAGGCCAGCCCGAGCTCCGCGGCGAGGGTCGCGGTTTCGCGCCCGGCGCCTTGCCGCATCAGCAGTTCCGTCAGTGCCCCGGCGTAGGAGCGTTGCTTCATCAGCCTGCGGGCATGCAGCTCCGGGTGCCGCGCCACGAGCTCCTCGTGAAGCGCGTACCCGGCTGGCTGCTCGGTCAGTGCTTCCACAAAGGACACGACGGCCGCCCGCACGTAGTTCAGGGCCTTCGGCAGTGAATCCCCGATCGGGGCCTCGACGGGGATCTCATCGGCGGTGGCCATGACCTCTTCGAGCACGCCGCTGCCGGCGAACGCCACCTCTTGCTTGTCCCCGAAGTACCGGAAGAACGTGCTGCGGCCGACCTCCGCGCGATCCGCGATATCGGTCACCGTCACGTGATCGAAGCCCCGCTCCCCGAACAGCGCATGGGCCGCCTCGACGATCGCGTCGCGTACTCGCTGTTGCTTGCGCTCGCGCAGGGAACGCTGCACCCGGTCCGGATCCGGCATGTGTGCAGTGTAGCTTTCTGAAATCTGATCTCAGGTGAAACCGCGTCTCACGGGTGGCGGCGGAGGCCGTCGAACGCGATGGCGCACACCGCGTCGGCCAGCTCCACGCTGTCCGAATCACGCCGCGGCCGGTACCACTCGATGAGCGAGTTGACCATGCCGAACAGCAGGCGGCTGGTGGTGGCCGGGTCGATGTCCGGTCGGATGTCCCCTTCCTCGGCTGCCCTGCGCACCAGCTTGGTGACGAGCTGGTCGAACTCCCGGCGGCGACTCAGCGCGGCGCGCTCCACCTTGGTATTGCCCCGTACCCGCAGCAACAGCGTGACGAACGGCAACTGCTCGGTCAACACGGCGACGCTACCGCGCACCAGGTGTTCGAGCTGGTCGACGGCCCGTCCGTCCACCGTCTCGACCTCGGCGACCACCGCGAACAGGCCGTCCAGCGCGCGATCGACGGCCAGCCTGAGCAACTCCTCCTTGCTCGGCACATGGTGGTAGATGGCGGACTTGGTGATCCCCAGCTTGCGGGCGAGGTCCTCCATACTTGTGCCGTCGTAACCCCGCTCGTTGAACAGTTTCACCGCGACCTGGAGCAACGACTCCAGGTCGTAGCCCGGCCGGCCTCGCCGGGGCGCGCGGCCCGTCGGTGCTGTGCTCATGGGCGGCATCGTCCCAATGCCCGCCGTGCCAGGTTGATCAGCCATCCTTTCGCTGGTCGAGCACGCGACGCAGCTTGCCGACGGAGCGTTCCAAGGTGTCCGGATCGACCACGTCGACCTGAACGGTTACCCCGACGCCGTCCTTGATCCGCGCGATCAGCTCGGCGGCCGCCACGGGCCGCCGAGCGGCCGGGGTGTCGTCCTGGGCCTCAACCCGTACGGTCATCTGATCAACACGGTTCTTTTGGGACAGCACGAGCCGGAAGTGCGGCGCGAGCCCATCGGTGCGCAACACGATTTCCTCTATCTGGGTCGGGAAAACGTTGACGCCACGCAGGATGATCATGTCATCGGACCGCCCGGTGATCTTCTCCATCCGGCGGAAGGCCGGGCGGGCGGTGCCGGGTAGCAGCCGGCTCAGGTCGCGGGTGCGGTAGCGGATGATCGGCAGCGCCTGCTTGGTGAGCGAGGTGAACAGCAGCTCGCCGACCTCGCCTTCGGCGAGCACGTTCTCGTCGATCGGATCGATGATCTCCGGGTAGAAGTGGTCTTCCCAGACGTGCAGGCCGTCCTTCGTCTCAACGCATTCCTGCGCGACGCCAGGTCCCATCACCTCGGAGAGCCCGTATATGTCCACCGCGTGAAGGTCGGCGCGTTCTTCGAGCTCGGTGCGTAGTTGCTCGGTCCACGGCTCCGCACCGAAGATGCCAACCCGCAGCGAGCTGGTGCGCGGATCGATGCCCTGGCGCTCGAACTCGTCGAGCAGGGTCAACATGTACGACGGCGTCACCATGATCACTTCGGGGCGGAAGTCGTTGATCAGCTGAACCTGGCGTGCGGTCATCCCGCCGGACGCGGGAATTACCGTGCAGCCGAGCGTTTCCGCGCCGTAGTGCGCGCCCAGTCCACCGGTGAAAAGGCCATAGCCGTACGAGACGTGCACCTTGTGCCCTGGCCGCCCACCAGCCGCACGGATGGAGCGGGCCATCACCGCGGACCAGACGTCGAGATCGTCCTGGGTGTAGCCGACCACGGTAGGTTTGCCGGTGGTACCGCTGGACGCGTGGATCCGGCGAACCTGCTGCTGCTCGACGGCGAACATCCCAAACGGGTAGTTGTCCCGCAGGTCATACTTGGTGGTGTACGGGAACTTCGCGAGATCCCCAAGCGAGGTGCAGTCGTCCGGATGCACACCCGCTTCGTCGAACTTCTTGGTGTAGAAGGGAACGTTCGCGTAAGCGTGCCGGAGTGTCCACTGCAGACGCTCCAGCTGCTTGGCCTGCAGCTCGTCGGCGCCGAACCGCTCCGCCAGATCCAGATCGCCGGTCGCGGGAGCGGATCCCACGCGTTTCGTGGACGGCCCTTCGCCATGCGCGGACGGCCCTTCGCCATGCGTGGACGGCCCTTCGCCATGCGCGGGCGGCACTGCGTTATGCGTTGTGGTCACGGCGCGTTACCTCTCTCGGTCGATCGTTCTGCTCCGGCCACGAAATTCGGCGACGATTTCCCTGCCCGCGACGCCCTCCCGGTACACGGTGACGTCGTAGATTCCGTTGCGCCCGTAGTGCGTTCGCTCCTCGGCGGTGGCGATCAGCAGATCCCCGAGCATCGCGGAGGTCACGAACGAGATCTCCGCGCCGGAGGCCACGGTGACCGGGCCGTGGCTGTTGCAGGCGCAGGCGAACGCGGTGTCGGCGAGCAGGAAAACGTAGCCGCCGTGGGCGATGTCGTGGCCGTTCACCATTGCTTCGGAAACCCGCAGTCGCGCCACCGCCCGGCCGTGGCCGGCCTCGAGCAACTCGATCCCTAGTGACCGCGAGGCGACGTCGGCTTCGAACATCGCGTGCGCCGCGTTGCGCTCGTCGGCCCTCGGCTGGGACACCGCGCCTCACCGCCTTGCTAACTGACCGAATGGACGGTTATTAATGTGTTGCCAAGTAAAGGCAGGCTGCCGCGCCGGTGTCAAGGCACGCCGAGCTCATCGCCCGGTGAACGTGGGCTTCTCCTTGGCGAGGAAAGCTTCAACCGCGCCGCGGTGGTCCCTGGTGCGCCCCAGCTTGGCCTGCGTGATGCTTTCCGCGCGCAGCACATCGGACAGGGGTGGTTGCCAGGCGGCCAGCAGCGCCCGCTTCGCCTGCGCGTAGGCCTCGGTCGGGCCCTCGGACAGCCGTCCAGCCAGCTCCGCCGCGGTCCCGGCGAGTTCGTCGGCAGGCGCGACCCGCCCGACCATGCCCCACTCCGCGGCCTGCTCCGCGGTGAACGGTTCACCGAGCAGTATCAGCTCGCTTGCCCTGGTCGCGCCGACCGCTCGAGCCAGGCTCGCGGACAGGCCGGAATCGCAGGTGAGCCCGATGGAGGTGAACGCGGTGCCGAACCGCGCGCCCACGGCCGCGACCCGGATGTCGCAGGCCAGCGCGAAGCCAAGGCCGGCGCCTACGCACGCCCCGTTGATCGCGGCCACCACGGGTTTGGGCATGGTGGCCAGGCCGGTGACGATCGGGTTGTAGTGCTCCTGGATGGTGTCGAACGCGGTGGTGGCGTTGTTGCGCAACGCTTCCGCGTGCTCGGCGAGATCCTGACCAACGCAGAATGACTTTCCGGCTCCGGTGAGCAACACCGCCCGCACCGAGGTGTCCTCGGCGACTTGGATGACGGCGTCCGCCAGCTCGGTTTTCAGCTGCTCGTCCAGAGCGTTTCCCGAATCCGGGCGGTTCATCGTGATCGTCGCTACTGCTTTCTGCCGGGAAAGAAGCACCTTGGCGTCAACCATGCGAGCAGGCTACCATGATTTACTGAACGTACGGTTGGTAATTCGTCGGCTCGATGAGGAGGTCGCTCCGAATGGCTTTGTTGCCCAGCTACGTGTCCGGCGGATGGCATACCCCGGCCGGCGAAGGCACCCCGGTGCACGATGCCGTGACCGGTGAGGAAGTCGCGGCGATCTCCTCGGCTGGCATCGACATGGCAGGCGCGCTGGATTACGGCCGCCGCGTCGGCGGGCCCTCGCTGCGCGAGCTGACCTTCCATCAGCGCGCCGCGCTGCTCAAGGCGCTCGGCTCGGCACTGCGCGAGCATCGTGACGAGCTGTACGCGCTCTCCGCGCGCACCGGAGCGACGCTTGGCGACTCGAAGTTCGACGTGGACGGCGGCATCGGCGTGCTGCTCAGCTATGCGAGCAAGGGCAAGCGCGAGCTGCCGAACGACACGGTGTACGTGGACGGGGCCGTCGAGCGACTCGGCAAGGGCGGCACGTTCGTGGGGCAGCATGTGTGCGCGCCGCTGCGCGGCGTGGCTGTGCAAATCAACGCGTTCAACTTCCCGGTGTGGGGCCCGCTTGAGAAGCTCGCCCCCGCGTTTCTCGCCGGGGTGCCGAGCCTGATCAAGCCGGCGAGCCAGACCGCCTACCTGACAGCCCGGCTGGTCGAGCTGATCGTCGAATCCGGCCTGCTGCCCGACGGGGCGTTGCAACTGGTCTGCGGTAGCGCCGGCGACCTGCTCGACCACTTGACCGGGCAGGACCTGGTGTCGTTCACCGGCTCGGCGTCCACCGCGCAGCGGCTACGGGCGCACCCCGCGGTGGTACGTAACTCGGTGCGGTTCAACGCGGAGGCGGATTCGCTGAACGTGTCCGTCCTCGGTCCGGACGCGAAACCCGGCACCGCGGAGTTCGACCTGTTCGTCAAGCAACTGGTCGCCGAGATGACCGTGAAGGCAGGGCAGAAGTGCACCGCGATCCGACGCGCGCTGGTGCCGGCCGAGCTGATCGACGACGTGGCGCGGGCGGCCGGCGAGCGGCTGGCGAAGGTGACGGTGGGCAACCCGTCCAGCGATGGCGTCCGGATGGGCGCGCTGGCCAGCCTCGAGCAGCGCGAGGAGGTACGCCGCTCGCTCAAGGCGTTGACCGACGCGGCTCGGGTGGTGTTCGGCGATCCGGACCGGGTCGAGGTGGTGGACGCGGACGCCGAGCGCGGCGCGTTCATCTCCCCGGTGCTGCTGCGCACCGACGACCCGGAGCGCTCCGAGCCGCACGAGGTGGAGGCGTTCGGCCCGGTGTCAACGCTGCTGCCGTACACCTCGACCGAGCAGGCGATCTCGCTGGCCGCGAGGGGCCTCGGCAGCCTGGCCGGTTCGGTGGTCACCGGGGACGCCGCGTTCGCCCGCGAGGTGGTGCTCGGCGTGAGCCCGTGGCATGGCCGGCTGCTGGTGCTGGATGCCGACGACGCGCGGGAGTCCACCGGGCACGGCTCGCCGCTGCCGGCGCTGGTGCACGGTGGGCCCGGTCGAGCTGGCGGCGGCGAGGAGATGGGCGGCATCCGGGGGGTGCTGCACCACATGCAGCGCACCGCCGTGCAGGCCAGCCCCAAGGTGCTCGGCGCGGTCACCGGCCAGTGGGTGCCGGGAGCCGAGCGGTCGGTGACCGAGGTGCACCCGTTCCGCAAGTCGCTGGCCGAACTCAGGGTCGGCGACGCGGTCGTGGCCGGCCCGCGCATGGTCACCAGGCAGGACGTGGCCCATTTCGCGGAGTTCACCGGGGACACGTTCTACGCGCACACCGATGAGGAAGCGGCGAAGGCCAACGAGCTGTTCGGCGGCATTGTCGCGCACGGCTACCTGGTGGTCTCGCTGGCGGCTGGGCTGTTCGTGGCGCCGGAGCCGGGGCCGGTGCTGGCCAACTACGGCATGGAGAACCTGCGTTTCCTGACACCCGTCTACCCAGGCGATGAGCTGACCGTGACGCTCACCGCGAAGCAGATCACCCCGAGGGAGGGTGCCGACTACGGCGAGGTCCGCTGGGACACCGATGTGACCAAACAGGACGGTTCGTCGGTCGCCAAGTACGACGTGCTCACCCTTGTCGCGAAGGAGCTCTAGCGATGACGGATCTCCAGGAGCACTTCCAGCGCACCCTGGATCGGGATCAGCGGCTGGAACCGAGGGATTGGGTGCCGGATGGCTATCGCAAGACGATGATCCGGCAGATCGCGCAGCACGCGCATTCCGAGATCATCGGCATGCAGCCGGAGGGAAACTGGATCACCAGGGCGCCTTCGTTGCGGCGCAAGGCGATCCTGCTGGCGAAAGTGCAGGACGAGGCCGGGCACGGGCTCTACCTGTACTCCGCGGCCGAGACACTCGGTGCCGAACGGGCTGAGCTGACCGAGAAACTGATCGACGGAAAGCAGAAGTACTCGTCGATCTTCAACTACCCCACGCTGAACTTCGCGGACGTCGGCGTGATCGGCTGGTTGGTTGACGGCGCCGCGATCTGCAACCAGGTGCCGCTGTGCCGCTGCTCGTACGGGCCGTACGCGCGGGCGATGATCCGGATCTGCAAGGAGGAATCCTTCCACCAGCGGCAGGGTTACGAGCTGCTGATGACCATGATGCGCGGTACCGATGCGCAGCGGCGGATGGTGCAGGACGCGACCGACCGGTGGTGGTGGCCATCGCTGATGATGTTCGGTCCGCCGGATGGCGATTCGCCGAACACCGAGCAGTCCATGGCGTGGAAAATCAAGCGGCACACCAACGACGAGTTGCGGCAACGCTTTGTCGACATGTCGGTTCCGCAGGCGGAGGCGCTCGGTGCCACGCTGCCGGACCCGTCGTTGTGCTGGAATGCCGAGCGCGGGCACTACGACTTCGGCGAGATCGACTGGTCGGAGTTCAAGCAAGTTGTCCGTGGCAACGGCCCGTGCAACGCGCAGCGCGTCGCGCACCGCCGTGCGGCCCACGACAACGGGGCCTGGGTGCGGGAAGCCGCCCTCGCGCACGCCGCGAAGCATTCGGCCCGCGAGGAGGCTGCGGCATGACGCGGTTTTGCCGTGAAGGCCACCTTACGGGCAACCAACGCCCCGAATGGGACATTCGGTCAACCGAGGAGGTGGCGGCGTGAGCCACGACTGGCCGCTGTACGAGGTGTTCGTGCGGGGCAAGCGCGGCCTGAACCACGTGCACGTCGGGTCGCTGCACGCCGCCGATGACCAGATGGCGCTGCATCACGCACGGGATCTCTACACCCGGCGCAACGAGGGCGTGAGTATCTGGGTGGTGAAGGCGACCGACATCACCGCGTCCAGCCCCGACGAGAAGGATCCGTTCTTCGCGCCGAGCGGGGACAAGGTGTACCGGCATCCGACGTTCTACGACATCCCCGACGACGTCCCGCACATGTGAGCACCCGATGAGTACCGAGAATGCCTACGAGGCCCTTGCCGAAGCCCACGACGACGCGCGCTGGGCGTTCGGTACCTCGTTCGACGACCCGCTCGCCGGCGTGGACACCACCGTTCCGTCCGGAGTGGACGGTGATGACCTGCACGCGTACTGCTTGATGCTCGGCGACGACGCGCTGATCGCGTCGCACCGGCTACAGGAGTGGTGTACGAACGCGCCCGAGCTGGAGGACGAGGTCGCGCTGGCCAACATCGCGCTGGACCTGCTCGGCCAGGCGCGCCTGCTGCTCGCCAGGGCGGGGGAGCGGGGCGAGGACTACCACGCGTTCTTCCGCGACGAGCAGGAGTTCCGCAACGTCCGGCTGGTCGAACCCGCCGGCGGCGACTTCGGGTACCTGATCGCGTGGCTGCTGGTGTTCACGAGCTGGCGGCTGGCGCTGTTACAGCGACTGGAGAGTTCCCGCGACCCGGTGCTGGCCGCGGTCGCCGCCAAGGGCGTCAAGGAGATGACATACCACCGGGACTACGCCGCACGGTGGGCGGTGCGCCTTGGCGACGGCACCGAGTATTCGCACGACCGGATGCGGGCCGGGTTCGAGGCGGTTTGGCCACTTGTCGATGAGTTGTTCACCCCGCACCCAATCGAGCGGCGGATGGCCGAGCACGGCGTCGGCGTGGATCCGGCCACGGTTCGCGCGGAATTCGACGATGTACTGGCACGGGTGCTCGACGCGGCCACCCTCGAACTTCCGGAAATCCCCGCGCTTGCCGGTGTTTCCGGCAAGACCGGCAGGCACGGCGTGCATACTGAGGCGATGGGATACCTGCTGGCTGAGCTGCAAAGCATCGCCCGCGCGCACCCGGAGGCAATATGGTGACCGCGCTGGCCGACGCCCGGGCGGTCGCCGAAACCGTGACCGACCCGGAACTGCCCATGCTCACCCTTGCCGATCTCGGCGTGCTTCGCGATGTGTCCGAAGTGGACGATCGGGTGGTGGTGTCGATAACCCCCACCTACACCGGCTGCCCGGCCATGGAGGTGATGCGCGCGGACCTGGATCGCGCGCTGCGCGACGCCGGGTACCGGAACGTGGAGATCCGCACCGTGCTGCATCCGCCGTGGAGTACCGACTGGATCACCGATGCCGGCAAGCGGAAGCTCGCCGAGGCGGGTATCGCGCCGCCCGGTGTGGCGCCTGCCAGGGCAGGCGGGCCGGTCCCGCTCACCCTCGGTCCCTCGGTACACCGCGTTCGCTGCCCGCGATGTGGCTCGCCCGATACCGAGGAGATATCCCGGTTCAGCGCGACCGCGTGCAAGGCGCTGCGGCGGTGCCGCGCGTGCCAGGAGCCGTTCGAACAGTTCAAGGAGATCTGAGTGGCCGGCTTGACGAGGACACGGCGGCGTACCGAGTTCCACACCCTTCGTGTGTCCACTGTGGAGCGATTGTGTGCGGACGCGGTTGCCGTGACCTTCGATGTCCCGGACCGGCTGGCCGGCGAGTACGCTTTCCTGCCGGGCCAATCGCTGACGCTGCGGCGGGTGATCGACGGCAGGGACGAGCGGCGCTCGTACTCGATCTGCGCGCCGGCCGGAGCACCACCGCGGATCGGTGTACGCGAGGTGCCCGAAGGGCTGTTCTCCACCTGGCTCGTTCGCGACGTGCGCCCGGGGTACGAGATCGACGTGTTGCCACCAACCGGAAGCTTCACGCCGGATGTCGAGCGCCCCGCGCATCATGTGCTGATCGCGGCCGGTTCGGGTGTCACCCCCATCCTGTCGGTCGTGTCGTCGGTGCTACGCAACCCGGCAACGACCGCGACCCTGCTGTACGGCAACCGGCGCGCGGATACCGTGATGTTCGCGGACGAACTCGCCGACCTGAAGGATCGGCACCCGGCGCGGCTGGAGCTGGTGCACGTGCTGTCAAGGGAGCCGAGGGAGGCCGAGCTGTTCACCGGACGGCTCGACGCTGACAAGCTCACCGCGCTGCTTCGGCTGCTGCCGGAGCCCGAGCGGGTTGATCACTGGTGGTTGTGCGGGCCGTTCGGGATGGTCACCGATGCCCAGCAGGTGCTGGGGAATCTGGGCGTGCCAAAGGATCGGATCCACCAGGAACTGTTCTATGTGGACGACGTGCCACCCGAGCCGGTGAAGCACGAGGAGCCCGGTGTCGAGGGGGCGAGCAGCGAAGTCACCGTGGTGCTGGACGGCCGGTCCACCACTGCCGCGCTGTCCAGGGATACCTCGGTGCTCGAAGGCGCGCAGCGCTATCGCCCAGACCTGCCGTTCGCGTGCAAGGGCGGGGTGTGTGGTACCTGCCGTGCCATGGTCACCGATGGCGAGGTGGCCATGCGGCGCAACTTCGCGCTCGAAGAGTCCGAAGTGGACGCGGGGTTCGTGCTTACCTGCCAGTCCCTTCCGGTCTCCGACAAGATCGTCGTCGACTACGACGCCTGAGCGGCCGTGACACTTCAATAGAACCGAAGGAGTTATGGCCAGGTAGCTCGTATGCCGGAAGCCCTAACCGCGTATGCACGTGGCCCACGGCGCTCCACCGCTCGATAAATCGCGTCCTGGGATCTGTGGAAGCGGCGGACCATTTCTGTCACGCGTAACCGCTGGTTATCCAGGTAAAACAGCACTCCGCTGTATGTCTCGAGCGGCGCACGTTCAACATGACGTCCTTTGATACGGCCATCCTTGCACAACGGGGACCAGCCCCGCTCGAGTCCGAATGCCAACCAGACCTCGTCTTCGACATGTTGCGCATCGTCGGGGAAATGCTCCGCTACGCGGTGAATAATCCATCCGAGCTCGGTCAGTCCTTCGGCTACGCGGCGGCCGAGCCCGCGATCCAAGAAGAACTCAGGCCGCGCGAGTGACACGGCAAATGTCTTCGACCTGGTCTCTGGTCAAGCCGTACTCATAGGCGACGTCCTCAAGCGACTCACCCGCAAGCCAGAGATCGACAATCGCATCGACAGGCACCTTGGTGGAGGCGATAACTGGCGCCCCCCATCCGAACCGCGGATCGATGATCACGGGAGCGACATCCGAATACTGCCGCAATCTCAAGCTGGCTGCGAACCCGTCTCGCGCATCCCAGTCGATATAGTGCAGGTAGTCGTCGATGACCTCTCGGAATGGGCGCTGCCCGTCGCCCGCACGTGCCAAATCGTCATTCGCGTAATGAATGAAGATGTCTACGCCGTCGGTGGTGATCTTCTTGGTCGCCAGTGCATAGGGGGTGTCCAGCGCTCGACGGACATCCGCCGCAGCCTTCCTGATCTTGTTTTTCGTCAATCCAAGGTCACGGAGCGCGCGCAAAACATAAGCCTCCACCACAGCCACGAATGGCACGGACGGCCAACCGCGTTTTTCAGGCGCAACGCGATGTACGAGAGGGGCGCCGTTGGCCTCCTCGGCCAGCCAGTAGTACATCGTCGATTCGGGGATCCTGAGATGGCGTGCGACCTCCTTGGGAGTCAGCAGCGGATCAGTGAACTTGTCAGCCACGTTCCCTCCTCCCGCTCCTCCATGGTCCCACGACAGCGCGTGAAAACACTGTATCGCGCTCTGCACGCGACGCCTGTCAAGCGTCGCGTGTCGGCACACCGCTGCCTCGGCGAGAGCGCAAAACACTGGACCCATGAGATCCTGTCGCCATGACACCCAAATTGCATCTGACCGGCGATCCGGCGGCAGACAAGCTGCTCGATGACGACCCGTTTGCCCTGCTCACGGGGATGTTGCTTGATCAGCAGATCGCGATGGAGGTCGCCTTCGCCGGGCCGAAGAAGATCGCGGACCGGATGGGCGGCTTCAGCGTCACCAAGATCGCGGGCGCCGACCTCGAGGAGTTCGTCGAGCTGTGCGTGACCAAACCGGCGATCCATCGGTACGGAGGGTCGATGGCCCGGCGGGTGCACACGCTCGCCCAGTACATCGTGGAGAACTACGACGGGCGTACCGAGGGGATCTGGACGGACGGTGATCCGGACGGCAAGGAGATCCTCAAGCGACTCAAGGCGCTGCCCGGTTATGGCGACCAGAAGGCGCGGATCTTCCTTGCGCTGCTCGGGAAGCAGTTCGGTCTGGGGGCGCCGGGGTGGCGGGAGGCTGCCGGCGCGTACGGCGAGGAAGGCGCTCGCCGCTCGATCGCCGACGTGGTGGACGAGGACACCCTCGGCGAGGTGCGCGCGTACAAGAAGGCCGCGAAGACCGCGACGAAGAAAGCCTGACACCTATTCGCTGTTCTCCGGCCGGACGGCCTGCTGGTCGGCTACTTCGAAACCGATGATCTGGACGCGGCGCTCGCCGGCATGGCGGCGACCGACGTCAACGCGTGGTGGCAGGCCGAGATGACGCCATTCTTCGAGGGTCTTGACGGCCAGCCCGACGAGGGAATCTTCGCCGCTCGAAGAGGTTTCCACCTCGACTGATGAAGGGAGGGCAACATGCCCGAACGTTCCGCGGTCAAGGCCGCGTTGCGTGCGCAACACATCGAGACACCGTCCTGGGCTTTTGGTAACTCGGGCACCCGATTCAAGGTGTTCGCCCAGGAAGGCATCCCGCGCGACGCGTACGAGAAGATCGATGACGCCGCTACCGTGCATCGGTTCACCGGGGTGACCCCCACGGTGGCGCTGCACATCCCGTGGGACGCGGTGAATGACTACTCGGATCTTTCCCGGCACGCCAAGGAGTGCGGCGTCGGGATCGGCGCGATCAATCCGAACGTGTTCCAGGAGGACGAGTACCGGCTCGGCAGCGTGTGCAATCCGGACCCGGCGGTGCGGGACAAGGCGCTGCGGCAGTTGCTGGACTGCGTGGACATCATGGACATCACCGGTTCCCAGGATCTGTCCCTGTGGTTCGCGGACGGCACCAACTACCCTGGGCAGGACTCGATCGCCGAGCGGCAGGATCGGCTTTCCGAGGCGCTGCGTGCGGTGTACGAGCGGCTCGGCTCCGGACAGCGGATGCTGCTCGAGTACAAGTTCTTCGAGCCGTCGTTTTACAGCACCGACGTTCCGGACTGGGGAACCAGCTACGCGCACTGCATGGACCTCGGGAACAAGGCCAAGGTACTGGTGGACACCGGCCACCACGCGCCCGGAACCAACATCGAGTTCCTGGTGGCTTTCCTGCTGCACCGAGGCAAGCTCGGCGGTTTCCACTTCAACTCCCGGTTCTACGCGGACGACGATCTCATGGTCGGCGCGGCCGACCCGTTCCAGCTGTTCCGGATCATGACCGAGATCGTGCTCGGTGGCGGGCTGGATGCCAGCACGGGCATCGCGTTCATGCTGGACCAGTGCCACAACATCGAGCCGAAGGTCCCTGCGCTGATCCGGTCGGTGATGAACGTGCAGGAGGCCACCGCGAAGGCGCTGCTCGTGGATGTCGACGCGTTGCGCGCCGCGCAGCGCGACGGCGACGTGCTCGGTGCGAACGCGGTGTTGATGGACGCGTTCAACACCGATGTCCGCCCGCTGCTCGGCGAGGTTCGTGCCGAGATGGGCGTTGATCCCGATCCGGTCGCCGCGTACCACCGCTCGGGTCACTTCGAGACGATCCGGGCGGCCCGAGTGGGGGGTGCGGCGGCAGGATGGGGGGCGTGACGATGAATAGCCAACCGCATCCGGCCGTCGGGGAACTGCTGTCCAGGGCACACGAGCTCGGCGCGGACCGGCGGAACACGAACTACGCGGGTGGTAATGCCTCGGCCAAGGGCGTGACCACCGATCCGGCCACCGGCAAAGACGTGGAGCTGTTGTGGGTCAAGGGCTCCGGCGGTGATCTCGGCACGCTCACCGAGGACGGGCTGGCCGTGCTGCGGATGGATCGAGTGCGCGGGCTGGTCGATGTGTACCCGGGTGTCGAGCGCGAGGATGAGATGGTCGCGGCGTTCGACTACTGCCTGCACGGCAAGGGGGGCGCGGCCCCGAGTATCGACACCGCGATGCACGGGCTGGTGGAAGCCGAGCACGTCGATCACCTGCACCCGGACGCCGGTATCGCACTGGCCACCGCGGTCGACGGCGAGGAGCTGACCAGGCAGGCATTCGGCGATCGGGTGGTGTGGATTCCGTGGCGACGTCCCGGCTTCCAGCTCGGCATGGACATCGCGGCCGTCGCACGGCAGAACCCGCAGGCGATCGGTTGCGTTCTCGGCGGGCACGGCATCACGGCGTGGGGCGCGACCAGTGAACAGTGCCGGGACAACTCGCTTGAGATCATCCGGACGGCGCAGCGGTATCTCGACGAACACGGCAAGCCAGAACCGTTCGGCGCCGTCGTTCCGGGCCGCGAACCGCTGTCCACATCGGAGCTGCGAGCGCGGGCCGCGGAACTGTTCCCGGTACTACGCGGGTTGTGCTCGACCGACAGCCGGCAGGTCGGGCACTTCACCGACGCCGAACCGGTACTGGATTTCCTGTCCAGGGAGGAGATGCCGAGGCTGGCCGCGCTCGGCACCTCGTGCCCGGACCACTTCCTGCGAACGAAGGTTCGCCCGCTGGTTGTGGACACTCCCGCCGACGAGCCGATCGAGTCCGTTGTGGACAGATTGACCGAGTTGCACGAGGCATACCGGGAGGACTACCGCGCCTACTACCAGCGGCACGCCGAACCGGACTCGCCGCCGATGCGGGGCGCTGACCCGGCGATCGTGCTGGTGCCAGGGATCGGTATGTTCAGTTTCGGCGCGGACAAGCAGACAGCCAGGGTGGCAGGCGAGTTCTACCTCAACGCGATCAACGTGATGCGTGGCGCCGAGTCGGTTTCCCGCTACCAGCCGATTCCGGAATCGGAGAAGTTCCGGATCGAGTACTGGGAGCTGGAGGAGGCGAAGCTGCGCCGCCGCCCGGCACCCAAACCCCTCGCTACCCGGATCGCGCTGGTGACCGGCGCTGGTTCCGGGATCGGCAAGGCGATCGCCCGCCGGCTCGCGGCGGAAGGAGCGTGCGTGGTGGTCGCGGATCGCGACGAGCGCTCCGCCGCGGACGTTGCCGGCGAGCTGGGCGATTCGGACCGCGCGATCGCGGTGACCGCCGACGTGGCGGATGAGGATGCGGTCGCCGAGACCGTCGCCGCGACGTGCGTGGCGTTCGGCGGGCTGGATCTGGTTGTGAACAACGCGGGCCTTTCCACCGCCAAGCCGCTGCTGGAGACCACCGCGCAGGACTGGGATCTGCTGCACGACGTGATGGCCAAGGGGTCGTTCCTGGTGTCCCGCGCGGCGACCAGGGTGCTGACCGCGCAGCGGATGGGCGGTGACATCGTTTACGTGTCGAGCAAGAATTCGGTGTTCGCCGGGGCGAACAACGTTGCCTACGGCGCGACCAAGGCCGACCAGGCGCATCAGGTTCGGCTGCTCGCCACCGAGCTCGGCGAGTACGGGATCCGGGTCAACGGCGTCAATCCGGACGCCGTGGTGCGAGGCTCCGGGATCTTCTCCTCCGGTTGGGGCGCGCAGCGGGCCGCCATGTACGGCGTGCCGGAGGAGAAGCTGGGCGAGTTCTACGCGCAGCGCACGTTGTTGAAGCGTGAGGTGCTGCCGGAACACGTCGCGAACGCGGTGTTCGTGCTCACCGCGGGGGAGCTGTCGCACACCACGGGGCTGCACATTCCTGTGGACGCAGGCGTAGCAGCTGCTTTCCTACGTTAGACGGAGGTCGGGTGGATTTCGGACGGGATCCCGGCGAGTGGGCGGCCAGCGGCGTCGCGCATCACTGGGCGCTCGGCACCGGGCACCGGATCGGTGAGCTGCGCGCGGTGGCCAGCCTGCTGAACGTCCCGATGATCGAGGTATAGAGCGGTGCGGGTGGCCACGTTCGTCGCGGTGGATCTCGGTGCCACCAGTGGGCGGGTGATGCTCGGGCGCATCCCGGAGCACGCGACGGAGATCGAGCTGACCGAGGTGCACCGGTTCGGCAACGGTCCGGTCGAGCGGCAGGACGGCGGGCTTCGCTGGGACGTCACCGGGCTGTTCGACGAGATTCTGACCGGGTTGCGCGGCACCGCGGGCGCGGAGCCGATTTCTGTCGGGGTGGATTCCTGGGCCGTCGACTACGGGTTGCTCGATCCCGGCGGCAAGTTGGACGGGGATGTGCGCTGCCATCGGGATCCGCGCACCGATGGGATGGCCGAGCGGTTGCGCGCACTGGTCGACGACGAAACGCTGTACCGGATCACCGGCCTGCAGTACCTGCCGTTCAACACGATCTACCAGTTGTTGACCGAACCGCCAGAGCGATTGGTGGACCGGACGTTGCTGCTGCTGCCGGATCTGCTCGGGTACTGGCTGACCGGCGCGGTGGGCGCGGAGGTCACCAACGCGTCCACAACCGCGCTGCTGGACGCGACCACCCGCGAGTGGTCAGCAGATCTCGTTGCGCGCGCTGGGCTTCCGAGCACGCTGCTGCCGCCGTTGCGTCGGCCGGGCGAGAAGATCGGCCCGCTGCACGGCGAGCTCGTGCGGCGTACCGGGCTGGACGGCGCGCCGGTACTCGCGGTCGCCTCGCACGACACGGCGTCCGCGGTCGCCGCCGTGCCGGCTGCCGGCGAGCGGTTCGGCTACATCTCGTGCGGTACCTGGTCTTTGGTCGGTGTGGAACTGGATGCGCCGGTGCTCACCGAGTCCGCGCGGCTGGCCAACTTCACCAACGAGGCAGGGATCGACGGCACGGTGCGGTTTCTGCGTAACACCATGGGACTCTGGCTGCTCAGCGAATCGTTGCGCACCTGGGGTCTGGACAGCTCGGGCGAGCTCGAGCGACTGCTGCACGCCGCGGCCGACGAACCGGCGTTTACCGCGGTCGTGGACCCGGACGACCCGGTTTTCCTTACGCCGGGCGACATGCCGGCGCGGATCGCGGACGCCTGCCGCCGCACCGGGCAGCCGGTGCCGGAACGCCCGGCGGCGGTGGTGCGCACCATCCTGGAATCGCTCGCCATGGCGCACGCGGCCGCGCTGCACACCGCGGCGCGGTTGTCCGGCCGCGAGCTCGACGTGGTGCACCTGGTTGGTGGCGGGGCGCGTAACGAGTTGCTCTGCCAGCTGACCGCGGACGCCTGCGGGCTGCCGGTGCTCGCCGGGCCGGTGGAGCCCAGCGCGCTCGGCAACATCCTGGTGCAGGCGCGGGCCGCTGGCGTGCTCGAGCCGCCGCCCGGATCCCGGCCGTTGGCCGGCGGCGCCCCGCTCGCCACCTACCACCCGTGCGGCGACCAACCGGCCCACCAGCGCAACGACCAAACAGCCCGCCCGCGCGGCGACCAGGCACCCCGCCCGCGCGGCGACCAGTCGGCGTGGCGCGCGGCCGCCGACCGGGTGGGCATCAACCTCGCACCTTGACCGGCGTCACCCACATGCCGGCCCACTCGCCCAATATGCATCCATATTGCGAAACTAGGGGGCGCCGAGGGTTTCCGAGATGGACCAGGCGGCGTCCCGTACCAGCGGCCCCAACTCGACGAGTTTTTCCTTGGGCAGGCGCATTTCCGGGCCGCTCATGCTCAGGCAGGCGATGACCCGCTGGCTGTGATCGAAGATCGGGGCAGCGACCGTCCGAATGCCCGGCGTTCGCTCGGACAGCGAGATCGCCCAGCCCTGCTCGGCGATCTCGGTCAGCTGCTCCCGAAGCTCGTCCGGATCGGTGATGGTGGTCGGGGTGATGAGCTCGATGGGCTTGGCGAGGATCGCCTCCCGCTCGGCGGCGGGTAGGTGGGCCACCAGCACCTTCCCAGGGGCGCCGTACGGCAGCGGGATCGGGACGCCGATCTCGGTGTAGGTGCGGCGCAGTGTCTGGTGGCTCTCCACCTGCTCGATCACCGCCCGCTCGTGGCTTGGCAGTAGTTCGTGCAGCCCGACGGTTTCGTCGGTGGCATCGCGGAGCTCGCGCATCGCCGGAAGGGCGGCGTCCCGCAGGGTGGTCGGCAACGCGCCGCTGCGCGCGACCTGCACCAGTAGCGGGCCGAGCGCGTAACGACGATCGGCTGTCTGCCGGATCAACCGGTTGCGCTGCATCGAAGCGATCAAACGATGAACCGTGCTCGGCGAAAGGCCCGTCGACCTGGCGATTTCGGTGATCCCGAGCGCGGGCGAGCGGGCACTGAAGCAGCGCAGGATCAGCACCGCGCGATCGATCGATTGCACACCCCGGGCGGCCGAGCTCTCGGCGTCGGGCGTCGACTCGTTCACGTGTTCAGTCTCCTTGTCGGATCGGTGATCTCAGCACCGGGATGTCCACCTGGTTCTTGACGGCTGTGACGTGGATCGCCTACCTTTTCTGTTTTGCGGGATCATATACCGCATCGCGGAATGGAGAGTCTATGGCACCGCTCGACGGATTTCGGGTTCTGGATCTCACGCGATTCCTGTCCGGGCCGTACTGCACGATGGTGCTCGCCGAGCTCGGCGCGGACGTCATCAAGATCGAGCAGCCGGTAACGGGGGACGATTCCCGTCGACTCGCGCCGAAGGTGAACGGCGAGAGCTACCCGTTCGCGATGCCCAATCGCAGCAAGCGCAGCGTCGTGCTGGACCTGAAGCATCCGAGGGGCCGCGAGACCTTCCTGACCATGGCCGCCGGTGCGGATCTGGTCATCGAGAACTTCCGGCCCGGCGTGGTCGCCAAGCTGGGCGTCGACTACGACGCCGTGCGCTCGGTGCGCCCGGACGTGCTGTACTGCTCGATCAGCGGCTTCGGCCAGAGCGGGCCGTACCGGGACCGTCCTGGCTTCGACATCATGGCGCAGGGCTACGCCGGCCTGATGCGGATGACCGGGCACCCGGACGGGCGCCCGGCCAAGGTCGGGATCGCGATCAACGACATCGCGGCCGGCTCAACCGCGATCTACTCGATCCTGGCCGCCGAGATGAACCGGAGGGCTACCGGCGATGGGCAGTACATCGACGTTTCCCTCGTCGAGGCCGGGCTGGCTTGGACGGTATGGGAGTCCGGCGCCTACTTCGCGACCGGCGAGCCGCCCGAGCCGACCGGAACCCGGCACCGCCGATCGGCGCCGTACCAGGCATACCGCACCGCGGACGGTTACGTCACGATCGGCGCGAACAACGACCGGCTGTGGCTTCGCCTGGTGCGCGACGTGCTGAATGATCCGAAGTTGCTCGAGGATCCGCGATTCGCCACGTTGAGCGATCGACTGGCCAATGTGGACGAACTGGAAGAGGAGCTCGAGAAGCACACCGTTCGGCGAACCACCGCCGAGTGGGTCGAGCTGCTTGACGAGGGCGGCGTGCCCGGCGGCCCGGTGCTGACCTACGACCAGGCGCTCGCCGACCCGCACGTGCTGGCGCGCGGCATGGTGGCAGAGCTCGAACATCCCGTCATCGGTCCCATGCGGACGATCGCACCGCCGACCAAGTTCACCTCGATACCGCAGGAGGTGAAGGGGCCGGCGCCGCTACTCGGCCAGCACACCGAGGAAGCACTCGCGGAGGCCGGGTACAGCGAGCAGGAGATCGCCTCGCTGCTGGCCGAGAACGTCGCCTTTGCCGCCGAAAAGCAGCCAGCCGAGAGGTAATCATGTCCGACCACATACTCGTGCGACACGACGGTCCTATCGCGACGGTCGTGCTGAACCGCGAGAAAGCGCGCAATGCCATCACGTTGGGCATGTACCAGCGCCTGCCAGAAGTGTTCACCGAGCTGGATCAAGATCCCGGCATCAAGGTCCTCGTGCTGCGTGGCGCCGGGGAGCGGGCGTTCGCATCCGGTGCGGACATCGGTGAGTTCGAAACGGTCCGTGCCAACGCCTCGGATGCCAAGCGCTACAACGAACACGTAGCCGCGGCCGAGCAGGCGCTCGAAGCCGTCAGCAAGCCGACCATCGCGATGGTGCACGGTTACTGCATCGGCGGCGGGTGCGGGCTGGCGCTGGCCTGCGACCTCCGGTTCGCGGACAGCAGGGCGAAGTTCGGAATCACTCCCGCCAAGCTCGGTCTGGTATACAGTCTGGAATCCACCAAACGACTGGTGGACGCGATCGGTGCGGCGCGTGCCAAGTGGGTGCTCATGTCCGGTCAGCAGGTCGGTGCCGCGCAGGCCGAACGCTGGGGTCTGGCCGAGCTGCTCGGGGAACCCGAGGAACTCGCCGAGCAGACCTACGAGTTCGCTGGGCTGCTCGCCGAGCGCGCACAGTACAGCGTCCGCGCCACCAAGCAGATCGTCGGCCGCATCCTCAGTGGACAGACCGTCGACGACGAAGAGACCACGTGGTTGCGAAATTCGTCTTTCGACACCGACGACTATGCGGAAGGAGTCCGCGCCTTTCTCGAGAAGCGCGCTCCGGTGTTCACCTGGTCCTGATCGCCGGTCGGGAAACGCCGAAGCACCCCAACCGATCCCACCATGGGAGGTTCCCCGTGTACAAGACCATCGTCGCTCTCGTCACGGCTTTCCTGCTCACCACGACGCTCGCCGCCTGCGGTGCCGAGCAGAGTGGCGGAGGCATGTCCGGCGGTTCCGCGGAGAACTATCCGGAGCAGCCGCTCGAGTGGACCATCGCGTTCGGTCCCGGTGGGGGTAACGACATCATGTCCCGCACGCTCGTGGACATCCTGAAGAAGGAAAAGCTCTATCCGAAAGACATCGCCGTGGAGAACAAGGAAGGTGGTTCCGGTGCGGTCGGCTGGGGATACGTGTTCTCCAAGAAGGGGAACCCCTACCACGTATCCACCACATCGGGCTCCTTCATCACCACACCGCTGCAAGCCGACACGGGGTGGACGTACAAGGACTTCACCCTCGTAGGGCAGCTGGCCACCGACGACTCACTGTTCGTGGTGCCCAAATCCAGTGGCATCACCAAGTGGCGGCAGTGGGAGGACCAAGCCAAGCGCAAGGGCAAGGTCACGGTCGGCGGTATCGGTACGGTGAACGTCGATTTCATCCTGCACGCGCAGCTCGCCAAGCAGGCCGGGTACAAGATCGACTACGTCCCGTTCAACGACGAGGGCCAGCTGCTTACCGCGATGACGTCGGGCTCGCTGGACGCCGTGGTCTCCAACCCCTCCGAGGTGCTCGGTCAGGTTTCCGGCGGGCGGATGAATGCCGTGCTGTTCACCGGGAAGGAAGCGCTTCCGCAACTGCCGGACGTGCCGACCGCGAACTCGCTCGGTTTCAAGAACCTGGTCGCGACCCCGCGTGGCCTGCTGCTGCCACCGGACGTCCCTGACAACGTTCGGGATTGGTGGATCGAAACGATGAAGAAGGTCGGCAAGACCGAGCGCTGGCGGGCCTACCTCAAGGACAACAATCTGATTCGCGACGAGGCGTGGGGCGATGACTTCGAGAAGGAACTCGACGCCACATCCAAGCGTTTCGAGCGAATCCTCCGTGCACACGGGGCGATCAAGTGACCGCACTGACCCCGGTCACGCGGCGCCGGTGGCGGATCACCCCGCTCACCGCGTTCCTGCTGGTGCTGCTTGCGGTGTTCGGCGGCTACGCGCAGATGGCCATGGAGTTGGAGTGGCGCACCGAGGCCGGCCGTATCGGTCCGGGATTCTTTCCCCGGCTGATCGGCCTTGCTGGCATGGTGCTGTGCGCGGCGGCCGTGGTGCGCAACGTGCTGCGGCCGGACACCGAGGAGGCGGCCCCGGCGAGCCGGCATCGCGGTGCGCTGCTGCTGGTGGTGGCTGCCCAGGCACTGGTGCTGTTCACCCTCGTTCCGCTCGGCGCGGTGCTGACCTGCGTCGCGTTCCTGTTCCTGGTACTCGAATTGCTGGACCGCACGCGCCCGCTGCTCAATCTTGCCGTGTCAGTACTCGTTCCGCTCGGGCTCTACCTGTTGTTCAACGTGGCGTTGGGCGCGGGATTGCCCCAAGGGCCGCTGCCGTTCTGATGACCCATCTGATGACCCAGCGTCTGGACGGCGCCGACCGCATGGAGATCTGATGGACGTGTTCGCCAACCTCGCCGCCGGCATCGCCGGGGTGCTCTCGCCGATCAACCTGCTGTTGCTGGCCTCCGGCGTGCTGGTCGGCATGATCGTGGGCGTCATGCCGGGGCTGGGGCCGTCGGCTGGGCTGGCCATCCTGCTGCCGTTGACCTTCGGGCTGGATCCGGTCGGGGCGATCGTGATGCTGGCCGCGGTCTACTACGGCGCGATGTACGGCGGGACCATCACCTCGGTGCTGATCAATACACCGGGCGAATCCGCGACGGTGGCCAGCACGTTCGACGGCTACCCGCTCGCCAAACAAGGCAGGGCCGCGCCCGCGCTGGTGATCGCGGCGGTGGCCTCGTTCGTCGCCGGCACCATCGGCGCGGTGCTGATCAGCGTGGCCGCCCCGGTTACCGCGGGGGTGGCGGCCAGCTTCGGGCCGCCCGAGCTGTTCATGCTGGTGATCCTCGGCCTGCTGACGCTGATCGTGGTGATCGGCAAGAAGCGGTTGCTCGGTATCATCTCCGTGCTGATCGGGTTCGCGCTCGCCACCGTTGGCATCGACATCGGTGGTGGCCAGCAGCGCTACACCTTCGGTTCCACCGAACTGATCAACGGCATCGACTTCATCCCGGTGGCGATCGGGGTGTTCGGGGTCGGTGAGATCCTGTGGAACCTCTACTGCGGCGCGCACCGGGAGCGTCTCGGCTACTTCGACCTGAAGCGCGCCTCGCGGCGGTTCTGGCCGACGGGCGCGGACTGGGTGGAGTCCCGCTGGTCGATGCTGCGTGGTTCGGTGCTCGGGTTCTTCGTCGGGGCCACTCCGGGCGCGGGCGCGACGGTCGCGTCGCTGATGTCGTACAGCATGGAGAAATCGGTATCCAAGCGGCCGGAACGGTTCGGCAAGGGCGCGATGGCGGGGCTCGCCGGGCCGGAGGCCGCGAACAACGCGGCGAGCGCGGGCGCCATGGTGCCGCTGCTGACGCTCGGCATCCCGGGATCCGCGTCAACCGCCGTGTTGCTCGGCGGGTTCCTGATGTGGGGCCTGCAGCCCGGACCGTTGCTGATGCAGGACGAGCCGGACTTCGCCTGGACGCTGATCGGCAGCATGTACCTGGGCAACGTGATGTTGTTGCTGGTCAACATCTTCTGCATCCCGGCGTTCGCGAAGGTCGCGAAGGTTCGGTTCCAGATCCTGGCTCCGGTTGTGATCGTGCTGTGCGTGCTCGGCACCTTCGCGGTCAACGGCAGCATCGTCGAGGTGGGCATCATGCTCGGCTGCGGCGTACTCGGGTTCTTCATGCGGCGATTCGGGCTCTCGCCCGCCGCGCTGGTGATCGCGCTGGTGCTCGGTCCGCTGGCTGAGGAAACCCTGCGGCAGAGCTTGATTATCTCGGAAGGCAGCTTCGGGGTGTTCGTCGACCGACCGGTGTCGCTCGCGTTGCTGTGTTTCCTGCCGGTGCTCTGCCTGCTGCCGATCGCGGTGAAGCTGTGGCGCCGTCGTGTGAGTCCGGCGGCGGTGCCGGTCGAAGCGCAGCCGACCGAGCCCGGTGGCGACCACGAGGCGCTGGACACCGCCGAGCACGAGACCAACCGCTAACGCCACCGCGAAGTGAAAACCCAATATGGATGCATATTGCGGGCCCGCGGTGGTGCTAGCCGGCCACCCGGCCGTCCACCAGACGTAGTTCGGAGCCCTGCCAACGTTCCCGCAACCAGCGGTCGTGCGAGGCGCACACGATCGCACCCGGTGCACTGTGCAGCGCGTCTTCCAGCTCCTCGGCCAGCGTCAAGGAGAGGTGGTTGGTTGGCTCGTCCAGCAGCAGCACGTGCGGCGGCTTCGCGAGCTGCAGGGCAAGGGCCAGCCTGCGACGTTGCCCGACGGACAGCTCACCAACCGGCCGCGCCAGATCGCGTCGCGGGATCAGCCCGAGCTCCATGAGCGGCACGGTCGCCTCGCCCGCGACAGCCTCGTACAGCCGCAGCGGGGTCCGTTCTGGCCGGCTGAACACCACGTCCTGCTCTAGCAACCCGACTCGAACTCCCCGAGCACGATGCACGTTCCCGTTGTCCGGCACCAGGTTTCCGGCGAGCACGTGGAGCAAAGTGGACTTTCCGGCGCCGTTCGCGCCGGTGATCAGCAGCCGGGACGTCGTGTCGATGTCTAAAAAGGACACCGCCACCCTGCCCGGCACGCACAGGCCGCGCACCGAAAGCGCCAGCTTGTCCACGTTCGGCTCGCCGGTCAACGCGCCGGAGAATCGCAGTGGCACAGGTGGTTTTCGCACCTGATCGCGTTCCAGCTCGTCCAGCCGCTGCCGCGCGTTGCGGACTCGCCGGGAGATCTGCTTCTGCACACGCCCGCCGTGCCGGTCGTAGCCCATCTTGTCGTTGTCCCTGGGGCCACGGCCCGGCGCCACGTTTCGCGCGGTCACGCGCACCGCATGCCGAAGCTCCTGCAACTCGGCCTGCTCATCGGTATACCGCTGTTCCCACCTGGCCCGTTCGGCGCGCTTGGCTTCCAGGTAGTCGGAATACGCGCCGCCGTACCGGGTCGGGCCGCCCAGCGCGGGATCGAGGTCCACGATGTCGGTGCACACCGCGTCCAGGAAAATTCGGTCGTGCGAGGCGAGAATCACCACGCCCGGCAGCCGGCTCAGGTGTTTCTCCAGGAAAGGCGCCGTGTCATCGTCGAGGTGGTTCGTCGGTTCGTCCAGCAGTAGCGCGGCAGGCTGCCGGATCAGCAGCCCCGCGAGGCCGAGCCGGGAACGCTGCCCGCCGGACAGCGTCCCCAGCGGCCGCTGGGGACGCAGCGTTCCCAGCCCCAACCCGCCCAGTACCAGCTCGGCGCGCCGATCGGCATCCCACAGCTCGTGCACCTGCGCCCATTCCAGCAACTCGCCGTATTCGGCCATGATCTTCGGATCGTCCGGCCGGCGCCGCAGTACGTCGGCGAGCTCGTCGAGCCGGCGCTCGGCCGTGCGGATGTCGGCCAGTGCGTCGTCCAGCACGTCCGCGATCGTGCGCTCCATGCCGAACGGCAGTTCCTGCAACAGAAACCCGAGGTCGGGCGGGCGAAACACATCGCCGGAATCCGGCTCTTCCGCGCCGCTGAGCAGCCGGAGCAGGGTGGACTTGCCGACACCGTTCTCACCGACCAGACCGAGGCGTTGGCCCGGCGAGGCGGTGAGCGAGACACCGTCGAGAACGCGGCGATCCCCGTAGTTCTTTACGAGATCGCGCGCGAGAAGGGCTGGAACTGCGGACATCGGGCACCACCAAAGACGGGATCGCTGCCCGCCGGGCTTGATTCCCTTATCTGACAAGGGGCCTCGGGCGCGGGCGCGTCACGATGTCAGCTGTCCATGATGTCCCCATCATACTTGCGCTACGCAAGACGATGCTCGCCACCGTGACGCTCGCCACCCAGTACGGGCCGGGCTGTTCGCGATCTTCGGGATCTGGCTGGCTTTTGACGCGGTGACGCAGCTCGCTTAGCCAGAGCGGCGATGCGGCGCGCACATTACGGTGTGCCGGTGAGCGTGCTCGAGATGATCAGCGTCGCGCTGGCCGGTGTGTTCGCCGGAACGATCAACACGGTGGTCGGGTCGGGCACGCTGGTCTCGTTTCCGGTACTGCTCGCGGTCGGCTATCCGCCGGTGATCGCGAACATCTCGAACGGCCTCGGCCTGGTGCCCGGTTCGGTCAGCGGTGCGTTCGGCTACCGGCGCGAGCTCGCCGGGCAGCGCGGGCGGTTGCTCCGGCTCGGTGCGCTCTCGGTGTGCGGCGGGGTCAGCGGCGCCGTGTTGCTGCTGGTGCTGCCGCCCGAGGCGTTCGAGGCGGTCGTTCCCTTCCTGATCGTGATCGCGCTGATGCTGGTGATCCTGCAGCCGTGGGTGGCCAAACGGCTCGCCGCGCGGCGCGGTGCGCGGCATGTGCACGGCGGTGTGCTGATGCTGGTCGCGGTGTTCCTGATCGGCATGTACGGCGGGTATTTCGGTGCCGCGCAAGGCGTTCTGCTGCTCGCGGTGATGGGCATGCTGATGGACGAGCATCTGCAGCGGATCAACGGCGCGAAGAACGTGCTCGCCGCGCTGACGAACCTGGGTTCCGGGCTGGTATTCGTGTTCGTTGCGGATGTCGCCTGGCTCGCGGTCGCGCTGCTCGCCGGTGGTGCCATCCTCGGCGGCCTGCTCGGCGCGTTGATCGGCCGGCGGCTACCGCCGATGGTGTTGCGTGGTGTGATCGTGCTGGTGGGGATCGTCGCGATGGTGCAACTGCTCCTCGACTGAGCACGCCCCTCCCGCCCCGCGGGGACTTGCCGGAGGGCTTAGGAGGCAGGCCAGGAGCGGGCGGCGGTGAGGAACGCGTCGTTCTCCTCGGACGCACCGATGGTCACCCGCACGCCCTCGTCGGCGAACGCGCGGACCACGACCTTCTCTGCGAGGCAGTGCTCCGAGAACTCCGTGGTGCGCTCGCCCAGCTGCAACCACACGAAGTTCGCCTGGCTGGGCGGGACCTCGAAACCGGCTTGGGTCAACGCATCGCGTACCCGGGATCGCTCCGAGACGACCTCGGCGCAGCGCTCCAGCAGCTCGTCCGCGGCATCCAAGGATGCCTGCGCGGCCGCCTGTGCCAGCCGGTTGACGCTGAACGGCACGTGCACCTTGCGCAACGCCTCCGTGACGGCCGGCGGCGCGACGCAGTAGCCGACCCGGAGCCCAGCCAACCCGTAGGCCTTGGAGAAGGTACGCAGCACGGCGACGTTCCGCCGCTGCTTGGCCAGCTCCACCCCGTCCGGCACCTCTTCATCGTCCACGAACTCGTGATACGCCTCGTCAAGTACCACCAACGCCTGCTCCGGCACGGCGTCCAGGAACCGCTCGAGTTCGGTGCGCCGCACCGCGGTACCGGTCGGGTTGTTCGGGTTGCAGACGAACACCAGCCGGGTGGCCGGGCTGATCGCCTCGGCCATCGCCTCAAGGTCGTGCACGTGCCCCGATGTCAACGGAACCCGCCGCTGCCCGACGCCCGCGACCTGCGGAAGGATCGGGTACATCTCGAACGAGCGCCATGCGAACAGCACCTCGTCGACCGGGGTGCACAACGCCTGCACCAGCTGCTGGCACAGGGTCACCGAGCCGCAGCCGACGGCCACCCGATCCTCGTCAACGTCGAGCCGCGCGGCCAGCCGCGCGACCAGCGCGGAGGCCCCGGAGTCCGGATAGCGGTTGGCTTCCCCAGCCGCGTCGTTGATCGCGTTCAGCACGCTCGGCAGCGGTCCCCCCGTGACCTCGTTGCTGGCCAGCTTGATCGCGCCGGCAACCGTGCGGCCGGGCACGTAGCTCGGCAGCGAGGCCAGGTCGGCGCGGACGGGTACGCCAGCGGGCAGCTGGTCGTCGGTCACTGCGGCTCCTCACGATTCGCGACACGACACGGGCGGAATCGACGTTAGCTCGTACCGGCCCGATCAGCCAGCTAGGGGCGCATTCCCTGGCGTGAGGTCTTCTTTCTCACCTTGACTGTTATTCACCCGTGCGTGGTTGGGTTGCGGTATGGCCCAGATCCTCACCGAGACGATTTCGCTGCCCGATGGGGACGAGCTTCGGGTCAGCTTCGCCGAACCGGACGGCGTGGTGCGTGGCGGTCTGGTCGTGCTGCACGAGTCGAGGGGGCTCACGGAGGCGGTGCGGCTGATGGTCGCCGCGCTCGCCGACGAGGGATGGCTCGCCGTGGCGCCGCACATCTTCCGCGACGACACCGAACTGGATCACGAGCAGGCGCGCGAGCTGCTCGGCAGGCTTCATGGCGACACGGTGCTTTCCGACACCGAGGTCGCGATTGATTGGCTGGCCGATCGGGGGATCAAGCACGACGTCACCGGCCTGATCGGCTTCGACCTCGGCGGCGCGGTCGCGCTGCTGGTGGCCGCGCGGCGACCGGTTGGCGCGGCGGTGAGCGTGGCCGGTGGCGGGATCGCCGAGCCGGTGGCCAGCGGGTTGCCCGCGCTTCGCGACGTGGCCGGGCAGCTGACCTGCCCGTGGCTCGGCCTGTACGGCGACCAGGACGACGTGATCACCGTGGCGGAGGTCGAGGCGCTGCGGGACGCGGCCGGCGCCGCACGCGTCGCCACCGAGGTGGTGCGCTTCCCGGAGGCCGATCACCGGTTCGACACCGATCCGGCCGCCGCGCACGAGGCCTGGCAGCGAGCCCTGAACTGGTTCGACGCGCATCTCAGGTAATCCCATGGTCCCCGCACGGAACCACACGCCGCGCTCGCGCATCCCAAGGTTCGGTAATACCGAGCGACAGCGAGGTGAGCGGCATGGGCCAGCAGTTCGTCGGCCATCACAACCGGATGCCGCGCCCTCACCTGGGGGCCGGGGACGTGCTCGGCCACGTCACCGCTGGGGGTGTTGGCGTGGCCGAGCATGAATCGGTCGATCCCGCTTACGGGGTACTTCGCGGCCAGCTCCCACTCGATCCCGGGCTCGGTGGCGACTTCCATACGACGGACGGATTTGGTCCCCTCGGCGAGGATCGGCCTGCCGGCTTCGCGGGGGATGGCCCCACTTCCCGGGTGAACCGGACCGGCGCCGCCCGGCCCGAGGAGCGGGTCGGCACCCCGCTGGTCGCCGGGGAACGCCCGGGGCACGAGGAGTACTACGAGCAGCAGCGCAACCCCGACTTCCTGGTGGAGACCGAGGAAGCATTCGGCGGTGGCTTCATGGTCGCGCCGTCCGTGATCGGCGATGACCACGAATCGTGAGCGTTGGCAACCAGCACATCGTTGGAATGCGTCAACATTCCGAGACCCCGCCGGTAAAGTCTGGTTTCGGTGTTTCGGAATGCGCCAGTTGTCCGTCATTCAGCCCGACCAGTGGGGGCAATGAACATGCCTGAAGGTCCAGAGACGACCGAGTTCTCCGGCTCCGTGCCGGGCTCGTTCCCGGAATCCGCACAGGCCGGCCTTGCGCCGGTCGCGGGGGCCGTGCAGGACGTCAGACGTGGCGCCGAGCACGGCGACCTGTACATGGATGCGGACGCCGGGCGCGCGCTGCTCGGCCAGCTCACCGATATCAGGTCCCAGGTGATCGATCTGATCAGCGAGTGCGGTGACCTTGACCAACCCCTGAAGTTCGGCGACAACTGGGTCGGCGACACGATGAACCAGAAGCTGCGCGGTGCCGCCGCCGGCGAGCCGAGGGCGTTTACGCCGGTGCTCGAGGAGTTCCAGCAGGTGCTGAACGACCTGCAGCGCACCGTCAAGTACGCCGCGGGGCTCTACACGGAGGTCGACGAGCAGACGGCCGAGGACCTGCGGAAGTCGATGAAGTTCTTCGACGTCGGGCTGGGCAACGGCGGAAACGAGGCGGTCTGATGAACGACGAGCGGAATGCCGGCATCACCGACGGCGGCTGCATCCCCGACCCGTTCCCGGTGCCGTGGTGGCCGCCGGACGAGCCGGACCCCGGCCCGGACGACCTGGCCAGCGAGATCGACTGGATGACCTACCCGCACTACGAGCTGTACCGGATGGGCAGCAATGGCGTCGACGTCGCCGGCGCGAACAACGTGTCGGTGCAGTGGGCGAAGATCGGCCAGCGGCTCGAGGACGTCGCCGCCGAGTTGAAGCGCGCGATCGACGGCTCGGCGGACGGCTGGCAGGGCCCCGCTGCCGACCGGGCGCGGGAGATCGTGCAGCGGCTGATCACCTGGACGCAGGAGACCGGCGACACCGCCGGCGATGTGGCCAACTGCGTGCTGCTCGAGGCGGACTACGCGCAGCAGATGCGCGACGAGATCCCGCCGCCACCGATAATGCCGCTGCGGAAACAGCCGCAGCCCGCCCAGTCCGACGGCGGGACGACGCCGATGTCCGCGGGTGATTTCGAAACCGCGCCGGACATCGTGGCCGACCCGACGCAGGATCGGCAGTCGGCGCGCGAGGCGCACCGCCAGGCGGCCGAGGTGATGCAGCGGTTCCAGCGGAACAGCAACGAGCTGTCCGGTGGGATCCCGCGGTTCGCGAGCCCGAAGGGCGACCACGGGATCCTGGTCAGCCCGGATGACCCGCAACCGCATCCCCGCCCGCGCCCTGAGGACACCGGACCGTCCACCACCACGCCCTCCAGCGTGGGTACCGGTCCGGGCGTCGGTGCCGGTGCGGGAGCCGTGGCAGGTGGGGCCGGCGCGGCCGGTGCCGCTGCCGGGCTCGGTGCGGGCGTCGCCGCCGGTATGCGGTCCGGCTCCGACACGGGGCAGCTGGCCGCCGGCGGGCAGACCGGTGCCGGTGAGGCGGGTGCGGCCGCCGCGCGGAGCGGTAAATCCGGTGCGACCGGTGCCGGTGCCGGGCGCGGCATGATGGGCGGCGTGCCGATGGGCGGCGCCGGTATGGCCGGGCGCGGTGGCGACGAGGACCGGAAGCGTGCCGGCTATCTCGAAGAGGACGACGACATCTGGAAGGTCGATGGCAAGGTCGTGCCGCCGGTGATCGGCGAGGACACGCGTCGTGCGTGACGAGAACTCCGGCTGGATTCAATTGCATTCGGCCGAGTTCTTCTTACTGTGGTCGGTGGCTGGGTTCGGCGAGGTGCCGGTCGCGCTCGGCATCGGGCATGTCGGCCGCACCCCGGGCCGTCGGGCCGAGTTGATCGCGCAGGCCGACGAGTCGCTGGCCGCCCGCGAGCTGGGTACGGTTGCCGTCCCCGCCCGCGACTTGGCCGGTTACCTGCGGGCGCTGGCCGAACCGGAGCTGGCGGTGGATCTGCACGCCGAGGGGCGGGGCCCGGAGCTGCGGGCGATGAGCTCGGTCGGCGCCGAGGGTTCGGCCGCGGCCGCGGTGGTCGGATCCGAGGTTCGGGTGGGGCCGGTGTCGCCGGATGGCACCGTGCCGGCCCTGCTGGAAGCGCTGCCGGCCGTGCCACCTGGGCCCGGCCGTGGTGCGAACGTGCGCTGGGTTGACTACCGGCGGGCGTGTACCGAGGGGCAGCGGGACGGCACGCCCGGGTTCGTCGAGGCGCTGCGCGATGCGGGGCTACGCGCACCCGAGGCGAACACCGTGATGCGCGCGATCTCCGGCCGCGTCGGCGGTGGCCAGCTCGGCGCCGGCACCCGCACTCCACGTGGTTGGGCCCGTGCCTCGGACACGGTCAACTGGGTGGACACCGAGGAGGGCCGCTACGCGGTGCGCCGCGGCGGTGAATGGGTGATGGTGACGCCGGTGGACGTGCCCCAGCTGGTCGCGATGGCCGACGAGATGGTAGCGGACCTGCGCTAGCGCAGGTCCGCTCACGAGCCGAACAGGCCCATCCGCTGCCACACCGCGTCGGAGCGTTCCATCGCCTTGCGCACCCGCGCGCCCCCGAGCCGGCCCAGCTCGGCGAGCACGGCGTGCACCGCCGCCACCGCGGGTGTGAGCGAAGGGAACCCGATGACTCCTTCGCTCGGCACGACGATCACCAGGTCGGACGCGTCGACAAGCGGTGAGGAGCGCAGATCCGTGATCGTGCAGGTGGTCGCGCCGCGTTCCCGCGCGATCCTGGCCGCCTCGAGCACCTGCTTCGGCAGCCACCAGAGGTTCACCGTGACCAGGCAATCGCCCGCGCCCAACCGGTTCACGGTGTTCGCCAGATGCGTGCCGAAATGCCGTTCAAGCAGCATGTCAAGGCCCATGGTGGTGCCCGCGTGGACCAACTGCACACCGGGCGCGGCGAAGGTTCCGGAGCCGAGCACCACGGTCCAGCGTGCCTGGTGGATGGCGGTGGCCACGGCACGGATCGCGTCCAGGTCGACGGTGCGGGCGAGGGTCTCCAGGTTCTCGATGTCCCGGCGGATCGCGTCGGAAGCCGGATTGCCGGCCACCCCGTCGTGCTCGGCGAGCACCTGGCTGGCCGACAGCGACGAGAGGTAGCGGCTGCGCAGCTCGAGCCGCAGTTCCGGCCAGCCGGAGAAGCCGAGCAGCCGCGAGGTCCGTACCACGGTGGCGACGTTCACCGACGCCCGCTCGGCGAGATCGGCGGTGGAAGCGTAGGACGCCAGATGCGGTTGGGTCGCCAGGATCTCCACCACCCGGCTCGCGGCCGGCCCCAGTGCCGCGTCGGCCGCGCGACCGGACAGCCAGTCCTGAATCGTCGTCACGGAACCCTTCGCATCCATCCCGGCGCCTTCCGAAGTTTACAGCGTATTGATCGAGAGTCTGCAACATCCATTGCATCATACGGACTATTCCGATAAACATTGCGAATGCAGACTACCCATTTGCTGATCCTCATCGGCTACCTCGTCGCGATGGTCGCGATCGGCATCTACTTCTCGCGGGCCAGCAAGGTGCGCACCGGGGACGACTTCATGTTCGCCGGGCGCCGGCTGCCCCGCGTGGTGCTGATCGGCACGCTGCTCGCGACGTGGGTCGGCTCCGGCACGATCATCGGCGGCGCGAACTTCGCGTACAGCTATGGCCCGTTCGCCGCGCTGATCTTCTTCGCCGGCACGCCGGTTGGCATCGTGGTGCTTTACTTCGCCGCGGCCAAGTTGCGCGGACTGTCCCGCTACACCGTCCCCGAGCTGCTGGAGATCCGGTTCGGGGCGGGCGTGCGGATGGTCGGCGCGGTGGCGATCCTGCTCGCGTACGTCGGGATCACCGCGTACCAGTTCACCGGCGGCGGCTACATCGTCAGTCTCGTGACGCCGCTGTCCTCGTCGCAGGGCACCATCGTGGTGGCGCTGCTGGTGACCTTCCTGGCATTCTCCGGCGGCCTGTTCAGCGTGGCGTGGACGGATTTCCTTTCCGCGCTGGTGATCCTCTTCTCGCTGCTGGTGAGCGTGCCGATCGTGCTTTCGCTGGTGGGATCGGACTTCCTGAGCCGGCTGCCGGAGGCGTCCAGGACGCTGTCCGGCGGGCTGAGCGGGATGCAGTTGCTCGGCTACTTCCTGCCGCTGCTGCTACTCATCCTGGCCGATCAGAACCTGTACCAGCGGCTCACCGCGGCCCGTGACGAGGGCACCGCCCGCAAGTCAACGGCCGGGTTCTTCCTGAGCAGCTTCTTGATCTTCGTCCCGGTCGCGATCCTGGCCTCGGCGGCCTCGATCCTGCTGCCCCGGCTCGAAGACCCCGACACCGCCGTGCTGTCGCTGGCCTCCCAGGGGCTGATCCCCAGCGTCGTCGGCGGTCTGCTGCTGGCTGGCGCGCTCGCCTTCATCATCACCACCGCGACGTCGTTCATGCTGTCGGTCGGCGGCAACATGCTCTACGACTTCTACGTGCGGTACGCTCGCAAGGACACGCCGGACCGTTCCCGGCTGTGGTTGCACCGGCTCGCAGTGCTGGTTGTGGCCATCCTCGCCTACGTCATCGGGCAGTTCTTCCCGACCGTGCTCGAACTGCAGGTCTACTCGTACACGGTGTACGGCGTCGCGATCACGCCCGCGGTGCTCGCCGTGCTGTTCTGGCCGCGGGCCACCACGGTCGGCGCGCTGGCCAGCATGATCGTCGGCACCGGATCGTTGCTGATCTGGGAGTTCGCGCTCGATCAGCCGATGGAGTGGAACGCGGTGATCGTGGCGCTGCCGCTTTCGGTGCTGTCCCTGATCGTCGGCAGCCTGCTCACCAAGCCCCGACGTGTCGCCGTACCGGAGGAAACCGCGTGACCACCTTGCTCGACAATGCCACCGTGCTCGACGTCGAGGCGGGCGAACTGCTGCCGGACCGCCGCGTGCTGGTGCGTGACGGCGAGATCGCCGAGGTCGGCGGGCGCGAGGTGACCGCGCCGCCGGACACCAGGGTCGTCGACCTCGCGGGCAGGACCCTGCTGCCGGGGCTGATCGACGCGCACGTGCACGTCACCGCGGTCACCGCCGATCTAGCCGCGCAGGCCGAGTGGTCGCCGAACTACGTGGCCGCGAAGACCGGCGTGGTGCTCGGCGACATGCTGCGCAGGGGCTTCACCACGGTGCGGGACGTCGGCGGCGCCGACTACGGCATCGCCGCCGCGGTGGACGATGGCGTCCTGCCAGGACCGAGGGTGTGCTTCGGCGGTAAGGCGCTGTCCCAAACCGGCGGGCACGCCGACCTGCGGCACCGCGGCCGGGTGGTGATGGACGCCAACCGTTGCTGCCCAAACCTGGGCGTGATCTGCGACGGGGTGCCCGAGGTACGCAGGGCCGCCCGTGAGCAGCTGCGCGCCGGCGCGCACCACGTGAAGATCATGCTCTCTGGCGGGGTGGCCTCGCCGACCGACCGGGTGGATTCCACCCAGTTCGCCGTGGAGGAGATCCGCGCGATCGTGGAGGAAGCGGCCTCCGCGAACCGGTACGTCACCGGGCACGCCTACACGGCTGCCGCCATCAACCGGGGGCTGGCCGCCGGGGTGCGGTGCATCGAGCACGGCAACCTGCTGGACGCCAGCAGTATCGAGCTGTTCCTCGAACACGACGCGTTCTACGTGCCGACGCTGGTCACCTACCACCGGCTCGCCGCGGAGGGCCCCGAGCACGGCCTGCCAGCGGATTCGCACCGCAAGGTGAACGACGTGCTGGAGCGTGGGCTCGGCGCCCTCGAGCTGGCGCACCGCGCGGGCGTGCACATCGTGTACGGCACCGACCTGCTCGGCGGCATGCACCGCCACCAGCTGGACGAGTTCCGGATCCGCGCCGAGGTGCAGCCGCCGATCGACGTGATCCGTTCGGCAACGGTCACCGCGGCCCGGCTGCTGGGCATGGCCGGCCGGATCGGGGTGATCGCGCCGGGCGCGGCGGCCGACCTGGTGGCGGTGGACGGCGACCCGCTGGCCGATGTGGCCGCGCTGACCGCCGGACCGGCACTCGTCATGAAGGCCGGGACCGTGGTGGCTGGCTAGTGAGGTACTTCTCGTCGCTGTGACCGGTCGCTGGGCCGACCAAAAGTACTCACAGGCGGGTCAGCGCGGGGGCGAGGTACTCGAGCTGGTCGCACTGCGCCGCGGGCTCCGAGCCGTACGGTGGGAACATCACGACGTGATCGGCACCGGCGTCCAGGTGCTCGCGGGCCCGCGCGGCGATCGCATCCGGGCTGCCGTGCGCGTACATGTCGTCGATCAGCCGGTCACTCCCGCCACCGGCGAGGTCGTCCTCGGCATACCCGAGCTCGGGCAGCACGCGCAGGTGCGGGGAGTTCGGGAGCCGCATCAGCGGCGACTGGCGCGCGGTGTCCCTGGCTCGCGCCCCGTCCTCGTCCGGGATCGCGGAAACACCGACCACCAGCAGCTTGTCCGGCCCGAGCAGTTTCCTCGCCCACTCGGTATGCGCGACCGGCAGGTTCGCCGGCATCGCGCCGTCCGCGTGATCGCGGGACAGCCCCAGCATCTTCGGGCCGATCGCGCCGACGATGGTGGGAAACGGGGTGGCCGGCTGGACGGTCTCGGCCCCGGAGGCAGCCATCCGCTCCAGGTAGGTGCGCTGGGTTTCCAGCGGCTTGCCGAACGTCTGGCCGCTGGCTTCTACCAGCGGCCGGTGGCTCACGCCGACACCGAGCACCAGCCGTCCGGGGTAGGCCTCGGCGAGCGTGGCCGCCGCCGCCCGCATGGTCGCGGGGTGCCGGGCCCAGATGTTCGCGATACCGGTGCCCAGCACCAGCGTTTCGGTCGCGGCCAGCGCGATACCCAGCGTGGTGAAGGTTTCCTTGCCGCCGACGCCCTCGTTCGTCCACGCCGATCGGTAGCCCACCTTCTCCATCCGAGCCATCTCGCGCCGCCACACTTCCGCTGGTACCGGCGGGAATGCCAGCCCGACGCCGACCCTGCCAAGACGCGAGCGAGCCTGCCGCACCGCTAGATTGGCTGTCATGGGAATCCTCCTCGATTGAGAAAATCGGGGCGCCCGCCCCGGTTAACAATATACGGAACGATCGCCCCGGTTAGCTACCGGGGCAGACGGGAACGTCCGCGATGACCGCCAAACCACTGCGTGCCGACGCCAGGCGGAACCGGGAACGCGTACTGGAAGCGGCGCGCACCGCGTTCGCCGACGAGGGCCTCGCCGTGCCGCTTGACGAGATCGCCCGCCGGGCCGGGGTTGGCGCGGGCACCGTCTACCGGCACTTCCCGACCAAGGAAGCGCTTTTCGCGGCGATCGTGGCCGGCAACCTGGACACGCAGACGGAGTGGGCGCGGGCGCTGGCTACGGATCCCGATCCGGCCGGCGCGCTGGAGAAATTCTTCCGCGAGATGGTCGAACAGGGGGTGGGGAACCGGGCGTTCACCGACGCGCTGAACTGCTCGGGGGTGGACGTGTGGACCACCGAGGCCGCCCGCGCCGGCAGCGAGCTGCTCGACGCGCTCGCCGCGCTGTTGACCCGCGCGCAGCAGGCCGGGGTGGTCCGCCAGGACATCACCGCGAAACAGGTCAAGGCACTGCTGGTCGGGGTGCTCGCCGCCGGTGACTGGCTCGGTGGGGACGTCCAGGCGCGCCGGCAACTCACCGAGGTGATCTGTGCCGGCTTTCGTACCGGCGCCAGGTAGGCGACCGACTACCCTTGACCCGTGAGCTCGAAGCCCAGCATCCCGAACGTTCTGGCCAACCGGTACGCATCCACGGAGCTGGCCACCCTGTGGTCGCCTGAGCACAAGGTGGTGCTGGAGCGAGAACTCTGGCTCGCGGTGCTGCGCGCGCAGGTTGAGCTCGGCGTGCCGATCGACGACGCCGAGCGGGTCACGGCGGACTACGAGCGGGCGCTGCCGGCCGTTGATCTCGCGTCGATCGCCGAGCGGGAACGGGTTACCCGGCACGACGTGAAGGCCCGCATCGAGGAATTCAACGCGCTCGCCGGGCACGAGCACGTGCACAAGGGCATGACGTCGCGCGATGTCACCGAGAACGTGGAGCAGCTACAGGCCCGGCGCTCGCTCGAGCTGCTGCGGGGGCGGTTCGCGGCGGTGCTCGGCCGGCTGTCCCAGCTGGCACTGGAACACGGCGATCTGGTGCTGGCCGGGCGCTCGCACAACGTCGCCGCGCAGGCGACGACGCTCGGCAAGCGGTTCGCCACCGCCGCTGACGAGCTGCTGGTTTCCTTTGAGCGCTTGGAAAACCTGATCGAGCGGTATCCGTTGCGGGGCATCAAGGGCCCGGTCGGTACCGGGCAGGACATGCTGGACATCCTCGGCGGCGATCCGTCCATATTGGACTCCCTGGAGCGGCGGGTCGCGGAGCATCTGGGTTTTTCCAGGGTTTTCGCCAGTGTCGGGCAGGTGTACCCACGCTCTCTCGACTTCGACGTGGTGTCCACTTTGGTGCAGCTTGCCGCGGCGCCGTCCAGCCTGGCCAAGACGATCCGGCTGATGGCCGGTCACGAGCTGGTGACCGAGGGGTTCCAGGCGGGACAGGTGGGCTCGAGTGCCATGCCGCACAAGATGAACACCCGGTCCTGCGAGCGGGTGAACGGGTTCGCGGTGCTGCTGCGCGGCTACGCGTCGATGACCGGTGAGCTGGCCGGGGACCAGTGGAACGAGGGCGATGTGTCCTGCTCGGTGGTGCGCAGGGTGGCGTTGCCGGACGCGTTCTTCGCGCTCGACGGACTGGTGCAGACGTTCCTCACCGTGCTGGACGAGTTCGGCGCGTACCCCGCGGTCGTCGCGAGGGAGCTGGATCGGTACCTGCCTTTCCTTGCCACCACGAAGATCCTGATGGCCGCCGTGCGGGCCGGGGTTGGCAGGGAGACCGCGCACGAGGCGATCAAGGAGCACGCCGTCGCGGTGGCGCTGGCCATGCGGGAGCAAGGCGCCGCGCACAACGACCTGCTCGATAGGATCGCGGCGGACGACCGGATCCCGTTGCGGCGCGCGGAGTTGGACGCGCTGCTCGCGGACCGTCTCTCGTTCACCGGTGTGGCCGACGCGCAGGTGCGGGACGTGGCGAAGCGGGTGTCGCAGGTGCTCGATCGCCTCGGCGCGGACGCCACGTACGCCCCGGAGGCGATCCTGTGACGGCGACGGTCGCCGCCCTGCGGTATTACCCTGTGAAGGGCTGCCGTGGCGTCGAGGTACCGCGAAGTCAGGTGCTGCCAACGGGTTTGGCGAACGACCGGTTGTTCATGCTGGTCGATTCCGAAGGGCGTTTCCTCAGCCAGCGGCGCGTTCGGTCGATGGCCGTGATCACGCCCGAGCTGCTCGATGCGGGGGAGCGGCTGGTGTTCCGGGCTCCGGGTTTCGCGGAAGTCGAACATCCGGTGATCTTCGATGGTGCGCGGCTCGACGTGTCCGTTTTCAGCTGGTCAGGGAAGGGTGTCGATCAGGGCGACGTGGTGTCCCACTGGCTTTCCGATGTGCTGGGGATGGAATGCCGGCTGGTGCGGGTGCCGCCCGAGCACGACCGCGATACCGGTGGCGAGCACGCGGGGAAGGCGGGATTCGCGGATGGACACCCGATGCTGGTCACCTCGCTGTCCTCTTTGGACGGCTTGAACGCGCGGATTCTCGAGCTGGGCGGTTCACCGGTGCCGATGGAGCGGTTCCGGCCGAACCTGGTGCTGCGTGGCTGGCAGCGACCGCATACCGAGGACGACGTGCGCGAGATGTCATGCGGCAGCCTGAAACTGGGCTTCGCCAAGGTGTGTACGAGGTGCGCGGTACCCACCGTTGATCAGGACACCGGCGAGCGGGCCGGCCCGGAGCCGATCCGCACGCTGGCGGGGTACCGGCGCTCCCTGGACGGCGGTGTCACGTTCGGGATGAAGGCCGCGGTACTTGAGCCCGGTGAACTCGCGGTTGGCGAGGAGCTCACCGTGATCCGCTGGGCGTAGCCGACGGCAAACGCGTGGCGATGCGGCGTAGCAGGCGGACGTAGCGGGACCAGCTGGCCGGCCGGCGTACCGTGCCGGTGAGCTCCCGCTCGGCACGGTCGAGGCAGTCTTCGAGTAGCGCGTCGTGCAACCAGCGAAACACCAGTGGCCAGGTGAGTTTCGCCGGGCCGTGAGGGTTCATCGCCAGTATGTGTCGCAGAGTCGCGGCGTCCCCTTCGCGGTGCACGGTGAACTCGTGGAATCCGTCCACCCCGCGCGGCCCGGTGAACCGGCAGCGTACCGAGCGCCCCGCAGTGTAATCGGTCACGGTATATCTGATCGGCCCGTGCCCGCCGTCCGCGCCGATCCCTAGTGGACGGTCGAAGCGCGTCGGTGGCCAGAGATCCGAGGGCCACAGCCGATCGTGATCGGTTGACCAGGAGTCGATCAGCTCGCCGAGCTTCTCGGCCGGCACGTCGAAACGTCTCTCGTGCACGTTGTAGACACCCATAGTCCACCTCGTAATTTTAGACGACTTCCTCTAAAACCTATTAGAGCATAATCTCTAATACATGGGAAGGCCGCCACGTCACGACCTCGACCAGCTACTGGATGCCGCCGCGAAGCTGGCCGCCGAGTCCGGCCCGCATGCGGTGACGATGTCCGCGGTCGCCCGCGCGGTGGGGGCGCCGAGCGGCTCGGTCTATCACCGGTTCGCCGACCGGCCCGCGCTGCTGGCCGCGCTGTGGCTGCGCACCGTGCGGCGTTTCCAGGAGGGCGTCCACGCCGCGCTCGCGCACGATTCGCCCCGGCGCGCGGCAGTTGAGGCGGCGAAGCAGGTGGTGGCGTGGTCACGGAAGAACCCGGAACAGGCCAGGGTTTTGCTCTACGGTGCCAGGGATTTCGGCTCGCAGGACTGGACGGCGATGGCACACGAGGAGCTGCGAAACGCGAACGCCGAGGTGGAACGGGGCGTTCGCGCGCTGGCCGAACGGTTGGCGCTGCCGGTGGCGAAGGTCATGCTGGTGGTGGTCGACCTGCCGTACGCGGTGGTGCGGCGCCAACTGGTTTCCGGCAAACGCGTACCGCCGTCCGCCGTCGACCTGGTGGTGGACGCGGCCGGCGCGCTGCTGGACGCACCCTGAGCCAGTACGGCGCGAACGGCCGGCACCGGCCACATAGAGTGGGGCGCATGCCAACGCTCGCCGATTACCAGCACGTCGCGACCGGCAAGGTGCGCGAACTGTACCGAGTGGACGACGAGCACCTGCTGCTCGTGGCGTCCGACCGGATCTCCGCATACGACCATGTGCTGGAGACACCGATCCCGGACAAGGGGCGGGTGCTCACCGCGATGAGCGTGTTCTGGTTCGAGATGCTGGCCGATCTGGTGCCCAACCATCTCCTCAGCGCGCAGGATCCGCGCATTCCCTCCGAGGTGGCCGCTCGTGCGCTGCTGGTGCGCCGGCTGGAGATGCTGCCGGTGGAGTGCGTGGCACGCGGCTTCCTGTCAGGTTCCGGGCTGCTGGACTACCGGGCGACCGGATCGGTGTGCGGCGTCGCGCTGCCGGACGGGCTGGTGGAGGCGTCCGAGCTGCCAGAGCCGATCTTCACGCCGGCTACCAAGGCGGAGATCGGTTCGCACGACGAGAACGTGAGCTTCGATGCGGTTGTCGCCGAGATCGGCGCGAAGCGTGCCGGGGAGGTGCGGGAGCGCACCATCGAGATCTACCTGCGGGCCGCGGAGCACGCGCGGCGGCGCGGCATCATCCTCGCGGACACCAAGTTCGAGTTCGGTGTCGACGGCACCGGTTCGGTTGTTCTCGCCGACGAGGTACTCACGCCGGACTCGTCCCGGTACTGGCCGGCCGACGAGTACCGGCCCGGCCGCCCGCAGCCGTCGTTCGACAAGCAGTTCGTGCGGGATTGGCTGACGTCGCCGGCTTCCGGCTGGGACCGCGCCTCGGGCACCCCACCGCCGCCGCTACCGCCGGATGTGGTGGACGCCACCCGGGCGCGCTACGTCGAGGCTTACCAGCGGATCACCGGCCGTTCGCTGTAAGCGGAAAATCCCAATATGGATGCATATTGCGGAACGGGCGCGGTGCTGCAGTAGACCGATCGTCGCCTACTTGGAGACGCACCGTCACTTCGGTGTAAGCGCAGTGTCATCTGGATCTGTCCCACTGGTGGTGTGGACGCACGCCTGCTGGTTTCACTGTCCGGGATCACGCCCAGGGCGCTGTCCCGCTGCACAGACCTCGCCGAGGAACTCGACCGTCGCGGCGTGCCGCTTTCGTTGCTGGTGAACCCGTCTGGCCAGCGGAGCACCGCGGCGCTCGACTGGGTAAGGCAGCGGGCTCGGATGGATTCCGTGTTGCTGCACGGGTACAAGCACGAACATCAGGGAACCTGGCGCCGTCGCCCGGAATTCGCGGTGTTGCCCGCCCATGAGGCTGGCCTCCGGCTCACCGCCGCTCTGGCCACAATGGACGGTTTGGGCTTGCGGGTGGACGGGTTCGTGCCGCCCCGCTGGCAGGCTTCCCGAGGCACTCTCCTCGCCTTGCACCAGCACGGCGTCTCGCTGTGCGCGGAGCTTTCCGCGATCCGTGACGTGCGTTCGGACGAGGTGTACCGGGCGCGGGTGCACGGCTTCGGGGCCGGGGAACGGGCCGAGCCGTGGTGGTGTCTCGCGGTCGTGCTCGGCGCGGCGCGGGCGGCCCGCCGAGGTTCACTGGTGCGTATCGCCGTGGACGGCGGGTATCTGGTGCGGCAAGGCGTGCGGCAGGCGCTGCTGGATGCGGTGGATATCGCGCTGCACCACGGCGCCGTTGGCAACACCTATCCCGAGGTGCTCGAGCGTCCCGGCGCGGAGCGCCACTCGCCGGGCTACCGCACGGAGCGGGCTGACCGCACGGAGCGCTCGCCGGTTCACAGCGCGGCGGGTTCGTCGCGGGGCAGCACCCGGACCTCGGTGCCTTCCGGCGCGAGGTTGGTGAACATCCCGTAGTGCATGGCCGGGCGGGCCAGCACCGCCTCGTGGATCGGCACCGCCAGCCGTGGCCGCACCGCACGCAGGAAATCCACCGCCTCGGACACCTTCAGCCACGGCGCGCCGGTGGGTAGCCCGAGCACGTCGATCCGTTGCTCCGGCTGGTAGAACGAGTCTCCCGGGTGGTAGAACGCGCCGTGGTCGAAGATGTAGCCGACATTGGGGACAAGCGGAACGTCCGGGTGGATCACCGCGTGCGAACCGCCGACCACGTTCACCGCGGTGTTACCGAATTCCAGCGCGTCGCCTGGCTGCACGGTGCGTGCCCGCAGGTCCAGCTTCGCGACCGTCTCTTCGGAACCGGGATCCACGATCAGCCGCGCGTCCGGGTTGGCTTCCATCAGCGCCGGAAGTTTCTCCGAGTCGATGTGATCGAAGTGTTGATGGGTGATCAGCACCGCGTCCAGCTCGCACTGGCCCTCGAACCCGGTCGAGAACGCGCCAGGATCGATCAGGACACGTGCCGAGTCCGTTTCCAGCAGCACACACGCGTGTCCATAGTGGACGATCTGCATTCGCCGGCTCCCTTCGTGGTCCGCACTCGAGACGAAGGTAGCCTGGCTCGTGAGTCTTTTCCAGGGTTATAGCACCCAAAAGACTCACGACCTCGACGAAGGGCAAGGCTCATGAGCACGGTGCGGACCCAATCCGACGGCGATGCCGGGCAAGTTGTCGCGGACACGTTCGATTCCCTCGATCCCGCGACCGGCGAGGTCGTCAGCAGCCATCCGATCCATGCCGCGGAGGCTGTGGACGCCGCCGTGCGGCGGGCTCGGGATGCCGCTGGCTGGTGGGCGTCGCTCGACTTCGCCGGGCGTGCCGAGCGGCTGCAGCGCTGGAAGGGCGTGATCACCCGGCGCGCCGGCGAGCTCGCCGAGGTGGTGCACGCGGAGACCGGTAAGCCACATTCCGACGCGATGCTGGAGATCGTGCTTGCCATCGACCACATCGGGTGGGCGGCGAAGCACGCGCGCAAGGTGCTCGGCCCGAAGCGGCGCCCACCCGGCCTGCTGATGGCCAACCAGTCGGCGACCGTCGAGTACCAGCCGCTCGGGGTGGTCGGGGTAATCGGCCCCTGGAACTACCCGGTGTTCACCCCGATGGGTTCGATCGCGTACGCGCTCGCGGCCGGCAACTCGGTGGTGTTCAAGCCGAGCGAGTACACCCCTGGCGTGGGTGCCTGGCTGGTCGACCGGTTCGCCGAGGTGGTGCCCGAGCGCCCGGTGTTCCAGTTGATCACGGGCTACGGCGAGACGGGCGCCGCGCTGTGCCGGTCCGGCCTCGACAAGATCGCGTTCACCGGGTCGGCCGGGACCGGCCGCAAGATCATGGCCACCTGCGCGGAGACGTTGACCCCGGTGCTGATGGAATGCGGCGGCAAGGACGCGCTGCTGGTGGACGAGGACGCGGACCTGGAAGCCGCCGCGGACGCCGCGGTGTGGGGCGGGATGTCCAATGCCGGGCAGACCTGCGTCGGCGTGGAGCGGGTGTACGTGCACGAGCGGGTGCACCAGGAGTTCGTGGCCAAGGTGGCCGAGAAGGCGCGCTCGGTGCGGGCCGGCTCGGATCCGGACGCCCAGTACGGGCCGATGACCATGCCAGGGCAGCTGGAGATCATTCGCCGGCACATCGCGGACGCGCTGGCCCGAGGTGCGAAGGCGGTGATCGGCGGTTCGGACGCGGTCGGCGATCGGTACGTGCAGCCAACCGTGCTGGTCGATGTGCCGGAGGACGCCGATGCGGTGCGGGAGGAGACGTTCGGGCCGACGCTGACCATCGCGAAGGTGCCGGACATGGACGACGCGGTTGCCAAGGCGAACGATTCCGGTTACGGGCTGGGCTCGGCCGTGTACTCGAGGCGGCGCGGTGCCGAACTGGCTAGCCGACTGAAGGCCGGCATGACCTCGGTGAACTCGGTAATCAGCTTCGCGGCGATCCCGGCGTTGCCATTCGGGGGCAGCGGCGAGTCCGGTTTCGGGCGCATCCACGGTCCGGAAGGTCTGCGCGAGTTCGCGAGGTCGAAAGCCGTTGCACGGCAACGGTTCAGCCCGCCGATACTGCTGACCACGTTCGCGCGCTCGGCGAAAACCGATGCGCGGGTGCGCAAGCTGATCACCCTCCTGCACGGCAGGCGCTAGACGTCCGGCTCCGGGGATGCGGGGCACGGTGCGGACACCGGTGGGCTATGACGAACGCCTCCACGTCCCGTGGGATGTGCTCAGGTAAGCTACGGAAGTACCGCCGACCTGCGCAAACATCAGGAGCAGCACGCTGTGGCCCGAGTTGTCGTCGACGTCATGCCGAAGCCGGAGATCCTGGACCCCCAGGGCCAAGCGGTGGCGGGGGCGCTGCCCCGGCTCGGCTTCCAGGGCGTGACGGAAGTTCGTCAGGGTAAGCATTTCGAGCTGGAGGTCGACGATTCCGTCGACGATGCCACGCTCGCCAAGATCGCGGAGTCCTTTCTTGCCAACCCGGTGATCGAGGACTGGGCCGTCCGCAGGGTCGAGTTATGACCGTGGCTAGGCAGCGCGAGGGGACCATTCGGGGCGTCTGGCGCCCGCAAGGTGGCCTTCACGGCAAAAAGGGGGTGAGGGCGTGAAGATCGGGGTGATCACGTTCCCCGGCAGCTTGGACGATGTGGACGCGGCGCGGGCGGTCCGGTACGCGGGCGCCGAGCCGGTGGCGCTGTGGCACGCCGATCAAGACCTGCACGAGGTGCACGCGGTGATCGTCCCAGGCGGATTCTCCTACGGAGATTACTTGCGTTGCGGGGCTATCGCACGGTTCGCGCCGGTGATGACCTCGGTGCTGGACGCCGCACGCGGAGGGATGCCGGTGCTTGGCATCTGTAACGGGTTCCAGATCCTCTGCGAGGCCGGCCTGCTGCCCGGTGCCCTGGTGCGGAATTCCAGGCTGCACTTCGTGTGTCGCGATCAGTGGTTGCGGGTGGAGAACACACACACCGCGTGGTCGAGCCGGTACGAGCGGAGCGCGGAACTCCTCGTTCCGCTGAAGTCCGGCGAGGGCGGATACGTCGCGGACCGATCCATTTTGGACGAACTGGAAGGCGAGGGCCGCGTCGTTTTCCGTTATGTCGGCAAGAATCCGAACGGGTCACTTCGCGACATCGCCGGGATCAGCAGTCCGAACGGCCGGGTTGTCGGCATGATGCCGCATCCCGAGCACGCGATCGACGCGCTCACCGGCCCGACCGACGACGGTCTCGGCATGTTCTACTCGGTGCTCGATTCCTTGGTGGCAGCGTGACTTCCGTCCACACGATCGACAGCGTTCAGCACGCGGAGTCCACTCCAGACCTCCCGCAGCCGTATCTGGAACTCGGGCTGGCCGACGACGAGTACGCCCGCATCAGGGACATCCTCGGCCGGCGCCCCACCGAAGCCGAGTTGGCGATGTACTCGGTGATGTGGAGCGAGCACTGCTCCTACAAGTCTTCCAAGGCGCACCTGCGCTACTTCGGGGAAACGACCACCGACGAGATGCGCGCGAAGATGCTGGCCGGCATCGGAGAGAACGCCGGTGTGGTGGACATCGGCGACGGCTGGGCGGTCACCTTCAAAGCCGAATCGCACAACCATCCGTCCTATGTGGAGCCCTACCAGGGAGCGGCGACCGGAGTTGGCGGGATCGTCAGGGACATCATGGCGATGGGTGCTCGCCCGCTCGCCGTACTGGATTCACTGCGGTTCGGCCCGGCCGACGCACCGGACACCAGGCGGGTGCTTCCCGGTGTGGTCGCGGGGATCGGTGGTTACGGCAACTGCCTTGGACTTCCGAACATCGGCGGCGAGGTTGTCTTCGGCCCGACATACGTCGGGAATCCGCTGGTGAACGCGTTGTGCGTGGGTGCGATGCGGGCCGAGGATCTGCATCTCGCGCACGCGACCGGCGCTGGCAACAAGGTGATCTTGTTCGGGGCGCGGACGGGGCTGGACGGGATCGGCGGGGTGTCGGTGCTCGCGTCGGAGACGTTCTCCGGTGACGAAAGCGCGGGTGGGCGCAAGAAGCTGCCCAGCGTGCAGGTCGGCGATCCGTTCACCGAGAAAGTGCTGATCGAGTGCTGTCTCGAACTGTTCGGTCGCGGACTCGTGGTGGGCATCCAGGACCTCGGTGGCGCCGGACTGTCCTGCGCGACAAGCGAACTCGCCAGCGCGGGGGACGGCGGGATGCATGTCGAGCTGGATCGTGTTCCACTGCGAGCCAACGGAATGACTCCCGCGGAGATCCTGTCCAGCGAGTCCCAGGAGCGGATGTGCGCGGTCGTCAAACCGTCCGATGTGGACGACTTCATGGCTGTGTGCGCGAAGTGGGACGTCACCGCGACCGAGATCGGCGAGGTGACGGACGGCGAGCGGCTGGTGATCAACTGGCACGGCGAGACCGTGGTCGATGTGCCGCCACGCACGGTCGCCCACCAGGGCCCGGTTTATCAGCGGCCCGTCGCTCGACCGTCCACACAGGATGACCTGCGGGCGGATACCACCCAAGCGTTGTGGCGCCCGTCCGATGCCAGCGACCTTGAGGGGACCCTGGTGCGGATGGTGGCCGCACCGAACCTGGCTTCCCGGCGCTGGGTCACCGAGCAGTACGACCGCTACGTCCGAGGGAACACCGTGCTCGCGCAGCCCGCGGATACCGGGATGATCCGGATCGACGAGGAGACCGGCCGCGGCGTGGCGCTGGCCACCGACTGCAACGGCCGGTATTGCGAGCTGGATCCCTACGTTGGCGCCCAGCTGGCGCTCGCCGAGTCGTACCGGAACGTTGCGGTGAGCGGGGCGAAACCGATCGCCGTGACCAACTGCTTGAACTTCGGTTCGCCAACCGACCCCGGCGTGATGTGGCAGTTCTCCGAGGCTGTTCGCGGGCTCGCGGATGGCTGCCGGGAGCTGGGGATTCCGGTCACCGGTGGGAACGTGAGCTTCTACAACCAGACGGGGGACACCGCGATCCTGCCGACGCCGGTGGTTGGCGTGCTCGGCGTGATCGACGACGTGCGCCGCCGGATCCCGATCGGTATCGGGGCGGAGGCCGGGGAGACGTTGTTGCTGCTCGGTGACACCCGCGACGAGCTGGACGGCTCGGAGTGGGCTCACGTGGTGCACGACCATCTCGGTGGCCGGCCGCCACGGGTGGACCTGGCGCGGGAGAAGCTGCTCTGCGAGATCATGATCGCCGGCTCGCGGGATGGCATGATCTCGGCGGCGCATGATCTTTCCGACGGTGGGCTCGCCCAAGCACTGGTGGAAAGCTGTCTGATCGGCCAGACGGGCGCGCGGGTGATCCTCGATCCGGACATGGACTTCTTCGTGCAGCTGTTCTCCGAGTCCGCCGGCCGGGTGCTGGTCGCGGTGCCTCGGACCGAGGAGCCTCGGTTCACCGAGATGTGCACGGCTCGCGGGTTGCCGTGGCGCAAAACCGGTGTGGTCGACCCGGAATCCGGTGCGCTGGACATCCAGGACGTGGCGAGCTTTCCGCTTGACGTGCTGCGCACCGCGTGGGAAGGCACGCTGCCCGCGTTGTTCGACTAGCGCGTGAGGCGCCCAACCCCCGTGCCGGCGCGCGTGTGATCAACCCGTGCTGGGGTAGAAGGCGGACACGCACCACTCGGTGTTGTTCTTGGCCTTCTTGAAGATGTAGAGCGTGCCGTCCACCGGCTGGCCATCCACCGTTCCGGTGAGGTCACCGGTCGACGTGGTCGACGACTCGCTCGGATCCTCGATCGGTTCAGCCAGGCTGATGTTGGTATTCCCCTCGATCGCTTCGGTGAAGGTGTGCGTCGTGCTGTCGCCAGGGCAGTACATTCCCTCCGCGGCAGCGCGATCACCGTTGTTCACTGCCCGCAGGAACTCTTGCGCGATCGCGTTCGGCATCTTGCCGCCGGTGTTTCCACCGGGCTGGGACGGCGAATTCCCGCCAGAGGGGTCCACATTGGGCTTCGGGATCTGGTTGGACGAACTGGTCGGCTCGGAGGTGTCCGAACCGGACGCGGCCTCGGCGCCCTCGTCGTCACCGGTGAAGAACCCGGGTGTGATGAAGCCCGTGATCAGCACTGCCGCGATGATGACCACCGCGCCGACGGACAGCGCGATCCACAGGTTGGTCTTGCCCTTACCGGGCGGCTGGCCCGGCGGGCCACCCATCCCGCCGGGCTGGCCGTAGCCGGGGTACGGCGCGAACTGGCCGTACGGATCTTGCTGCGGGTAACCACCCTGCTGGCCGTACGGATAGCCACCTTGCGGTGGATAACCACCTTGTTGCCCGTACGGGTCGTACTGCGGGTATCCACCTTGGCCGTATGGATCCTGCTGTGGGTATCCACCCTGGCCGTACGGATCCTGCTGTGGATAGCCGCCCGCGCCCTGACCATACGGATCTTGCCGCGGGTAGCCGGCCGCGCCCTGGCCATACGGATCCTGCGGTTGGTGTGGCCCTGGCTGCGGCGGGTAGCTCATCTGGTCGTCTCCGAAGGTCGGATACCTGCACAGAAACACTAGCGCGATCGTCCCCCCGGGTGTGGGCGGGTCGTGAGATCGCGTGACAAACACCCGAACGACGAAGGTGGCTCGCACGGGACTGTGCGAGCCACCTTCCACCGGCTGACAGCAGGGGATCAGCCGTTGGCTAGCGCCTTCAACCGGTCGTAGGCACCGTTGAAGCGGTTCTGGTCGATCGGACTGGAGCTGTGCTGCCAGATGGTGTGGAAACTCCAGCCGTGCGGCAGCGGGCCCACCGAGGAGTTGTACCTGGCGATCCACAGCGGCACGGTGTTTCCGAAGTTCTGCGTGGTGCCCACGCACTGGTTCCACCAGCTCGTCGAGGTGTAGATGACCGGCCAGCGCCCGGTGCGGGCGTGGTACCTGTTGTGGAAGTCGCGAATCCAGGAGCCCATCGCGGACTGGCTCTTTCCATAGCAGGTACTGCCGTACGGGTTGTACTCCATGTCCAGCGCGCCGGGCAGCGTCTTGCCGTCCCGTGACCAGGCGCCTCCCCTGTCCACGAAGTAGTTCGCCTGTGCCGCGCCACTCGAGCGGTCCGGCAGCGCGAAGTGGTACGAGCCGCGGATCATGCCGACGTTGTACGAGCCGTTGTACTGCTGGCCGTGGTACGGGTTCTTGTACCCGGTGCCTTCGGTGGCTTTGACGTAGGCGAACCGGTAGCCGGAATTCCACTGGGCCCGCCAGTTGACGTTGCCCTGGTGCCCGCTGACGTCGATACCTGGCACGGAGGCCTTTGCTTGCACTCCGCCGGCGCCGATGCCGCGCGGTTCGAGCTTGCGGGCTTCCGAACTCGGGAACTGTTCCTGGACGCCTTCGTGCTTGGCGATTTGGGAACCCATAGGGTGATCATGTGTGCGAATCATTTCGGCGACCGCGGGGTCGTTGGCAGGGTCCGCGGGACTGGCATTCGCCGAAGACAGCGAGCCGAGCAGCAGGGCGCTCGCTGAGATCGCGGCTGCGGCGCTGAGTAAGCCACGCCATCTGAATCTGTTGGTAACGGTCATGGGAAACTTCCTCTCGATGCCCTCGCATGGACGACTCACGCGGAGTAGCCGTCCGGCGGTTAATTGTTATCGAAGGTCCGCCCATTTGTCACGATTTTTCGTTAATTGATCACGGCTACCGATTGAGGTTTTGGTGAATCGTGCGTCAGCTCCATGTGGGTGAAGTTCTGGTTCGAAGTGATGGACGCCTCTGGCCGGGTTCTCACGTGCGGGAGTCACCGACGTGGTTACGCGCCGTCTGTTCGGCGTTATGCTGGGTGATCGCAAATAATGGGTAGAACGTCGAACGGGCCCAGGGAGAGCACGTGTACGGCCATCGAGCGATCGCTGAAACGCAGTTCGTCGTGCCCCGTTCGACGCGCTCTGGCACTCTCCGTATTGTCGCGATAAACCCAGCGGTGCATCTCGAAGGATGGCGACAGGTGTGAGCGTTGACCGGCTAGCCGGAAGTGACGGTGACTCACCAGCCGCGGATGAGCACCACATCCGCGAATGGGCGCTCGCCTTGCGCCGCACGTCGCATCTTGCCCTCAGTAACGAGGAACTGATCGGCAAGCTACGTGAGCTCAGCGATCTGCTGAGCGGCCTGCTCACCGCGGAGACATGCTACGAGGACGGCGCGCGGTGGCTTGGCGCCGAGCTGGTCAGGTTGAACGCGACCGCACCGGAGGCACTGGCCAGCACACTCGAGCTGATCGGTGGCCCGTTGCCGCCGGCCGCGCAGCGGGTCGAGCACGGTCGACGCGGCCGGGTGCAGGGTGGCGTTGCCGCCGGTTTCGTCGCCGAGTTACGCGCCAGGGTGCTCGACGAGCAGGAATCGCTGCGCATGTCGATGGTTCACGCGCTGGAACGCGCCGAGTCCGATCGGCACGCCTCGGCGGCGCGATTCGCCGCGATCTTCTCGCAAACCACCGTCGGGGTGAGCATCACCGACACCAGCGGCAACACCCTGAAGGTGAACCGTTCCATGGCAGACCTGCTCGGCTATACCCCCGAGGACCTGCTCGCCGTCTCCCTCGAGGAGTTCTTCTACGACGACGAACCCGACGAACCGTGGCAGGTCTACCAGCAGCTGATCGCCGGAGAAATCGATCACCACGCGATGGAGAAACGATTCCGCCGGCCGGATGGCGACGTGGTGTGGGCACACGTCAGTGCCTCGGTGATCCGGGATTCCAGGGGTGAACCGGAGTTTCTGGTGTTCTTGGCGAGCGATATCACCGAGCGGTATCAGCTCGCGCAGCGGTTGCGGCATCAGGCGACGCATGATCCGTTGACCGGTTTGGCGAATCGGAGTTTGTTTCACGAGCAGTTGCGGCGTGCGTTCACGGACGGGGCCGGTGGTC
>WHSZ01000085.1 GCA_009379845.1 Pseudonocardiaceae bacterium | reverse complement strand
CTGGGCGGCCCGCCATAACCATCAGGGGGTGGGGCGTAGCCACTCTGGTCGGGCGGAACTTGACCCTGCGGTGGGTAGCCACTCTGGTCGGGCGGAACCTGGCCCTGCGGCGGGTAGCCGGGTGGTGGCTGGCCGGGCGGCATCTGCCCCGGCGGCATCTGACCGGGCATTTGGCCGGGCATTTGACCGGGCTGCACCTGCTGCCCGGGCGGCGCGGCGTAGCCGGGCGGGGGTCCGTAGCCAACAGGGCCACCCGGTCCGGTAGCTCCCGGCGGCATCTGGCCGTACGGCGGTGGGGTCGGTGCGGCGAACTGGCCGCTGGTGAGCGCGAAGAACAGCTGCTCGAGGTCGATCTTCTCTTCCTGCACCCCGTACAGCGCGATGTTCGCCTTCGCGGCGATGTCCCCGATCTGCTGCACCGTCGCACCGGTCACCGCGACCTTGCCGTCCGGTGTCGGCTCGATCGAGTGGATGTCGTTCTCCCGCAACGCCGCGACCAGCCCGTTGGCGTCCGCGGGCTGCACGATGACCCGGGACTGCTGGGAGCGGCGCAGGTCGTCGAGCATCCCGTAGTACATGGTCTGCCCGCGGCTGATGATCACGACCTGATCGATCATCTGCTCGACCTCGGCCAGCAGGTGGCTGGAGATCAGCACGGTCCGGCCGCTGCTGGCGTAGGAGCGCAGGAAGGTTCGCAGCCAGGCGATGCCCTCCGGGTCGAGGCCGTTGGACGGCTCATCGAGCACCAGCACCTGCGGATCCCCCAGCAGGGCGGTGGCCAGTGCCAGCCGTTGCTTCATACCCATCGAGAACCCGCCGGCGTTGCGGTTCGCCGCTCCGCTCAGCCCCACCAGCCCCAGTGCCTCGTCGGCGCGCTGATCCGGCAGCCCCATGGCCGCGGTGTAGACGCGCAAGTGATTGCGGGCGGTCCGCTTCGGGTGAAAGCTCTGCGCCTCGAGCACGGCGCCGACCACCCGACCAGGGTTGCCGAGCTGGCTGAACGGTCGTCCGTTGACCGTCGCCGTGCCAGCCGTCGGCCGGACGAGCCCGAGGATCATCCGTAGGGTGGTCGTCTTGCCAGCGCCATTGGGTCCGAGGAAGCCGGTGACGCTGCCCGGCTCCACCGTAAAGCTCAGGTTTTGCACCGCGGGTATCTGACCAAAGTTCTTGGTCAGGTTCTGCACCGCGATGCGGCCGCTGCTGTCGTGCACGATCCCTCCGTGTGGTCGCACGAGGTTGGTCGATGCTGGTCGCACGTCCTCGGGGCGACATCCTCTCGTACCGCCCGCGTGCTCGTCGGGCGGGCTGGCCCCAGGTACCCGAATGTGATTAGGACGATGCCGCCGCACGCGTGAGACGTCCGGGAGCGGCTGGGGGTTCCGCCGATGACCGGGAGAGATAACGACTACTGTGGACTTTTCACAAGACGGTTGTTCGTTGAGTGGACAACAATCTGTAACAACTTGGTCTGTTGATGAGGCGTAATCGCTCGATATTGCCTAGGCTATGCGTCGGCGGCCCGCTCCCGGTGACCCCCAGGCTGGTTGAGCGGGCCGCCCCCTTTTGTTGTTCGGGTGATCGTCGGTGGTGCCGGCCGGCCCGTGCTCAGCGATCAAGCACCCGGTCCTCAGCGATCAAGCACGCTGTCCAGATCGGTGTGCGGGAGGTCGTGGGCTCGCGCCACGGCGGCGTTGGTCAACGCACCGGCATGCGTGTTCAACCCGAGGGCCAGCGAGCGGTCCGCGCCGAGCGCGGCGCGCCATCCGGCGTCCGCCAGCGCGAGCGCGTACGGCAGGGTCACGTTGGTCAGCGCGTAGGTTGAGGTGCTCGGCACCGCGCCAGGCATGTTCGCCACGCAATAGAACACCGAGTCGTGTACCCGGTAGGTCGGCGCGTCGTGCGTCGTGGCGTGCGAATCGGCGAAGCAGCCACCCTGGTCGATCGAGATGTCCACCAGCACGCTGCCCGGCTTCATCCGGGAAACCAGTTCGGTCGTCACCAGCTTCGGTGCCCGCGCCCCGGCCACCAGTACGGCGCCGATCACCATGTCCGCGCCGAGCACCGCCTGCTCCAGGTTCAGCTTGTTGGAAGCGAGCGTGCGGATCCGGCCGCCGAACTCGGTGTCGATCTGGCGCAGCCGCTCGATGTTGGTGTCCAGCACGGTGACGTCCGAGCCGAGCCCGAGCGCGATTCGCGCGGCGTTCACGCCGGCCACGCCGCCGCCGATCACCACGACCCGGGCGGGCGACACGCCGGGCACGCCGGCGGGAAGCAAGCCACGTCCACCGGACGGGCGCAGCAGCGCGTACGCGCCGACCTGCGGCGCCAGCCGGCCGGCGATCTCGGACATCGGCGCCAGCAGCGGCAGCTTGCCGTCCGAGGTCTGCACGGTTTCATAGGCGATCGCGGTGCCGCCGGCTTCGAGCAGTGCGGAGGTCAGCGCGGCGTCTGCTGCCAGGTGCAGGTAGGTGAACAGCACCTGGTCGGAGCGCAGCCGGGGGTACTCCTGTGCGATCGGTTCCTTGACCTTGAGCAGCAGGTCGCCCTCGGCCCACACGTCCTCGGTGCTCGCGAGCACCTTCGCGCCCGCGGCCAGGTAGTCCTCGTCGGGTATCGCCGAGCCGAGCCCGGCGCCGGCTTCCACGAACACGTCGTGACCCCTGCTGGTGAACTCGTGGGCCCCCGCGGGTGTCAGCGCGACACGATATTCGTGCTGCTTCACCTCGGTAGGAACGGCGATCTTCATGGGAGATTCCTCTCGCTTGGGCAGTCGCGCGGGCGCGGGTCACGCGGCGCCGCGTGCGGTGTTAGCGCCAACGATGGGGTAGCGCACACTTGATGTCATCGTCCCACGAAGACCAGCATCCCGCCGGATACTTGTTGTCCCAACACAACCCGCATGTGGGTGTCAGCTCCAGCGGAGGGTGACTAGCTGGACGAGCAGGGCCAGCCGGGTGTCGGGGTCGTCGAGGTCCACGTCCACCAGCTCGAGCAGCCGGCGCATCCGGTACCGGAAGGTGTTCGGGTGGATGCGTAACGCCTGGCTCGCCGCCCGCGGGTCACCGGGATGCCGCAACCATTCGTACAGCGTGTCCACGTACCGCGTGCCAGCCGACTCGTCGTGCGCACGCAGCCGCTCCAGCGGCCCCAGCTCGCTGACACCGGTCCCGGCGGCGGCCGCCACCCGGTGCAGCGCCAGCACCTGCCACGCCTGCCCATAGCTGGCCACGGTGCCCGGTAGCAGCCCGGCGCGCAGCAGGCCGAGCGTCTCGTCGGCCTGCGCACGGGACCGCGGCAGCTCACCAAGCGCGCCGGGCTCACCGGCCCCGGCCACCGGCGTGCCGTGCTTACCCTTCGCGGATAGCGCGCACAGCGCGTCCCGCAGCGCCGGCCACGCGTCCGCCCCGCCGTCGTCCCGCACGATCGCGTACAGCATGCCGTCCACCTCGGCCACCGACGGCGCGCCGACGCCCTGCGCGATACGTTCCGCCAGCGCCAGCCGCACGCCCTCGGCGTCGAGCGAGTCCCGCGCCGCGGCGTCGATGGCCACCACCCGGTACGGGCCACCGCCGAGGTCCAACTCGGCCGCGGCCAGCTTGCTGCTCCCCTCGCCCTGCAGCAACGAGCGCAGCAGCTCGGCGGACCGCGCCCGCCGCGCGCCCGCCCGCGCCCGCCTGCGCAGCAGTTGCAGCGCGACTACCGGGCCGGCGTCCGCGAACGCCGCGGCACGCTCGTCGGACACCGGGCCGGGCACCACAGCCCACATCGAGCCGAGCAGCTCGCCGCCGAGCCGGATCGGCACGATCAGCCTTGGCAGCGTGCCGTCCGGCTGCTCCGGCACGAAGATCGTGTGCTTGCCCTTGCTGAGTTCGCGGAATACGCCACGGGAGCGGAACCGTGCCAGCACGTCGTCCGGCACCCGGCGGCCCATCACGGTGGAGATCCGGGCCGGGTCGGTGCGGTCCTGCCGCGCGGAGTAGGCGAGCACCCGCGAATTCGCGTCCTCGATGGTTACCGGAGCGTCAATCACGGCGGCAGCCGCGTCAGCCATCCGGAACAGGTCGCCGAACCCGCCGAACCCGCCGGGGTCGGACTCGGCGTGTACCTCGGCGCTGGCCTCGTCCAGCACGCTGCGCAGCAGCCAGACGAGCTGCGCCCATGAGGTGCCCGCGTGCACCTCGACCAGCGCGGTGCCGGCGGCACGGGCGGCCCGCCGCACCCCGGCCCGGCGAGCCAGCGGCGGTTTGCACAGCACGGCGGCCGCCTCGTGCTTGCCGCATTGCTCGACCAGCTCGATCGCGCCGGCCACGGTGCTCACGGACACCCCGAGCACCAGGTCGCCGTCGCTGATGTGTGCGCGCCCGTCCGGCTCGGCGATCACCACGTCGGTGACGCCGCGCGGGTCCTCCGGCAGGTAGGTGGCATGCAGCAGGGTGGATCCGACGCGGTCCACCACGTTCCGCACGCCGATCATGGCATCAGACCGCGGCGAGGAACCGTTGCCAGGCCCCGGCTTCGACCACCAGCACCGGGCTGCCGTTGCCGCGGCTGCCCTGGTGCCACCGAGCCCTGCTGAGATCCACAGTGGACATCCGCGGTGGCCCCTTCCTGTCGTGGACAACTGACCGAATCAGTTTAGCCGCCCGCTCGTGAGTCTTTTTGGGTGCTATAACGCCTAAACTGTGTTTAATGGCTCGCCCCTGACGAGCAGGGCTCGCTGACTCACGAGCGCAGCTCGGGCGGGGTCTCGCGGGCGATGTCGTCCGGGGTGTACTGCTCCCGTTTGGTGCAGATCGCCCAGCGGTGCCCGAACGGGTCCGCGACCCGCCCGTAGCGCTCCCCGAAGAACATCTCCTCGACCGCGGCTTCCAATTCCGCGCCCGCGAAGAGCGCCCGGCGCACGAGATCATCCGGATCGTCGGTCTCCAGGGTCAGCAGCATCGGCGTGCCACCGATCGTGCTCGGCGCGAGCGCGTTCAACCGCGGCGTCTCCTCGCTGATCAGCAGCCTGGCATCGCCAACCGCGAGCTCGACGAACAGGATGACGCCGTTCGGCAGCACGTTGCGGAACAGCTCCACCGCGCCGAACGCCTTGCCATAGAAGCCGATCGCGGCCTGCACGTCCCGCACGAACAGATGCGGGCACAACGCCTTCGGTCTGCTCGCGCTCACCGTTCCTCCTTGTCAAGCTTGAGTGTGCCCGCGGCGTGGTCCAGCCACGCGGTGCGAAACCGCTCCGGTTCGACATCGCCGGGGGAGTGCCCGATCATGGCTTCGAGGAGCGGATAGTAGGTCAGCGACCCGATCAGAACGGCCGTGGTCGCTTCGGGATCAGCCACGTCGACGGTGCCGAGCTCGCGCTGGGCCGCGATCCACGCGGTGCACTGGCGGTACAGGTTCGCCAGCACGCCCTGCCACATCTGCTCGAACAGCTCGGCGAACCCGTCGAACTCGCGGAGCATGATCCGGATCAGGTCCCGGTCGGTTTCGATCACTTCCCACACGGTGTCGGCGATCAGCCGCAGCGCCTCGCGGGGATCTTCCGGGAGCTGCGTGGCGGCATCCTCATGCTTGCGCGCCATGGTGTCGACATGTTCGCGGACGGCGTGCTCGAGCAGCGCCTTCTTGGAAGGGAAGTGTTTGTACAGCGCGCCCGAACCGGCGGTCAGCCCGCACGCGACCTGGATCTCCGCGACCGTGGTCGCGCCGTATCCGCGGGTCGAGAACAGCCGGATGGCTTCCGCCAGGATGCGTTGACGTGTCACGCCGGGAGTGGATCTGGCCATAGTAAGAGAGTACTTACTCACTATGGTCGCGGGGCAGGGCTCACGCCGAGCGTCGCTTGGGTAGCAGGCCCGCGCCGTCCGCGGCGTCGACGAGCCGTGCGAGCTGCTCGGCTTCCCGCTGTGCCGCCCGATTGCCGAGCGGGGTCAGCTGGTAGTACCGCCGCCTCGAATCGTGCGGCTCCTCGTTCGCGTCGGCCGACACCTCGCGCACCAGCCCGTCGGCGACCAGTCGCGCGAGGGTGCGGTACAGGGTGCCAGGGCCGAGCTGGATCTCGCCGCCGCTGAGCTCGTCAACGAACTGCATGACCGCGTAGCCGTGCGCGTTTCCCCTCGCGAGCGCGAGCAAGACCTGGAAGCCCGCGGGAGTCAGCGGCGGGGGCTTGCCATCCGACATACGTCCAGAATACTATCCATCTTCATTATATCCGATCTGGATACATACAAATCTCCGGAGGCAGCAATGATTCGTGGGGTGAACAGGGTCGTCCTGACCGTGGACGATCAAGAACGAGCCCGGAAATTCTGGACGGAGAAGCTCGGCTTCAGCGTCGCCACCGACGCGGCGTACGGCGACGATCAGCGCTGGCTGGAGGTCGCATCCCCGGATGGGCAGGCGAGCATCGTGCTGAGCAAGCGGATGCCCGGCCAGCGCGACACCAGGGAGGAGGTCCCGACCGAACTGCCGACCGCCTCGTTCTTTCTGTACGCCGACGACGTCGAGCGGACCTATCGCGAGCTCGCTGACGTCGGCGTGACGTTCCCGGCGCCGCCGAGCAAGCAGCCGTGGGGCTGGTGGTCGATGTTCGAGGATTCCGAGGGCACCCGAATCGCGCTCGGCCAGCGCGGCGAGTGATCACAACCGGCGATACATGATGTGCAGCCCGACGTAACCGTCGATCGGGTGGCGAAAGGCATCCGGCACGGTGGCCAGGATGTCGAAGCCGAGCGAGCGCCACAGCGCCACCGCCCGGGTATTGGTTTCTACCACCGAGTTGAACTGCATCGCGTGGTAACCGTCCGCCCGCGCCCGATCGAGAATGTGCTCACCGAGGGCCCGCCCGACACCGCGCCCGGCACGGCCGGCATCCACCACAAAGCTCGCGTTGGCGACGTGCGCGGCCGCTCCGCCGTGGTTGGGCGTGATGTTCGCCGAACCAAGGATGGTGCCGTCCGGGTCCACGGCCACGACCGTGCGACCCGGCGGTGCCGGGAACCAGGTCACCCTGATCTGCTCCTCGGAAGCCTCCCTGTCCCAGGGAAAGGTTTCCCCATCGGCGATGTACCGCCGCAGGAATGGCCAGATCGCCGGCCAATCCTCGAGCGTCGCATCCCGGATCAGCATCGCTTCCCCATGTCATCCCTCGTACCCGAAGCGCCGTTGCCCGAAGTGCCGTCACCCATCGCGGCTAGCGCAGTGCCTCGGTGATCCAGTTCGCGACGGGCAGCTCGCGCTCGAGGCATTCAAGGCCGAGCCGCATGGTCCAACGCAACGCCTGCAGCATCAGGCTCGCGACCTCTTCGGTCTCGGCATTGGTCAACGCGATCTCGATCTGGTCGCGCGCCGAGTCGGAATCGCCGTGCACCTGGGCGAGCAGCGTGCGCACCGCGGTGCGCACCGGCGGGTCCGCCTGGTCGATCGGCACTTCCTGGCCCTCGTCGTCGTAGACCTGCATCTTCACCGGCGTGGTGCCGCCGGAACCGAGCGAGGCGACCATTCCGCTGCATTCACTGAACAGCAGCAGCATGATCTCCCGCGCCTCGACGAGGCCCGGGGTGGCCGACCGTGGCGTGATCAACCGGTCGAGGGCATCGTTGTCCTCGCCGGCGTGCATCGCGGCCAGCGCGCGGCCAGCCTTCGCGATGAGCTCGGAGTCCTCGGGTTCCTGCCTGTGGGCCACCCACTCATCTTTCCCCACAACGGTGGGCGGCAAGCTAGCCCCGGAAGCCGTGTCGAACGTAACGAGATGGACTCGCTGGTTCACCCACCGACAGCCCGCAGCGCGCCGAGTGCGAGCGTGTTCAGCAATGCCGCCATCTGATCGCGATCCGCGAACCGGTTGTGCGGCGTCGAGTTGATCAGCCCGAACACCGCGTGCGCGGCCGACCGTGCGGTGGACTCGGGCACATTGGGTAGCGCATCACGGATGGCCGTTACCCACACCTCGACGTAACGGCGTTGCAGGGTACGTACCTGCCGACGATCCGCATCCGCGAGGTTGTCGAGGTTCCGCTCCTGCACGGTGATCAGCGCGGGATTGTCCAGCGCGAAATCCACCTGGAAGCTCACCAGCTCGGCGAGCAGCTCGTCCGAGGCGCTCGCGCCCGCCGCCAGCTTCTGGCCACCTTCCAGCAGCGTCTCGCTGATACCGGTGAGCATTTCCCCGAGCATCGCGTCCTTACTGCGGAAATGCCGGTACAGCGCGGGCCCGGAAATCCCTACCGCCGCCCCGATGTCGTCGATACCCACCCCGTGGAAACCGCGCTGGGCGAACAGTTCGGCTGCGGCGGACAGGATCTGCACGCGTCTGGTCGGCTTCGCGCCGTCACGCTTGGCGGGCTCGTCCGCCGGCGGGGAAAGCGGCATCTGCTCATCCTAGCGTCGCAAGTTAGCGGTCATTAACACCCGCGGGCCGCCAGCAACCGCGAAGTGAAGTTCGCGGTTGGATTCGGTGAATCATTCCCGTGGTGGTACGGAATTTAGAAAATCCCTGGTAATCGTATGGGCCGACAGTCGGGGACTAGTTCGGAGGTGCCATGCGGATCGCACGGGGACTAACTTGCGTCGCGATTGCCGGCCTTGGTCTTGGCGTGCTCGTCACGCCGGCAAGCGCGGCGCAGGCGGAAAACGCGGAAAACTATGTGGCTCTCGGTGATTCCTACTCGTCCGGTGTCGGTGTCGGCGACTACGGAGACAGTGGCGACTGCAAGCGCAGCGCCCATGCCTACCCGCAGCTGTGGGCGGACGGGCACGACGTGGCCGGGTTCGACTTCGTGGCCTGCTCCGGCGCGAAGACCGGCGATGTGCTGGAAGACCAGGTCTCCGCCCTTGGCGAGGACACCTCACTGGTCACCATCTCGGTCGGCGGCAACGACACCGGTTTCAGCGACGTGATGGTCTCCTGCAACACCGGCTCGGATGACGCCTGCGTCGAGCGTGTCGAGGAGGCGAAAACCGTGGCGCGGCAGGAGTTGCCCGGGAAACTGGACAGCGTCTACGGGGAGATCGCCGAGCGTGCGCCCTCGGCCGAGGTGATCGTGCTGGGCTACCCGCGGATGTACGAGCTGAACGGCTCGTGTGACGCCGGGCTGAGCGAGACGAAGCGCGAGGCGATCAACGGTGGCGCGGACACGCTGAACGAGGTGACCGCGGAGCGGGCAAGCGCAGCCGGCGTGCGGTTCGTGGACGTCCGGCCGGCGTTCACCGGGCATGAGATCTGCTCGGATGACTGGTGGCTGAAGAGCGTGTCCTATCCTGTCGACGAGTCCTACCACCCGAATGCGGCCGGGCAGCAGGGCGGCTACCACGATCCGCTGACCGAAGTCACCGGCTGAACCGTTCACCCTCCTCGCTTACCCGAGTGGACACCAAGGTTAGCGCTGACTAACATTCGTAGTTAACGAGCTCTAACTTCGGCGTACCGCGCGGGCAGCGAGGAGGGTTATGGACGCGCCCACCCTGGGCAGTGCCGTCGATCGGACATCCGCGGACTTCGATCGACGGATGCGCCAGCACAAGGAACTGGTGCGCGAACTGCGCGATCGCCTGGCACAGGCGAGCGTCGGCGGGCCGGAGCGGGCAAGGCAGCGGCATGTGGAGCGCGGCAAGCTGCTGCCGAGGGACCGGGTGAACGCGTTGCTGGATCCGGGTTCGCCGTTCCTTGAGCTCTCGCCGCTCGCCGCCGCCGGCCTGTACGACGACGAGGCACCGGCTGCGGGGATCATCACCGGCGTCGGTCGGGTTTCCGGGCGGGAATGTGTGGTCGTCGCCAACGACGCGACCGTGAAGGGCGGCACCTACTACCCGATCACGGTGAAGAAGCACCTGCGCGCGCAGGAAGTCGCGCTGCACAACAACTTGCCGTGCATCTACCTGGTGGATTCCGGGGGAGCGTTCCTGCCGAGGCAGGACGATGTCTTCCCGGACCGCGAGCACTTCGGCCGGATCTTCTACAACCAGGCGACCATGTCGGCCCGCGGCATCCCGCAGATCGCCGCGGTCCTCGGTTCCTGCACGGCAGGCGGCGCGTACGTGCCGGCGATGAGCGACGAAGCGGTGATCGTGCGCAACCAGGGCACGATCTTCCTCGGGGGGCCGCCGCTGGTGAAGGCCGCGACCGGCGAGGTCGTCAGCGCAGAGGAGCTTGGCGGCGGTGAGGTGCACGCGCAGTCCTCCGGGGTCACGGATCATCTGGCCAACGACGACGCACACGCCCTGCAGATCGTCCGCGGCATCGTGTCCACCCTCGGCCCTCGGCCGCCGCGCCCGTGGCAGGTCACCGAAACCGAGGAGCCGGCGGTCGATCCCGAAGAGCTCTACGGCGTGGTGCCGACGGACAGCCGCACGCCGTACGACGTGCGCGAGGTGATATCCCGGGTCGTGGACGGCAGCCGGTTCGGGGAGTTCAAGGCCGAATACGGCAGCACCCTCGTCACCGGATTCGCCCGGATTCATGGTCACCCGGTTGGGATCATCGCGAACAACGGGGTGCTGTTCTCCGAGTCGGCGCTCAAAGGCGCGCATTTCATCGAGCTGTGCGACCAGCGAAAGATCCCGTTGCTGTTCCTGCAGAACATCACCGGGTTCATGGTCGGAAGGGAATACGAAGCCGGTGGTATCGCCAAAAACGGCGCGAAGATGGTAAACGCGGTCGCCTGCGCGCGGGTGCCGAAATTGACGGTGATCATCGGCGGGTCGTTCGGCGCGGGTAACTATTCGATGTGCGGGCGAGCCTATTCCCCCCGATTCCTCTGGATGTGGCCGAACGCGCGGATCTCGGTGATGGGTGGCGAGCAGGCCGCTTCGGTGCTCGCCACCGTTCGGCGTGACCAACTCGAGGCAAGCGGCGAGGAATGGTCCGAGGACGCCGAGGAGTCCTTCAAGAACCCGATCCGGGAGCAGTACGAACAGCAAGGCAATCCCTACTACTCGACGGCCCGATTGTGGGACGACGGGGTGATCGATCCGATGGACACCCGGACCGTGGTGGGCCTGGCGCTGTCGGTCGCGGCGAACGCCCCGCTGCCCGACATCGGCTACGGCGTTTTCCGGATGTGATGCCGACGTGTTCGAAACCGTACTGGTTGCCAACCGCGGGGAGATCGCGGTACGCGTCATCGACACGTTGCGGCGGATGGGAATCCGCGCGATAGCGGTGTACAGCGACGCCGACGCGGAAGCGCGGCACGTGCGCGAGGCCGATCTCGCGATCCGGCTGGGGTCGGCTGCGGCGAGCGAAAGCTACCTGGACGTGGCTCGGGTCGTCGACGCCGCGGTGCGGTCCGGCGCGCAGGCGATCCATCCCGGCTACGGCTTTCTTGCCGAGAACGTGGCGCTTGCGCGGTCCTGTGTGGACGCTGGATTGACGTTCATCGGTCCTCCTGCCGGCGCGATCGAGGCGATGGGGGACAAGATCAGGGCGAAGCAAACCGTTGGTGCGGCGGGTGTTCCGGTGGTTCCCGGCCGATCGGAGCCGGGTCTCGACGACGCCGAGCTGCGTGCCGGGGCCGAGGACATCGGCTACCCGGTGCTGCTCAAACCGTCAGCGGGGGGCGGCGGCAAGGGGATGCGCCTGGTGCGCGCGGCCGCCGAGTTCGACGACGCGGTGGCATCGGCTCGCCGGGAGGCGCGCGGCGCGTTCGGTGACGACACGCTGCTGATCGAGCGGTTCGTGGATACGCCTCGGCACATCGAGATCCAGGTACTCGCCGACAACCACGGCAACGTGGTGCATCTCGGGGAACGCGAGTGCAGCCTGCAGCGCCGGCATCAGAAGATCGTGGAGGAAGCGCCGTCCCCGCTGCTCGACGAGGCGACGAGGCAGCGGATGGGGCGCGCGGCGGTGGACGCCGCTGCGGCGGTCGGCTACTCCGGCGCCGGGACCGTCGAGTTCATCGTGTCCGGCAGCGGGCAGGCAACCGACGTCCACCGCGGCGGCCCGGATGTCCACGGTGGCGGCCCGGATGAGTTCTTCTTCATGGAGATGAACACCCGGTTGCAGGTGGAGCACCCGGTGACCGAACTGGTTTCCGGGATCGATCTCGTCGAGCAGCAGCTGCGGATCGCCGCGGGGGAGAAGCTCGCCGTTGACTACGCCCCGGCGAACGGGCATGCCGTCGAGGTGCGGGTGTACGCGGAAGATCCCGCCCGCGGATTCCTGCCTACCGGCGGCGAAATCTTGGCGCTGCGCGAGCCCACCCGGCGGGTGCGGGTGGATTCCGGGGTGCTCGCCGGGCAGCGGGTCGGCAGTGATTACGACCCCTTGCTCGCGAAGTACGTCTCGCACGGTCGGGACCGCGAGGAGGCGCTGCGCACCCTGCGTACCGCGCTCGGCGAGACCGTGTTGCTCGGCGTCACCACGAACATCCCCTTCCTGCGCGCCTTGCTGGCCGATGTGGACGTCCAAGATGGACGGCTCGACACCGGACTGGCTGAGCGCAAGCTGGACGGTTTGGTCGACTCGCGGCTGCCGGACGATGTGCTGGCCGCCGCTGGGTTGGAGTTGGTGCTGGCTCGCGAACCGGGGGACGGCCCGTGCGATCCGTGGGACATCCCGAGCGGCTGGCGGCTCGGTGAACCGGCGTGGTCCAGCTGGCTGATCGGTCCGGTCGGTGCCGAGCCGGTCGAGGTGCGGGTGCGGGGCAGGGCGGCCGCCGCCGAGGTCGCCGTCGGCGACGGCGAGGTGAGTTCCGGGTGGGCGCGGCGTTCCGGCGATTCACTTACCGTCGGCTACCGGGGGCGCACCAGGCACTACGCCTGGGCGCGGCAGGACGACGTGCTGTGGCTCGGCTCGGACGGTGGTAGTTGGGCGTTGCGTGAGACCAAGCGGCTCGACGCGGTGGCGAAGGATGCGGCCGAGCTCACCGGCGGCCCGGTGACCAGCCCGATGCCGGGGACCGTGCTGCTGGTCAACGCGAAGGTGGGGGATCCGGTTGTGGCAGGTCAATCGTTGCTTGTCGTCGAGGCGATGAAGATGGAACACACGATTACCGCACCGGTCGACGGCGTGGTCGCCGAATTGCTCGTCCAACCAGGGGCGCCGGTCGCGCTGGGGGAAACGCTTGCCGTGATCGCACGGGAGGAGGCTGTCCAGTGATCGATTTTCGGCTTGATGACGAGTATGAGGCGCTGCGAAAGACCGTGGAGGATTTCGCGCATTCCGAAGTGGCGCCGGTCATCGGTTCGTTCTACGAGCGCGAGGAGTTTCCGTACGAGCTCGTCGCGACCATGGGCCGGATGGGGCTCTTCGGCTTGCCGTTTCCGGAGTCCGTAGGCGGAATGGGCGGGGATTCCTTCGCGCTGTTCCTCGCTCTCGAGGAGCTGGCGCGGGTCGATTCCTCGGTGGCGATCACGCTTGAGGCGGGCGTTTCCCTTGGCGCGATGCCGATTTACCGGTTCGGTACGGAGCAGCAACGGCAACGCTGGTTGCCGAAACTGTGCGCGGGAGAGGCGCTCGGCGCGTTCGGTCTGACCGAGCCCGGTGGCGGTTCGGACGCCGGGGCGACGCGCACCAACGCGCGAGTGGAAGACGGCGAGTGGGTGATCAACGGGAGCAAGGCGTTCATCACGAACTCCGGGACGGATATCACCGATCTGGTCACGGTCACCGCGGTCACCGGGCGTCAGGCGAGCGGCCGCAAGGAAATCTCCGCGATCATCGTGCCGTCCGATACCGCCGGGTTCACCGTGGCGCCGAAGTACTCCAAGGTCGGCTGGAACGCGTCGGACACCCATGAGCTGGCCTTCTCGGATTGCCGGGTTCCTGAGCGGAATCTGCTCGGCGAGCGGGGCAGGGGTTACGCGCAGTTCCTGTCCATTTTGGACGAGGGACGGATCGCGATCGCCGCGGTGAGCGTCGGGCTCGCGCAGGGTTGTGTGGACGAATGCCTGCGCTACGTAGGTGAGCGAGAGGCGTTCGGTAACAGGATCGGTGCTTACCAGGCAACCCAATTCAAGATCGCGGATATGGAAGTACGCACGCACACCGCTCGGCTGGCGTACTATCAGGCCGCGGCGAAATTGTTGCGCGGGGAACCCTTCAAGAAGGAAGCCGCGATAGCGAAGCTGGTGTCGTCGAATGCCGCGATGGACAACGCGCGCGACGCGACGCAGATTTTCGGTGGCTACGGGTTCATGAACGAGTTCCCGGTCGGCCGGTTCTACCGGGACGCGAAGATCCTGGAAATCGGCGAGGGCACCAGCGAGGTGCAACGCATGCTGATCTCCCGGGAGCTCGGCCTGACCGGGCTAGTGTCCTGAGTTAGAGGTTCGCGAGCAGATTCCGGTGATCCGGTTGGATGCATCGCATCGGGTCTTGTTGGGAGGAGGAGCTCATAGCAGCGCTATAGGCGACGACGACCTTCGGTCGGGACGCTGTGCCATGCGGGGACACCCCGCACCCCGAGCACAGAGGCGCCAACTGGGCCCGGAAGATGCCGCTCATACTTCTGACTCAGGACACTGGCGTGCCGAAATGTCCTCTTGGGCATTCCGGGTTACGGGCGGCCGGGGACTTGTTGACCAATCGCCAACACGCTAGTCTCCGCTCGTTGTCGAGATCCCGGAGGGACGATGAGCCGGATACAGCGTGGTGTCGTGGCGTTGCTGGCAAGCGTGATGTGCCTCGTGGCATTGCCGGGCGGCGCGTCCGCCGCGCCCCGAAGCCCTCAGGAATGTGCCGCCAGCCTGGACTGCGGCGCGGAGGACATCAACCTGATGTCGATGTCCGAGCGAATCGAGTTCGTCCGCGCGATGTCCAGCGGACCGGCAGCCGAGCTGCTGCCGGAGCACGATCCGTACCGGTGGCGCAATATCGAGGGGATCATCAGTGTGTTCCGGGACCGCGGACTGGGTGCGCCGGGCAGCTGGATTTCCTATGTGGACAGTGGAATCGTCGAGGGGATCGAGCGAGGACTCGGCATCGCGACCGGCAGGAGCGATGAGACAGGCGGCAATCCGGGAGCCAGATTGTGGGCGGAGTACCTGCTGCGGCTACGCGACGGTGAGCTGACCGAGCGAGCCGAGCACGACCGGGCGTGGAGCGTCGCCGAGCAAGCCTCCACCGAGTACGGCGTCTATCTTTCCGAGCAGGTGCACGGCGAACCGCCCAACCCCACCGACGAGCGGGTTTACCAGTTTTCCGAGTTCTATCGCTGGCTGCTGCGCAATCGCCCGGCGGCTTTCGACCTGCTCACCGGTCTCGGCCCGCGGATCAATCCCGAGATGGCGAGGGCAAAGGTTCCGTTCTATGACTGGTTCACCGATGTGACGAAGCCCGAGCCGACCCGCAAGGGCGGACACATGGCCGTGGACTTCGCGAATTTCAACGTGCTCGGTGGCGGAGCGAACGCTGTCGATCTGTTCCTCGCCTACTTGCCGGCACTGTTCGAGGAATTCAAGGCCGACACCGGCTGGCGATAATTCGCGGGCGGAAACGCGGCGGAAGGATCAGGGTTTCCGCCCCACCGCCACGTAGAAAGGGGAGCGCTCGGGATTGTCGCCGACGTCGTCCGGCGAATCCGGCCGCCACTGCGGCGTGTAGACCACGCCAGGCTCTACCAGCACCGTGGAGTCGAGAAGCGCGGCGATCTGCTGACGATCTCGGACGACGAACGGCGTATTGTTCGCCCGGTACAGCTCCGCCGCCCTTGTCAACCGTCCTGGATCCGGATCGGGGGTGGCATGGGATATCGCCAGATAGCTACCAGGGGCCACCGCATCGAGGTATCGCACGACGGACGAGTGCGGGTCGAGCTCGTCCGGCACGAAATGCAGCACCGCGATCATCAGCACGGCGATCGGTTCATCGAAATTCAGCAGATCACGGACCACGGCGGAATTCAGCACGTTGTCCGGTTCGGACAGATCGCCCTGCACGACCCCGGCGCGGTCATTGTTTCGCAGGATCAACTCACTGTGCGAAACGGCGACCGGATCATGGTCCACGTAGACAACCCGGCTTCCCGGCGCGGCACGCTGCGCGATCTCGTGCACGTTGCCGACGGTCGGGATTCCGGAGCCGATGTCCAGGAACTGGCGAATTCCCCGCGTCAGCAAGAACTTCACCACACGGCGCAGGAACGTGCGATTGAGTCGCGCCGCGTCACCGACCTCGGGAACCAGCTCGGCGATCTTTTCGGCGAACTCGCGGTCGGTTGCGAAGTTGCAGGCGCCGCCAAGGTAGTAGTCGTAGACCCGTGCCGCGTTGGGGCGCTGCAGGTCGACATCGGCCGCTGCCCAGCTTGGCCGCTCCGGCACCGGAGTCCTCCCTGATGGTCCTAGCACCTGGCTGACCGTTTACGGGTCAGAGGGGCACGGTAGCGCACCAGGGGCGGATGGTGAATCGTCACCTGCCCGGTCAATTCGATATCGAAAACGCCGGCCCGTTCAGCAGGACCGGCCGATTGTCGGGATGCCGTCCCGCACCATCAGCTTGAGCTGCGCTTTTGCTCGCTGCCAACGCTTTTCCAATTCGTGCTCGCTATCCGGCAGCAGGAAACCGGACATCATGATTCCACGGATCGCATCCATCGTGGTGTACAGCGAATGCAGGAAATTCGAGGTGCGGGCGTGCTCGCCGAACAGCTTCTTGGCGTGTCCGATCAGCAGTGCCGTCACCGCGGGCTCCACCTTGTCAGCTGCTCGCGCACTTCCTCGTCGGTGCGCGCCGCGACCCAGAGTTCCATGGTCGCGATGAACACCGGTCCTTTGTGGATTTCCCAGAGCAGATCGAGTGCCCGCGTCAAGCGGGTCGTCGGCCTTGCGGACCCGGTCCAGCTCGCCGTCGGCCTGCTCGCCGCGTTTGGTCGCGATATGCCGGATCGCGGCCGTGACCAGATCGGCCTTGGTGCGGAAGTGGTGCACCTGAGCGCCCCTGGTGACGCCGGCGCGCTCCGCGACCCGAGTGGTGGTCGTTCCCGTGTAGCCATATTCGACGAGGCACTCGATCGTCGCGTCCAGCAGGCGTTTGCGCATGGCCGCACTGCGCTCCTCCTGAGTGCGGCCGGTTTTCGAGCTGGCATTCGCGCTGGCTGCTGACCCGGACATGTCGCTCAGCATACGACCGGCTCCAGCGGGCCAGGTGCCCGTCGTCGGAAGGTGTGCCCCGCTCGTGGGGCTTGTGATCCGGGTCTGCGGACGGTACAAACAGGTCGGCCTGATTGTTTATTGGCCGTGAACCGGTAGCGGCATCGCAGGCTACCCGCCTACCGCCCGTCGACGGGAAGGAGTACGGGGTGCCCAAACAACCGCGTGAGCTGCAGGGCAAGGTCATCGTGATCACCGGGGGCGCCAGGGGTATCGGCGCGAGCACGGCCAAGGCCGTCGGCCGGGAGGGCGCGAAGGTGGCGATCGGCGATCTCGACGAGGCGGATGCGGAACGCGTCGCGAAGGAGATCGGGCCGGAAGCGGTCGGATTGAGCCTGGATGTCACGGATCGCACCGGCTTCAGCGCGTTCCTCGACGAGGTGGAGCGCCGGCTCGGGCCGATCGATGTACTGATCAACAACGCCGGGATCATGCCGCTTTCGCTGCTTGAGGACGAGGACGACGCGATGACCACGCGGCTACTTGAGATCAATTTGCACGGCGTCATCCACGGCACCAGGGAAGCGGCCAGGCGGATGCGTCCCCGGCGCACCGGGCACATCGTGAACGTCGCGTCGGTAGCCGGCAAGGCGGGATTCCCCGGCGGTGCCACGTATTGCGCGACAAAGCACGGCGTCGTCGGGTTGTCCGAGTCGATGCGTTTCGAGCTACGCGACGATGGTGTCGAGGTGTCCGTAGTGCTGCCGGCCATCGTGCGCACCGAGCTGGCCGCGGGGCTCGATGAGGCGCGCGGCGTGAAGTCGGTACAGCCGGAGGATGTCGCTGCGGCGATCGTGGGTGCGTTGCGGCGCCCGCATTTCGATGTGTTCGTGCCGCGTTCGACGGGCGCGATCCAGAAGTTCTCCCAGGCGCTACCCCGCCGCGCGGCCGAATGGATCGTCCGCAAGATCGGCGGGGACAAGCTGCTCGCCTCCGCGGTGCGCTCGGCCGAGCGAGCCGAGTACGAGTCGCGCGCGGCGGCGAGTGCACCGGCCTCCGATCGGGAACACGACAGGTAAGCGGTGCGGGCAAGGTGCTGAAACGGCAGCTCCGGGAGCAACATCGCGGCTGAGCTTGAAGCCGGTCGACCGGCGGGGGATGATCGCTCGGGTGGCCGCTGGTCGCCATCCAGTGATCGCCTCCGACGAACCCCCAGCGGAAGAGTTTCGCCATGGTGTTATCGCCCGCACGGCTCGCCGCGGCGACGTCCAACGTTCTCGCGAAGACGTTCGGCGACGGCGTCGCTGATCTTCGGCCGGTACCGCGCGTGCTGATCGACCGCGGGCCGCACCGAAACGTGTACCGGATGCACGGGCTCGCCGAGGAACTGTCCGGTCCGGCTGTGCTGCTCGTGCCACCGCTCGCCGCCCCGGCGCTGTGCTTCGACCTGCGCCGCGGCTGCAGCCTTGCCGAGCACCTCGTCGACTCCGGGCGGCAGACATACCTTGTCGACTACGGCGACGTCTCGTTCTCCGACCGCGGGATCGGCGTCGAGCATTGGGTGGAGGAGGTGCTGCCCCGCGCCATCCGCAGGGTAAGCGAGGACGCGGGCGGCCAGCCGGTGCACATCGTGTCGTGGTGCCTCGGCGGGATCTTCTCGTTGCTGGTGGCCGCGGACCAGCAGGACCTGCCGATCGAATCCATCGTGACCATCGCGGCGCCGTTCGACTTCACCGCGATCCCGCTGGTGGCGCCCGTTCGCCCGCTGATTGAGCTGACCGGCGGCTGGCTGCTGACCCCGGTGTACCGGGTGCTCGGCAGCGCGCCTGCGGCGGTGGTCAGCCGGGTGTTCCGGGCCACCGGGATCAACAAGGAGATCACCAAGCCGCTGGCGATCCTGGCGCACCTTGACGACAAGGACTTCCTCGCACAGATCGAGGCCGTCGATCACTTCATGGACAACATGGTGGCCTACCCCGGGCGCACGTTCGGCCAGCTGTACCACCGGTTCTTCCGGACGAACGATCTCGCGAACGGTGGCGTCGCACTTGGCGGCCGGACGATCTCGCTGTCCAAGGTCGCCGTGCCCACGCTGGTGATCGCCGGCGAGGGGGACGGCATCGCTCCGAAACGTGCGGTGGCGCGATTGCCTGAGCTGCTGGAGAACGCGTTGGATGTGCGGTTCGAGGTGGCTCCCGGCGGGCATCTTGGCGTGCTCACCGGGCGGCGCGCACGTGCCACCACCTGGCGGCACATCGACGAGTTCCACGCCGTCTACGCACCTTTCACCCGCTCGTCGTCGTGATGGCTCACGTCCGGCGGAGGTCTCCGGTGTGCCGGTGCGGACCGGGTGGGTGCTGATCGTAGGGCGCCGGCGGTAGCAGCGGCGCCGGGAATTCCTTGCCGATTTCCCGCAACGCCTCCAGGCCCGCCGCGATGGCCGGTTGCGCGGCGCTGCCCCTGCGCACGCAGGTCAGGATGCGGCGGGACGGAATCGTGTTGGCATGCAACGGAATGCGCGCAACACCGGGATGCGACGGCAGCGGAGCCAGCCGGGGGAGCAGGCAGATCCCGAACTCGTGTGCCACCAGTGCGATCACCGTCGGCCACTCCTGCACGTGGTGCGCGATGCGCGGGGTGAACCCTGCCGAGGCGCAGGCCACCAGCAGCAGCTGGTGCTGGTCGTGCGTGCTCGGAGTGGCGATCCAGCATTCGTCGGCCAGCTCAGCCATTTCCACGGCGTCCCGGTCCGCGAGCCGGTGTGTTTCCGGCACGACCAGGTCCAGCGGATCGTCCAGCAAGGTGTGCTGCTCGAAGCGGGTGTCGTCCTGGGTGGGGCTGTTCGGCGCCGGGAAGACGACGGCGATGTCCGCGTCGCCGGACAGCAGCAGGTCGAAGGATCCGACGCTTTCCGTCTCGATCAGGCGCAGGGTGAGCGCGGGGTGCGCGGCACGCAGCCGCGCGGCCGCGGGAGCCACCAGCGCGGCGAGCCCGGTCGGGAAGCTGCAGAGCCGCAACGGTCCGCGGATGGCGCCGGCGTGTTCAGCCAGCTCGCCGCGGGCGTGTTCCCAGTCGGCGTAGAGCCGGTCCGCGTGTTGCAGCAGGGTGTGTGCGGCCGAGGTGAGGTGTACCCGGCGCCCCTCCCGAAGCAGCAGGTCGACGCCCAGCTCGTGCGCGAGCTGGCGGATTTGCTGGGAGACCGCCGAGGGCGTGAGGTGCAGGGCATCCGCGGTCGCCGTGACCGTGCCGCATTGGTGCAGGACACGCAGGACGTGGAGGCGCCGGAGATCAATCATGTAGGTGATCCTTTATGATGCTGTGCAAAAACGTGAAATGGACCTACCCGAATTGTGCCGGCAGTCTGGAGTCATGGCGATAGATTGGGTGGTGAGCTGCCGGTGCGGGTGGCCGGAGAACCGGCCCTTCAAGATCGTTTCTGAGCATGCGACACCGGAGGGCGTGACCGTTTATACGCAATGCGTCTGCGGGATGGTGCAGGTGCGGGCGGGCGGTCCGGACGCGCCGGTGATCGCGCGGGGTGCGCCGCGACCGGATGGCTGGGCGCGGGCGCGGTGACCGCCGCGCTGCCCAGGACGCCGGTGGCAGTGCTGGTATTGGGCAGCGTCGTCGGCGTGCAGTTCGGCCAGGCGTTCGGCAAGCAGCTGCTCGGCGTGGCGGGACCGATGGGCGTGGTGCTGCTCCGGCTGGGGTTCGCCGCGACCGTGCTGCTCGCGTTGGTCCGCCCGCGACTGCCGGTTTCTCGGCGGGACGTACCGCTGATTCTCGGTTTCGGTACCGCGATCGCCGGGATGAGCCTGTTCCTGTTTCCCGCGTTGCAGCGGTTGCCGGTGGGGATGACGGTGAGCCTGCAGTTCCTCGGCCCGCTGAGCCTGGCGTTGCTCGGGTCCCGGCGGTTGCCCGACCTGCTGTGGGCAGGCCTCGCCGGGGTTGGCGTATTCCTGTTCTACGACCCGGCTTCGGGTAGCTGGTCCACGAGCGGCGCGCTGTTCGCGTTGGCCTCCGGTGCGTGCTGGGCGGTGTATCTGCTGGCCAGCCGGCGGGCCGGCACCCGGGTTGGCGCCTCCGTGCTGGCGCTGGCTGTGTGTTGGGCGGCGGTGGTCTGCTTGCCGTTCGGAATACTGGAGTCGCGAACCGCTGTGGTACCGGAGATCCTGCCGGAGATCCTGGTCGCCGGCCTCGGCCTGGCGCTGGTGTCCGCCGTGCTGCCGTACTCGTTCGATCTGCTGGCACTGCGCCGGATTCCGCCGCGCGTGCTCGGCGTGCTCGTCAGCCTCGAGCCGGTGTTCGGAGGGCTGGGCGGGCTGCTGATCGTGGGGGAGCACCTCGAGTTGTCGCAATGGATCGCGATCGGGTTGATCAGCACGGCATCGCTCGGCGTCGCGTGCTGGCGAGGTGAACGCCCCGCTTCGTAACGGTTGTGACTCAACGTAACGAATTTGAGGATTCAACCGAGTAATAGGCATCGCGCCCCAGTGGCGCCTTTGCCCAAGGGGGACGTATGACCATCACAAAGCGGGCCGCCGTGTTGATTGTCGCGGTGTTCTTGTTCTTGGGCGGTGCGGCTGTCGCGGTCACGTTGTTCCTGACCAGGGACGGCACGACAAATGCCAGCCCGTGCTAGAACCCGGTCGAGTCGACCCCATGCCTTGGTGCGAGCGGAAACTGGGTCGGCGACGAAAGCACAACCGATCTGTCGCCGCCGACATACAGTTCGGCGGCTCCGGAACCCGTCGACGACACAAATGAGCGCGGGAACATCGAGGCTTCGGTTGGGGAGGAGTTGCAGCTATTCGATCCGGAAACCGACGAGGAGTTCGCGGTATGGACGGTCCGCTCGATCGAGGTGGTCGACTCTTGCGAGGAGGATTACGGAGGCGGGTACACCGAAACTGTGACACCCGAAAACGGCCACTTCGTAGTGCTTGACATTTCTATCGCGACATCCGGTGAGTTTGATGCCGCGGAGGGTCTGTACGTCGGCGACCCGATGGCGTTCAGTGTTTTGGGCGGAGACGGGGTCACCGAGTCGAACCTCAGCACCGCGAGTTCGTACGGATGCTTCTCAGCCGAAACTCTTCCGGTTGAGCTGATGCCGAGTCAGAAGTACACCGGAAAGATTGTGCTGGACTCGCGGAATACCTCCGGTTCGTTGATCTACAAAGACATGGGTGACGTCAATGGAGTGGAATGAGTGTACTCATTGACCGGTTGTAGGAACTGGGCAGTCGGCGGTGGGTCGAGGCCGGTCAGGCTGCCCAAGGCTCGTTACCTCGTTACCGGCCTGTCGGCCGCCGCGACGGGGTCTTGCGGAAGAGCAGGATGAGGGCGAGGATCGCACCGGCGAGGACAACATTGCGCCGGTCAGGATCATGTCGTTGAGCCCGGCGGCGAATGCGGTGGTGGTGGAGTGGTTTGCGAGGATGGCGCCGTAGACGACGATGCCGAGGGCGAAGCCGAGTTGCATGACAAACGATCACGGGCGCTGGCGCGGGTCGTCAGGCCTGGGAACTGCCCACGACGAGAGGTCGGAGAGGTCGTCGCCGTCGGTCTGTTCCAGTAGCCGGGTCTCGTCGGCGGGCAGGTGCTCTGCGGGTGTGAGCTGGGTGGGTCGGGCGGGCAGGAACCAGGCAAGGGCGGCGGCGGCGACACAGATGCCGGCGGAGATCCACAGGACCATGGTGTAGCCGCCCACCGTTGGTTGGCCGTTGCCGGTGGCATGAGCGGCCAGGATGGTGGTGGTGAGCGCGCTGCCCATGGAATAGCCGGTGAAGCGGACCACCTGGAAGAAGCCTATGGCGCTGCCTGTCTCCCGGGCGGGGACTGCCTGCACGATCAAACCGGGAATCGCGGCGAAGGTGGTGCCCAGTCCCACTCCCAGGACACCCGTCATGACGAAGGCTTGCCACAGGGCGCCATGGAAGACGGCGAAGAATCCGCAGCCCAGCGCGGCCACGAGGCAGCCCAGCGTCAGCACCGCCCGGCTCCCTGCGCGTGCTACCAAGGCTGGCAAGGTGCGGGAGCTGCTCAGCATGAACATGGACAGAGGGATGAGGACAAGGCCGGCCACGACGGCCGAGGCGGAGAATCCGAATCCGCCCGAGCGTGGGGATTGCACGAACTCCGTCACCCCCGAAAGCACCATGTACATCGCGACACCGAGCACCATGGCGCAGGCATCACCGGAAAGCACGGATGGATGGCGCAGCAGCCGCAGCTGAACCAACGGGTTCTCGGTTCGCAGCTGCTGCACGGCCCACACCGCGAATAGCACTACTCCGGCGGCCAAGAGGCCGATGATCGCTGGTGAACCCCAACCCCACTCTGTCCTCTCTGCCACTGCCACCAGTGCGGTGACCAGCGCCAGTGCGAGCAGCACGGTCCCGACCCAGTCGAGCCGGTTGGGGGTGCCACGCCCCGCGCTCGACGGTACGACTGCGACGACACAGATCAACGCGAAGCCGGACACGATCGCGCCGAACCAGTACGCACCCGCCAATCCCCACGCCCCGGCGATCAGCCCGCTGATCGGGTAACCGGCGCCGAGGCCGGCCGCGGACGATACCGACAGCAGCGCGATCATCGACGGCACTTTGGCCTGAGGCAGTTCGGCGCGAGCCGTGGCCATCGCCAACGGCGCCATCCCGAGCCCGACGCCTTGTAGTCCGCGGCCGACGAGCAACATCCCCAAGCCACCTGCCAGCGCAGCCACGACACCGCCCGCCGTGACCACGACCAAGCTGCCGAGCATCGTCACTCGCCGTCGCGGCCCGTCGCCGAGCCGACCCAGGACCGGGGAACTCACCGTGCCGACGAGCAGCGCCACCGTCAGCGACCACTGCGCCGTGCTCAGCGACTCATGAAAATCGCGAGCAACAGTGGGGATCAGCGGAGCACCGAACGAGCTGATGATGCTGGAGACCAGCGTGGCCAGCACCAGCACCGGCCCGACCAGCGCGCTACGACGCCGACCGGTCATCACCGCGCCCCGCCGGAACGCCGCGTGCCGATCAGTCGCTCAAGAACGTCGCCCGCGCCGATCAGTGTCGCAAGCTCGGTGTCGGGAAGGTCGATCAACGCGCCTCGGAGAACCTGTGTGCTGTGCTCGACGAACTCCGAGTAGTCGCTGACGACGCCGTCCGTGACCTGAACGTAGGACGGATGGAAGTAGCGCGCAATGTCGACCGCAGCGTCGCCCCGCTGACCGATGATGCGCGGAGTCAGCACGTGACCGATGTCCATGAGCCTCCCAACGTAAATGCGTGCGACTCGCACGCACTTGCGTACCCTAACACGTTGCGTGCGGTGCGCACGTAACATTGTCGGATGGCGAATACGAGATTGGCGCGTGACCTGGAGCAGGCGCTGGGACAGCTGTTGCTGCGGCGCAACCGGAGCGCGCTCTACGGCGCGGTCCTCGACTCGGCGCCGCCGGGTGTCGATCGTCAGACCTACCCGGTGCTCAGTGGCCTGGCTCGGCTCGGACCGCAATCAGCGGCGCGGCTTGCCGACGAGGTCGGTATCGACCGATCCGGCGCCAGTCGCTATGCCGACCGACTCGAAGCAGCGGGCCTGCTCGAACGCAGTCCCGACCCCTGCGACGGCCGGGCCACCCTGCTCACATTGACGCCCAAGGGTCGTTCCGCGATCACCGTGCTCCGCAACGCGCTGACCCGGCACCTCGCGGGCCGGATCGCGGACTGGCCCGATGGGCAGGCACAGGCGCTGATCGACGGTATTCGCCTGCTCATCGACACGCCCCCGGACTGACTCCTTCGGCTCCCACAGATCGCTTCCCCGTATCGAGGACGTCTCGGCTGCCATTCCTGAGTCTTTGGGTCAGGCACGAGATGACACTCATTGAGCCGTTTTCATCCTGGACTGGATGTGTTGGCGGGTAGGGGTTGTCGACCGCGGTGACCGTTGACCTTCGGCGTGTCGATGCTGGGAACGTAGCGAAGCCCTTGGTAGGACAGCAATCGACCAAGATCAAGATCTTACGCAAGGGCTTCGTATGCTTTTCTACCGTGCCGCACTGCCGTTGTCACGCAAGACCCTGACCTTCGTGTCGGGCTTGCTGCGCGCTCACCGGCGGAAGATCGGCTCGCCGTGGCGCATGCTCAACACCAGTCAGCGGGCGCTGCTGGTACTGGTATACCTGCGCAAGGGTGAACCCTTATCCGAGGTGGGTGCTGGGTTCGCCGTGTCGACCACCCCACGTGCTGGCGGTACGTGAACGAAACCGTCGAGTTGCTGGCCGCGCGGGCCCCCAAGCTGCGCGCGGCACTACGGAAAGCCCAGCGCGAGGGGATGGGCTACGTGATCATCGACAGCACGCTGATCCCGATCGACCGGATCGCCGCCGACCGGCCCTTCTACTCGGGCAAGCACCGGATGCATGGCATGAACCTGCAGGCGATCGCCTCCCCGGACGGCACAATTCTGTGGTTCTCCAGCGAACTGCCCGGCAACACCCACGACACCGCCGCCGCCAGAATCTGGATGGTCCTCGCCGCGCTGCGCGACGCCGGCCTGATCGCCTTGGGAGACAAGGGCTACCACGGCTACGACCACACCGGCCAGCACGTGATCACCCCGTACAAGGGCCGCAACAAGCCCGAATCACTCAAAGACGCCAACCGCGTCCACGCCCG
>WHSZ01000025.1 GCA_009379845.1 Pseudonocardiaceae bacterium | reverse complement strand
CTCCAGCTTGTCCTTCTCGCGGGTCAGCGTGAGGATTTCGCGCTTGGTCAGGCCCTGGAACCCGCCGGTCTGCTCCATGGACTCCAGCTCCTTGAGGCGCTGCAGCCGCCGGTGCACGGTCTGGAAGTTGGTGAGCATGCCGCCGAGCCAACGCTGGTTGACGTAGGGCATCCCGACGCGCAGCGCCTCCTGGGAGATCGCTTCCTGCGCTTGCTTCTTGGTGCCGACGAGCAGGATGGTGCCGCCGTGCGCCACGGTTTCCTTGATGAACTCGTAGGCGCGGTTGATGTAGTTCAGCGTCTGCTGCAGGTCGATAATGTAGATGCCGTTGCGCTCGGTGAGGATGTAGCGCTTCATCTTCGGGTTCCAGCGCCGGGTCTGGTGCCCGAAGTGCACGCCGGAATCGAGCAACTGCTTCATGGTGACGACGGCCATGGCCGGATTCGCACCTCTTCACGTCTGGGCACGTCGCGCTGGGAGCACCGACGTGCGGGGGCCGGTTCATGCGACTGGCCGGATGGTCAGCCGCCCTGGTGCCGTGCCGGCGCCCGAACCCAGTGGTGTGCTCGTGGCTGATGGTGATTGCCACGATGCGCAAGCCGCTGGGACCGCCGAGCGCCGTGCCCTCCTGCGGGTTACCCCGGGGCGAGAGCCGCACGTGCACGCGAAGTCAACCCGCGCGCACGCGGGCCGCACGGAAAGTGTACTCCCTGGGTACGCGTGATCCGCAAACCGGCCGATATCGCCACCGCGACGCGAAAGCCGAGCTCCTCCCTGGGTCCGCGTTTCGCCCGCCGCCAGATGCGCTGAGCACCGAGCACGGCCATCGGGTAGGAGATGCACTGAGCACGGCCCATCGGGGAAGCTCAAGGACCGCGTTCAGCGGGCGAACCGCGGTACTTGCGCATGCTTATTACCGCGTTTAGCGGGCCAACCGCGGTACTTGTGCGCGCTAATTACCGCGTTTAGCGGGCTAACCACGGTAATAAGTCACCCACATGCGCGCCCATTGGCGTAGAGCGGTCGGTGGGGGCGTGGGGCGCGGTCAGCGCGGGGGCGAGTTATCCACACCGGGGGTAGTTGTCCACAGATTCGGGTACGGCGGCTGCGCGGTGCCGGCGTCGGGGCAAGGCTGGCCGTATGTCGACCGCTGCGCGCCGAGCCGGACCGCTGCTGGTGATCGCGTGCGTGCTGCTGACCGGATCGGAGCGTGTTCCGGACGTCCGGCCGGCAGCGACCGACGTGGCGGCGCCGGCGGGCACGTTCTCCTGGCCGCTGGCTCCGCCGCATCCGGTGCTGCGGCGATTCGAGCGGCCCGCGACGCCGTACGGACCGGGGCATCGCGGGGTCGACCTCGGCGGTTCACGGGCGACGGAGGTGCTGGCCGCGGGCGCGGGCGTGGTGATCTTCGCTGGGCCGCTCGCCGGGCGAGGCGTGGTATCCGTCGAGCACGCGGGCGGTCTGCGTACCACCTACGAGCCGGTGACCGCCACGGTTCGGCGAGGTCAGCGGGTGCGTCGAGGCGAGGTGATCGGACGGCTCGCCGTCGGCCATCCGGAATGCGCGGCAGCCGCCTGCCTGCACTGGGGAGTGCGGCGCGGCGAGGAATACCTCGACCCGCTGCGTCTGGTCGCGGCCGGCGGGCGGGTGCGGCTACTTCCGTGGCATGAGCGGGGCGGCTGACCGAACACCACGGCTGACGGAAACCACGGCCGACCGAACACCACGGCCGACCGAACACCACGGCCGACCGAACGTCATGGCTGGCCAGCGCCGGTGCCGCTAGCTCGACGTGTCGTCGGCGGGCCCGGACAGCTTGGCGCGCAGCCGGAGCACCGCGCGAGTGTGCAGCTGGCAAACCCGGGACTCGGTAACCCCGAGGACCTTGCCGATCTCGGCGAGCGTGAGGTTCTCGAAGTAGTACAGGCTCACTACGACCCGGTCCCGTTCGGTGAGCTGCGCGATCGCGTCAGCGAGCTGCCGGCGGTTGTCCTGATCGACCAGCACCGCCACCGGGTCGTCGGCATCGTCGTCGCGCAGCGTGTCGGCAAGCGAGCCGGCCCCCTTGCCGCTAGTCACCAGCTCTTCGAGGGCGACCACGTTGGTGAAATGCAGCTGGGTGTAGATCGCCCGCAGCTCGCTGACCTCGAGGTCCAGTTCCTCGGCCAGTTCACCGTCGGTGGGGGTGCGCTGCAGACGCGCGCCCAGCCGCTCGAACGCGCGCTCCACCTCCCTTGCCCGGCCGCGGACCGAGCGCGGCACCCAGTCCTGGGAGCGCAGGTCGTCCAGAATCGCGCCGCGGATGCGCTGCATCGCGTACGTCTCGAAGCGCAGTCCGCGGGAGGGCTCGAACTTCTCGATCGCGTCGACCAGCCCGAAGATTCCGGACTGCACGAGATCGGAGACATCCACGTGGGACGGCAGCCCGGTGCCCACCCGGCCCGCGACGTACTTGACCAGCGGCGCGTAGTGCAGCACCAGCCGGTCCCGCACGCTGTTGTCCGGGGCGTTGGCGAACCGCTCCCACAGCGCGACAATGCCGGCCTCCACGTCTTCCGACGTGCGGTGATCTCCCGGGAGTACGCCGTTCGCCCCGAGCAGCGCCGGCGCGCTCACGTCGCCGTTCCCTGCCGCGGCCGCGCTCGGACCGGCCTGGCTCGCACCGGCCTGGCTCGCACCGGGCGGGGTCGGCTCGGTTTCCGCCGGGGCGGCGTGTGGTCGATCGGCGCTAGACAACTCGATACCGGGAACGCCGACGACGCCGTTTCCTGTTCGCACACGATCAGGGGACGTTCGTCCCCCGGATTCGTTACGCGTATTCGGCTCACTCACGGGGTTCTCGGACGCGACCCGGGTGCGTACACCTCCCCCGTCGTAATCAGGATCGGGGGTGTGTTCGGTCATGGATCGCTTTCAGCCGCTCGACGGTGACATGAGTGTAGAGCTGCGTTGTGGCGAGCGTAGCGTGACCAAGCAACTCCTGAACGGTACGGAGGTCCGCACCGCCCTCGAGTAAATGCGTAGCGGCCGAATGACGCAAACCGTGGGGTCCCATATCGGACGCACCGGGCACCGAGCCAACCGCGTCATGCACCGTTCGCCGGACCGTTCGCGGATCGAGCCTGCCACCCCGTGCACCGAGGAAGACGGCTGGCGGGGAGGTGGGCTTGGCCAGCTCGGGACGTCCGGCACCGAACCACTCCTGCAGCGCCCGCCGAGCCGGTTCACCGAACGGCACGGTACGTTCCTTGCCGCCTTTGCCGAAAACCCGAACGACCTGCCGACGCGAATCCACGCTGTCAAGGTCAAGCCCGCACAGCTCGGAAACCCGCACTCCGGTCGCGTACAACAGCTCGAGCACCGCGTGATCCCGCAATGCGATGGCGTCCCGTTCCCTGGCTCCCGTCGCCGAAGCGGCCATCATGCTGGTCGCCTGCTCGGGCCGCAGCACGCCGGGCAGCGTGCGGTGTGCCCGGGCAGGGATGAGCCGCCCTCCCGGATCGGTGCTCAGCCGGCCGTCACGGTGTGCCCAGGCGGTGAACGCGCGGACCGCCGCCGACCGCCGTGCCAGCGTGGTGCGGCTGGCGCCGCTCGCACGTTGCGTGGCCAGCCAACCGCGCAGCGTTGCCAGATCCAACTGGGCGAGGGTGGTGCTGGCGCCCGCTTCCGGGCGCTGATCATCGGTGTCGGTGGCCGACAGGCCGTGCAGGTGTCCGAGCAGCGAGACCGCGTCGGCGACGTAGGCGCGCACGGTGTGCTCGGACAGCCCCCGCTCCAGTCGCAAGTGCCGTTCGTAGCCGTGCACGGCGGCACCGGAGTCAGGCGGCAACGCGTCCCGCAGCCGCCGAAGATCCGGACGTTTCGCGCGTCGCGCCCGTGGGGTCGGCATAGTGGCTGACGCTCCGGCAGAACCCCGTTCCCGTCAAGCATCGCCACGCCCTTGACGTGGCGAGCTTCGCCGCCAGCCTTCGGCGCACCGCTGCGCGAGGCCGTCCAGCTCGAGGGCAGGCAGCACCGCCCGCACCCGTGCCACCGGCACCCCCGAATCCGACGCGATGCGCTCCACTGCGTGGCCGGTGCGCAGGCCGAGCGCTTCGTGCACCCGAAGCGCCACCGGATCCAGCCGGTCGGTGACCCGGTCCGGACCGTCCTGCCCTGCCGGCAACTCCATACCGAGCGGCCCTACGGTCTCTGCGATCTCCGCGACGGTGCTGACCAGGCTGGCGTCACCGGCGCGGATCAGCTGATGGCAGCCGACGGACATCGCGGAACTCGCCGGGCCCGGCAACGCCATCACCGGTTTGCCGAGAGCCCCCGCGGTGGCCGCGGTGTTCCTGGCGCCGCTGCGCACTCCCGCTTCGATCACCAGCGTGGCGGCGGCCAGTGCGGCGATCAGGCGGTTGCGTACCAGGAAGCGGTGCCTGGCAGGCGGCGTGCCGGGCGGATACTCGCTGATGACCAGCCCGTGCTCGGCTACCTGGTCGAGTAGGCGGACGTGCCCGGCCGGGTATCCGACGTCCAGCCCGCAACCGAGCACCGCGACGGTCGGTCCGCCCGCGGCGATAGCCCCGCGGTGCGCCGCGCCGTCGATGCCGTACGCCGCCCCGGACACCACACCGAAGCCGCGCCCGACCAGCCCGTGCGCGAGTTCGGCCGCGTGGTACTCGCCGTAGCCGGTGCAGGCCCGCGCCCCAACCATGGCAACGGCACGTTCGGCGAAACCGTCCAGCGAGCCGGTACCACGCACCCACAGGCCGATCGGCTGCCCGGCCCACCGAGCGCCCGCCCCGGCGGCGACATCCAGCGCGAGCAGGGCCCACGCGGGCCAGCCCGGGTCCTCCGGCGTCAGCAGCACTCCGCCGGCGGCCGCCGCGTCCGCGAGGTCGCGCTCGGCGAGCTCCAGCCGCGCACGGGCGCCGGTCTCCTGGCGCACCGCCTCGGGAACGTCGTCCAGCTGGACCAGCTCGGCCGCGCGTACCGGCCCGTGCACGCCGACCAGGCGGGCCAGCGCCACCGCCGGTGGCTCCGCGACACGCAGCAAGTACGCCCGAGCAAGGCGGACCGCGTGCGCGTCCGGCTGGCTCACGCCGCTCTCCGGTCCCGGAAGTCCAGGGCGCAGGCAACGTGGTCGGCGTCTGGACGCTCCTCTCCAGCCAAGTCACTGAGGGTCCACGCCAGGCGCAGGCACCGGTCAGCGCCGCGGGCGGTGACGGCGCCGGTGTCCAGCCCGCGATCCAGTAACCCGAGTGCCCTTGGCGACAACCGGAACTCTCGCCGTAACGCGGGCCCGGGGACTTCGGCGTTGCTGGTCCAGCCGTGGGTCGCCCACCGCTGGACGGCGCGCTCCCGCGCCCGGCACACCCGCTGGCGCACCTCCGAGCTGCCCTCCGGCCTGGCGCCGTCGGACGCCGCCATCGCGGTGATCGGGCGCATCCGTACCCGCAAATCCACCCGATCGAGTAACGGCCCGGACAGCCGCGCCAGGTAACGGCGCCGGGCGTTCGGTGAGCACGAACAGTCGGTGTCCCGCGCGGGCGCGCACGGGCACGGGTTCGCCGCGAGCACCAGCTGGAACCGCGCCGGGTACCGCACCGCGGCGTCCCGCCGTGCCAGCCGCACTTCACCCTCCTCGAGGGCGGTGCGCAGCGCGTCAAGCCGATGCGGGCCCCAATCGCACGCCTCGTCGATGAACAGCACGCCGCGATGCGCCTTGCTCACCGCACCCGGCTTCGCTACCCCGGAACCACCCCCGATCAGCGCGGGCACCGAGGTGGAGTGGTGTGGCGCGACGAACGGTGGCGCGGCGATCAACGGCGCGTCCGCGGACAGCGCGCCCGCCACCGAATGGATCGCGGTGACCTCAAGTGCCTCGTCCATCCGCAACGGCGGAAGCAGGCCGCACAGCCGCTGCGCGAGCATCGTCTTCCCGGTACCCGGTGGCCCGGTCAACAGCAGGTGATGCCCGCCGGCCGCGGCGACCTCGAGCGCCCAGCGCGCTTCCGGCTGACCGAGCACATCCGCGAGATCGGGCCCGGTGGGAACGGGCGGCGCGGTTGTCTCCGGCGGGAGCCGCAGCACGTCGGGCTCGCCCCGCAACCAGCCGAGCACCTCACCGAGCGCGCCGGCTCCCAGCACCTCGAGCCCGTCCACCAGCACCGCCTCCGCCAGCGTGTCCACCGGCACGATCGCGCGCCGAAGGCCGGCCTTGCGTGCGGCAAGCAAACCCGGCAGCACGCCACGCACCGGGCGCAGCCGCCCGTCGAGGGACAGCTCACCGATCAGCACGGTGCAGCGCAGCGGCTCGGCCGGTACCGCGTCGGCCGCGGCCAGCACTCCGCATGCGAGCGCCAAGTCGTAGCCGGAACCGCCCTTGGGTAACGCCGCGGGCGAGAGCGCAAGCGTGACGTGCGTCGGCGGCCACCCCTCGTCGCTGTTGCGCACCGCCGCGCGCACTCGGTCCTTGGCCTCGTGCAGCGCGGCGTCCGGTAATCCGACGATCTGTACGCCCGGAAGGCCAGGCCCGATGTCCGCCTCGATCTCCACCGCGACACCGTCCACGCCGAACAGCGCCACCGACCATGCCCGTGCCAGCGCCATCTCAGAACACGTCCTCGAAGTGCGTGAGCCGCGGCTGCCCGGATGCTGGCCAGACGACGGCGATCACGTCGAACCGCACCACGCACCAGCCGACGTGATGCGCCGAAAGCCACAGGTTCGCCAACCGGCGGATCCGCTGGGACTTCGCGGCGGTGACGGACTCCGCGGGCGTGCCGAACCCGTCGCCGGAGCGGGTTTTGACCTCGCACACCACCAGCCGCTGGCCGTCCGTGAGCACGAGATCGAGCTCGCCCTCGCGGCAGCGCCAATTGCGGGACAGCACGGTCATGCCCGCATTGGTCAGGTGTCGCGCAGCGAGATCCTCCCCGTCCTTACCCAACTTCTTGTTGTGCCCAGATTTCTCGTTGACCCCGGTACCCACACCCGCTCCCCTCGCTCTGGCGTCGTGGGATCAACGTTGCCGGGGCGGGCGAGCGGATTCCAGCGCGCTCGGGCGAACTGTGGATAACCGGAGCGGGTGTGGATAACCCGGGCCGAACGAGAGCGCGGCGCGACGGTTCTGTCGGTCGGTTGTGCTAGGAGGCCCGCCCCGTCGGGCATGGTCCGACCGGGCGACGGCCGGCACGAAAGGCACGAAAGGCACGAAAAGTCAGCCGGGGAACGGGCCTTCCTCCGGCAGCCGCAGGTCCGGCTTCTCCAGCTCCTCGACGTTGACGTCCTTGAACGTGATCACCCGGACGTTCTTCACGAAACGCGCCGGCCGGTACATGTCCCACACCCACGCGTCGGACATCCGCACCTCGAAGTAGACCTCTCCCTCAGCGTCCTTGACCTGCACGTCGACCGCGTTGGCCAGGTAGAACCGCCGCTCGGTCTCCACCACGTAGGCGAACTGGCTGACGATGTCGCGGTACTCCCGATAGAGCTGCAGCTCCATCTCGGTCTCGTACTTCTCGAGATCCTCGCCGCTCATCGCGTCTCCGCGGCAGTGAAAACGCTCCCAGTGCTCACGTCCGCGTCCCTCCTCGCCATACCTCGTTGTCCGGCACCAACCCAGCCGGGAAACTCCCATTCTGAACCACATCGCACGCGGTGGCACCCGCGTCCTCGGTCGCCTCGGCGGACAGCGTCTCGTCGTCCGCCTCATCGGTGGTCTCGGGCTCGAGCCGGCGCAGCGCGGCCAGGCTGCGCACCACCCGGTGCGGCGGTCGCAGGTCGTGCGCCAGCGCCGCGGACACCACGTTCGCGTACGACCACCTGTGCACCTCGCTCGGCCCGTGCCGCATCAGCGCCTCGCCGTGCTCGGTCGTGCAGTAGCCCTTGTGCTCGGCGAACCCGTACATGGCGTGTTCGGTGTGCAGCTCGGTCATGATCCGATCCCGTGTCACCTTGGCCAGCACGGACGCGGCCGCCACGCACGCCGCGGCCCGATCACCCTTGCGCACCGGCACGTTCGGCGCGGTCAACCCGGGAACGTTGAACCCGTCGGTCAGCACGTAGCCAGGGTGTGCGCCCAATCGAGCCACCGCCCTTCGCATGCCCTCCACGTTGGCCACGTGCACGCCGGTCGCGTCCACCTCGCCAGGCGGGACAACCACCACCGCGTAGTCCTGAGCGCGCGCCACGACCAATTCGTACAACCGTTCCCTGGTTTCCGGGCTGAGCAGCTTCGAGTCGGTCAACTCGGCGAACCGCGTTTGGTCCTTCGGGCGAAGCACGCACGACGCGACCACGAGCGGACCGGCGCACGCACCCCGCCCGGCCTCATCCACGCCGGCGACCGGACCGAGGCCACGCCGATCCAGCGCCGTCTGAAACGCCCACGTGCCGGAGTCACGACGCACCACGGCCCTCGGCGGGCGAAGCTCGGCCGACACTGTCACGCCACTAAGACCTCCGGCGCTGCCAGGCCAGCACCAGCCGGTCGCGGCTCTTGCGGCCGATCCACAACGTCGGCCAGGCCGCGGCCACACCGATGCCGGCGGGAAGTCCCTGCTGCCATGCCGGCACGCCCGCGGACTGCGCCGGCATGGAAACGGGCTGCGGATCGTGGTCGCTCACGCCCTGCCAGCGGGACGGCGGGAGCACGATCACGCGGGCCTTGCCGATGATGTTGTCCAGCGGGACCGCGCCGCGCGGGCCACCGCCCCCCTGGTAGCGCGAGTCGTTCGAGTCGTTGCGGTTGTCGCCCATCATCCATACCGAACCCTGCGGCACACGGACCGGTTTGAACTCGGATTGGGTGTTACCCGAACCTTGTTCCCAGTGTATGTACGGCTCGTCGAGCGGCTCGCCGTCCACCAGCACGCGGTTCTGGTTGTCGCAGCATTCCACGGTCTGCCCGCCGACCGCGATGATCCGCTTCACGAAGTCCTTCTCGTCCGGCGGCGCGAGCCCGACCACGGAACCGATCTGCCGGAAGAAGTTCACCACCGGGTTGCCGGAATCCGTGCTCGGCGCGTCGTTCTCGGTCCACGCCGCGGGGCCCTTGAACACCACCACATCGCCCGGTTCGGGATCCGAGAAGGCGTAGGTGACCTGATCGACGAGCACGCGGTCGCCGGTGCAGCCGGGGCAACCGTGCAGCGTCTCCTCCATCGAGCCCGAGGGGATCATGTACACGCGGGCGATGAAGTGCTGGATGAGGAAAGTCAGGACCAGCGCCACCACGATCAGAATGGGCAGTTCTTTCCAGAACGATCGCTTCTTCGCCTTGTCCGCGCGACGCGAGCGGCGCGGTTGCTCGGCTTCGTCCGGCTTCTGACCAGCGCCGCCCGCCTCGGAGCGCGCCGTTCGGTCCGGGTCTTCCTCGGCAGAGTTGAATGTCACGCGGTCGACCACCAGGTCAGGCTACGGCACCCGATTCACGAAGCTCAGGAGGCCGACGGGCTCTGGCGGCGCTCCTTGATCTTGGCGGCCTTGCCGCGCAGCTCACGCAGGTAGTACAGCTTGGCCCGCCGCACGTCACCGCGCTTGTCGACCTCGATCTTCGCGATGTTCGGCGAGTGCACCGGGAAGGTGCGCTCAACGCCGACGCCGAAGGAAACCTTCCGAACGGTGAACGTCTCGCGGATGCCGCCACCCTGGCGGCGGATCACCACGCCCTGGAACACCTGGACACGCTGCCGGGTGCCCTCAATGACCCGGACGTGCACCTTCAGCGTGTCGCCCGGACGGAAGTTCGGAATGTCGGAGCGCAGCGACTCAGCGTCCAAAGCGTCCAGGGTGTTCATCGGTCCGTCCTCGTCCTCGGGTTCTTCGATGGCTTCGGGCTGCCTGGCACGGGCGCGGCTCGGCGCATCAGTAACCATGCTTGGAGTGGTAGTCGAGCGCTGCGCACCTCACGGCAACCCATCAAGTATGACAGAACCGCCGACTGGACTAACCGGGGCCCTCCGCGCGCAGCCGCTCGAGCAGCGCACGGTCGTGTTCGTCCAGTGCCTCGGGCGGCAGCGCGGCGAGCAGCTCGGGCCTGCGATGGAAGGTGCGTTCAAGGGCGCGGTCCCGCCGCCACCGCTCGATCGCGGCGTGGTTGCCGGATCGCAGCACGTCCGGCACCGGCAGCTCGCGCCACACCTCCGGGCGGGTGTAGCTGGGGCCTTCGAGCAGCCCGTCGGAGAACGAGTCCTGCTCGGCCGACACCGGGTTACCGAGCACGCCCGGCAGCAGTCGCGCGACGGCCTCCACGATCACCAGCACCGCGGCTTCGCCGCCGACCAGCACGTAGTCGCCGATGGACATCTCGTCCACCGTCGTCCGGCGCGCCGCGTCGTCCAGCACCCGCTGGTCGATGCCCTCGTAGCGGCCGCAGGCGAACACCAGGTGCTCCTCGCGGGCGTACTCGTGCGCCACGGTCTGGGTGAACGGGCGGCCAGCCGGCGTGGGCACGACCAGCCGGGCACCGCCGGGGCACACCTCGTCCAGCGCCTCCCCCCACACCTGGGGTTTCATCACCATGCCCGGCCCGCCGCCGTACGGGCTGTCGTCCACCGCGCGGTGCACGTCGTACGTCCAGTCCCGCAGGTCGTGCACCTCAACGCCGAGCAGCCCGCGCTCGATGGCCTTGCCGAGCAGCGCGGTACGCAGCGGCGCGAGGTACTCAGGGAAGATCGTGACGACGTCGATGCGCACCGGCCGAGGGTAAACCGGCTGGCGGGTCCGCGACGCCTCACGTCCCGATGACGGTGACGCCGCCGAGCACCGCCAGGATGGCGATGTCCACCAGCAGCACGGTGCGCAGCACCCGTCCGTGCTGCACCGCCTCGTGGCCGGCGAGCCCCACGGCCAGCGCCACCCTCGGCACGGACGCCATGGTGGCCAGCGATGCCGCCACGTTCTGCACGGCGACCAGGGAGAGCGTGCCGACGCCGAGGGCGTGCGCCGCGGTGGCCTGGCTGGTGACCAGCATCGCGTTGGCGCCCACGTTCGTTCCGGTGACGAAACCGCCGAGGGCGCCGATGAACGCCGCGAGGAAGAGGTAGGCCTCACCGAGACCGGCGGCGGCCCCGGCAACGGCCGCGCTCATGCCGGTGACCGTGAGCAGCGCACCGAGCACGAGGAACGTGACGGTGGTGACGGCAACCGGAGTCCACCGCGCCAGCGCCGTTCGCCCGGCCGGGACGAGCGCATCCGGCGGGATACGCAGCAGCCACGGGGTCAGCGCACAGGTGGCCAGCAGCCAGCTGGCCGGGCTGGACACGAACGCGCCGGCGCCGGGCAGCGCCGAGGCCAGGGCGCGGCCGCCGAGCAGCCCCACCACCAGGCACGCGTACGGACGTAGCGCCCAGGCCAGCCGCCGGGTGAAGGTGAGCTTCCGCCGTTCCCGGATACCGGCGGCCAGAAGCAACACGCCGATGCTGAACACGCTGCCGAGCACCCCGGCAAGCGGCACCCCGATGGTGACGTTGACCGCCCACACCCCGAAGCCCAGCGCGGCCACCCCGATGAGCAATTCCGGGACGGTGCGGCGCGCCCGCCGGGGGCCCACGGCTGTGATCAACCCGCCGGCGGCGGCCATCAGGAACACCGGCAGGGACAGCAGCGCGGAGTGCACCCCGAGCTGCCGCAGATCCACCCCGGTGAACTGGGCGGCGACCAGCGTGCCTGGGCCGAGCGCGCCCCACGGCACGGTGACAAGGCCGAGCAGGCCGGTGATGGCCGCCCTGGTCGGCGCCAGCCCCAACCGGAGCAGCAGCGGGACCGCGATCACCACGCCGACCCCGAAACCGGTGACCGACTCGGCGAACGGCGTGACGCCGAGCAGGATCAACACGACGGCACGGGCCGGCTCCCGGCAAACCGTCGCCAACCAGTCGGCCAGCCGCTCGTTCGCCCCGCCCACGCTCATCAGCTCGTTGAGCAGCACGCCGCCGAGCAGGATCGCGGCCACCTCGACGCAGGTCGGGGCCACCCGCCACAACCCGGCGGCGAGCACATCGAGGGGCGTGGGAAACGCGAGGACCGCTACCACGATCGCGCAGCCCAACGACAGCAGCGCGGCCGATGCCAGACGCCTCGGTCCGCGTTGTGTGCTCATATCGTTCCAGCGCGGGCGGTGGCACCGGCGCTTCCCGCACGGCGTCCCGCGGTTCGCGGCCTGTACACAGTGGACGGTACTGGTCCCATCCGGTCACCGCGCAGCCGCGAGGTGCTCCGCGAGCTCGGTCAGTTCGGCGCCGGTGGTGAGCGAACCGGCGAGCATCGGCACCCACAGCACACCGAGTTCGCCCGCTTCCGCAGCCAGCCGGTCGAGCACCTCGTCCTGCTGGCCGCGCCGCTTGCCGAGTAGCCCGGCGTCGTCGTCCGGCAGCACCCGGTTCACGATCAGCGGTCTGAGACGCATTCCCGCCTGCGTCAACGACTCCACGGTGCGCAGCGTCTCGGCGAGTGGCAGCAACTCGGGCACCAGCACGAGGTGCACGGCGGCCTCGTCCCGCAGTCGCTGCCCGAGGTTCTCCAGCCGTTCGCGGCGGGCGTGCAACCGCTCGAGCAGCGGGTCGGCGCGCTCCTGCGCCCTGCCCGTCATGCCGGCCACCATCCGGTCCATGCCACGCACCCGTTCCCGCTGCCTGGCAAGCCCTTCGATCCACGGCGTGAGCAGCGCGGGCAGGCTGAGCAGCCGCAGCATGTGGCCGGTCGGGGCACTGTCCACCACCAGGCGATCCCACCGGTCGCCGACCTGCGCCACGAGCTGCGTCAACCGGTCGAGCAGCGCGGATTCCACGGTGCCGGGGCTGTCCGTGGCCAACTCGAGGTGCCGCCGCACGGCCGGCATCACCTCGCGCGGCAGCGCCGCGTGCGCGTCCTCGATGATCTCCTCGACCCGGTTGCGGGCCTGCTGCTCACCGCTGATCTCGGCGGCCCACAGGTGTGCGGCCACCTCGCGCGGTTCGTCGGCGAGCTCGGCCCCGAACACGTCGCCGAGCGAGTGTGCCGGGTCGGTGGAGACCACCAGGGTCCGCAGTTGCCTGCCGGCCTGGGCGAGCCCGAAAGCGGCAGCCAGCGTCGTCTTGCCAACGCCACCCTTGCCGCCGAAGAACCGCACGGGACGGGTCAACAGCACACCCCTGGATCGCCGAAGGTTTCCTGCCCCATCCGTTGATGCCACTCGTGCAGCTCACCGACCAGGTGCGGGATGAGCTCGAGCGTCTCGTAGGCCACCGGGTTGTCCACGCCGAGGGATTCCAGCATCACCAGTGCGCGCATGGTGTCCTCCTGCCGGCGGGCTTCCCGACGTAACCCCTGCCGCCAGCGCGCGACGAACACTTCGTCGTGCCCGGCCTCGACGCGACGCCACGCCGCGACGAGCCGAGACCAGGCACGGGCGAACATCACGCCTCGGTGTCCCGCTCCGCTTGCGGCGCGGGTACCTCGCTGCGGGAACGCCACGCGTTGCGCAGCGAGATGGCTGCCTCGATGATCAGCCAGATCGCCAGCACGAAGATGATCAGGTCGAGCGGTACGAGCACCCACTGCTGCTCGGTGATGAACTTGTCAAGGTTGACGATCAACGCCCAGGTGGTCATCGCCAGCAGGAACACCAGCGGCACCATCACCGCGAGCGGGTTGCGGCGGTTCTTGGTCACCCACACCGCTACCACGGCCAGCGCGAGCCCCGCGGTGAGCTGGTTGGTGGTGCCGAACAGTTGTCACAGCACGCCGAACGTGAACCCGTCCTCGCCGCCACCCGGCAGCAGCGCCATCACAAGCGGAAGGAGCACCGCGACCAGCGAGCCGAACGTGATGCTGCGGGACAGCCTGCGCGCACCGGCGATCTCGGCGATCTCCTGCACGATGTAACGCTGCAGCCGGACGCCGGTGTCCATTGTGGTCGCCGCGAAGCTGATCACCACGATCGCCGCGAACGTCGCGCCGATCGCACCTGGCACCCCGAGGTTTCCTGCGAAGTTCCCGATTCCCTCGACGAAGTTCGCGGTCGCGTTGTCCGACGCGGCACCGAAATCGGAGTACAGCCCCTTCCAGTCCGCCCTGCTGGCCACCACACCCGCGGTGCAGGCCAGAATCGCGCCGAGCGCGAGCGAACCCTCGCCGACCGCGCCGAAGTAGCCGATGTAGCGCGCGTCGGTTTCCTTGTCCAACTGTTTCGATGTCGTTCCGGACGACACCAGGCTGTGGAACCCGGATATCGCCCCGCACGCGATCGTGACGAACAGCAGCGGGAACCAGTTCGGCGAACCCTCCGGGGTGTCGTTCACCAGCGGGGCCACGATCCGATCCATGCCGACGGCGACGCCGAGCAGGATCACGCCGAGCGCGATGAACAGCTGGTGCGAGTTGATGTAGTCGCGCGGCTGCAGCAGCACCCACACCGGGATGCGGGAGGCGAAGAACGTGTAGAGGAACAGCAGGATCACCCACACGTTGCGATCGGTGAAGAACCCGTCTTCCGCGGTGATCCCGGAGATCGAGATCGGCCACAGCTGGCCGAGCCCGATGGACAGGTACAGCAGCACCACACCGATTAGCGTCGGGACCAGCGCGGCGCTGCGGGTCCGGTAGATGTACTGGCCGATCCCGATGGCCAGCGGAATCTGCAGCAGGATCGGCAGCACGGCCTCCGGGTTGGCCACGAACAGGTTCGCGATCACCACCGCGAACACCGCGTTGACCAGCGTCAGCAGGAAGAAGATGATCAGCAGGAACAGCGTCCTTGCCCGCCGGTTGATCACCTCGCTCGCCAGCGTGCCGATGCTGCGCGCCTGGTGCCGTACCGAAACGGCGAGCGCCCCGAAATCGTGCACGCCCGCGGCGAAGATCGTGCCGGCGACCACCCACAGCAGGGCGGGTCCCCATCCCCAGAACACCGCGATCGCCGGGCCGACAATCGGCGCGGCACCCGCGATGGAGGTGAAGTGGTGACCGAACAGCACGTGCTTGTTGGTCGGGACGAAGTCGACACCGTCCTGCATGCTGTGTGCCGGCGTGACGAACGCCGGATCGACGGCATACACCTTTCGGGCGAGGTATGCGGAGTAGTACCGGTACCCGAAAAAGAAAAGTACGGCGACGACAAGGACAATCACGATTGCGGGCATGACACGCTCTCCACGGGCTTCATTGGCGGGAGTTATCGACCAGCCGAGGTGTCCAGATAGATACTGCGCCGCACGTTAACAGTGTCGATGTTATGAAGAGAAGAGCATGAGTGCAGGCGAGCCGTCGCAAGTGTGGCGGCGGGCGGTCACCGGCGAGATGTGCTGGCTCGGCGCGGGTGGGCAGCCGCAGGCGCTGCCGGTGATTCCGCTGCTGGACGGCGACGTGCCGTGCGTCGCGGTGCCGTACGCCCATGCCGATGCGGTGACCGGGTTGGCCGAGGCCAGCGAGGTGGCGTTCGCGGTGACGGATTCCCGCTCGCTCCCCGCGGCCTCGGCCGGCCGGGCGGTGCTCGGGCAGGTCGCGTTGACCGAGGACACTGACGGCGACGTGTTCGCCCCCGAGCTGCTGCCACAGGAGCTGGCGAAGTACCCGCCGTCCCGCACGCTCGCGGACAGCCCGCTGCTGTGCCGGGAAAACTGGTGGTGGTTGTCGCGGATCATCGTCCGGCTGCCGCGGGTCACCCGGGTGGTCGAGCTGCCGGCGCGCAGCGATCCGGTGCGGCACGCGTTGCTGGTGCGGGACGACGGGTCCGGGCTGGCGCTGCACACCGTGGCCGCGCGGGAGTGGTCGGCGCCGCGGATCGGGTTGGGCCGGCTGGGTGGCGGGGAACTGCGCGGGGACAGCGGGCCGGCGTTGGTCGTCGGGTACGACTACTCCATGCCGGACCTGGAACGCTGGGAATCGTGGCTGGTGCGGGGGTCACTGCTCGGCGACGAGTTGCTGGTCAGCGACCGGGAGGGCGCACCTGGCAAGGAGCTCGGGCCGCTACCGTTGGTGGACCGGATTCGCCGGCAGCGCGCGCTGGCCAAGGCCTGCCAGCGCGGCATCGCCGCCGCAGAACGCTAGCCCCCGTGCCCAGGACCCCCGGAGCGAGCGCCCCGTCCCGCGGACCCCCGGAGCGCCCCGCGCCCACGCACGCCCGAGTACCCCAATATGCATCCATATTGCGGTACTGAGCATCGCTCAGTACCGCGTTTCGCGGGCTGATCGCGGTAATGGGTCACCCACATGCGGGCCCACTCGCACAAGGCGGCGCCGTGTCGCGGATGACGCCGGCGAGGTCCGGGTGATCGGCGAGCACCCGCCGGGCCGTCCCGGCGTTCCGGTCCGCGCGCTGCCGGAGGAATTCCGCGCTCGCCGGGTCGGCGGGGAAGAACGACTCCATGGTCAACTCCGCGACCGTGATGTCCAGCGCGGTACCGAACGTCGCGATGGTGTTCAGCAGCGCCAGCTCGGCTCCGTCCGGAAGGCGCAGCCGCACCGGCACGAACAGCCGAGCATCCCGGACGGGCCGCGAGCCGGCCTGGTAGCCGGCCAGCTCGTCGTGCAGCGCGGCCAGCTCGGGCAGGCCGGTGACCTCGGCCTGGCGCCGCACTCGGCGCAGTATCAGCGGCCGCACCTGGTCGAGGTTCACGATGCGGGGCGCCAGCCCATCTGGGTGCAGGCACAGCCGCATCGCGTTCACCGGTGTGGCCAGTAGCTCCTCGGAGATCCCTTCGAGCAACACGAGACAGCCGAGGTTGGCCGCGACCAGATCCCAACGCTGGTCGATGGCGATCGCCGGGTGCGGCTGGTGCCCGGCCAGCACCGCGCGCACCGCCTCGCGTACCGCCCACATGTCCTCGCCACCAAGCGAGTGCTCGCCGAACGCGGGGGCGTAGCCGGCAGCGAGCAGCAGCTCGTTACGCGCGCGTAGCGGCATGTCCAGCTGGTCGGCCAGCCGCAGGATCAGCGCGCGGCTCACGTTCGCCCTGCCGGTTTCCACGAAGCTCAGATGCCGCGCCGACACGTAACCGGCCGGACAGTTCCAGCTGGCTCAACCGCCGCCGCCCGCGCCACTCGCGGAGCAGCTCACCGACGCCCATCGCCGCACTCTACGGCCGCCGGTTCACCGGCGCGATTACCCGGAAGGTAATCGACGGCGCGGCCGCGGCCCGCCACGCTGAGCCGGTGTTCCCGGACGTGGAGGTGTGCGATGAACAAGGCATTCGGCTGTGCGGCCGTGGGCAGGATCGCGTGGGGCACGCTGGCGCTCGTGGCGCCGCGGCTGAACACCCGGCTGGTCGGGGCCGCCGACCGCACCACACCCGAGGTCGTCTACCTGATACGGATATTCGGCGCGCGTGCGGTCGCCCTGGGCGTCGGGTATCTGGCAAGCGATCGGCCGGCGCGGACGATGTGGCAGCGGCTGTGCCTGCTGATGGACGCGACACGCTTTCCGGCCTTGGGCACCTGCGGCGCGGCGATGTGCCCCGGCGCTCGGCGGCTGTGCTGACGGCGTTGAGCGGGGCCTACGCCGCGCTCGGCCTCGCGGGCCTGGTTTCCAGCTACTCGGGTGCCGGTACGTCGAAGGTGGCCAGCACCCCGGCGAGCAGCCGGTAGTACCCGGTCAGCACGCTCAGCTCGACCAGCTCCGCCTCGTCGAAGTGCCGCCTGGCAAGCTCGTATAGCTCATCGGGCACCTCGTGCGGCAGCGCGCGGCACAGTCGCAGCGCGACGGCCTCGCGTTCGTCGCAGGACTCCGGGACACCGCCGGCCGCGAGCGCGTCCAGATCGGCGTGCGTCACGCCAACGGCCAACGCCACCCTGCTGTGCGAGTACCACTCGTAGTCGCAGCCCGCGCCCACCGCGAGGATCGCCAGCTCCCGCAGCCGGGCGGGCAGCCGGCCCTCGAAGCGCAGCAGCTCCCCCACGTGCTGCACGGCCATCCCGAGGGCGGTCGTGCGCAGCAGCGCGTTGAACGGTCCGAACAGCTCGCCGCGCTCGGTGCTGGACGAGAACGGCTGCCCGGCGCGCCGCCCGCCGACGACGCGCTCGTGCAACTCGCGCTGCGCGCCGTCCAGCTCGTCGGCTGGCAGCAAGCGCAGCCGGCCGTGGTTAGACAAGGGTGCGGCCTCCGTCCACGTAGAGCACCTGGCGGTGACGAAGTTTGCCCGATCCGATGCGCGGAACAGCACCGGCCCGACCACGTCGTCGATGCCGCCGAGCCGGGGTTCGGGAGAGGGCTACGGGTTTTCGGCTGCGAGGTCGGCGTGGGCCTTGCCGGCCAGCTCGGCGACGGTGCGCAGATTGTCCCGGCACAGGTGCAGCACGAAGTCCTCGCGCTCCCCAAAGAACAGCGTGGCGGAGTCGTTCGTCGGGTCGAGCTCGCATCGGGCGGGCACCGGCTCTTCCATCTCCACCCACGATTCGACCGTTATCCCGGAAAGCCAGCTAAGGGCCACGGTCATCGCCTCCCCTGTTTCGGCATGTATGAGTTGCGGTTTGCGTGATTTCGCGCTGTAGTTTGGCGCGCGAACACACAACGCACATGTTTATGCACGGCCCGAATTTTTTGGCGCAGGGAGGCGCATGATGACAGGGCAGCAGGGTGGTAGGCCGACGGTCCGCTCACGGCGGGTGGCCGCCGAGCTCAAGCGGCTGCGCAAGAGGTCCGGGCTGACCGCGGGTGAGGTCGGCGCCCGGCTCGGGGTGTCCCAGAGCAAGATCAGCCGGATGGAGAACGGGCAGCTGGGCCTGCAGCTCGAGGAGGTCGCCACCCTGCTCGGCATGTATCACGTGGCGCAGGCACGCCGCGAGGAAATCCTTGGCATGGTGCGGGAGGCAGCCAATCCGGGTTGGGTGCAGGTGCACGGCAACGGGTTACCGGATCAGTGGCAGGCGCTGATCGAACTGGAAGGCTCCACCACGGCACTGTCGAACTACGAACCGTTGTGGATTCCCGGTTTGCTGCAGACCGCCGACTACGCGCGGGCGATCATCGAGGGAACGATCGAGCGCGAACTCTTCGAGTCCGAAGTAGACACTCGCGTGGCGGCGAGGCTCGGCCGGCAGGGATTGCTCAGCAGAGCCGTGCCGCCGAACCTTCATGTCGTGCTCTACGAGCCCGCGCTACGCGTGCCCGTGGGCGGGCCCGGTGTCGTGGCCGCCCAACTACGGCACCTGGTGGATATGGCACAGCGGGACCGGGTGACCGTGCAGGTGGTCCCGGTCGCCGCCGGTCCACACCCCGGGTTGGAAGGCCCGTTCATGATCATGGAGTACGAGTCCGATCCGCCGCTGGTGTACCTGGAGAACCGGGTGCAGAGCATGTTCCTGGAGGAAGCTCCGCATATCGAGAGTTATAGGCTGGCATGGCAACGCATCCTGGCCAAGGCGCTGCCACCCAAGCGCTCGGCCCAGCTGATCGCCGAGCTGGCCCGACATTCCGAGGAGCAGACATGATCACGGCGGATTTCTCCGCAGCCCGGTGGCGCAAGAGCAGCTACAGCGGCAACTCCGGCGACTGCGTGGAGGTGGGTTTCGCCCCAGCCGAGTGGCGCACCAGCAGCTACAGCGGCAGCTCGGGTAACTGCGTGGAGGTGGGTTTCGCCCCAGCCGCGTGGCGCACCAGCAGCCATAGCGGCAGCTCCAGTAACTGCGTCCAGGTCGCCACCGCCGAGCAGGCCGTCGGCGTGCGCGACTCCAAGCGCCCGGACGCCGGCACCCTCGTCTTCCCCGCCACCGGCTGGAACCGCTTCCTGCGCGCCTGCTGACCCCTGGTCGCGACGCACGGCGGGCGATCAGCCGTCCAGCAGGCCCTCTGGCGGGTCTATCACGACGTGGCCGGCGGTTACGTCGACGGTGGGGACGATCTCGCGGACAAACGGGACCAGGGACTGCGAGCCGTCCGGGCGGTTCACCGCCAGCAGCTCGCTGCCCGGCACGTGCACGACCTCGGCGACCGTTCCCACCTCGCTGCCGTCCGTGGTGCGCACGGCAAGGCCTTCCAGTTCGTGGTCGTAGAACTCGTCCGGATCCTCGGTCGGTGGCAGATCCTCGGCTTCGGCGACCAGCAGGCACCCGCGCAACGCCTCGGCGGCTTCCCTGGTGACCACCTGCTCGAAACGCACCAGCAGCCGCCCGGAATGCGGGCGCGCACTGGTCACGGTCAGCTCGCGGGCCTCGCCGTTCCGCATCCGCACCGTCATCACGGCGCCATCGGCGAACCGCTCATCCGGGGAATCGGTGCGCACCTCGACGGCGAGCTCACCACTCACCCCGTGCGCCTTGGCCACCCGGCCGACCACGACCTCCATCTACGGCGCAGCCCGCGGGTGGTTCAGTGATCGGTGTCCACGACGTCCACCCGAACGCCGCGACCACCGATGCCGGTCATCACGGTGCGCAGCGCGGTCGCGGTACGCCCGCTGCGACCGATCACCTTGCCCAGATCGTCCGGGTTGACGTGCACCTCGAGCGTCCGGCCGCGGCGCGTGGTCACCAGTTCGACGCGCACGTCGTCCGGGTTGTCCACGATGCCGCGTACCAGATGCTCGAGTGAATCGGCGAGGAAGCTCACGCCTCCGCCTTGTCCGCCGACTCACCGTCGTCGGAGCCCTTCGCGTCCTTGGATGCCTTCGCGTCGTCCTTGGACTCTTTCGTGTCCTTGGACTGCTTGGCCTCGGCGGACTCGCCCGAATCCTTCTTGGACGACGACTTCTTCTTCTGGGTGGTGGCCTCGGTGGTCGGCGCGTCGCCAGCGGCGGCCACGGCGGCTTCGAACAGCGCCTTCTTGTCCGGCTTCGGCTCGCGGGCCTGCAGCGTGCCCTCCGCGCCCGGCAGGCCCTTGAACTTCTGCCAGTCGCCGGTCACCTTGAGAATGCTCTCCACCGGCTCGGTCGGCTGCGCGCCGACACCGAGCCAGTACTGGGCCCGCTCGGAGTCCACCTCGATGTAGCTCGGGTTCTCCTTCGGGTGGTACTTGCCGATGGTCTCGATGGCCCGGCCGTCCCTGCGGGTGCGGGCGTCGGCCACGATGATCCGGTAATACGGCGCGCGGATCTTGCCATGGCGCTGCAGCTTGATCTTGACAGCCACGGGTTGTGGTGCTCCTCAAATCTCTCGTCGCTGGAGGGTCGGACGCACGCGGGCCGAGTGGGGACGGCTGCGCGTGTCCGGAAGTTCGTAGGCCTCCGCGGCACGGTGAGAGGGTCCGGCCGCAGCGGGCAACTAACCATTCTGCCAGATGGCTCGGATCAGCCAGCCGCGGGTAACGCCGTACGCCCCCACACCCGCAATATGCATCCATACTGCGTTTCTGACGGTGTTATTTTAGCGGCGTGGGCCGGCGGGCTCAGCGGGTTCGGTGCGGCGCTCCGTCGCGCGGCGATTGCGCAGGGCGCGGCGATTGCGGACGGCGCGGAGCAGGGCAAGCACCACGATCAGCGCGATCGCACCGAATAGCGTCGCGGCGATCGGCTGGGTGAGGAACCCGGAGAGCTGCCCGTCGAAGGTGCGCATCGAGCGCCGGAACGCCGATTCGAGGATGCCGCCGAGCACGAACGCGAGCACCAGCGGCCCCGGCTCGAACCCGACCTTCTTCATCAGGTAGCCCAGCACGCCGAGCCCGATCATCAGGAACATGTCGAACACGTTCATCCGCACCGAGTAGACGCCGATCATGGTGATCAGAATCGTCAGCGGGGCCAGGATCGCCGGGCGAACCCGCAGGATACGCACGAACATCCCGATCAGCGGCAGGCTCATCGCGAGCAGCAGCAGGTTGCCGACGTACATCGAGTTGACGACGCCCCAGAACAGCTCGGGCTCGTCGTCCACGAGCAGCGGACCCGGGGTGATGCCCTGCAGCATGAGCGCGCCGAACATCACCGCCATCGTCGCGTTGGCCGGGATGCCCAGCGACAGCAGCGGGATGAACGACGACGTAGCAGCGGCGTTGTTCGCGGTCTCCGGCCCCGCGACGCCCTGGATCGCGCCCCTGCCGAAACGCTCGCGGTGCTTGCTTGTCCGCTTCTCCACCGCGTAGGCCACCATCGACGACATGGTGGCGCCGCCGCCCGGCAGGATGCCCAGCAGGAACCCGGTGACCGAGCCGCGGCCGATGGCGCTGCTCGACTCGCGGATGTCCTTCCGGGTCGGATACACCGAGCCGACCGCCGCCGGCGGTGGGGTCTTGCGCCGCAACGACTCCAGGTTGTAGAGGATCTCGCCGACGCCGAAAACGCCCATGGCCACGATGACGAAGTCGATGCCGTCGAGCAGGTCGTCGCTGCCGAAGGTCAGCCGCGCGGTGCCCTGCAGCGGATCCTGCCCGACCGTGGCCAGCAGCAGGCCGAGCAGCGCCATGAGCATGCCTCTGGACGGTGACCCGGTGCCAAGCGTGGTGACGAGCAGGATGCCAAGCAAAGCCAGCATCGTGTACTCGGCGGGCCCGAAGTCCACCGCGAACCCGGACACCGCCGGCGCGAGGAAGGTCATCGCGACGATCGCGATCGTGGCGCCGATGAACGAGCCGATGGCCGCGATGCCAAGTGCCGCGCCCGCCCTGCCCTGCTTGGCCATCTCGTGCCCGTCGATCGCGGTCACCACGCTCGACGCCTCGCCGGGCAGCCGCAGCAGCACGGACGTGATCGTGCCGCCGTACTGCGCGCCGTAGAAGATGCCGGCGAGCATGATGATCGCCGACGTCGGCTCGATGTTGTAGGTGATCGGCAGCAGGATCGCGATCGTCGCGGCGGGACCGAGGCCCGGCAGCACGCCGACGAGCATGCCGAGCGTGACGCCGAGCAGGCAGTAGAGCAGGTTCTCGGGCTGGAAGACGACCCCGAACCCGGTGATCACCGGGGACAAGAAGTCCATGTAGCCACCTCTAGAAATGCACGATGTGGGGCAGCGACACCTCGAGCCCGGTGATGAACAGCAGGTAGATCGCGGTACTCGCGCCGAGCGAGACCGCGACCGTGACGCGCCACGTCTCGCCGCCGAGTACCTTCAGCCACAGCACCAGCAGCGCGAGCGTGGGGATCTCGAAGCCGACCTGCTCGAACAGGAACGCGTAGCCGAGCAGGGAGACGACGCCGACGGCCACCGTGAGCGACTCACGACCGAACCGCTCCTCGGCGCCCGTCGGGCGGGACTGGATCATCAGCACCGCGGCGACGATCACCATGGCTACGCTGATGATCAGCGGCCACAGCCCTGGCCCCGGATCGGCTGGCTCGCCGATCCCGAGCTGCCAGGACAGGATCGCCGCTAACACCCCGACGGCGAGCGGCACCGCCGCGGCGATGACGTTCTGCGCGCGTGGCGGGCCCGAACCCGGCCCGGCGGGGTCCGCGGGTGCCGGCTCCGGGCTCGGGGTCTGGGTGCTCTCGCTCGTCATGACTGGCCCGACAGGTTGATCCCGAGTCGCTGGGTCATGGACTTGAACTTCTCGCGCGACGTGCGCAGCCGCTCGCCGACCTTGGCGCCGTCGGCGTTCCACGCGCCGATGTAGTTGTCCTTCAGCATCTTCTGGTATTCCGGCGACGCGACCGCCTTCTCGATGGCCGAGGCGAGCTTGTTCCGCACCTCGTCCGGCATGCCAGCCGGGCCCGCGACGAAGCGGCGCTGGTCGACGACCACGTCGTAGCCGAGTTCCTTGGCGGTGGGCACGTCGGACACGGAGTCGAGACGCTTCTCGGCGAACACCGCCAGCGGCCGCACCTTGCCGGCCCTGATCTGCTCGTGCGCCTCGGCGACGTGCATCGCGCCCACGTCGACCTTGTGGCCGAGGACGGCGGTGAGCAGCGGGCCGCCGCCGTCGAACGGGACCGCCGTCGCCTTCGCCTTCTGCAGCCCCAGCAGCAGCGCCTGGGACAGCTGGCTTCCGGTGCCCGCGCCGGTGGTGCCGTACTTGATGGTGCCGGCCTTCTTGAGGTCCTCGACGGACTTGATCGGCGAGTCGGACGGCACGACCATGACGTAGTCCTCGACCGCGAGGCCCTTGATGAACGTCATGTCCTCGAGCTTGATCGCGTCCGGGTCGTTGAGCACGAGCGGGCCGACCGCGAACAGCGACTGGGGCATCGCGGCCACCCGGTAGCCGTCCGGCTCGCTCGAGAACACGTCCTTACCGGCGATCTTGCCGTTGGCTCCCGGCTTGTTGACGACGGGGACCTGCGCGCCGAGCGGTTTCTCCAGGTTCTTCGCGAGCGCGCGGGTGACCAGATCGGTGCTGCCGCCCGGCTCGGTGGGCACGGTGAACTCGACGGGCCGGCTCGGATACTTGCCGCCTTCGCCCGCGTCGGAGCCGCCGCCCTCGACGGAGCAGGCGCTCAGCGCGAGAGCGGCCACGGCCGCGAGCAACGTGGTTTTGCCCAGAATCTTCATTGATCCTCCTCTTTCGGGAGTTACCACCGGGGAAGGGACGGTTGGGTCCAGGTGGGGTCGGCCTTGCGCATCGCGGCGACGTCGTCGCGGTCCCGCACGCCGAGCCTGATCCAGCGGTCGTGCAGGGCGGCGACGGCGTCGCGGTCCAGCTCGACGCCGAGGCCGGGGTCGTCGGGCACGTCGAGCGCGCCGTCGACGAAGGTGTGCGGCCGGGTGATGACGTCCTCGGTCTGCCACGGCCGGTGGCTGTCGCAGGCGTACTCGAGGTTCTCCACCACGCTCGCCACGTGCGTCATCGCGGCGAGGCTCACGCCGAGATGGGTATTGGAGTGCATGGACAGCGCCACCCCGTAGGCGCGGCAGATCGCCGCGAGGTCCCTGGTCGCCTGCAGCCCGCCCCAGTAGTGGTGATCCGACAGCACGACCTGCACGGCGTCCTTGGCGAAGGCCTCCGGGATCTCGGCGAACGTGGTGACGCACATGTTCGTCGCCAGCAAGTGGCCGGTGCGAGCGCGGACCTCGGCCATCCCGTTGATCCCGGTTGTGGGGTCCTCCAGGTACTCGAGCAGTTCGCCGAGCTCTTCGGCGACCCGCAGGCTGGTCGAGATCGACCAGCCGCCGTTCGGATCCAGCCGCAGCGGACGACCGGGGAACGCCTTGCCGAGCGCGGCGATCGCCGCTATCTCCTGCTCGGGTTCGAACACGCCGCCCTTGAGCTTGAACGACGAGAAGCCGTAGTCGTCGCTGAACCGTTGCGCCTGCCGCACCACACCGTCCGGGTCGAGTGCGGCGCCCCAGTCGTCGCGCGGAGCGTCGTCCGTCGGGTGTTCGGCCCAGCGGTAGAACAGGTAACCGCTGTACTCGACGCGGTCCCGGACCTTCCCGCCGAGCAGCGCGTGTACCGGCAGGCCGAGCGTCTTGCCGAGCGCGTCAAGGCTCGCGACCTCGAAGGCGGAGACCACGCTGCGGAGGCGCTTCTCGTTGGTGCGGCTGCCCCGCAGCCCCGCCGGATCGAACTCCTGCACCGTGTCGGTGCTGAGGTCCGCCGACTCGTGGGCCAGCTCGCGCAGGCCGTTCAGGGCGGTGAGTGGCCGGCCGACGACGGCGCTCGCGAGGGCGTTCGCCACGGTGAGGTAGTCGGTGTCGCCGTATGTTTCGCCGACGCCGGTGGCACCGGAGTCGGTCTCCAGCTCGACGATGCAGCGCGGCGTGTAGGGCTGGTGCACGCCGAGGACGTTCAGCAACGGCGGGTCGCTGATCAGGATCGGGGTGGCGGTCGCCTTCACGATCTTCGGCGTCGGGCGGGACATCGTCGCCTCCTTAGCGGGTGGCACCGACGAGCGCGAGGCCGGTGGTCAGCAGCGTGTCCAGGGCGTCAAGGTGCTCTGGCGGTGGGTCGGCGAGCGGGGCGCGCACCGACCCGACCTTGCAGCCACGCAGCCGTGCCCCTGCCTTGACGAGTGAGACGGCGTACCCGGCGCCCCGATCGCGCAGTTCCACCAGCGGCACGTAGAACTCGCGCAGCAACCGGTCCACGAACGCGTGGTCGTCGGCGTGGAACGCGCGGAAGAAGGCGTGCGAGATCTCCGGGGCGAACGCGTGCACGGCCGAGGAGTACGCGGGCACGCCGATGCTTCGGTACGCGCGGGCCTGCATTTCCGCCGTGGCCGCGCCGTTGAAGAACAGCCACTCGGGCGGCGCGGCGAGGCGGATCCGCTGCAGCTGGTCGAGATCGCTGTGGCCGTCCTTGATGCCGATCACGTTCGGGATCGCGGCCAGCTCGGGCACCGTGGACATCGCGATCTTGACCTGGGCGCGCTGGTAGACGATCAGCGGCAGGGCGGTGCTCTCCGCGATCCTGCGCACGTGACCGATCAGCCCGAGTTGCGGCGTCTCAGCCAGGTACGGAGGCATCAGCAGCACCGCGTCGGCGCCGGCGCGTTCCGCCGCGGCGAGGAAGCGCGCCGCCTGAGCCCAGCCGTAGCCCGCGCCCGCGACCACCGGAACGGCTCCGGCGGCCTCCTCGACAACCGCGGCGACCAAGGTCTCGTACTCGTCCTCCGCGAGGGAGAAGAACTCCCCCGTTCCGCAGCATGGAAACAGTGCGCCTGGCCCGGCGGCGAGCTGCTCACGTACGTGGGCCCGGAGCGCATCCACGTCGATCCGGCCCCCGCCGTCGAACGGTGTCAGCGGGAACGACAGCACGCTGGCCGCCATCCCGCCGCGCAGCCGTTCGACGACCTCCACTGTATACGTGGCAGTCAATCTGTCTCCATATGTAGACGACCGTTATGTAGTGAGCAGTCTTGCTCGCCAGTTGCTAGGCTGTCAACCGTGGCCAGCGACCGAGAAAGCGGCGTACGCGGTGTGAAGTCGGCGGCACGGACCGTTGAACTACTCGAACTACTCGCGTCCCGGCAGAACCGGCCGGCCCGGTTGCGGGAGCTGAGCGAGGCGCTCGGGGCGCCGCGCAGCAGCATCTACGCGTTGATCCGCACCCTCGTGGAGCGCGGCTGGGTACGCGCGGACGCGACCGGGGCGCAGTACAGCATCGGCATCCGCGCGCTGCTGGCCGGCACGACCTACCTGGACACCGATCCCTACCTGCGGATCGTCCAGCCGCACATCAGCGATCTGAGCGCCGAGCTGGACGAGACGATCCACTTCGGCAGGCTCGATCGCGGCGACATCGTCTACCTCGCGACGAAGGAATCGAGCCGGTACATCCGCCCGTTCAGCCGGGTGGGCCGCAGACTCCCCGCGTACAGCACGGCGATGGGCAAGTCGCTGCTTGCCGAGCGCCTCGGCTCCGGCGTGGACGCGCATGTGCCCCGGCAACTCACCCCGCTGACGCCGAACACGCTTGTCGAGCACGACGCGCTGCACCGCGATCTGGAACTGACCGTGCGGCGCGGCTACGCGATCGACAACGAGGAGAACTATGTGGGCGTGACCTGCTTCGGCTTCGCGTTGCGCTACGCCAGCCCGCCCATCGACGCGCTCAGCTGCTCGGTGCCGCTCGCCAACCTGGACGAAGGCGGGCGGGAAGAGATCATCGACGCGATGGAGCGCACCCGGCTGGCCATCGAACGGATGGCACCCGTCGACCTCGCCACCTCGGCGGATCTGACCGCCGGTTCCTGACCGGCGCCGAACCCCGATTTCCGGCCAGATCGCGGTTCAGGGAGGTGCCGCGGCCGGCAGCTGCACCAGCTTCGCGGCATCGCGGAGCCGCTTGTCGTAGGCGACGAAACCGGAGAGCGCGTCGCCCAGTTCGACAGCCGCACCCAGATGGAGCGCGTCGAGAGCGCGCGGCAGAGGCGAGCCGATGTCTTCGGCTGTCGCTATCACCGACGGGGTGAGCGGCACGAGCGGAATATCGGCCAGCAGGGCACGGGCGGTGCTCACGCTGCCCTGCTCGGCGCGGCGGCACGCGCGAACCAACTCGACGCGAGCGAATTCGCTGGTCGTGATCAGCTCATCCCTTTCGACCAGCCAGCTTTCCAAACGCTCCGATTCGGCTTCCTCGATCACCAGTTTGACCAGGGCCGATGTGTCGAGATAGATCACCGGCTGTCCGCGCGGAGCTCGTCCAGGATCTCGCTGGTCGGCGCGCTTTCAGCGGACGGCCGCACTCGACGAGGCAACCGAACGCCATGGTGGCCGCTCGGCGATGGGGTTAGCTTGCCTTCCGCGACAAGTCGATTCACCGTGGTGTCCCCACGCTGCTCGGGCACGATCATGCCAATCGTCTTGCCGTTCTTGGTGATCTCGATCGACTCCCCGCGTTCGACCTGCTCCAGATAATCTTTGAGGTTATTCCGCAGTTCTCGTATCCCGACCCGCTCCACGGCTAGAGTGTACACAATTATGTACACCCGTAGCTCAGAAGCGCGGGTGTTCAGTAGTTGTATGACGACTTGATTATTCGTACTATCTCTCCGTGACGACGACCGATCGCATCGCCTGGGTCCGCCTCGCCTCGATCGCCCTGCCGCTGAACACGCCGGTCAGCGACGCGAAGGTGTTCACCGGGCGGCAGAAGCCGATGACCGAGGTCGCGATGCTGTTCGCGGAGATCGGCACGGAAGCCGGTCACGGCGGCATCGGCTTCGGATACTCGAAGCGGGCGGGCGGCCAAGGCCAGTACGCACACGCGAGGGAAATCGCCCCCGAGTTGCTCGGCGAGGACCCGAACGACATCGGGCGGCTGTGGGAGAAACTGGTCTGGGCGGGGGCATCGGTCGGGCGCAGCGGGCTTGCTACGCAGGCGATCGCGGCCATCGACATCGCGCTGTGGGACTGCAAGGCCAAGCGCGCCGGCCTGCCGCTCGCCAAGCTGCTCGGCACCCACCGCGACTCGGTGCGCTGCTACAACACCTCCGGCGGGTTCCTGCACACGTTCATCGACGAAATGCTCGAGAACGCGACCGCCGCGCGGGACCGCGGCATCGGCGGCATCAAGATCAAGGTCGGCCACCCCGACCCACGGGTGGATCTGGCCAGGGTCACCGCCGTGCGCGAACATCTCGGCGACGACGTGCCGTTGATGGTCGACGCCAACCAGCAGTGGGATCGGCCAACTGCCCAGCGCATCGGACGGGACTTCGAGCGGTTCGGCCTGGTGTGGATCGAGGAGCCGCTGGACGCCTACGACAGCACGGGGCATGCGGCGCTCGCGGCGGCACTGGACACCCCGATCGCCACCGGCGAGATGCTCACCAGCGTCGGCGAGCACGCCGAGCTCATCCGGGCGGGCGCCGCCGACGTGCTGCAGCCGGACGCACCACGGATCGGCGGCATCACGCCGTTCGTACGGCTCGCCGCGCTCGCCGAGCAGCACCGGCTACAGCTGGCCCCGCACTTCGCGATGGAGATCCACCTGCATCTCGCGGCCGCCTACGGCCTCGAGCCGTGGGTTGAGCACTTCGAATGGCTCGAACCGCTTTTCAACGAGCGCTTGGAGATCAAGGACGGCCGGATGCTCGTGCCGGACCGCCCAGGGCTCGGCGTGACGATGAGCGAGCAGGCGGCCGCGTGGACCGTGGATCGGTGTGAGTTCGACGGATGAGCCGGACCCAAGAGCTGGTGAACACCCTGACGGCCCGCATCCGCGAGGGCGTGATCCAGCCAGGCGAGAAGCTGCCTACCGAGAGCGGCCTCGTCGAGACCTACGGCATGAGCCGGACCGTGGTCCGCGAGGCGATCTCCCGGCTGCAGGCGGCCGGGCTCGTCGAGACCCGGCACGGACGCGGCAGCTTCGTGCTCGCACGGCCGAGCACCACCCCGTTCGAGACGGGTGCGGCAGGCGCGGCAGGCGCGGCAGGCACGGCAGGCGCGGCAGGCGCGGCAGGCGCGGCAGGCGCGCTGACCGTCGAGGGCGTGCTCGAACTGCTCGAATTCCGGATCCCGGTGGAAGCGGAGGCCGCCGCGCTCGCGGCGCGCAGGCGCACCGAGGCCCAGCTGGCCGACCTACGGGAAGCACTTGAGGCCTTCGCGGCGAGCGCCGATCACCCGAGCAGCGCAGTGCACGCGGACTTCCGGTTCCACCTTCGCATCGCGCTGGCCGCCGGCAACCGCTACTTCAGCGACCTGCTCACGTCACTCGGCCCTTCGATGATCATCATGCCGAGGGACCGGCTGCCGCCCGGTGAATCGCAATACCGGGAATCGCAATACCGGCGGATCACCACCGAGCACGAGGACATCTACCTGGCGATCGAAGCGCAGGACGGCGACGCGGCGCGCTGCACGGCGCGGGTGCACCTGACGAACAGCCGGACCCGGCTGCTGCGCGCACACGAGTTGTGAGCCCTCAGGCCGGCATCGCACCGAGCGAGGTCAGCAGGATCGCCAGCGCCGGGAGGAAGTTGTTCATCTGATGCGCAACGATGCTGCCGAGTAGCCGCCCGGTCAGCAGCCTGGCTAGCCCGATCGGCACCGCGATCAGCAGCAGCAACGTGGTGCGGATCGGCTCGAGATGGCTCACCGCGAACACCGCGGTGCTCAGCAGGAACGCCGCCCAGCGGCCCCAGCCGAGCCGCTCCATGGCACCCCACAGCATGCCGCGATAGATGACTTCCTCACAGATCGGCCCGACCAGCCACAGGTACACGAACATCAGCACGGCGGTACCGATCGACATCTCGCGGTTGTCCACCAGCGCACTGACGGCCGAGCTGGCCTCGTCCTCGCCGACCACCTCGGTCCACACCAGCGCGCCGATCGTGGTGATCACCAGCCCGATCAGGCCGAGCTTCACCCCGACCCGCACATCGGACCACCGCCACGACAACCGCAAGTCCAGCAGCGGCCCGTTACCGCGCAGGTAGGTGATCAGCACGGCGGTGCTCGCGGCGATCACGGTCGGTGCGATGGTGCCGATCAGCACGATGTACATCGGCAGCGGCTCGCCCGGTCGGATGCGCCCGGTGAGCAGCACGCTGACGAACGCGGCTGAGGAGAGCAGCACGGCCTCGACGAACACGAACGCGCCGAGGCCCCAGCGGTGACTCGGCCACGTCGGCTTCGTCCGCGGATCGCCGGCGGCCTCGTTGCCGCCATGCGCGCCCCGCGCGGGCTCGTCGCTCACGGGGCCTCCAACCGAGCTTGCGGGCACGAAGCGCCCACGCTAACCGTTCCGCCGGCGACTACGCCGGACCCTGCAACAACACGAGCGCGGGCAGCAAGTTGTTCGCGGCGTGCGCGACCATGCTCGCACCGGTCCTCCCTGTGATCATGCGGGCCGCCCCGATGGCGAGCCCCTGTGCGATCAGCGCCGGGGTCCGGGTGGGTTCCTCGTGCAGGAAGGCGAACACCAGCGAGGTGAGCACCAGGATCGCGTACCTCGGCACCTTGTAGTGCTCGAGCGCACCCCACAGCGCGCCGCGCAGCAACAGCTCCTCGGTAAGCGGGGCTCCGATCACCAGGAACACCACGGTCAGCGCCAGCCAGACGGTCTGGTCCCCGGCAAGCTCCCGCACCTCGGACAGCGGATCACGCGGCATGCGTTCCGGGCCGTACACGCCGAGCAGAACCAGGTTCACCAGGTAGGCGACGAGCAGCGCGAACCCGCCGCAACCGAGCCCGATCGTGATGTCCCTGCGGGTCGGGATGATGCCGAAATCCGCCCGCAGACCCCTGCCCCATCGCCAGGACCCGACGGCGGGCGCGATACCGAGCAGCACGTTCGGCACGAAGGCGAGCAGCACCATCGGGCCGAGCTGCGGGACGTCGCTGATCTCGAAGTTGTCCGCGAGCTGGCTGGACAGCACCGCACTCAAGATCAGCGAGACGACGTAATAGCCGCCGATCCCGCCGAAGAACGCCAGGAAACCCCAGTGCATGCCGGCGGCGAGGAACGGGCCGTACCTGGGGTCGCGGGCCTGCGCCCCCGACGCGGGTTCCGGCCGGGTGGACTCGCGTTCGGCATCGTTGGGCGTCTCCCCCGACTCGCCGCGACGCTCGGGCGGCAGGTCCGGGTCCGGCCCGTCAGGCGACAACGGCTCCTCGCAACACGATCCGTTTCGGCGACCGCAGCGCCTCCAGATCGATCCTCGGGTCGGAGTCGTAGGCCACCAGGTCGGCGGCGGCGCCGTCGTGCAGGCCGGTGAAACCGAGCCAGCTTCGCGCCGCCCAGGACGCGGAACCGAGCGCGGCCTCCGCGCTCATCCCGGCCTTGTGCAGCGCTACCACCTCGTCGACCAGCCGGCCGTGGTCGATGCCGCCACCGGCGTCGGTGCCCGCGTACACGTCGATGCCCGCTTCGATCGCCGCGTAGACGGTGCTTCCCACGTTCGCGTGCAGCTCGCGCATGTGCGCGGCGTAGGCCGGGTATTTCGCGGCACCGTCCGCGATCGATGGGAACAGCTCGATGTTGATCAACGTGGGCACCAGTGCGGTGCCCCGGCGGGCCATCTCGTCGATGGTGTCCGCGCGCAGCCCGGTGCCGTGCTCGATGCAGTCGATGCCGGCGTTGATCAGGCCGGGCAGCGCGTCCTCGCCGAACACGTGCGCGGTGACCTTCGCACCGGCCCGGTGCGCGGCGTCGATCGCCTCGACGAGCACGTCATCCGGCCAGAGCGGGGCCAGATCCCCCACCGAACGCTCGATCCAGTCGCCGACCAGCTTCACCCAGCCGTCGCCGTAGGCGGCCTGCTCGGCCACCACGCCGGGCAGCAGCGCCGGATCGTCCAGCTCCTCGCTGATGTACGGGATGTAGCGCTTCGGGCGGGAGATGTGCGTGCCGGCGCGCACGATCCGGGGCAGCTCGGCGCGTTCCTGCAGCGGGCGGGTGTCGATCGGGCTGCCGCAGTCCCGGATCAGCAGGGTGCCCGCGTCCCGGTCGGTTTCCGCCTGCCCGGCCGCCTCGTCGAGCTCGACGCCGCCACCGGGGCCGAGCCCGATGTGGCAGTGCGCGTCGACGAGGCCGGGTAGCAGATAACCGCCGTCCACGATGGTGCGCGCGCCCGCCACGTTTGTGGTCCGAATGCGACCGTTCACGATCCACAGATCGCGTGTCTCGTCATCGGGGAGCACGACCCCGCGCAGGTGCAACGCGGTCATTGGTCTTTCGGGAAGTTCAGCTTCGAGGGATCGAATCCGGGTGGCAGCTCGTTCAGGCCACCGCCGGCGCCGCCGAAGCCGCCCTTGCCTCCCATACCGGGCGGCAGCTGGCCGGGCATCATGCCGGGCATCCCGCCACGCGTCTTCGGCGGTGTCGGGCCCTGCCGCTTGCCCTTCTTACCCTTCTTGCCCTTGCGGTTCTTCTTCGAGCCACCGCCGCCGAAGCCGAACTGGCCGGCCATCTGCTGCATCATCTTGCGGGACTCGTAGAACCGGTTCACCAGGTCATTGACCTCGCGGATCTCCACACCTGAGCCGCGGGCGATACGTTGCCGCCGGGAGCCGTTGATGATCTTCGGGTTGGCCCGCTCGCTCGGCGTCATGCCTCGGATGATCGCCTGCAGCCTGTCGAGGTGCTTGTCGTCCACATTGGCCAGCTGGTCCTTCATCTGCCCGGCACCTGGCAGCATGCCGAGCAGGTTGCCGATTGGACCCATCTTGCGCACCGCGAGCATCTGCTCGAGGAAATCCTCAAGGGTCAGATCGCCCGAGCCGATCTTCGCGGCGGTGCTTTCCGCCTGCTTCTGGTCGAACGCCTGCTCGGCCTGCTCGATGAGGCTGAGCACGTCGCCCATGCCGAGGATCCGGCTGGCCATCCGGTCCGGGTGGAAGGCGTCGAAGTCCTCGAGCTTCTCGCCGTTCGAGGCGAACAGGATCGGCTGGCCGGTGACCTGCCGCACGGACAGCGCGGCACCACCGCGGGCGTCGCCGTCCAGCTTGGTGAGCACCACGCCGGAGAAGCCGACGCCGTCCCGGAACGCCTCCGCGGTGTTCACCGCGTCCTGACCGATCATCGCGTCCACGACGAAGAGCACCTCGTCCGGCTGCACCGCGTCCCGGATGTCGGCCGCCTGGCGCATCAGCTCCTCGTCGACGCCGAGCCGGCCCGCGGTGTCCACCACGACCACGTCGTGCTGCGCGCGCCGCGCCTCGTCGATCGAGCGGCGGGCCACGTCGATGGGATCACCGGTGGCGGCCTCTTCCTCGGAGGTGACGCCGGGGTGCGGGGCGAACACCGGGACCTCGGCCCGATCGCCGACCACCTGCAGCTGGGTGACCGCGTTCGGGCGCTGCAGGTCGCAGGCCGCCAGCATCGGGGTGTGCCCCTGGCCGCGCAGCCATTTCGCGAGCTTGCCGGCAAGCGTGGTCTTACCGGAACCCTGCAGGCCGGCGAGCATGATCACGGTTGGCGGGTTCTTGGCGAGGTTCAGCCGGCGGGTCTCGCCCCCCAGAATACCGACCAGTTCCTCGTTGACGATCTTGACGACCTGCTGCGCGGGGTTCAGCGCCTGGGAGACCTCGGAGCCCTTCGCCCGCTGCTTGATCTGCGCGATGAACTCGCGGACCACCGGCAGCGCCACGTCCGCCTCGAGCAGCGCGATGCGGATCTCCCGCGCGGTGGCGTCGATGTCGGTGTCGGACAGTCGCCCCTTGCCGCGCAGATTCTGCAGGGTTGAGGTGAGTCGATCGGAGAGGGTGTCGAACACGGGTGCGGCACTCCAGCCAGTCTGCTTCGGAAGGTGGACACAGAGGTCCTTCTTCAGGGTAACCGCCGAGCAGGCCGGGAACGCGAGCGGCTGGGGTGGCCCGCCCCCTCAACGGGCCACCCCGGCCGCCGTGACCGCCGGCAGCGATGGGCCAGACACGCCCCCAACGACCACCGGGTTGCCTCCGTCGGCGATCCCGTGCCGCCTGATCGCTTCGCTCGCCGTGCGATACGTTCACTGTGCCGGACAGCTGGCCCGGTCAGGCAGCGCAAAGACCCGCGTCCAAGGCTGCGTAGTTTTACTCAGGTGGCGGTACGTAGCACGGCTGACTCGACCCGTTCCCGCCAGCTCGCCTCCGCGCTCACCCCGCCGTTGCGGGCGAGGCTGAACGAGTCGATGGCGACACCACCCAGCGTCGCCGCCCGTGCCCACAACACCCGCGCGCCGCAGGCATCCAGCGCCAACGCCACCCGGTGCAGCAGGCCGATCCGGTCCGCGGCCCGCAGTTCGAGCAGCACCGATTCCGGGCCGGTCTCCCCGTCGAACCAGTGCACCCTGGCTGGCGGCGCCTCGTCCACCGGCCGCTCGTAGTCGCGTTCCTTGCTGGCCAGCCGCTCGGCGAGCGGCAACGTCCCGTCCACCGCCCTGGCGAACTGCTCGCGCACCAGGCTCACGTCCGGCAACGACCCGAATCGGGGGGACACCGTGAACACGCCCATGAACACCTCCGCGGTGTTGTGGTGGGTGCCCAGTTCGGCCGCGTGCACCTCGAGCGAGTGCAGCGCGAGCACGCCCGCGGCGATCCCGAGCATGCCAGGACGCTGCGGCGCCAGCATGGTCACCGTGGCCACCCGCCCGGACGCGTCGAACACCACCTCCGCTTTTCCGGTGTGCCGGGCGGCCTCCGCCAGCTCGTGCGCCCGTTCGGAAAGCGGTTCCGCGCCCGGAGCCGGTTCACCAGCCATCACCAGCCGGACGGCGCGCACCAGATCGCCGATCAGCGCGGCCCGCCAGTCCTTCCACATCGACGGTGCCGTGGCACGGGCGTCCGCCTCGGCCAGCGCGTGCAGGATCTCCAGCCGTGCCGGATCGCCCTCCAGCGTGTCCGCAACCCGCCGCACGGTCACGTCGTCGGTGATGTCCCGCCGTGTCGCGGTGTGCGGCAGCAGCAGGTGATGCCGCACGATCGAGGAAAGCGTGTGCACGTCGGCGGCCGGCAGGCCGAGCCGTTGTCCGATGTGGATGGCGAGTTCCGCACCGACGACGGAATGATCGGGCTCTCGACCCTTGCCGATGTCGTGCAGCAGTGCGCCGAGCAGCAGCAGATCCGGCCGGGACACCCTGGTGGCCAGCCGGGACGCGTAGGCGCAGGCGTGCACCAGGTGCCGGTCAACGGTCCAGGTGTGCACGGCCTCGGCGGGCGAGAGATCCCGGATCGCGCCCCACTCCGGAAACAGCCGCGCCCACAACCCGCTGCGGTCAAGCGCCTCGACCACGTCGACCAGCCCGTCGCCGGCACCGAGTAGTTCTACGAGCTCCCTGCGCGCATCCGCCGGCCACGGCGCACGCAGTTCCGGCGCGGAATCCGCCAACCGGGCGAGCGTGCCGGCCGCGATCGGGTGTTTGCCGCGCGCCGCCGCGGCGGCCACCCGCAGCAGCAGCGCCGGATCCCTGCTCGGCTTGGCGTCGCGGGCCAGCACCACCTCGTTGCCGTGCAGCACAACGCCCTCGTCGAGCGGCCGGCGCACCGGCCCCCGGCGCAGCAGACCGAACCGCCCGTTGCCCTCGCTGCGGGTCGCGCGCAACGCCACGTCCACCGCGTAGGCAACGGTGCGGCCTGCGCCGGACAGCTCGCCGGCGAGCGCGAACCGATCCCCCAGCCCGAGCGCGGCGGCGGCCTCGTCGCCATCCTGCGCGTGCAGCACGTCGACCGCGCGGCCCGCGCCGCGGCGCAGCTCGGTGCGCACGTCAAGCAGCAACGTGCGAGCCGCCCGCACCTCGGGGCCCGGCCGGTCAACCAGCTGCGCGGCGGACAGCCCGTCCAGGATCTGCAGATCCCGCAGCCCGCCCCTGCCGTACTTCAGGTCCGGCTCCACCCTGCTCGCCACCTCGCCGCTGCGCGCCCAGCGCGCCTTCGCCTGCTCGGCAAGCTCATCCACCCGGTATCTGGCGATCGCGCGCCATTTCATCCGCACGGCGTGCACCAGCTCGTCGAACAGATCGGTGTCCCCCGCGAGGCAGCGTGCGTCCAGCAGCGAGGTGGCGGTACGCAGATCGTCCGCGGCCACCTGCGCGGCCTCGGCCACCGTGCGCACCGAGTGGTCCAGCCCGATCCGCGCGTCCCACAGCGGGTACCAGAGTCGCTCCGCGAGCCGCTCGATCTCGCGCTGGCGTTGCTTGGAAGACGATTTCCCTTCCGGACCGGAATCCGGGCGGAACACGATGGCCAGATCCAGATCCGAATACGGCACCAGCTCGCCACGGCCGAGCGCCCCCACCGCGACTAGCGCGATACCACACTCCGCGCCCCGGATCCCCGCCTCGCGGGCGCGCGAGGCGAGCCAGAAGTCGTGCAAGTCGGTCAGCGCTTCGCGGAGTGATTCCGCCGAACGACGATGCCCGTCCCTGGCAGCGCCCTCCGGTGTGGGCGCGAGAAGTCGATCCCGCGCCCACACCAGGTCGGTAGCCGCTGAGCTACTCACAACGCGTCGGTGCCCCGTTCCCCGGTTCGTACCCGGATCACGGTGTCGACCGACGTGACCCAGACCTTCCCGTCACCGATCTTGCCGGTACGCGCGGCCTCCACGATGACGTCGACGACCTTGTCCACACTGCCCGGCTCGCTGTCCTCAACGAGGGCCTCGACCCGCAGCTTCGGGACGAAGTCCACGGCGTACTCGGCACCCCGGTAGACCTCGGTGTGTCCCTTCTGCCGGCCGAATCCCTGGACCTCGCTGACCGTCATGCCAAGGATTCCGAGCTGTTCCAGCGCCGACTTGACGTCGTCCAAAGTGAACGGCTTGATGATCGCGGTTACCAATTTCATGGTCTCAGCCTTCCTTACCCGAGCTGGCCGGAACCTTGTCGGCCAAGGTGTTCGCGCTCGCGGCTATCGCCGAGCCACCTCCGGAGCGGAACGAGGAGAACTCGTACGCGCTCTCCGCGTGCTCGGACTCGTCCACACCGGACGCCTCGTCCTCCGGATCCGCCCGGAATCCGATCGTCGCCTTCACCAGCAGCCCGATCAGCGCGGCGAGCACGAACGAATACACCAGCACCGAAACGGCACCGACCAGCTGCGTGCCGAGCTGGCCCGCGCCGCCGCCGTACAGCAAGCCGTCCGCGCCGTCCGCGTTCACGCCGGTGGTGGCGAGGAAACCGATCAGCACCGTGCCGACCAGACCGCCGATCAGGTGTACGCCGACCACGTCGAGCGAGTCGTCGTAGCCGAGCCGGTACTTCAGGCCGACGGCAAGCGCGCACAGCACACCGGCGAACACGCCGATGGTCAGCGCGCCCCAGGTGTCCACGAAGGCACAGGCCGGGGTGATCGCGACAAGTCCGGCGACCACACCGGAAGCGGCACCGAGGCTGGTCGCCTTGCCGTCCCTGATCCGCTCGGTGAGCAGCCAGGCCAGCATCGCCGCGCAGGTGCACGTCAGCGTGTTGATGAACGCGAGACCCGCGATGTTGTCCGCGGCGACCGCGGAACCGGCGTTGAACCCGAACCAGCCGAACCACAGGATGCCCGCACCGAGCATCACAAGCGGCAGGTTGTGTGGCTTCATCGGCTCCTTCGGCCAGCCACGCCGCTTGCCGAGCACGATCGCCAGCGCCAGCGCCGCCGCCCCGGCGTTGATGTGCACCGCGGTACCACCGGCGAAGTCAAGGGTGCCCATATCCATGATCCAGCCCTCGCCCCACACCCAGTGCGCGACCGGGAAGTAGACGAGGGTGGCCCAGATGCCGGCGAACAGCAGCCACGGACCGAACCGGGCCCGATCGGCGATGGCACCCGAGATGAGCGCGACCGTGATGATCGCGAACATGCCCTGAAAGGCCACGAAACCGGTGCCCTCCAAGGTGTTCCCGCCCATCAGGCCGGAAAGGCCAAGCGCGTCGCCGGGATTGCCGAGCAGCCCGCCGATGTCACTGCCGAATGTCGTCGAGTATCCGTAGATCACCCACAGCACGCCGATCAGGCCGATCGAGCCGAAGCTCATCATCATCATGTTGAGCACGCTCTTGGACCGGACCATGCCGCCGTAGAACAACGCCAGCCCGGGAATCATGAACAACACCAGGGCGGCGCTGGTAAGCAACCAGGCCGTATTACCTTCCACACTTGCCTCCTCGGCCGTGATGTCCGCTTTGCGACAGCATCGAGAAGGCCTGTTTCCCGGATGCTCACGTCTGGTTTCGCCGGTGTGAACGGATTGACGAGTTTCGTTACGGGCGCGTTTCGCGGTCGCGACGCGGCGCCATCGAACACGGAGCGTGTCCGATACCACCGCCAGTGATGCCCGTTTTGTGATTCCCCGCAACATCGGGTATATTTTTGGTCAATTGCCCAGTACAGTCGCCCAAATAGAGGTGGGATGGCGGACGGCGCAAGGGAACGCGGCCGGCAGACGCGGACCAGACTGCTCCGCGCCGCAACGGAGTTGATCCCGTCGCTCGGCTGGAACGCCGTCACGACGCGGAAAATCGCCGAGCGGGCCGGGTTGCCGCCCGGCCTGGTGCACTACCACTTCCGGTCCGTCGCGGAACTGCTCGCCGAAGCGGCGCTCGGCACCGCCCGCGAGGCCGTCGCCGAATCGTTGCGGCTGCTCGACGAGGCGCCGGACCTGCCGAGCGGTCTCCGGGCGATGCTGCACGTCGCGTACACCTACGGCGGGCAGGATCCGGCGTCCGTGCTGATGACCGAGGCATACCTGGCCGCGACGCGCGACCAGGCGCTGGCCGATCGCCTCGGCGCAGTGCTCGAGGAGTTCCGCACCGGGCTGACCGACCGGCTGGCGGACGGCGCCGTCGCCGAGCCCGCGGCGGTCTCGGCCGCACTGAGCGCGCTGCTCGACGGGCTCATCATGCATCGGAGCCTTCTCACGGTGCCGCCGGTTGACGATCTCGCGCCCGTCCTGCTGCGCATCACCGGCCTTTCCCCGACAGAACGGGAGAAACAGTGAAAGCGATCATCTGCGGCGCCGGCATCGCCGGCCTGTCCGCGGCCTGGTGGCTGCGCAACGACGGGTGGCAGGTGACCATTCTGGAGCGCGCAGGCGCGTTGCGCGGCGCCGGTTACCTGATCGATTTCTTCGCGTCCGGCTACGACTCGGTCGAGCGGATGGGGCTGCTGCCGGAAGTCCGGCGGGTCTGCTACCCGATCGACGGGGTGCTTTACCGATCCGTGGATGGCACACCCACCAGCCGGCTCGACGCCGAGGCGGCCTACCGGGTCCAGCATGGCCGGGTGGTCTCGTTGCTGCGCGGAGACCTCGAGCGGATCCTCCACAACGCCCTCGATCCGGATACCGGAATCCGGTTCTCCACCAGCGTGGACGGCGTTACCTGCACGGAAGATCACGTCGACGTGCAGCTGACCGATGGGACCGTGGAACGCGCCGATGTGCTGATCGGCGCGGACGGCCTCCACTCGCGCGTCCGGGAGCTGACCTTCGGTCCCGAGCGACGGTTCCGCCGCGACCTCGGATACCACGTGTCAAGCTACGTCTACACCGATCCGGAGATCGCGGGCCAGCTTGGCAACAGCATGCACATGGTGGAAGCTCCCGGATTGCAGGCGGGTGCCTACCGGTTGTCCGACGACCGCGTCGGGGTGTTCCTGGCGCATCGGGTGAACGGTTCCGGAGAGCTACCCGCCGATCCGCGCGCGGAACTCCGGCGTCGGCACGGCGAGCTCGGCTGGTTCGTTCCCCGGATGCTGGAGAACTGTCCGGAGCCCGGCGAGCTATATTACGACCAGATGAGCCAGATCGAGATGCCCACCTGGAGCCAGCGCCGCGTGACGCTGATCGGCGATGCCTGCCAGGCCGTCTCGTTGCTCGCCGGTCAGGGCGCCTCGCTTGCGGCCGGTGGCGCCTACGTGCTCGCGGAGCAGCTGCGCGAGAACGGCGATGTTCCCGGCGCGTTGCAACGCTACGAGGAGCGGATGCGTACCGCGGTGCTGAAGAAGCAGCAGGCCGGCCGCAACACCGCGGACTGGTTCGTGCCGGCCACCCGTACCAAGATCAAGGCCCGTAACGTGCTGCTGCGGCTGGCTTCGGCGCGCGGCCTCGAGTGGATGCTGCGCCCGGTGCTCAGGACGCCGGGAGGCAACGTGGTCACCGGTGCGTGACCATGGACGCGAAGCGATTTCAGGGAGCGCTGGTGCACACCGAGGCCGTCTACACGCTGCTGGCCAGCCGGATGCCGTATCACGCGGGTGCGGCATCCGGCGGGTTGCTCGAGGTGCCGGCGACGACGCTGACGGATCCGGACGCGCTGGCCGGGCAGATCGACGCGTGCGCGCGGCTCTACGGGCGCGCGAAGCCGCAGGTGCTCGGCACGATCTGGTGGTATTCGGTGAGTTCCGTGCTGGTCGCACCCGCGGTTGAGGCGTTCGCGGTTACCGGTGTCGCGCTGGATCCCGCGCTGGACCGGATGTATCTGCTGCAGCATCCGGACGGACGGCTGGCAGGGGCCCGCTCCACCGCGGTCATCGAGGGCGGCCGGCTCGGCACGGCGCTCGGCGCGGCGCTGGCCGAGCCGATCGCCGTGATCAGCGAGCACACCGGTGCGCCGAGCCCCGCGTTGTGGGCGATCGCCACGGACTCCATCGCGAACCGCCTGCTGTGGACCGGGATGGCGGTGGGCGACCCGGAGCGCATCACCGGGTTGGCCGCCCCGCTCGTCACGGAGATCGAACGGTTCACCGGGCAGCGCATACCGCCACCCCGCTACCTGGATGTGGCAGCCAAGCGGTTCGTGCGGCGGGTGTCGTGCTGCCTGATCTATCAGGCAACCGGCGGCCAGAAGTGCGTCAGCTGCCCGCATCAGCACCCGGACGTCCGCGCCAAGCGCCTCCGCGGCCGGTGAGTTCTTCGCGGGGTCGCGCCAGGGCGCGGCCAGCTACTCGCGGCCGGAGAGCTGTTCCACCAACTTCAGCAACGCGCTGTGGTCAAGCGTTCCGTGGCCCTGCGCGACCAGCGAGGACATCAGCTGCGACACCACCGCGCCGAGCGGGATCGTCACGCCGGCTTCCCTGGCGGCTGACTGCACGATGCCGAGGTCCTTGTGGTGCAGCTCGGCCCGGAACCCTGGGGTGAACTGGCGGGAGGTCATCGGGCCCGCCTTGGCCTCGAGGACCTTGCTGCCGGCCATCCCGCCACCGAGCACCTCGATCGCCGAGCCGGTGTGCACGCCGTGCGCCTCGAGGAACACCAGCGCTTCGGCCACCAGCTGGATGTTGCCGGCTACCATCAGCTGGTTCGCGGCCTTCACCGTCTGGCCGGCGCCCGGCGGGCCGACGTGCACGATCGTCTTGCCCATCGCCTCGAAAACCGGCTTCGCGTCGGCGAAATCGGCCTCCCTGCCGCCGACCATGATGGACAGCGTGCCGTCGATGGCGCCCTTCTCACCGCCGGAGACCGGCGCGTCGAGCACCCGGATTCCACTGGCCGCGCACGCCTCGTCCACCTCCCGCGCCACATCCGGGCGGATCGTGCTGCAGTCGATGAACAGCGTGCCCTCCGAGGCCGCCGCCGCGATGTCCGCCGAAACGGCCCGTACGTCAGGGGAATCCGGCAACATGGTGATCACCACGTCCGCACCGTGTACCGCCTCGCCGACGGTCGGGGCACCCCGGCCGCCGTTCGCCACGAAGTCGTCCACTTTGGACCGGCTGCGGTTGTAGCCGACCACGTCGTATCCGGCACGTACCAGGTTGACCGCCATCGGTGCGCCCATGATGCCCAGCCCGATGAACCCGACAGTTCGCACGTCTCTCCCTTCGCTAGCGCGGTGCGGCACGACGCTCGCGCGGTAGCCAGCCAAGACTCGCCGCGCTGTCCGTGCTCGGCTTGTACTCCAGCCCCACGTAACCGCCGTACCCGCCGGCCTGCAGGGTCGCCAACCAGCCGTCCAGATCGAGTGACCCGGTGCCAGGCTCGTGCCGGCCGGGGGCGTCCGCGATCTGCACGTGCCCGATCTCCCCGGCGTGCTCGGTGAGCACAGCCGGTACGTCGTCGCCGTTCACGCTCAGGTGGTAGAGGTCGGCGAGCAGGTCGACGTTGTGCCGCTCCGGCAGCCGGTCGAGCACCGCGAGGGCGTCCGCGGCGGTGCGCAGCGGGTAGCGCGGCGCACCGGACACCGGCTCGATCAGCACGCGCGCTCCGATCGTCCGCGCCTGCCGTGCGGCCAAGTCCAGCTGGGACGCCGCGAGCTCGTCCTGCGCGGCGGGGTCAGCGCCGTCCAGCCGGTTGCCGTACAGCGCGTTCAACCCGCGGCAACCGAGCCGCCCCGCGATCTCCACGGTCGCCGTCACGTTGTCGGCGAACTCGCGTTCCCGCCCAACCCAGGAGACCAGCCCGCGGTCCCCGCCCGGCATGTCGCCCGCGAAGAAGTTCAACCCGGTCAGCCGCACACCCGAGTCGTTCAGGGCTCGCACGAACTTCTCCACCTCGGCGTCCGGCGGCACCGCGACGTCGAACGGCCACCAGAATTCCACCGCGTCGAAGCCGGCCGCGCGCGCCGCGTCCGGGCGCTCGAACAGGCTCAGCTCGGTGAACAACATGGACAGGTTCGCGGCATAGCGCAGCGAGTGTTCGGACACCGCAGTTCCTCCCTGGATCAGGCCAGCAACGCGTCTACGAACGCGGCGGGCTCGAACGGCGCGAGGTCATCCGGCCCCTCACCGAGACCGACCAGCTTGACCGGCACCCCGAGTTCCCGCTGCACCTGGAACACGATGCCGCCCTTCGCCGTACCGTCCAATTTGGTCAGCACTATGCCGGTTACATCCACGACCTCGGCGAACACCCTTGCCTGCGCGAGACCGTTCTGGCCGGTGGTGGCATCGAGCACGAGCAGCACCTCGTCCACCTTCGCCTGCTTTTCCACCACCCGCTTGACCTTGCCGAGCTCGTCCATCAGACCGGTCTTGGTGTGCAACCGGCCCGCGGTGTCCACCAGCACCGCGTCCGCCTCGGTTTCGGCGCCCCGCTTCACGGCATCGAACGCCACCGACGCGGGGTCTGCCCCTTCCTTACCGCGCACCACCTGCGCGCCGACCCGTTCCGCCCAGGTCTGCAGCTGATCGGCGGCCGCGGCGCGGAACGTGTCCGCCGCGCCGAGCATCACGTGGTGGCCGTCGGCGATCAGCACCCGCGCGAGCTTGCCGGTGGTGGTGGTCTTGCCGGTGCCGTTCACCCCGGCCACCAGCACGACGGCCGGTTGCTTGGCGCCGTCGACCTGGTGCGGCAGCGCGCGCACCGCGCGGTCCATCGCGGGGTGCAGCGCCTCGACCAGTACGTCGCGAAGGGCCACCCGCGCGTCGTCGGCGGTGCGCACCGCCCTGGAGAGCAGCGTTTCCCGCAGGTTCCGCACGATCTCACCGGCGTTCGCCGCGCCGAGGTCGGCGACCAGCAGGGTGTCCTCGATCTCGGTCCACGAGTCCTCGTCGAGGTCGCCGGCGCCGAGCAGCCCGAGCACGCCCTGCCCGAGCGTCGAGCGGGACTGCGCGAGGCGGCCGCGCAGCCGCTCCAGCCGTCCGGCCGGCGGTTCGATCTCCTCGACGGGCCGCGGCGCGGGTTCGGTCGCGGGGGCCGCTGCCGGGCTCTCCTCGGTACTGGTCGGGGCCTCGGTACTGGGCGGGGCCTCGGTCGTGGGCGGGACCTCGGCTTCGGTATCGGGGGTCGCGGTATCCGGGGGCGCGGTATCCGCGCCGTCCGGGAGCGTGACGTCGACGATCCCCCTGCGCTCCGCGTCCCTCGGCACCGAGGCGTCGTCGCCGACCGCCGGCTGACCGTCGACCTCGGGCCGGTCGGCGACCGGATGCTCCGGTACCCCCGTCGGTGCCTCCGTCGTGGCCTGCCCGCCGGAGGCGAACGTGATCCCACCGCCCGCGCGATAGCCGCCGCCCTTGGGCTCGGCCGTCTTGTCCTGCTCGGCCAGGCTGATCCGGCGCTTCCGGGACAGTGTCAGCCCGACGATCAGCGCGATGGCGAGCAGCACCACGACGGCAACGACAATCAGCACGATCAGGCCGGTGTCCAACACGCCGGCCATCCTCGCATGTGGGCCGGCCGGCACCTCGACGACCGTGAAGGGAAGGGCGGCAGGCACCTCCGATTGGGCAATGTTCAACTATCTCGGAATCAGTTCGGACAAGAAGTAACGATTCCGGTTGCACGGCCCGAAAAAGTGGACTAAACCACAGGCGTGGCGACACGGGAAGCGCAGGGTATGCGGGTAGTCGGGCTGATCTCCGGCACCTCCATTGACGGTATCGACGTCGCCGCCGCGCGCCTGGACCTGCGGGAGGACACCGTCCAGCTGGCGGGGCTCGGGTACCTCGAGCACGACTACCCCGACTGGCTGCGCGACCGGTTGCGGGCCGCCTTGCCGCCAGGGTCGTGCACCGCCGGGGAGCTCTGCCAGCTGGACACCGCCGTCGGCAAGGCGTTCGCCGAGGCCGCCGGGCGCGGCATGCGGGAACTCGCCGGGGGCGGCGCCGAGCTCATCGGATCGCTCGGCCAGACCATCTACCACTGGGTGTCCGGCGAGCGATGCCTCGGCACGCTGCAACTCGGCCAGCCGGCGTGGATCGCGGAGGCCACCGGGGTGCCGGTGGTCGGCGACCTGCGCGCGAGGGATGTCGCCGCGGGCGGGCACGGCGCCCCGCTGGCCAGCACCCTGGATGCGTTGTGGCTGCGGGATTTCGTCGACCGCACGCAGCGGCCTGCCGCGGCGGTGAACATCGGCGGGATCGCCAACATCACCGTGGTCACGCGGGAGCACGAGCCGCTGGCCTACGACACCGGCCCCGGCAACGCGTTGCTCGACGAGGCGGCCCGGATGGTTTCCGGCGGCACCCGGCAGCGGGACACCGACGGCGCCCTGGCCGAACGGGGCAGCACCCGCGCGGATCTGCTCGAACTCCTGCTGGCCGATCCCTACTATCCGGCCGACCCGCCGAAATCGACCGGCAAGGAGCGGTTCAACGCCGAGTACCTGCACCGCGCGCTGCGGGACCTGCCGCCGGTCGAGCCGGAGGACCTGCTACGCACCCTTGTCGAGCTGACCGCGCGCACGATCGCGCGGGAGGCGCGCCGGCACGACGTGATGACGGTACTTTGCTCGGGCGGCGGGACGCGGAATCCCGCGTTGATCGACGCACTCGCGATGAGCCTGGGGGCGATCGAACTGCGTTGCAGTGACGAATTGGGGCTGCCGGCGGCGGCCAAGGAGGCCTATCTCGCCGCGCTGCTCGGCTGGCTGACCTGGCACGGCGTGCCCGCGAACCTGCCGAGTGCCACCGGTGCCCGCGGACCTCGGCTGCTCGGCAGCATCACGCCAGGCCGAGCATGGCCGGCCGGCACGGCGGAACCGGCCGCGCCTCCCCGTCGTCTGCAGGTGCTATCCGCGGACCCATCTCACCCCATCCACGGCCGCTGACTGGAGGAACCGTGCGAACCCTGGACATCGTGATCATCGTGATCTACCTGCTTGCCATGCCGGCGATCGGCGTCTGGTTGAGCGGAAGACAGCGCTCGTCGACCGACTACTTCGTCGGCAACCGGCAGATGTCCTGGTGGCTGGTCACGCTGTCGGTGGTGGCGACCGAGACCTCCATGCTCACCGTGATCAGCGTGCCCACGGTGGCCTACCTCGGCAACATCACCTACCTGCAGCTCGCGATCGGGTACCTGATCGGCCGCGTGCTGGTGGCTTTCGTGCTGCTGCCGAAGTACTACGCCGGTGAGCTGGTGAGCGCCTACGGGTTCCTCGGCAAGCGGTTCGGCGGCGGACTGCAGGGCACCGCCTCGGTCACCTTCCTGGTGACCCGGCTACTGGCCGACGGGCTTCGGCTGTTCGCGACCGCGATACCGGTGAAGGTGCTGCTCGACGCGATCGGGCTGGACGCCGATTACTGGGTGATCGTGCTCTGCATCGCGGCGTTCGCGGTGATCTACACCTACATCGGCGGGATCCGGGCGGTCATCTGGGTGGACGCGATCCAGCTGGGGATCTACATCGTGGGCGCCATCGTCGCGGTGATCGTGCTGTCCGGCCAGCTGCGGGACGGCTGGCTGGGCGCCGCGTTCGACGCCGGCAAGTTCCAGCTGCTCGAGTTCTCCGGTGATCTGCTCACCGATCAGTACGCGTTCATCACCGCGGTGTTCGGTGGCGCGCTGTTCGCGATGGCATCGCATGGCGCCGACCAGTTGATGGTGCAGCGCCTGCTGGCCTGCCGGAACGTCCGGGACAGCCAGAAAGCCGTGATCGCGAGCGGCGTGGTGGTGTTCTTCCAGTTCGCGCTGTTCCTGGTGATCGGCGCGATGCTGTGGTCGTTCTACGGCGGCAGGGATCCGGAGCAGCTGAACCTGGGGCAGGGCGATGAGATCTTCTCGAACTACGTCGTCAACGAGTTGCCGGCCGGGCTGTCCGGCCTGTTGATCGCGGGCATCCTGGCCGCCGCGATGAGCACCCTGTCGTCCTCCCTGAACTCCCTTTCCACCTCGACGGTGAGCGATCTGTATCAGCGATTCACCAAGCGCACCCTGCCGGATGCCACGGTGCTGAAGCAGGCGAAGGTGTGGACGCTGATCTGGGCTGGCGTGTTCGTGGTGTTCGCGTCGGTGTTCGCGCAGACGACCGGCACCGACGACCCCGTTGTCGAGGTGGCGTTGAGCATCGCGAGCTACACCTACGGCGCGCTGCTCGGCGCGTTCTTCCTCGGGCTGCTGGTGCGGCGGGCGAACCAGACGGACGCGATCGTGGCGTTCGTGGCCACCCTCGCCGTGATCGCCTACTTCGTGTTCGGGGTGTCGTTCACGGTGGACGGCGAGGACACCCCGCTGGCCTTCCCCTGGTACACGCCGATCGGTGTGGTGGTAACGCTGGTCGTTGGCGGACTGCTCTCGCTGCGGCACGGGCGGCCGGCCGAACCGGAGCCGGCAGCCGTGGACGATCGCCAGGCCTCCTAGCCGTGCCTACCCGCACCAGTATCCGCCTTGGCTGGCAGCCGCTCAGATAGCGACGGCCGCCAGGATGATCATGAGGATGGCGAACGCGAACGACCCGATGAACACCCCGAGCGCCACGCCCTTCAGCGGTGGCTCTTGCGGGGTGGGGCCGATCGCGCCGGCACCGAACGGCATCGCGGGCGCCGCGTAGTAGGCGTCGATCTGCTGGCCGGGGTTGAGCGGGATGGGCGCCACGGCGTTGCCGAACTTCCAGATGTAGTTGGTGTGCACCTGGATGTGGTACTGGCCGGGCGGCAGGTCGATCACGTTCATCCCCCACTGCCCGATCGGGCCTTGCTGGCCGTTGATCGTGATACCCGGCTTGAACAGCGCGAGGATGAAGGCGAGCGGGAAGTACTTGGTGTGCAACACGACGCGCCCCATCCCGGGAGGCGGCGGCGGTCCAGGGTGGCCACCCATCGGGCCGGATGGCATGCCGTGCGCACCGGGCGGCGGGCCCGGCGGTGGGCTCTGGGGCATCCCGGGCGGTGCGTGGCCCTGCTGAGCCGGCGCGCCGGGCGGCGGACCTTGCGGCGGGCCATAGCCCCGCGGTTGGCCGCCCGGCTGTTGCGGGTAGCCGGGCTGCGGGAACGGGTTGCTGCCCGGCGCACCGTACGGGTTACTCATCGCTGGGTCCTCCTGGCTGGAGCGGCTGCCGCGCCTACGGTAACGAGGGCCGTCCGCGCGCCGTCACCCCGGACCTGCGAAACCGTCCTAACTGGCGCGTGCGGGCTCCGGTTCGGCCGGCTGCTCGATCTCCGGTTCCCTGCCGCGCATCCGCTGCGAGATCACCTGGGTGATGCCGTCGCCCTGCATGCTGGTGCCGTACAGCGCGTCGGCGATCTCCATGGTCGGCTTCTGGTGCGTGATGATGATCAGCTGCGAGGTGCTCCGCAGCTCCTCGAGCAGCACCAGCAGCCGGCGCATGTTGGTGTCGTCCAGCGCGGCCTCCACCTCGTCGAGCACGTAGAACGGCGAGGGCCGGGCGCGGAAGATCGCCACCAGCATGGCGACCGCGACCAGCGACTTCTCCCCACCGGAGAGCAGGGACAGCCGCTTGACCTTCTTGCCTGGCGGGCGGGCCTCCACGTCCACACCGGTGGTCAGCATGTCCTCCGGCTCGGTGAGCACCAGCTTGCCCTCGCCGCCGGGGAACAGGGCGCTGAACACGGTCTTGAACTCCCGCGCCACGTCCTCGTAGGCGGTGCTGAACACCTCGAGGATCTTGTCGTCGACCTCCTTGACCACGGTGAGCAGGTCGCGCCGGGTCGCCTTGAGATCTTCCAGCTGGGTGGAAAGGAACTTGTACCGCTCCTCGAGCGCGGCGAACTCCTCGAGGGCGAGCGGGTTCACCTTGCCGAGCTGGGCGAGATCCTTCTCCGCGCGCTTCGCCCGCCGCTCCTGGGTGCCCCGGTCGTACGGGATCGGCTGCGGCTTGGCGACGTCCTCGCCACGCTCCTTCGCCGCCTCGTACTCGGACATCTCCAGCTCGTTCGGCGGGACCGGCACGTCGGGACCGTACTCGGCGAGCAGATCGTCCAGCCCGATACCGAACTCCTCGGAGATCTTGGTCTCCAGCTGCTCGATCCGCAGCCGCTGTTCGGCACGGGCCACCTCGTCACGGTGCACCGCATCGGTGAGCTTCTCCAGCTCGCCGGTCAGTTCCCGAACACGGTTTCGCACCTGGGTCAACGCGGCCTCGCGCTGCTCCTGCTCGGCCTTCGCGGCATCCCGTTCGGTCATCGCGGCCCGCAGCGACACCTCGATGCGCTCCAGCGCGGTCTCCCCGGCACTCACCACCGCGGAGGCCACCGTGGCACCACGGGCGCGCGCCACCCGCGCCTGCTCGGCGCGTTCCCGCGCCTGCCGCTCGGCGTGCGCGGAGCGGCGCAGCTGATCGGCCTTGCCGACGATCGCCCTTGCGCGCTCCTCGGCGGTGCGAAGCGCCAGCCGGGCATCCGTTTCCGCCTGGCGTGCCTCGCTGAGCGCCGCGGACGCCTCGTCCCGCTCGGAGGTGTCCGGGTCCTCGTCCATCGGCTGCTCGCCGGCGACCGCCAGCCGCTCCTCGAGCTCGGCGAGCTTGTTCAGCGCCTCCTCGTGGGACTGCTCCAGTTTGGATCGCTGGTTGTGCAGCCGCTCGACTTCGGCCTGCGCCGAACGGGCGGCCTGTTCCAATGAGGACAGTCGTTCCGAACTGCGTGCCTTGCGTACTTTGGCTTCGCTCAGCGCTTCCTTGGCTTGCTCGACCTCGTCGCGGCGTGCCTCCTGCTCGGCTCGGGCGCCCTCCAGCTCGGCGGCGGTCCGCTCGAGGGAGTGCTGCGCGGCGGCGAGCCGGTTCTCCGCCTCGTCCACCGCCGCCTGCACCTCGATGACGCTCTCGCTACGGCCGGAACCACCGATCGCCCAGTCGGTGCCGAACACGTCGCCGCCCCTGGTGACCGCGCGCACGGTCGGGTGCGCGGTCACCAGTTGCCTGGCGGACGCGAGATCGTCCACGACCGCGATCCGGTCGAGGGCGCGTTCAACGGCTGGCCGCAGCGCATCCGGTGCCTGGACCAGTTCCCGCGCCCAGCGCGCGCCGGCCGGCAACGAAGGCCAGCTTGCGGGGTCCACCGTGGATGGCGAACCGCCGAGAAGCAGCCCGGCACGGCCGGAATCCGCGCTCTTCAACAGTTCAAGCGCGGCGAGCGCCTCCTCGCCGCCGGCCACCGCGACCGCGTCCGCGACCGGGCCGAGCGCGGCCGCCAGCGCCACCTCGGCACCCTGATCGACGGTCAGCAACGCGGCCACCGAGCCGAGCACACCGGGCAACTTGTCCGCCTCGGCGAGCAGCGCGCCCGCGCCGTCCTTCCGGTTCAGGCCCATGGACAGCGCGTCCACCCTGGCCTTCTCGGACGCGATGTCGCGCTCCGCGGTGCGCTCCGCGTCCACCAGCTCGGCCACCCGTGCCTTGGCGGCGTCATGCGCCCGCACCGCCTGGGTATGCCGATCCTCGAGATCTTCGTCCCCGGAATCCTCGGTGCCGGTCTCCGCCCTCGCGTCGGCAAGCTCCGCGTTCGCCTGCTCGGCGCGTGCGCTGGCTTCCTCCATCGTCTCGGTCAGCCGGTTGATCTCCTCGGCGCCCGAGCTGGTCTTGCTACGCAGTGCCTCCACCTGACCGGTCAGCTTGGCCATGCCCTCCCGGTGGTCCGCGACCGCGCGCACGGCCTCCATATGCGCCTTCTCAGCGGCGCTGAGCACCTTCTCCAGCTCCGCACGGTGGTTCACCGCGTCGGTGAGCGTCGCGCGTGCCTCGTTGACCGCTTCGGTCAGCTCGGCTTCCCGCCCCGCGGCTTCCTCTGCCTCGGCGAGCAGCTCCTCCGGATCACGGTCTCCGGTCGGTACCTCGACCTCGGCGGACAGGTGCCGCTGCCGCTCGACGGCGAGCCGCACGGTGCCGCGCAGCCGCTCGGCCAGCGCGGAAAGGCGGTACCAGGTGTCCTGCGCGGCGGACAGCCTCGGGGCGTCCTCGGCGAGCTTGGCCTCCAGCTCGTTCTGCTCGGCCTGGGCACGCTGCAGGGTCTGCTCAACCTCGGCGCGCCGTGCGCGGGCTCCTGCCTCGTCGGCTTCTTCCTTCGCCAGCTCGTTGCGCCGGGTGAGTAGATCATCGGCGTGCAGCCGCAGCCGCGCATCGCGTAGCTCGGACTGCACGCTCTGTGCCTTGCGGGCGATCTCCGCCTGCTTGCCGAGCGGCTTCAGCTGGCGGCGCAGCTCGCCGGTGAGATCGGTCAGCCTGGCCAGGTTCGCCTGCATCGCGTCCAGCTTGCGCAGCGCCTTTTCCTTGCGCTTGCGGTGTTTCAGGACACCGGCCGCTTCCTCGATGAACGCCCTGCGTCCCTCCGGTTTGGACTCCAGGATCTGACCGAGCTGCCCCTGGCCGACGATCACGTGCATCTCGCGGCCGATACCCGAGTCGGAAAGGAGCTCCTGGACGTCCATCAGCCGGCAGCTGTTGCCGTTGATCTCGTACTCACTCGCCCCGTCCCGGTACATCCGGCGAGTGATCGACACCTCGGTGTAATCGATCGGCAGCGCGCCGTCGGAGTTGTCGATGGTCAGTGTCACTTCCGCGCGACCCAGCGGGGCGCGGCCGGAAGTGCCGGCGAAAATGACGTCCTCCATCTTGCCGCCACGCAGCGCTTTCGCGCCTTGCTCCCCCATCACCCAGCTCAGCGCGTCCAGCACGTTCGACTTGCCCGAACCGTTCGGGCCCACGACGCAGGTGATGCCCGGCTCGAAGCGAAGGGTGGTGGCCGAAGCGAAGGACTTGAAACCCTTCAGCGTCAGGCTCTTCAAGTGCACGTGGCTGTGTCCTCCCGTGGACCTAACGGCGTGCGCGGGTAGGTATCCGGGCAAGCCTACCCGCGCGGCGTTTTCCGGCTGTTCGCGACAGGCCGAAGCGTGCACCAAACCACAGCTCAACGCTCGACGAAGCCGTTGAAACCCCCTTCCGGCGGTGACCAGCGGTCAACAACGAGATCCACTCGACCGGGTGAGTCCCCGGACCGCAGTGCTGCCAGCAGTTGTTCACATCTTTCCTGTTCGCCCTCCGCGAGCACCTCGACCCGGCCGTCCGGCAGGTTGCGCGCACTGCCGACGAGGCCGAGCTCAAGCGCGCGGCTCCGCGTCCACCAGCGAAAACCGACACCTTGTACGTGGCCGTGCACCCAGGCCAGCAGCCGGGTTCGTTGCTGCCCGCTCGTCACGCCCTCATGATGCCGTATTGACCCGCCGACAACTGGACGAGACGGCCGGACACATAACGTAGTCACATTTCGGTATCCTCTGCCGGCGCGTTAACCGGAAGTGGTAACTTATCGCGCCGTGTCCGGAGGCCATCACCCCGACGAAGGTGGCTCGGTTTCTCCCCACCGGATGCCAACCAAGGAGACGGCATGTCCGACCCCAACCAGTCCCCCGTATTCAGCTCGCCGCCGTCATCGGGATCCCCGAGGTCCGGGTACACGATGCTGGCCGCCAGTGGCCTTGTCATCGCGACCGCGTTCGCCTCGATCGCCACCCTCGCCGGCAACGATGGCACCCAGGCACAGCCCCCGAACTCCGATCCGCCGTCCGGTGCCGACCACCAGGTGCTCACCACCTCGGAAGCCGCCACACCCGGTGGCGGGCGCCGCGTCGAGCCGGGCGCCCGCAACGGCCGTGGCAGGGCCGCGCCCACCTCGACGACGGTCGTGGTGACCGGCCCGGACGGCCAGAAGACCACCACGACCCTGCCGCCGAGGCAACCGCCGCAGGGCCAGCCGGCCCCGCCTGGAAATCCGCCTCCGGGTAAGCCACGGCCCCCCGGCAGTCCCCCGCCGCCGAGCACCACGTCGCCGAGCTCACCGCCGTCCTCGAGTACGCCGCCGTCGTCGAGCACGCCTCCATCCTCGACGTCGCCGAGCGACCCGAGCGATCCGCCGTCCTCGAGCACCACATCCGGCACCACGTCCAGCAGCTCGACCGGGGCCTACTAAACCCGGGGGTATTCCGCGGCGCTTTCGCCCCGCGGCGTACGCACGGGCGAGTCAGGCCTCGAAGCGGTACCCCATGCCCGGCTCGGTGAGGAAGTGCACCGGCCGGGACGGTTCGCGTTCGAGTTTGCGGCGCAGCTGTGCCATGTAGACCCGCAGGTAGTGGTACTCGCCGTCGTAGCTGGGACCCCACACGTCGTGCAGCAGCTGCTTCTGGGCCACCAGCCGACCCCGGTTGCGCACCAGCACCTCGAGCATGCCCCATTCGGTCTTGGTCAGGTGCACCTCGACGCCGTCCCGATGCGCCTTCTTCGCGGCCAGGTCGATGGTGAACGCGTCGGTTGACACCACCGGATCACCGGGCGCCTGTGCCGCGGTCGCTGACCGGCGCACCGCGGCGCGCAGCCTGGCGAGCAGCTCGTCCATCCCGAACGGCTTGGTCACGTAGTCATCCGCACCCGCGTCCAGCGCGCTCACCTTGTCCGCCGAGTCCCCGCGAGCGGACAGCACGATGATCGGCACGCTCGTCCAGCCGCGCAGCCCGTTGATCACCTCGCTGCCATCCATATCCGGCAGGCCGAGATCCAGCACGACGGCGTCCGGCTTCGCCTCGGCGACCGCGTGCAGTGCCGCGGCACCGTCATGCGCGCTGATCACCCGGTATCCGCGCGCGGACAGGTTGATCCGTAGCGCGCGAACGATGTGTGGCTCGTCGTCCACGACGAGCACCGTGTTGTTCACCGCCACTCCTTAGTTCGTACCCGCACTATCGTCCACCGGCAGGGAAATCACCACGGTCAACCCGCCACCGGGAGTGTCCTCAGCGCGGATCGTGCCGCCCATCGCCTCGGTGAACCCCTTCGCGACGGACAGCCCGAGCCCCACCCCGGCCGTCGAATTCCGGTCGCCGAGTCGCTGGAAGGGCGCGAAAGCCGACTCCGAAGCGCCCTTGGGCAATCCTCGTCCGTGATCGACGACCCGCAGCTCGACGTGCCGCGCGTGCGCGCTCGCCCGCACCTCGACCCCGTCACCGGCACCGCGGATGCCGTGCCGCAGCGCGTTGTCCACCACATTCGCCACCACCCGCTCCAGCAGCCCGGGATCGGCGAGCACCACGGGAAGTGCGGCATCCACGTCCACCTCGACACGGCGGGAACCATCCACAGTAGACAGTGCGCGGGCGACGACGTCGTCGAAACCGACAGCGTGCGACTGGGTGCGGACCGCCCCGGTTGCCAGCCGGGAGGAGTCGAGCAGGTTCTCTACCAACCCGGAGAGGTGATCGGTTGACTCCTCAACGGTGGCGAGCAGGTCGTCGGTGTCCTGTGTGGACAGTGAAAGCTCGGGGTCGCGGAGGCTGCCGACCGCGGCTTTGATCGAGGTGAGCGGGGTACGCAGGTCGTGGCCGACGGCGGAAAGCAAGGCGGTACGCAACTCGGTCGCCTGCGCCTGCCGCTGCGCCTCGGCGGCCTGCGCTGCCATCCGCTGCTGGCGCAGCGCGAGTAACGCCTGGCCGGCCGCCGCTTCGAGCACCCGGCGATCCTCGGCCGGCAGCGTCCTGCCGGACAGCGCGAAGTGCACGTCCGCGGTCACCGGAATGTCCACATCGGCCCCGTCCGGCTCGGCGCATGGCGACGCCCCCACCCAAGCCACCCGGTGCCAACCGCCGTCCCGCCTCTCCAGCAACGCGATCGCGGTCAGCCCGAAGTTCTCCTGCACGTTCTCCAGCATCTGGTTCAACGGTTCCGGGCTGGTCAGCACGGTTCGGGCGTAGGACGCGAGCAGCGCGGCCTCGGTGCTGGCCTTGGCTGCCTGCTCGGTACGCCGGGACGCCTTGTCGACCACCAGCGCGACCGCGACCGCGACCACGATCATGCCGATCAGGGTGACGATGTCCTGCCGCGAGTGGACGGTCAGCGTGTGGTACGGCTCGGTGAAGAAGAAGTTCAGCGTCAGATCGCTGAGCACAGCCGCGAAAAGCGCCGGACCCAGCCCACCGATCAGCGCGACGACCATCACCGCGAGGAAGTAGCCGATCACGTTCGTGGACAGGATCGCGTCCGTCCACACCCCGAGCAGGGTGGCAACCGTCGGCAGCACGATGGCGAGCGACCAGCCGAACAGCTTGCGCCTGCGGGCAAGCGCGCTACGGGACAGCACGCTGCGCAGCCGCCCTCCGGACTCCTCGTGGGTAACCATGTGCACGTCGATCGGTCCGGATCGCTGCACCACGGTCGCCCCGATGCCCTCGTCGAACAGCCGGGCGAACCGGCTGCGCCGCGAGGTGCCGAGCACCAGCTGGGTGGCGTTCGCGCCGCGGGCGAAATCCAGCAGCGCGGAGGGCACGTCCTCGCCGACCACGGTGTGGAACGTCGCGCCCACGTCGTCGGCGAGCTTGCGCAGTTTGGACACGGTATGCGGTCGGACGCCGGCGAGGCCGTCCCCGCGCAGCACGTGCAGCACGAGCAGCTCGCCCCCGGCACGCGCGGCGATCCGGCGGCCCCTGCGGATCAGCGTCTCGCTCTCCGACCCGCCGGTGATCGCCACCACGACCCGTTCCCTGGTCTCCCAGGTTTCGGTGATCTCCTTTTCCGCCCGGTACCGCTGCAGCGCGACGTCCACCTGATCGGCCACCCACAGCAGGGCAAGCTCGCGAAGCGCGGTGAGGTTGCCCGGCCGGAAGTAGTTGCCGAGCGCGGCATCGATCTTGTGCGCGGGGTAGACGTTGCCGTGCGCGAGCCTGCGGCGCAACGCTTCCGGGGTGATGTCGACCAGCTCAACCTGCTCCGCCCTGCGCACCACCTCGTCCGGCACGGTCTCCTGCTGGCGAACGCCGGTGATCCGCTCGACGACGTCGTTGAGACTTTCCAGGTGCTGCACGTTCACCGTGGAGAGCACGTTGATGCCGGCATCGAGCAACTCGTCGATGTCCTGCCAGCGCTTGGCGTTCGCCGAACCCGGCACGTTGGTGTGCGCGAGTTCGTCCACCACCACGACCTCGGGGGCGCGGGCGATCACGGCGTCGGTGTCCAGCTCGCCGAACTCCCGGTCCCGGTACTCGATGAGCTTCACCGGCACCGTTTCCAAGCCGTCAAGCAGCTCGGTGGTTCTCGCCCGGCCGTGCGGTTCGGCGAGGCCGATCACGACGTCGGTGCCGCGACCGGCGCGGCGGTGCGCCTCGCCGAGCATCGCGAAGGTCTTCCCGACACCCGGTGCGGCGCCGAGGTAGATGCGCAATTCTCCCCTGCGCGTTTCGCTCGACACGTGCCCTCCGCGTTGTGTGCCCGTACCGCTTTTTCTGACGCTGCTGTCCCAGCATTATCGATGCATAACGCCGGTCATCCGGATGCGCGCCCACTCAGGCACGTCGCCTACATGATGCTCCGCATCGCCAGGTTCAGCTCGAGCACGTTCACCGCGGGCTCGCCGAGCACACCGAGCGCCCTTCCGGTGGTGTGCTCGGCGACGAGCTCCCGCACCCGGTGCGGGGAAAGGCCGGTCGCCCGCGCGACCCTCGGCACCTGCAGCTCGGCGTAGGCCGGGCTGATGTCCGGGTCCAGCCCGGACCCCGACGCGGTCACCGCGTCCGCCGGTACCCGTGCCGGGACCACGCCTTCCCGCTTCGCGATCGCGGCCTTGCGCGCCCGAACGGCCGCGATCTGCTCAGGGCTGGACGCGCCCGCGTTCGACCCGCCGGACACCGACGGATCGGCCGGCCCGAGCGGGCCTTCGGCACTGGCGGCCGGACGGTTGTGGAACCACGGGTCGTTGGCCGGATCCTTCGCGACCGGGTCCACGCCGATTTGCGCGGAGCCAACCGGATGGCCGTTTCGCTGCACCACCGAGCCTTCCGCCTTGGTATCCAAGCCTGGCAGCCGGGAAACGCCCCAAACGGCCAGCGGGTAGACCAGCCCGGTGAGCACGGTCAGCACCAGCAGCACCCGCAACCCGGCCGCGCTCTGCGTGAGAAAGGTACGTATCACCTGAGATGTCACCCTATTCCTGGAATGAGCCGGACCACGAGGTCGATCAACCAGATCCCGGCGAACGGCGCGACGACCCCGCCAAGGCCGTAGATCAACAGATTTCGCCTCAACAGCGCCGACGCGCTGGACGGGCGATACCGAACTCCGCGCAGCGCCAGCGGAATCAGCACGATGATGATCAGCGCGTTGAAGATCACCGCGGACAGGATGGCCGAGGACGGCGTGGCCAGGTGCATGATGTTCAACGCGCCCAGCTGCGGGTAGATCGCCATGAACATGGCCGGCAGGATCGCGAAGTACTTGGCGAGGTCGTTGGCTATGCTGAACGTGGTGAGCGCGCCCCGGGTGATCAGCAGCTGCTTGCCGATCTCCACGATCTCGATCAGCTTGGTCGGGTTAGAGTCCAGATCGACCATGTTGCCGGCTTCCTTGGCCGCCATGGTGCCGGTATTCATCGCGGCCCCGACGTCCGCCTGCGCGAGCGCGGGCGCGTCGTTGGTGCCGTCCCCGGTCATCGCGACCAGCCGGCCGCCGTCCTGCTCGCGGCGGATCAGCGCGATCTTGTCCTCCGGCTTGGCCTCCGCTAGGTAGTCGTCCACGCCCGCTTCATCGGCGATCGCCTTGGCGGTCAACGGGTTGTCGCCGGTGATCATCACCGTCTTGATGCCCATCACGCGCAACGCGTCGAACCGCTCGCGCATCCCGGGCTTGACCACATCGGACAGCCGGATCACCCCGCGCACGGTGGCGATCCCGCCCGCGAGCTCCGCGCACACCAGCGGGGTGCCGCCGTCCGCGCTGATCCGCGAGACGATCTCCGGCACCTCGTCGGGCACCGTGCCACCGTGCTTGCTCACCCAGCCGTACACCGAGTCGGCCGCGCCCTTGCGGACCTGGCGGTCGGGTAGGTCGATGCCGCTCATCCTGGTCTGCGCGGTGAACGGCACGAACACGCCGGCATGTTCGCGCTCCGTCGATTCGGCAGCCAAGGCATGCCGCTCGGCACACAGCTCGATGATGCTGCGCCCCTCCGGCGTCTCGTCCGCGAGGCTGGAGCGCCGCGCGGTGGCCGCCAGCACCTCCGCGGTGCACCCGGCGACCGGGATCAGCTCGGTGGCTCGCCGGTTGCCGAAGGTGATCGTGCCGGTCTTGTCGAGAAGCAGGGTGGACACGTCGCCGGCGGCCTCCACCGCGCGGCCCGAGCTGGCCAGCACGTTGCGCTGCACCAGCCGGTCCATGCCGGCTATCCCGATCGCGGAGAGCAGCGCGCCGATCGTGGTGGGAATCAGGCACACCAGCAGCGCGATCAGCACGATCACCGACTGCACGCTGCCCGAGTAGCCGGCCATCGGCTGCAGCGCCACCACCGCGAGCAGGAAGATGATCGTCAACGTGGACAGCAGGATGGTCAGCGCGACCTCGTTCGGCGTCTTCTGCCGCGCCGCCCCCTCCACCAGAGCGATCATTCTGTCTACAAACGACTCGCCTGGCTTGGTGGAGATCCGAACCACGATCCGGTCGGAGAGCACCGTGGTGCCACCGGTAACCGCGGAACGGTCCCCACCGGACTCCCGGATCACCGGGGCGGATTCCCCGGTGATCGCGGATTCGTCCACCGTCGCGATGCCCTCGACGACATCGCCGTCCCCAGGGATCACCTCGCCCGCCTCGACGATGACCCGATCGCCGATACGCAGGTCGACGCCGGCCACCTGCTCGGTGTGTATCCCGTCCTGCCGAAGCCGCCGCGCCACGGTGTCCTTCTTGGTGCGCCGCAACGTGTCCGCCTGCGCCTTCCCGCGCCCCTCGGCCACCGCTTCGGCCAGGTTCGCGAACAGCACGGTGAACCACAGCCAGCCGGCAACCGCGCAGGCGAACACGCTCGGCTGCAGCACGGCGAACACCGTGACCAGCACGGAGCCGACCCACACCACGAACATCACCGGGTTGCCTAGCTGGTGGCGCGGGTTGAGCTTGCGCAGCGCGTCCGGCAGCGAGGTGAGCAGCTGCCTCGGGTTGAACATCCCGGCACCGAACCGGCCGGTGTTCTCGCCGTGGCGCCGGATCTCCTCTTCCGGCGTGCGTCGCGGTCGTTCCGCTGTCGTGGTCATGCGAGGGCCTCCGCGATGGGACCGAGAGCGAGTGCGGGAATGAAGGTGAGCGCCGCGACGAGAGCGACGGTGCCGGTGAGCATGGAGGCGAACAGCGGGCCGGTGGTCGGCAGCGTGCCAGCGGTTTCCGGCACCTTTCGTTGCCTGGCAAGCGATCCAGCGAGGCAGAGCACCGCGAGGATGGGCACGAACCTGCCGAACAGCATGGCGATGCCCAGCGTCGCCTGGAACCAGTCGCTGGTCACGGTCAGCCCGGCGAACGCGCTGCCGTTGTTGTTGCCGGCCGAGGTGTACGCGTAGAGCACTTCGGAGAGCCCATGTGCGCCATGGTTGGTCAGCGCCTTGCCCAGCTCGCCGGGCATCAGCAGAGCGGCGCCGGTACCGAGCAACACCACGGTCGGCATCGCCAGGATCGCGATCGCCGCGCAGCTGACCTCACGCGTGCCGAGCTTCTTGCCGAGGTATTCCGGCGTCCGGCCGACCATCAGCCCGGCGAGGAACATCGCGATGATCGCCATCACCAGGATGCCGTAGATCCCGGCGCCCACTCCGCCCGGTGACACCTCGCCGAACAACATGGAAAGCAGCGCTCCGCCGCCACCGAGGCCGCTGAAGCTGTCGTGCATGGAGTTCACCGCACCGGTGGATGTGCCCGTGGTGCTGATCGCCCAGAGCGCGGAGGCGGGGATGCCGAAGCGCACCTCCTTGCCTTCCATGTTCGCGCCGGCGAGCGCGGCGGCCGGCCCGCTGGTGTGCGCCTCCGCCCACCACGTCACGGTCAGCATGCCGGCCCAGAGCACCCCCATCACTCCGAGCAGCACGTAACCCTGCTTCTTGTTGCCAACCAGCACGCCGAGCGTGCGGGTCAGCGAAACAGGGATGAGCAGCAGCAGGAAGTTCTCGATCAGGTTGGTCCACCCGTTCGGGTTCTCGAACGGGTGCGAGGAGTTCGCGTTGAAGATCCCGCCACCGTTGGTGCCGAGCTCCTTGATCACCTCCTGGCTCGCGGTCGGGGCCAGCGCGATGGTGCTCTTCGCGCCGTCCAGGCCGACAACGTCGACGCCCCTCGCGAGGCTCTGCACCACGCCGAACGCCACCAGCACGATCGCGAACCCGAACGAGATGGGCAGCAGGATGCGCAGCACGCCCCGGACGAGGTCCACCCAGAAGTTGCCGAGCCGGTTGGTTGAGCGCCGGACGAACCCGCGGATGAACGCGATCGCCACCGCCATGCCGACCGCCGCGGACACGAAGTTCTGCACGGTCAGCCCGACCATCTGCACGGTGTGGCCGAGTACCTCTTCGCCCGAGTAGGACTGCCAGTTCGTGTTCGTCACGAAGCTGACCGCGGTGTTGAACGCCATGCTCGGCGACACCGCACCCCGCCCGAAGTCCAGCGGCAGCAGCGATTGCAGCCGCTGCAACAGGTACAGGAACACGACGGACACGAACGAGAAGCCGAGCACCCCGGCCGCGTAGGTGGTCCACCGCTGCTCCGAGTCGGGGTCTATGCGCAGCAGCCGGTACAGCCGCCGCTCGAACCGGTTGTTTTTCTCGCCCCGGTACACCCTCGCCAGGTAGTCGCCGAGTGGCCGGTAGGCCACGGCAAGCGCGAGCAGCAGCAAACCCAGTTGTGCGAACCCGGCCATCAAAACCTCTCCGGCCGGATCAACACCACGAACAGATATCCGATAAGCAGCAGGGCCAGCACACCTGCGACGACGTTCGGCACGGTACCGGACGCGGCCAGCTCGCCGGTCACAGCCGGTCCAAACCACGTACCGTCAACGCCAGGGCGACGAACGCCACGATCAGCAAGATCGCGTAGGCCAGATCGGCCATCAGCTCGCACTCCACATTCCCGCGGGCCGCCCCGACGGCGGCCGAGCGCAATGAGCGTGCATCCGTACGAGCGCGAGTCAGCGCAGCTTTGACGAGTCCTTGACGCCGCTACCGACAGTTTTTACGCCGGCCTGACACCCCTGTGGCCTGGCCAACACCACCGCGCGTAGTAGCCGCGAATGGGCCCGCGTGGCCGTCATCGCAACATGGATGCATATCGCGCCGCCTCGCCGCCCACCCCGGGCGGCGCGGCCCGACCGCAATATGGATGCATATTGGTTTATGACGGCGTTATTTCAGCATTATGAGCGCACAACGCGTGGCTTGCCGAGGACGCGTTCCGCGAGCGGCCCGAAACCGGCCGCGAGCACCACCCAGAGCGCGGCCTGGATCCCGATCGACGCGATGCGGAACTCCCACAGCACGGCCGCGGGGAACTCACCGGTGGACACGTCGGCAGCCGGCAAGAGCCACATCACCACGGCGATCAGCACCAGAAACGCCGCACCGGCGAGCACCGTGGCGTTCCACTCGCCGAGCCGCACGGCGGCTCGCTTGCGAAGCACCATCGCGGCGATGGCGAACAGCACCGAAATAGCGATCATCAAGAAATACATTCCGGTGCGCTCGCCGATCGTATTCGGATTACCCACGGCAGGCGGGTTGGCCGGATACTTCAGGAACGGGATCAGGTAAACCGACACGAATCCGACCACGCCCAGAACCGCGGCAGTGGCCCGCGGAGCAAGCGAACCGATCCGACCGTGCGCGACCGCGAAAGCGAGGGCGAACAATCCGCCGATCGCGACACCGAAAACCGCCGTCGCCACGGCGAGACCGAGCCCGCTCTGGGTAGCGCGACTGACGAGTTCGGCGCCCTCTTCGTGCTCGTGCGCGTGCTGCTCCTCGAATCCGATCGCCAGCTCGACCGGTGTTTCACCGATGAGCCTGGCGACGACGAAAGCGAGCATTCCAGCGACAAGGCCGGCGAGCATGCCCCTGATCAGCAGTGATCTAACCATCGTGCGGCCGGGTCAGTGGCACGGAAAGCCGAGCAGATGCCGGCCATCGTGCACGAATTCATGCACCCACGTTCCGGAAATCATCGACGTGGCGCCCTGCTCGGCCCCCACGAAGTAAACGAACATGGACAGAATGATTCCCGCGAATACAACCCACGGAAGGATTTCTCGGAAAGGAATCGTCACCGGGTGCGGCGCTACGATAGCCGGGGCCTGGGTCGCCACTATTCCTCCTAGGGATTGACGCGTCCCGTTCGGTCTTGTCGTGCATGCGTAGGGTCTGGCTTCCGAACACGATATGTTCGGTTACAGTGGCGCGCCCGCACCGGAATTCCACCGGTTTCCTACGCTCGCACGGCTGGCTGTTGAAGCTACGCGGGCGGCCGCGACCGAGTCAACGCAGCCGAGGAAAAGAGGTATGGCCCACGTGGAGCCAACGGCGCATCGGCTGACCTTCCTGTGTCACGCGGCAACCCGCGCGGTCCGCGAGTCGGCGTTCGCCGACGACGAGCCGCTGGATGGCCCTGGCGAGCGGGCCGCGAAGGCGTTTACCCAGCTGGTTCGGGCCGACCGGGTGCGGTGCGCGCCGTCGCTGTGCTGCCGCCAGACGGCCGACGCGCTCGGCCTCGACGTGCGGATCGACGAGGAGCTCCGCAGCGCGGACTACGGGCGCTGGCGCGGCATGGACCTGGTCGAGGTGGAAGCCACCGAGCGAGAGGCGCTGTTGCGCTGGCTCACCGACCCGACAAGTGCCCCGCACGGCGGCGAGTCGGTGGTGCGGCTGATCAGCCGGGTGGGTGCCTGGCTCGACGGGCTGCGGCCCAAACCGCGCCGCACCCTGGTGATCGCGGACGCCTCGGTGATCCGCGCGGCCGTGGTGCACGCGATCGTGGCGAAACCGGAGACGTTCTGGCGGATCGACATCCCGCCGCTCAGCCAGACCACGCTGTCCGGCAGCGCGGGCCGGTGGCGGCTGCGGCTGGGCAGCACCGAGCGGTGATCACGCCCTTGCCGGAACGCGCCGCGGGCGGCGCTGGCAGCGCGGGCATGAGTAGGACGAGCGGTTCATGAACGGCTCGCGCCGGATCGGGCTGCCGCACCTGGGGCACGGCCGATCCCGCTGGCCGTACACCGCGAGCGAGCGGTCGAAGTAGCCGGACTCGCCGTTCACGTTGACATACAGCGGATCGAACGACGTTCCGCCGGCTTCGAGCGCCTCGGTGAGTACCGCTGTCACGGCGTCGAGCAATCCCATGCCCTGCGCGGTGGTGAGCTTCTCGGTCGGCCGGGTGCCGTGCAGCCGGCTGCGCCACAGCGCCTCGTCGGCATAGATGTTGCCGATACCGGAGATCAGGCTCTGATCCAGCAGCGCGCGCTTGATCTCGCTGCGCCTGCGCCGCAGCGCCCGCACCACCTCGGCGGGGCGGAACCCGGGGTCGAGCGGGTCCCGCGCGATGTGCGCGATGGGCAGGGGCAGCAGCGTGCCCTCGACGGAAACCGACTCGGCCAGGGTGAAACCGCCGAACGTGCGCTGGTCGACGAACCGCAGCTGCGGCCCGCCGTCGGCGAACCGCAGCCGGACCCGCAGGTGTTTCTCGTCGGCCGCCTCGGCCGGTTGCACCAGTAGCTGACCACTCATACCGAGGTGCGCGAGCAGCGCCTCGCCCTGCAGCGCGCCGGTGACGAACTCGTCGCCCGCGGTGTCGGCCGGCCCGGAAAGCTCGAGCCACAGATACTTTCCCCTGCGCCTGGCGGCGACCACCTCGCGCCCCGCGAGGCGTGCCGCGAAATCCGCCGGGCCGGGCACGTGCCGCCGGATCGCCCTCGGATGCAGCACCTCGACCTGACCGATGGTCCTGCCGACGACGTACTCGCCGAGACCTCGGCGGATCACCTCGACTTCGGGAAGCTCCGGCACCGCGGGCTACTCGGAGAGCCGGTCGGAGAGCACGCGCCAGGCGGTTTCCGCCGCGCGCTGCTCGGCTTCCTTCTTGGTGGTGCCTTCCCCCTGGCCGAGACCGTCACCGCTGATGAACACCCTCGCGGTGAACTCCTTGCGGTGATCCGGTCCCTGATCGTCCACCAGGTATTCGGGCACGCCGAGACCGGCCGAGGCGGTGAGTTCCTGCAGGCTGGTCTTCCAGTCGAGGCCCGCGCCGCGCCGGGGTGCCTCGGCGAGTAGGTCCGCGAACAGCCGGTGCACGAGCCCACGGGCGATGTCGATACCGTGCGCGAGATAGACCGCCCCGATCACGGCTTCCAGCCCGTCGGCGAGGATGCTCGGCTTGTTCCGGCCGCCGGTGAGCTCTTCCCCCTTGCCGAGCAGCAGGTGGGCGCCGAGGCCGCCGGCCTCGCCGAGACCGCGCGCCACACCGGCGAGCGCGTGCATGTTCACCACGCTGGCCCGCAGCTTCGCCAGCTGCCCCTCTGGCAGATCCGGGTGCTCCTGGTAGAGATGATCGGTGACGACAAGTTGCAGCACCGCGTCACCCAGGAACTCAAGGCGCTCGTTTGGCCGCAGGCCGCCGTTCTCGTAGGCGTATGACCGGTGCGTCAGGGCAAGCGTCAGCAGCTCGGAGTCCAGCTCGACCCCGAGCGCGGCCACCAGTGGCTCGGCGTTGACCTGCCGGTCTGCCGGTTCCTTACCCCCCATGGAGTCGGAATTCCTCCGCCAGCGCTCAGCTGGACTCGACGACCTGTCGTCCTGCGTACTGACCACAGTGCGGGCAGGCGACGTGCTGCGGCTTGGGCTGCCGGCAGGCCCTGTTCGAACACGGCGCCAGGTTAGGCGCGGACGCCTTCCACTGGGAACGGCGCGAGCGCGTGTTCGAGCGCGACATCTTCCGCTTCGGGACGGCCACGACTTCTCCTTACTCACTACGCATTGGGCGGCCGGCGCGTGCCGGCCTAGTCATGTCGACGGACTTGTAGCTGGCCGAGCGTCATTCTCGAGTGTCGCGGCCCTCACCGAACCGCTCGACCAGCGCGGCCCAGCGAGGATCTATGGTCTCATGCCCGTGCCCCGCCTCGAGTTCGGCCCACTTCACGCCACACTCCGCACACAGCCCGGCACACTCCGGGGTGCACACCGGGACCAGCGGCAGGCCGAGCACCAGCGCGTCCCTGACCAGTGGTTCCAGGTCAAGCAGATCGTCGATCAGCCTGCTGACCTCGTCCTCGTCGGTGGTCTCCTCGGTGGTGCTGTCCGGGTAGGCGAACAGCTCGGTCATCTCGACGTGCACCTCGTCGGCGATCGGGTCGAGACAGCGGACGCACTGCCCCTCCGTGGCGGCGGTCGCCGTTCCGGAAACCAGCACACCTTCCACGACCGACTCGAGCAGCAGGTCCAGTTCGACCTCGGTGCCGGCCGGCACCACGATTACGTCCGGCACACCGAGCGATTCGGACACCGGAACGCTGCGTTGCACCGTGCGGCTCGCGCCGGGCCTACGTCCCAGCTCCCGGGTGTCGATCACCCACGGGCTGCGCGTTGCGGGGCCAGCCGAGGTGCCTCTGTTGTCAGGCATCAGTATCTTCTCAGGGTCTGAAGCGAGGATCGAAGATCATTTCGCTACGGTAGTTCGTAGACGCAACCACCGAGGGTACGCCGAACTCGCACGGTGGAAAAATCACCGAACGGCCGCGCCCTCGTCAGCTGTGGTAGTCGAACGGTGCGGCGTTGGTCGATATTCCGCTCATCCCGCGCAGGTTGGTCCGCCCGTTGCCGACGACGCGCAGCGTGTGGCCGAGCAGGTCCTCGAACTCGGCCAGCTTGTCGTCCACGTACGAATCGCACTCGTCGCGTTGCCGGGCGGCCTCGGCGTGCGCGGCCTCCACGATGCGGTTGGCCTCGGCGTTCGAGGCGTGCACGACCTCGGTCTGAGAGACGAGGCGGGCCTGCTCGGTACGCCCCTCCTCCACCGAGCGAGCGTAGGACTCCTGGCCGGCCTGGATCATCCGATCGGCCTCGGCTTGCGCTCTGCCGACGAGATCGTCGTACTCGGCCTGCCCCCTCGCCACGGTTCGCTCCGCCTCGGCCTGCGCGTCGGCGACGAGCTGTTCGGCCCGCTCGCGAGCCTCGCTCACCAGCCGTTCGGCTTCCGCGTTGGCTTCCTGGACGGTCCGCTCCGCATCGGCGTTGGCCTTGCTGGTGGTCTGCTCGGCCTGGTGCTGGGCGTTGCCGATCACCTCATCCCGCTTGTCCAGCACGTCCTGGGCGTCGTCCACTTCATTGGGCAGCGCGTCCCGGATATCGTCCAGAAGTTCCAGCACGTCGCCACGCGGGACGACGCAGCTCGACGTCATCGGAACTCCGCGAGCCTCCTCGGTGATCGTGACGAGCTCATCGAGTGCCTCGAACACGCGGTACACGTCTACTCCTAGCGCCCAAACATCGGATGCCCCGGCCGGGCGGCGGCCGCGGCGAACTGGTGTACCTGCGAGTTTGCCCCCTCACGTGCGGAAAGTCGTGCACGTGAGGGGGCATGGGCGTGTCCTGGTCACGCGTTGATATCCACCAGCACGAAGCTCTCGTAGTGATCCTCGGTGTAGAAGTACTCCCCATCCGATCCGGTCACGATCCGCCGTGCGCCGCGGTCCGGGCTACCGGGCGTCTCCACGGTGTACTCGTGGTAGTACCCCTCCTCGCAGTCGGGCAGGAGCCCCTCCCGGTTCTCGAAGACCGTGCCATCCTGCGGGTACGGGTAGGGACCGCCGGCTTTGATCAGGTCGACGGTGTCACTCGCCTCCGGCGGCAGGCTGGACAGGGCGACCTGGTCGAACCCCGAGGTGTCGCCGCATTCCGCCTGGGTGATCGCCGCAGAGGCCGCCTCGGGAGCCACCGGCGCGGCGGTGCCGACACCCACGAAGCCGAAGGTCGCGAGGGCGGCGATGAGCAGGGTCAGTAGTGATTTCACGCTGCGTCGTGTGATGTTGCTCATTTTCTTACCGTAGCGGCCATAAGTGATTAACGGCAGTCTGGAATGTGAATCCGCGCTAGCGGACGGTGAATCGCGCGGGTCGTGCCCTGCGGCGATCAGGACTGGTGCGGAAAGCGCGTCAGGACTCGGTCAGCCGCTCGGTCAGCCGCTTGTGCACGTTCTCCGGCACCAGGTGAGACACGTCGCCGCCGTAGGTCGCGACCTCTTTGACCAGCGAGCTGGACAGGTAGCTGTAGAGCGGGTTGGGCGACATGAACAGCGTTTCCACTCCGGATAGCTGCTGGTTCATCTGGGCCATCTGCAGCTCGTAGTCGAAATCGCTGACCGCGCGCAGCCCCTTCACGATCGTCTCGATTTCCTGCTGCCGGCAGTACTCGACGAGCAAGCCGTGCCAGGAATCCATCCGGACATTCGGCACGTCCTCGGTGGCCTGGCTGAGCATGTCGATGCGCTCGTCGACGGTGAACAAGCCCTTCTTGTTCTTGTTGATCATGACGGCGACGACGAGCTCGTCGAAAAGGCCGGCCGCTCGCCGGATGACGTCGACGTGACCGTTGGTCGCCGGATCGTAGGAGCCTGGATAGACCGCGCGCCGCATGGACTTGAACGCTATCAGCGATGCCAGGTAACGCCCTGTTCACGTGGCGGCGGTCACCCGATCCGCGAGGGATTCACGTCGCCGCCGGCTCGTGTGGGGCCATCTCGTGCAAGCCCCATCTCGTGCAAACCCCAGTGCAACACGGTCTGGCCGTAGGTCCTGGTGCGCACCGGCTGGAACGGCGCGGGCCAGTCGATCTCGCCGTCCCGCTTCTCCCGCTCGATCACCACCGTCGTGCCGGGCCGCGTCCAGCCGCCGCCGGCCAGATCCCGCAGCACCGCGGCCAGTTCCCCGGTCTCGAGGGCATACGGCGGATCCGCGATCACGACGTCGAACGGTTCGTCCGCCCCGGCCTGAAGGACCGTGCGCACCTTTCCCGCACGCACCGTCACGCCGCCGAGTCCGACGCTGGATACGTTGCGCCGCAACACCTCCGCTGCCTTGCGGTCGGATTCGACGCACACCACGCGGGCCGCTCCCCTCGAGCGCGCCTCCAGCCCGAGTGCGCCTGAGCCGGCGTAGAGATCGAGTACGGCGGCCCCGTCTAGCTCCATCGCGGCCTCCAGCGCGTTGAACAGCGCCTCGCGCACCCGCTCCGAGGTCGGCCTTGTCCCGCGCGGCGGCACGGCCAATCGCCTGCCACCGGCCGCTCCGGCCACGATCCTCGTCACGAGCCATCCTCCGATCCACTTCACCGGCGCTATAGCCGAGGCCGGTATGTTTCTAGTTTCGCCCCTGCGGATCGCCCGCTCGCGAACACCCTGGAGCCCGTACGTGTCACAGCAGCCCTCGAACGTCTCGGCGAGGGAAGCCGAGATCGCCGTCGAGCAGCGGCACGTGAGCCATGTCTACGACCGGCTCGATCAGCTGCGCAGCCAGGCGGAGGCGATGCGCGATCGAGGCTACGAGATGGGGCACGGCGCCAACCGGGAAGCCGTGTTCGAGCAGGCGACCATGCTCTTCGAGCGGGACATGATGGTGTTCCACGCCAACCAGGTACTGCAGTCGCTCGACGCGGAGTACGAGGGGCTGGTGTTCGGGCGGCTGGATCACTTCGACCGCGAGGTCACCTACGTCGGCAGGCTGGGGGTGCGGGACGCCGAGTTCAACAACCTGGTGACCGACTGGCGAGCGCCGGCCGCGGCGGCGTTCTACCAGGGCAGGCCCGAAGAGCCGATGGGCGTGGTCCGCCGCAGGGTGATCCGTTGCACCGCGGCGCGCGTGCAGGACGTGGACGACGACGTTCTGATGCCGTCCGCGGTGCCCGACGACATGCGGGTGGTCGGCGAGGGTGCGCTGATGGCCGCGCTCGGCAGGGCCCGCGGCGAGAAGATGCGCGACATCGTGGCCACCATCCAGCGCGAGCAGGACGAGGCGATCCGGGCGCCGTGGCGCGGCGTCACCGAGATCACCGGCGGCCCCGGTACCGGGAAGACGGCCGTCGCGCTGCACCGCGCGGCGTACCTGCTGTACCGCAACCGCAAGCAGCTCGGCGGTTCCGGGGTGCTCGTGGTGGGGCCGTCGCCGGTGTTCACCAACTACATCTCGCGGGTGCTGCCGTCCATGGGCGAGACGAACGTCGAGCTGCGCGCACTCGGTGAGGTGCTGGACGGCGTCGGCACGACACGGATGGACACCGCACCGCTGGCCGCACTCAAGGGTTCGCTGCGGATGCGCAAGCTGCTCAAGCGCGCGCTGCGGGAGCCGCCGCCTGACGCGCCGGCCGAGATGCGCATCGTCTACCGAGGCGAGGTGCTGAAGCTGGACGCGGCCGAGCTGGCGAAGGTGCGAAGGCGGATCCACAGCAAGGTGTCCCAGCCCAACCGCTCCCGGGTGCGTGCCGCGGAGATCCTGCTCGAGGCGCTGTGGGAGAAGGCGGAGTCCTATCTGGACGGTACGTTCACGCCGAGGCGCAACGAGCTGATCACCGACCTCGGCGAGCGGATCGAGTTCCACCGCTTCCTCGTCACCTGGTGGCAGATCCTCACCCCCGAGCAGGTGCTCGGCTGGCTCGCCGATCGCGACATGCTGGCCAGGACCGCCGGAAAGTCGTTCACGGCCGAGGAAATCGACGCGCTCGCGGCGTCGTTCTCCCAGGCGTTCGAGGATCCCGCGCAGGGGCCGTCGGTCGCGGATGTCGCACTACTCGACGAGTTGCGCGTGCTGCTCGGCCACCCACCCAAGCGTCGGCGGCGCGCCGCGCCGGATGTGGCCGCCGGCGCGGAGAGCACCGGTGCGCCGGCGCGGCCGGCGAATTACGACGAGTACTCGCACATCGTGGTGGACGAGGCGCAAGACCTCTCCCCCATGCAATGGCGGATGATCGGCCGGCGCGGCCGGTACGCCAGCTGGACGGTGGTCGGTGACCCGGTGCAGAGCTCGTGGCCGGACGCCGAGGAGGCCGCGCAGGCACGGGACGCCGCGTTCGGGGCGAGCACCCAGCGGCGCCGGTTCGCGCTGCGCACGAACTACCGCAACTCAGCGGAGATCTTCTCGTTCGCGGCCAGGGTGGTGCACGGGATCGCCGACGAGGCCGAGCTGCCGGACGCGGTACGCAGCACCGGCGTGCAGCCGCGGATCGAGGTGGCCGCCCCCGCCGAGTTCGCAGCCAGGACGGTATCCGCGGTGCGCGAGCTGCTCGACGTCGTGGACGGCACGATCGGCGTGATCACCGCGATGGACCGGGCCGGGGACGCGGAGAAGTGGGTCGCGGCCGTGCACGACGACCGGCTGCGGGTGGTGGGCAGCCTGGAAGCCAAGGGCCTCGAGTACGACGCGGTGGTGGTAGTCGAGCCGCAGGAGTTGATCAGGGAGTCGACGACTGGCCCGCGCGCGCTGTACGTCGCGCTGACCCGCGCCACCCAGCGCCTTGTGGTCGTCTGCTCCGAGCAATCCTGGCTCCCCTAGCGTCGCGCGTCATTAGTTAGTTGGTTTATGCCGTCATCAGCCCTGTGTCAGTGATCAGGACCGGACGATTTTGGAGTCGTGGTCGCGTTCGTCCACGGTGTCTGCCGGTCGTGCCGAGCGGGCGCGGATTGTGCTGTCGGTCGCGGATGGTGTCGGGACGTCGCCGACCGCGCGGCGGGCTGGATTACCCGGACAGCGAGTATCGGTGGTCGCTGCGTCCTGGTCCTGGTCCTGGTCCTGGTCCTGGTCCTGGTCCTGGGAGCGTGCGGTAGCTGGGGCGGATCGCGGTGTTTTCTTGGTGTGGGGTGTTTCGTCGTGTGCCCGCGTCCGTGTGGGTGTGGG
>WHSZ01000102.1 GCA_009379845.1 Pseudonocardiaceae bacterium | reverse complement strand
GTCGTCGAGCGCCGGTTCAACCTGCTCAAGCAATGGCGCGGTCTAGCCACTCGCTACGACAAACTCGCCATCGTCTACCGATCTGCGGTCGTCCTCCACGCCGCGATCACCTGGACCACAGCATTATCAGACACGCCCTAGTCCAAAGCAGCAACGATTCCCTGCGCTCACCCGTCACAGAAGCGGCCGGCGCGGCGGGCCTCCGAGCAGCCGGCCGAGCACGGCGAGCAGCACGACGAGCGCGCCGGCGAATACCGGCAGCCAGCACAGCCGGGCTGCGACCCAACCCAGGTCATCGGGCGGCGTGTGCAGGCCGGGGAGTGCGCCGAACGATCCCGCGATCAAGACGACCGTGACAAGCGCGCTCTGATGCAGCAGGAAGATCGGCAGTGCCTTGACGTTGGCCCATCCGATCGCCGCCCGCCAGCCACGCATCGCCGCCAGCCTGCGAAGTAGCGGCGCGGCGATCAGCACGCCGCCAAGCTGTGCGAGGGCCAATGCCAGCGCAGCCACCGAAGGCGGCGCGAGGTTCGAACGTGCCTCGCCGGTCCCGCCGACCGCACTCGCCGGATAGCCGGCTACGAGCACCAAGATGCCGAAACCCGCCGCGGCGCAAACCAGCAACACCGCGCCATGCCGCCACGATGCCGTCCAGCCATCGGCCACGGCCACCCCCAGCTGCCACAGCACCCACCACACCAGCAGCACGTTCAGCTGGCCGATCGGCTCCGGCGCGCCGAGAGCCACCGCGGCGTCAACGCCAACGGCAAGGAACCCCGGAATCGCAGCCGCGCCAACACCGAACCGCGCGTGCAGGCTCCGCGTCCACGAGGTTCCGGCAAGCAGTACGACGTACACGGCCAGGAACCACAACGGACTTGTCACCAGGTTCCGCACCGTCGCGGCAGTGCCCGCGCTCAGACCGAAACCCGACAACACGATCCAGACGGCAACCCAGCCGAGCAATACGACGGCAACCGCGACGGCCAGCCGCCGAACCCGGGCGCCGAACCAGCTTGCTGGACGCTCACCACGCAGGCGTCCGCGAGCATGGCTCACCGCCGCGGCGAAGCCGCCAGCGAAGAAGAACAGCCCCAGGGTCTGCAGCAGCCAGCTCACCGGCACGAGTTCGGGCAGGTGCCGAAGCGGGCTGTCCACGTCCAGCCCGGCCAGCGTCCCGCCCGGCGCCGCAACCGTGGCCGTGACCAACCAATGCCCGCTGACAATCCCCGCGATGGCCATCGCGCGAACCGTGTCGATCAAGGGGTCGCGCGCCGCCGGGGAGCCGGCGGGTACGCTGCCGGCTCCCCGGCGCCACCTGCCTATCCGACGACCCAACGTGCCGCGACACCTCCCCACACCCAGCGGCCAGAGCTGATGCCGCGTTATGTGGCGACGACGGTAGCGGGCGGGCATAACAGCCAGGCATCCGCTCCCGGCATCCGGTGTGGACGGTCCGGACATTGACCGTCCACGGCCGGCGGGTGCGCGGCAGGCGCCGTCGGTCCGGGCGACGAGGCGAAAACGGGTAGTGCACTACTCATGACACCGCCACGGCCGGGCGTCACGCTGGCGCCGGACTCCCATGCCTTGCCATTCCCAGCGAAGGACATCCCATGAGCACAACCGTGAGCCGGGTAGACACCAATTCCCAACCCACACTGCCGGCGCCGGCCCGCTACGCGATGGCCGGATGCGCCGTGGTCGCCCCCATCCTGATTGTCGTGGCCATGCTGCTCGCGCCGCTGGACATGGCTGGGGAGGGCAGAGAGTATGTCAGCGACTTCGCCGCGAACATCGACCAACTGGGCGCCACGCTGTGGTTATGGGCGCTCAGCGCCCTGCTCATGCCGGCCGCCCTGTTGGCCGTTGGCAGGGTCGCCCGCGCCGGTGCGCCGGCACTCGGGGTGGTTGGGCTGGTCGTGGCCTTCCCGTTCGTGATACCCATCGGCCTGGAAATGGACGAGCTCAGCTACGCCGCGCTGAAGAGCGGGCTGGATGTGGACGCCACCCACCGGCTGATCGAGTCGGCCGATACCAACCTGCCATCCTCGTTGTTCGGGTGGGCCTTCCTGGTCAGCATGGTGGGCCTGGTGCTGCTCGGTATCGCATTGCTGCGCGGCAGGTCAGCGCCGATGTGGGTAGGCATCGCGTTGATCGTCGCGGCCGTGGGGATCCCAGTGTCCTGGTTCTCCGGTGTTGGCGTCGCCGTCCTCATCGCGTGGGCCGTGCTTGCCGCGGCGTTCATCGGATGCGCCTTCGCGCTCGCGGCACCGGCAAGGGAGCCGACTCCGTCGGCGCCCTGACCTGCGGTAGGCGTTTTGTCCGGTAGCGGCCTGCCCGTACCCTTGTGCTGTGACGCGGGTGTGGCCGCTCGCCGGGCGGTCGCGTGAGATGCGGTTTATCGCCGACATGACGCGGCGACGCTCCGGCGCGTCCGGGATCGTACTCGCCGGAGAGGCTGGAGTCGGTAAAACCCGGCTGGCACGGGAAGCCTTGGACCACGCGGCCGGGCGTGGTGTGACGGTCCGCTGGGCGGGCGCCACCAGGTCGGCAAGGTCGTTGCCGCTCGGCGCCTTCGGCCCGATCGTCGGCGAGCCGGGCACGGACCCCATCCGGCTGTTGCGACGCGCGATGGACACGCTGCTCGCCAACCCGGGACCGGGTGGTGTGCTGATCGGCATCGACGACGCGCACCTGCTCGACGACGTGTCCGCGCTTCTCGTGCACCAGCTGGCGTTGCGGCGCAGCGCCACCCTGGTGGTGACCTTGCGCAGCGGCGAGCCGACACCGGACGCGATCACCGCCCTGTGGAAGGACGGCCACCTTGGACGGCTCGACCTGCAGCCGCTGTCCGAGGACGAGACGGCCGGCCTGCTGGAGGCGGTTCTCGGCGGCCAGGTGGACAGCCACAGTGCCCACGACCTCTGGAAGATCACTCGTGGCAACCTGCTCTTCCTGCACCATCTGGTCGCGGCCGAACTCGACAGCGGCCACCTCCGTGAAGTGAACGGGATCTGGCGCCGGCCGGGACGTTCGCGCCCGTCCCAGCAGCTGACCGAGCTGGTCGACGCGCGGATCGGGCGGCTTTCCGATGAGCTATGCGAGGTCGTGGACCTGCTGGCCTTCGGCGAACCGCTCGGTGCGAGCCTGCTGACCGCGCTGGCCACACCCAGCGCGGTCGAGCAGGCCGAGCGGCGCGGACTGATCACCATCGACGGTGACGGCAGGCGGTTGCCGGCGAGGCTGGCCCATCCGCTCTACGGCGAGGTGCAGCGGGCGCGTACCAGCACGTTGCGCGCCCGCGCGCTGCGCGGCCGGCTCGCCACCGCGATCACCAGCTCAGGGGCACGCCGTGGCGAGGATCTGCTTCGCGCCGCCGTTCTGGCGCTGGACAGCGACATGGCGCCGGACCCCGCGATGCTGACCGACGCGGGTTGGCGGGCCACTCAGCTTTTCGATCTCGGGTTGGCCGCGCGGCTCGGCCGCGCGGCTTGTGTCGCCGGCGGCGGGTTCGGTTCGCACCTGCTGCTGGCCTACGCGTTGTCCTGGCAGGGCCGGAGCCTCGAGGCGGAGCAGCAACTCGAGAGGGTGTTCGCGCTCGCGGAGAACGACGATCAGCGCACCGCCGCGACCGTGCCCATGGTCGGCAACCTGTTCTTCGGGTTGTGCCGCACGGACGAGGCGGAGTCGATACTGCGCGCGGCGCTGGATTCGGTGTCCGGCAGGCCGGCACGCCTGGTGCTTGAGGCGATGAGCTCCGCGGTGGACGGCTTACTCGGCCGGCCCCGGCAGGCGGTGGCTCGCGCCAGGGCGGTGCTGGCGGCGCCGGAGCCCGGCGATCAGGCGGTGCTGTTCGCCGGTTGGGGGATCGGACTCGGGCTGGGTTTGCAGGGGCGGACCGGCGAGTTGCTGGCGATACTTGCCGAACTCCGGCTGCCAGCCGGGACATCGGAGACCTCGATGCTGTGGTTCGCCCTCGCGCAGATCAGGGTGGTCGTGCTCCGGATGGCCGGCCGGCTCGCCGATCTGCGCCAACTCGCCCAGCACTGCGCCGAACTCGCCGCCGACACGCCCGGCATCGCACCGCTGATCTCAGATGTGCTGCTCGCCGAATCCGAGCTGGCAACCGGGCGGGCACGAACCGCCGCCCGCGCGGCGCATCGAGCCAGCGCCGCGCTCGCCGAGGAGCTCGACCCGGGCGGATGGGTGTTCAACAGCAGGCTCAGCCTTACCGAGGCACTCGGTATGGCGGGCGACGCCACCGCGGCGCGGCAGTCGCTGACCGAACTCGACCGCGTGGTGCATCCGGCGTTCGCATATCGGGCACCGGACATCACCCTCGCGAGGGCGTGGGTGGCAGCCGCGGAAGGCGCGGTCCGTGAGGCGATCGGGCACGCGCACCACGCGGCCGAGACGGCCGTGAGATTCGGCCACGCCGCCCAGGAAGTCGTCGCGCTGCACACCGCGGCATGCTTCGGTGACCATACGGTCGGCCCGCGGCTGGCCGAGCTCGCGTCCATTGTGGATGGTCCGAGGGCCCAGTTGGCCGCCGCGCACGGCACCGCGCTCGCAAGGCAGAACGGCGACGCGCTTGACGCGGTGTCCGCCGAACTGGAACAGATGGGCACCTTGCTGATCGCCGCCGACGCGGCCGCGCAGGCATCGTCGCTGCACCAGCGACACGGGTCGGCGGCACGGTCCGCGGTATCGGCCGCCAGGGCCCGTGCACTGGCTTCGGCATGTGACGGCGCCCGGACGCCCGCGCTGGCCGCGATCACGCAACCTGTCGCGCTGACAGCCAGGGAGCGGGAAATCGCCATGCTGGTCGCGAACGGGCTGTCCAACAAGGATGTGGCTGAACGGCTGACCGTTTCGGTCAGAACCGTCGAAGGGCACGTGTACCGGGCGTGCACGAAGCTCCGGGTTGCCGATCGAGCCGCCCTCGCGGAAGCGATCAGGGCCGAGACAAACGCGTCCTACTCGCCGCGCTTGTGAGCGGCGCCGCCCGGCGTCCCTGGAGACATCTGGCTGCTATACTGAAAACGACAATCGTTACTACTACGAGTGGAGCAGGATGAAGGTTCGCAAGTCGTTGCGCTCGTTGAAGAACAAGCCGGGTGCCCAGGTGATCCGGCGGCACGGCAAGGTGTTCGTACTCAACAAACGCGACCCGAGGTTCAAGGCGCGCCAGGGCTAACGGCTCCGGCGGCGATCAGCCAGAATTCCTCGCGCGTGGTTCGCGATACACCTCACGGAGGCAGGCTTGCGCAACAGGCGGATCCCCGTCCTGATCGTCGCCGGATTCCTTGGCTCGGGGAAGACGACGTTGCTCAACCACCTGCTGACCAACAACGCGGGCGCCCGCATTGGTGTGCTCGTCAACGATTTCGGCAGCATCAACATCGACGCGATGGCCGTGGCCGGTCAGGTCGACTCGACGCTGACACTGGGAAACGGCTGCCTGTGCTGCGCCGTCGACGCGAGCGGAATGGACGCGCTGCTCGAACGGCTCGCCCGCCCTGGCGCCGAGCTCGACCTCATCGTCGTCGAGGCGAGTGGCCTTGCCGAGCCGCGCGAGATGATCCGCATGGTGCTGTCAGCCACAAACCCGAACATCGAGTTCGGCGGGCTCGTGGAAGTCGTGGACACGGTGGAATTCGAGGGAGCCAGCGACCGGCATCCCAGCCTCGAACGTCACCTGGCCTTCGCCGATCTGATCGTGCTGAACAAGACGGACCGGGTGGATGCCGCCCGACGCGAGCGGATGACCCGGACCGTCCAGGAGCTGGCGGGCGGCGCCCCCGTACTCCCGGTTTCGTACGGCCGGATTCCCACCGAACTACTGGTCGAACCACGGTCTGCGCCGGCAACGGCGCGGGTTGCCGAGCAGCTCTCGTTCGATCAGCTACGGGACGACCGCGCGGCCGGCCCGCACGAACCGCACCTGCACGCGGAGTACCACAGCGCCGAGTTCGCGTGCGACGAGCCGCTCAACCCGCGGGCGCTGATGCGGTTCCTGGACGATCGGCCGGCCGGCCTCTATCGGCTGAAGGGCTTCGTCTACTTCGGAGTGACCGGGCACAAGGACAAGTTCACGCTGCATACCGTCGGCACCCACCTGCGGGTGCACCGATCGCGGTGGTCCCAAGGCGAGCAGCGGCGCACCCAGCTGGTGATGATCGGCAGCGGGATCGACGCCGAGGACCTCACCACGAAACTCCGGCATTGCGTGGAAACCGAGCCGCACCAAGTAGATCAGCAGGCGATACTGCCCATCCTCCGGCACGTCTGAAAGTGCGCGTACTTATCCAACGGCTACGAGTTGGCAGGTGTGATCGTGCACCGCCACGGCAACTCGGGGATTCGTGCGGCCGCGCTCGCCGGTAGCTCGATCGGCTTGCCTGCCACACACGGCATGTCGAGGTAGAGGCGCTCGATCTGATACCGGTAGCCATCCTCCGCGCCGTCGTGGCCGGGGCGCAGCTGCCAGGAAAGGGGATCCGCCCGTAGCCGATGGGCATGCTCAGCGGTGTGCGGGTGGGCGAGCAGGACGCCCCACAGTTCGTCATCGGTCATGTCCGGGATCCGCGCTGCCAGGTCGACCGAATCCGTGTGGCGGCCGGTTGCCAGCTGCTCGACCAGGCCGCGGACGACACCGTTGGCCACCGATGCCTCCCACGAGCACAGGTAGCTCGCCTCGCCGACCGCGAGTTCGGCGAGGTAGCCGGCGGTGCTGGCATCGGTGTCCACGGCACCGTCCACGATGCGCAGCCGCGCGAGGGTGGCGGCCGGCGGTTCGATGAGCCGCCCGTGTGCCCGGCCGCTGCGCAGCAGCGATTCCAGATGATCAAGTTTGAGCGCCCCCGCGGGTGCATGCAGGATCGACGGGGACGCGCCAGATTCGGTGGCGAGTACGTCGTCGGCGCGCATGCCGTGTTCGCCGAGCAGCGGGGCCAGTCGGCGAATCCGTGCCGCGCCGAGTTCGTGATGGCGGAGATCCGCCACTCCTTCGAAGGTGTGGCTGAACGGTAGATGACCAATGTCGTGCAGCAGCGCGGCCGTTCTCGCGAGGGCATCGTCCGGGGCGAAACGCGCAGCAAGCGCGAACAGGCCGAGCGAATGCTCGAGGCGCGAATAGGTTTGCAGGGTGGTCAGCACCGGGGCGCCGGCATGCGAGACGAATTGCAGCCTGCGTAGTTCCCAGGTGCGCAGCAGCCGTTGCTCGAGCGCGCTCAGCCGGACCTCGATCTCCCACATCGGATCGCGATACACCCCGTCGCGCCCGAGAATCCCGCCGACGGTGCGGTCGTTAGAGCCGTTCGGGTGCATCGATTCCCAGCAGCGACAGTCCGAGGGTCAGCACATTCGAGGTGAGCTTGGCGAGCACGAGGCGGGAGCGCCGGATCTCGTCGGGCGTGCTGGCCGCGAGAACCGGGCATCTCTCGTAGAAGCCGGAGAACGCGGTGGCGGTCTCGTAGAGGTAGGTGCACAACTTGTGCGGCGCGTAGACCTCGGTCGCGGAGGCCACCGCGGCGGGTAGCTGCAGGAGCTTCAGCACCAGCTCGCGTTCCGCGGGCTCGGTCAGGTGCACCGGAGTGCCCGCCGCCGGTTCCTCGCCGGCCTTGCGCAACATGGACAGGATCCGGGTGTTGGCGTATTGCAGGTACACCGCGGTGTTGCCGTCCATCGCCAGCATCCGGTCCCAGTCGAACAGGTAGTCCTTCTCCCGGTCGCCAGACAGATCGGCGTACTTGATCGCACCGACCCCGACGGCACGGGCGAGCGCGGCGCGCTGATCCGCGGTCAGCTCGCTGCGCTCCGCGACCACCGTGGCCGCACGGTCGATCGCCTCGGTGAGCAGGTCGACGAGCTTGATCGAGCCACCGGCGCGGGTGCGGATCGTCTTGCCGTCGGTGCCGAGAATCGAGCCGAAGCCGATGTGCTCAGCGTGGTGCTCGTCGGTAAGCCAACCGGCCTTGGAACACACGGCGAAGATCATCGCGAAGTGCTGTGCTTGTGGCGTACCCACCACGTACAGCAGATCGGTCGCACCGCGTTCCCGAGTCCAGTACCGCGCGGTTGCCAGGTCGGTGGCCGCGTAGCCGTAGCCGCCGTCCCGCTTGCGCACGATCAGCGGGAGGCGCTCGCCCTCCCGGTTGGTGAAGCCGGGCGGGAATACGCACACCGCGCCGTCGCTGACCTCGGTCAGCCCCTTTGCCTCGAGCTCGTCGATGACGTTGGGGAGCCGCGGGTTGTAGAAACTCTCGCCGTAGATGTCGTCCCGGGTCAGCCCGACACCCAGCAGGCCGTAGACCTTTTCGAAGTGCCGGGTGGACTCGTCGACAAGTTGCTGCCACAGCGCCAAGGTGTGCTCGTCGCCGCCCTGCAACAGCACCACGCGTTGCCTCGACCGGCCGGCGAAATCCGGATCGGCGTCGAACTTCTTGCGTGCCTCCTGGTAAAAGCCGTTGAGGTCGCCGATGGTGTGCTCGCTGCCGGTGGTCCACCCCTCGTCGATCAGGTGCTCGATCAGCATGCCGAACGGCGTGCCCCAGTCGCCGAGATGATTGTGCGGGACGACCTCGTGCCCCTCAAAGCGCAGCAGCCGGACAAGCGCGTCCCCGATGATCGACGACCGCAGGTGCCCGACGTGCATTTCCTTGGCGACGTTGGGGCTGCCGTAATCGATCGCGAATCGGCGCGGCCGCTCGGCTTCGGCCACGCCGAGCCGATCGTCGCCGAGCAGCGCGGTTGCCTGTTGTTGCAGCCATTCACGCCGCAGCACCACGTTGATGAACCCCGGGCCGGCGATCTCCGCGTCCTCGATCAGATCGGCGGAATCCAGGTGCGCCACGATATCCCTCGCGACGTCGCGGGGCGCCCTGCCGAGCTTCTTGCCAAGGCTCATCGCCACGTTGCACTGGTAATCCACACCGTCGCGAGTAGACGGTCTGATGAGCGCCTCGGCGGGAGTGATCGCGACATCCAGCGCGGTCCGGAGCGCGGCTACGACCCTGCGCCCCAGCTCCGTCCCCACGTCGCCGTGCAGCACCTCAACGACCTCCTCGTTCCCATCGAGCTCCCCACCAGTATCGCAGCTCGAACGGGGCGGGGCGGGGGGCGCCGTGTCGTGCTCAACGGCCGCGCGCTCGGCTGGCCGCTCGCCCGCCGGTACCCCCGGTGAGCATGCCTCATTACCGCGTTTCGCGGGCTAAACGCGGTAACCGGGAACCCACATGCGCGCCCACTCGCGCGAGTCGCGCGAAATGACCGCGGCACGCTTGGGCACAATGGCGGGAGTTCGCAGCCGATTATCCGATGGAGCGTGCAGTGACACACCCTTCCAGTACCCGCGCGGTGGGAATCCCGGAGTTCGGTGGCCCCGAGGTCCTGCGGATCATCGAGCGGCCGATGCCGGAGCCAGGCGCCGGTGAGATCCGGATCAAGGTGGCCGCGGCGGCGGTCAACCCGACCGACACGGTGCTGCGGGCCGGGCTGCACGCGAACCGGCTGGGATCGCTGCGGCCGCCGTACGTGCCGGGCATGGAACTGGCCGGCACCGTCGACGCGGTGGGCGACGCCGGCTGGCAGGTCGGCGAGCGCGTGATGGCGATCGTGGCGCCGCTGACCGAGCGGGGCGGAGCGCAAGCCGAATTCGTGGTGGTGCCGGGCGCCTCGGTGGCACGGGTGCCGGACGGAACCGGCCTCGCCGAGGCCGCGACGTTGCCGATGAACGGGCTGACCGTGCGGCGCACCCTTGACGTTCTCGCGCTCGAGCCAGGGGAAACGCTCGCGATCACCGGGGCGGCCGGCGCGGTGGGCGGCTACGCGATCCAGCTGGCCCGCACCGAGGGACTGCGGGTGATCGCGGACGCGAAACCAGCGGACGACGAGCTGGTCCGCGAGCTCGGCGCCGACGTCGTGGTGCCCCGCGGACCGGAGGTGGCCACCGACATCCGCCGCAACGCACCCGATGGGGTGGCCGCGGTGCTGGACGCCGCACTGATCGGCAGGCCGCTCCTACCCGCGATCCGGGACGGCGGCCAGCTCGCCGCGGTGCGGCCGTTCGACGGCGAATCCGAACGCCGTATCACCGTCACGCTGATCCAGGTGGTGGACTACGTGCGAGCCGGGGACAAGCTCGCCAGGCTGGCGGACCTCGTGGCGGAAGGAAAACTGACGCTTCGGGTGGCCGACACGCTGCCAGCCGAACAGGCGGCGGAGGCGCATCGCCGGCTCGAAGCCGGTGGCACGCGGGGACGCCTGGTCTTGACCTTCTGAGACCTCAGCGCACTCCCTCCGGGCGGAACTGCACGCTGATCCGTGGCCCCATCGGCCTGCTGGTCTTGGGCACCGCGTGCTCCCAGGTTCGCTGGCAGGAACCACCCATGACGAGCAGATCCCCGTGGCCCACCGCGAATTTCCGCGCCTGCCCGCCGCCGCGCGGGCGCAGCAGCAGCGGCCGCGGAGTGCCGAACGAGACAATCGCGACCATGGTGTCCTGGTATCGGCCGCGCCCGATGGTGTCGCCGTGCCAGGCAACGCTGTCCCGCCCGTCCCGGTAGAAACACAGCCCTGCGGTGCGGAACGGCTCCCCGAGCTCGTCGCCGTAGTGCCCGCTCAGCATCGCCTTCGCCTGCTCGAGCAGCGGCTCGGGTAACGGGTCGTCGTTGCCATAGAAGCACACCAGCCGAGGCACGTCGACCATCCGGTCGTACATCTGCCGCCGCTCGGCCTGCCACGGCACCGCGTCCACCAGCCGCTCGAACAGGCCATCCGATCCGCTGACCCAGCCGGGCCGCACGTCCACCCATGCCCCGTGATCGAGCGTTGTTCGCCGCACCGTGTCACCCAGCTCGCCGAGACGCGCCGCTCCGCTCGTGTCGTCCAGTAGGGACCCCTGCAAGGCGATAGCCATGGCACCATCGTACCCGTTTTCGAACTGATGTTCTAGCATCGAGCGGGCGCGCGGTGCCGTTGCCCGGTCGGCGCTTCGCCACCAAGAGCGGCCTGGGTAAGGTCCGAGCGCGGGCGCATGCGCGTGACGACGTGGAAGGGGCGGTATGCCTGGGCCGCTGACGGGACTTCGGGTGGTGGAGCTCGCCGGTATCGGTCCCGGCCCGCACGCCGCGATGGTGCTCGCCGACCTCGGTGCGGACGTGGTGCGGGTGGAGCGCCCCGCGCAAGATCGCGACGGGCCGCGGCGGGATCAGCTGCTGCGCAACCGCCGGGTGGTGGCCGTCGACCTCAAGTCGCCGGCCAGGCTGGACGAGATCCGCGAGCTGATCGCCGCGGCCGACGTTGTGCTGGAAGGCTTCCGGCCAGGGGTAACCGAGCGGATGGGACTCGGGCCGGACGACTGCCTTGCCCGCAATCCAAAGCTGGTCTACGCCAGGATGACCGGCTGGGGACAGCACGGGCCGCTCGCCGATCGCGCCGGCCACGACATCAACTACATCTCGCTGACCGGCGCGCTGCACGCGATCGGCCGCGCCGGGCAGCGGCCGGTGCCACCCCTGAACCTGGTCGGCGACTTCGGCGGCGGCTCGATGCTGGTGCTCGTCGGAATCCTCGGCGCGCTGTGGGAACGGGAACGGTCCGGCACCGGCCAGGTGGTGGACGCCGCGATGGTGGACGGTGCCAGCGTGCTGCTGCAGATGATGTGGAGCATGCGCGGCAACGGCGAATGGTCCGACGAGCGGCAGGGCAATCTGCTGGACGGTGGTGCGCCGTTCTACGACACCTACGAGTGCGCCGACGGTCGCTCCGTTGCGGTCGGCGCACTCGAGTCGCAGTTCTACGCGCAGCTGCTGGAGGGCCTCGGGCTGGCCGGCGAGGATCTGCCGGAACAGAACGACCGGGACGGCTGGCCGGTGCTCCGCGACCGGTTCGCCGCCACGTTCGCCACCCGCACCCGGGACGAGTGGGCGGCGATCTTCGAAGGCACCGACGCGTGCGTCACGCCGGTACTAACCTTCGCCGAGGCGGCTGAGCACCCGCATCTCACCGGCAGGGGCACCGTGTTCGACCTCGACGGTGTCCGGCAGGCCGCGCCGGCGCCGCGGTTCTCCCGCACCCGGCCCGGCACGCCGACCGGACCGCCCGCCACGACCACCGACGCAGGCTCCGTTCTCCAGCGATGGCGCGAGCAGACCTGACGCCAGCGCGAGGTGCGGGGGTAGCACTTAGCACTCAGCCGTGCCGGCTCAATTCGGAGAAGAATCCGTCTATCGTGTTCAGCTGCCCGGATTTCTCGATTTCCCGGTAAACGTACTGACCAACCGCGAGATCGAGCACGCCGAGCCCGAACGGTGAGAAGACAATTGTTTGGTCAGGTGGCACCGAGACATTTTCGGTGAGCACGTCGTACAGCGTCCCGGCGACGAAATCCCGATTGTGCACCTGTTGCTCGAGCAGGTGCACAGAGGTATCCGCTTTCAGGCAATGCTCGACGTCGTCCACCACGTTGACCGCGGAGCGGATGACCTCCGGTGCGAGATCGCGGAGCGACACGTGCAGCACAACCGGATGGTGCTCGAACCAGGCGGGATCCGTGATGTGCGGTCGCGCTGACGTGGTCGCGAACACCACCAGCTCGCTGGAACGGATCAGCCGCTCCGGTGTGCCGTGCACGGTGACGCGTTCGTGCCCCGCGCGCCGGAGGTAATCCCGGAATCCCTCGGCGTAATCGGCCGACCGGTCGTGCACCGCGATGTCGGTGAACTCCCATCCGTTGTCCGCCAAGTACTTGTGCACGTACCGGCTGATCAGGCCGGTGCCGAGGAACCCGATGTGCCGAGGGCGTTCGCGGTTCGCGGTGAGCACATCGGCTGCCAGTGCGGCCGAGGCCGCGGTGCGGGCCGCGCTGATCACGGACGCCTCGAGGCAGGCATACGGATAGCCGGTCGAAGGATCGTTGAGCACCAGAACGGCCGATGCCCTCGGGAGCCCCGATTCGATGTTCGCCGGAAAGCTGGAAACCCATTTGATCCCGTCCACCCCGGCCGGATCGCCCGCGACCGAGGCGGGCAACGCGATGATCCTGGAATCGGGCCGATCCGGAAAGCGAAGGAAATAAGACGGCGGATTGACGGTGCGCCCGTTGCCGTGCAGCCGATAGGTGTCCTCGACGATGGAAACGACAACGCTCGACTTGTCGTCCAGGCAGCGCTGAACCTGGGCACCCGGAATTACGGAGAATTGCGGAATTCCAACGGAATCGGACATCAACAGCTTTCCATACGATGGGCGGGCGGCCCGATTTTACGGCGTGGCGCCGGAAACGCGGGAACGGACGCCGCGGCAATGCTCGCTGTTCGAGATCACGTCGATGGCCGAAAAGCGGGCGGGTCAGGTGGTGAGAAGGGCCCGCATCAGGGCGATCTCCTTGGTCTGGGTCGCGATCACGTCCTGGGCCATCTCCGCGACGAGTTCGTGGCTCCCGGCACTGAGAACGTCCCGGGCCATGGTCACCGCACCCTCGTGATGGCTGATCATCAGCCGGAGGAACAACCGGTCGAAGTCCGTACCGACCGCTGCGCCGAGCGCGGTGAGCTGATCCGGGCTGGCCATCCCCGGCATCTCGGCGTGCCCATCCTGCGTGCCGTGCTCGCCGTGCGGTAACGGGTGGCCGTGCCGTTTCAACCACCCGGACATCGCCGTGATCTCCGGTCGCTGCGCGTCCGCGATCCGCGCGGCGATCCGGCGGACGTCGTCGCTGTCCACGCGCTCGTCAACCAGATCGGTCATCTCGATGGCCTGCTCATGATGCGTGATCATCATGCGCAGGTAGCGCACGTCCGCTTCGGTCACGGTGGGCTGGACGCGCGCGTTCCTCGCCTCGTCCGGCGACAGCGTGCGAGCCTGCTCCCCCGGTTTGCCCGGCGCGATCACCGGCGCCGAACCGGCCGATTCCCGGCCAGCGGACGGCTCACCGGTACAACCGATCAGCCCGAACGCGCAGCACGCCACGACAACACCGACGACCGTCCGGACCGCCATAACCACCCCGTCTCGTGCCGAAGATGCCATCACACCGCGAAAGCGCGCCGAAGAGAAGGGGCCCTTCGCGAAGAATCGCCCGCATGGGCGTATCGCGGGCAACACATCGCTGCTACCCATAGATACGACTGAAGGAAAGGGGAGGCAGCGTCATGGGGCGACCGAACTGGGGGCATCGACGCCGCCGCAACCGCGTACTCGTCGCTGTACTCAGCATCCTGGCGATCGCCGCGACCGCCACGGCCGGGTCGCTTTCCGCGTCGGCGCAGAACGGTGGCGCCGAGGGTGGGGACGACATCAGCCACAGCGCGAACATGCGGCAGCTGGCGAATATCCCGAAGCAGCCGCCGTTCGACACGGTGGACGCGTTCGGCACGGACATCGCGTTCACCGGCAAGCACGCCATCGTGGGCAACTACTCCGGGTTCGTCATCTACGACATCGGCAAACCGCGCAAGCCCAAGATCGTGAGCCAGGTGATCTGCCCCGGCTCGCAGAACGACGTCTCGGTCACCGGCGATCTGCTGTTCCTTTCCACCGACTCGTCGCGCAGCGATGACTCCTGCTCGAGCCAGCCGCAACCCGCGTCCGAGAAGAACTCGTGGGAAGGCATCAAGGTCTTCGACATCAGCGACAAGGCCAACCCGCGATACCTGAAGGCCGTGGAAACCAAGTGCGGTTCGCACACGCACACGCTGGTACCGGACAACGCGGGGCAGGCGGCCTACCTGTACGTCTCGTCCTACAGCCCCGCACCGGACTTCCCGGACTGCCAGCCACCGCACGACCTGATCTCCATCGTGAAAGTGCCGCTCGCGGATCCCCAGTCCGCCGCCGTGGTCGCCGAGCCGGTGTTGTTCCCGGACGGCGGTAACCCCGGCCGGCCCGGCTCTTTCCCGGACAGCTACACGACCCCGACCAGCGGGTGCCACGACATCACCGCGTATCCGAGCAAGAACATCGCGGCCGGCGCGTGCATGGGTGACGGTGTGCTGTTCGACATCACCGATCGAGAGCGGCCGAAGGTCATCGAGCAGGTACGGGATGACGAGAACTTCGCGTTCTGGCATTCGGCGACGTTCAACAACGCCGGCAACAAGGTGATCTTCACCGATGAACTCGGCGGCGGTGGCGCGCCGACCTGCAACGAGCGGGTCGGCCCAACCCATGGCGCGAACGGTGTCTACGACATCACCGGTGCCGGTGGGCAGCCGGAGCTCGCTTTCCGCAGCTACTTCAAGATCGACCGCCCGCAGACCGACGAGGAAAACTGCGTGGCACACAACGGATCGCTGCTACCCGTGAAGGGCAAGGACATCATGGTGCAGGCTTGGTACCAGGGTGGTGTCGCGGTGCTGGACTTCACCAATCCGGCGAAGCCATACCAGATCGGGTTCTGGGAGCGCGGCCCGTTCAACAAGAACGAGCTGCAGGTCGGTGGTTCCTGGTCGGCCTACTACTACAACGGCTACATCTACTCATCGGACATCCAGAAGGGCCTCGACGTACTGGACATCAGGGATCCGCGCACGAACAGCGCGAAGCGGGTCAAGATGGACGAGCTGAACGTGCAGACCCAGGGCACCTACCCCGGCTGACACCCGGTCAGACGCTGTCAGACGCTGCGCGGTGTCGATCAGGCGCTTCGCAGGGGCTCCGTCCACTTGCGAAGCTTCGGCGGGATGCGCTTCTCAAGCCCGTACGGTTCCAGGTGGGCGCTGAACACCTCGTCGAACGCGCGCTCAACCGACTCGGAGTCCCACACGTCGCGCTCGAGGATCGGCGCCTTCAGG
>WHSZ01000040.1 GCA_009379845.1 Pseudonocardiaceae bacterium | reverse complement strand
CGGGGTTCGGCCGGGGTGGCATGGATCCCGGGCTCGGCGTACGACCACCGCTCGGAGCGGTGCCGCCGCCACCACGCTGGCTGGCGGCCGGACGCTCTGCCGTGCCGCCGCCCTGCCGGCCGGACCGGTCACCGCCCTGCTGGCCCTGCCTCGGCGCGGCCGGGCGCGCGGGTGCCGAGCCGGCACCGACCCCGAATGGGTTGTTACCCACCCGCGGCGCCTTCGGACCCGGCTTCGGGCCGCCGGGCTTCGGGCCTTGCGGCTTCGGCGGCACCACCGCGCCGCCTTCCTTCGATTCGCCCCTGTCCGAGCCGTCACCCCGGTCCGGGCCATCGCCGTCCTGCTCGTCCCGCTGCTTGGCCGGCTGGGGCTCCTGGGGCTCCTGAGACTCGGCCTTGCCGGACTGCTTCGGTCCGGGCTTCGGCCCCGGCTTCGGGGTCGACGTGCTCGGCGCGGACGACTCCTCCTTGGCCGGCTGCTGGACGGTCGCCTGCTCAGCGGTCGCCTGCTCGGCCGTCGCCGCCGGTTCCGCGGCCGGCTGCTCGGGCGCCTGCTCGATGACCGACGTGCCGGAGCCGTTGCTCGATGCGGCGGCCTTCGTCGTGCCGGTCCTGCCGCCGGAACGCGACTTCCCGCCCGATTGCTTGTCGGCTGCGCCGCCCGCCGTGGGGAAGGCGTCCCGTAGCCGCCTGGCTACCGGCGCTTCCACCGTCGACGACGCTGATTTCACGTACTCGCCCTGCTCTTGCAGCTTGGCGAGAACTTCCTTACTGGTTACACCGAGCTCTTTCGCAAGCTCGTGTACGCGGGCCTTGCCTGCCACTGCTCTCCTCGTCCGATGAGGCCGGCGGCAAGTTTCCGCTCGACCTCGTCCTATCGTCGCGCGTTCATGGCTTCAGCTTCACGGCTGACTCATGACGGGTCGACCTGCTTCCTTCGTTTCTCCGTGGTGCGGGCAGTTGCCGCACCCTGCTGCCGAGCTGGCTGCTCCAGATAACTCCGAACACCGCGGGCGTCGAGCGGCCCCGAGACCCGTAGTCCCCTCGCGAACGCTCGCCGCTTCTCGGCCGTGGCCAGGCAGCGCGGATCGGGATGCAACCAAGCACCCCGTCCGCCACGGCGCCGACGTTGATCGACAACGACGGCATCGCCCACCGCGACCACGCGCAGCAACTCTTTGCTCAACGCCCTCGCGCGGCAGCCGATACACGTCCGAACTGGACCTTGGGCGAGTTCTGGGCGCGCGGCAGCCGATCGTGGACGTCGAACCACACTCGAGTCTATCGTCCGCCGCTCAATCAGCCGAACCCGATGCCGCTGCCGATGCTGAACCGATGTCGTCGTCGGTATCGGACATCACCGTTGCGACGCCAGGAGGCGCCTCGCTCGGGTGACCGGTGGCTTGGTGCCCGATACTGTCCGGAATCGCATCGCTACGGATATCGATCCGCCAGCCGGTCAGCCGAGCCGCCAGCCGGGCATTCTGGCCCTCCTTACCGATGGCTAGGGAGAGCTGGAAGTCCGGCACCACGACCCGGGCCGTCTTCGCACGTTCGTCGATAACTCGTACCGATACAACCTTCGCGGGCGACAACGCATTCCCGACGAACTCGGCCGGATCGTCGGAGAAATCGATGATGTCGATCTTCTCACCACCGAGCTCGCTCATCACGTTGCGAACCCGGGCTCCCATCGGGCCGATACAGGCCCCCTTGGCGTTCACACCCTGCAGCGTGGACCGCACCGCGATCTTGGACCGGTGCCCTGCCTCCCTTGCCACCGTCGGGATCTCCACGGTGCCGTCCGCGATCTCCGGGACCTCGAGTGCGAACAGCTTGCGAACCAGGTTCGGATGGGTACGGGACAGGGTGATCTGCGGGCCTCGGGCGCTGCGGCTGACCCCGACGACGTAGCACTTGATCCGGCTGCCGTGCTGGTAGGTCTCGTCCGGCACCTGCTCGGCGGCCGGCAGCACCCCTTCGGTCTCGCCGACCTGGACGATCACCACGCCACGTGAGTTGGCCCTGGCGTCCCGCTGGATGACGCCCGCGACGATCTCGCCCTCCTTGGCGGAGAACTCGCCGAACGTCTTCTCGTGCTCGGCGTCCCGCAGCCGCTGCAGGATCACCTGACGCGCGGTGGTCGCGGCGATCCGGCCGAACCCTTCAGGGGTGTCGTCCCACTCCTCGACGATCTCGCCGTCCGGGCCGAGCTGGTGCGCGAGCACCCGCACGAAACCGGTCTTCCTGTCGATATCGATCTTGGCGTGCGGGTGGTGCCCCTCGGTGTGCTTGTACGCGGTCAACAGCGCACTCTCAATGGCGCCGAGGACGGTCTCGAAGGGGATGTCCTTGTCCCGCTCGATCGCCCGCAGCGCAGCGATATCGACGTTCACTTAGGACTCCTCCTTCTTGACGTCCTTGTTGCCGCCGAGCTTCTCGATCTCGGCGGCGGGCGCCTCGCGGAACTCGACCTCTACCACCGCCCGTTCGACGTCGGCGTAGGCGAACTTGCGCACGGCCGCGTCGCGCAGTACCTGGACCACGCCGTCGGGTGCGGTATCGGCATCGCCCACGCGTCCGGTGAACGTCGTGCCATCGGTCAGCTTGATCTTGACAAGGCGAAGTCTGGCACGTCGCCAGTGCCTCGGCTTGCTGAGCGGTCGGTCCACCCCTGGCGAGGTGACCTCGAGGGTGTACGCGCCGGCGAGCAGCGCGTCGTCGGCATCAAGCGCCTTGGACACCGCCCTGCTGACCTCGGCGATGTCGTCCAGCCCGACCCCGTCGGGCCCGGCGTCCGATGCGGCGTCGGCGTCCGTGACGTCGATGATCACCTTGACCAGCCGGCGCCGCCCGGCCTGCTGCACGTCGAGGTCCTCGAGCTCGAATCCGACGCCTTCGACGGCTGGCCGCACCACGGGCTCGAGCTGTGCGGCAATCTGGCTTGCGCCGCGCGACGACGAGCCATCGCGCTGCTGGCCGGTCACCTGTTGTCTCCTCGCGTCGTGTCGAGTCGTCTACCGTGCAGTGGGTATGCGAACACGACCGGCGCTGCACTCACCGGCCTGATAGCCCAGAGTATCTCGTCCGATGAGGGCCGCGCGGCGCAGCCGTATCGCCGCACCCACCGGGGCAGCCCGTCGGGGAGTTTCCCGGCCGGCTGGCAGGATGGACGCCCGTGTCTGCCCGAGGTTTTCCGCCGCACCCGGCACGCGACCGCGCCGGATCCGTGCCCACGCGCCGCACGATACTGCGCGCCTGCGTGCTCACCGGGCTGTCCGTACCACTCGTCACATCGTGCGGGGGCGGCGAGGAGAAGCCGGACGAGCTCCTCGCACTCGCCGCGGCCGCCCGGCGGGATGCCAGGGACGCCGCGCGGCTGGCGAAGGCCACCCCGGAGCTGCGCCAGCAGCTCGATCTCGTCACCACGACCCGTCGCGCGCACGCCACGACGTTGCAGTCCGAAATAGACAGAGAACACCCTCCGGATGAGGACGACCCGAAACCCGGCCCGGCACGGGGCAAGGCGGGCAGCGTCGAAGCGCTGGCGCAGGCGCTTGACGAGGCCGAGCGCAGCGCCACCCAGCTGATCCCCAGGCTGCCGGCCTATCGCGCCGGGCTGGTCGGCTCCGTCGCCGGGGCCTGCGCCAGCCTGCGCGGGCTGGCGCCCGAGCTGAGCACCGAGCGGGACAACCAGGAGGAACCCGAGCTGGAGCATCTCGAGCCGGCCGGCACCATCGAGCTGCCAGCGGAATCGGTGCAAGGGCTGCAGCAGGCGCTGGCCACGGAGCATGCCGCGATGTGGGTGTATGGCCTGGTCAGCGCGTTCCTGCCGGCCGATTTCGCGGAGGCGCTGGATCGGGCCGCCGCGGAGCACCGGGCCCGCAGGGATGCCACCAAGCGGATGCTCACGTCCGCCAGTGCCACGCCCCGCCCCGCGGAGCCGGCCTACCAGCCGCCCAAGCCGGTGAACGACGAGGCGTCCGCGACCGGGCTGGTGGTCACGGCCGAGGCGGACGCCACGGTGGCCTGGCGCGGCGTGCTCGAGCGGACCGACAACCGCCAGCTGCGCGGGCTCGCGCTGCGCGCGCTGGTCAGCTCGGCGAAGCGGGGGTCACTGTGGCGCGCCGAAGCGGGCCAGACGCCAAGCGTGGTTGCCCTACCCGGCAAGCCAGGACGCTAGCGGGTGCCGCTGACCTGGCCGGCGAGCCGCAGCGCGTTGGTGCTGATCCGGCCGAGCAGCTCGTCACCGGCCGCCTTGTCGAACGCCTGCGACTCCACGATCGTCACGTAGCGGCCGGCCAGCCTGGACGCGTAGCCACCGCCGCTGACCTCCGGTGCGTTCGGCATCGGCGCCTTGCCCTCCCTGACAAGATCGGCCACGTTGCCGGTGCCGTCGGTATCGGTCAGCCGCTTGAGCCGTTTGGCATCCGCCGCGGTACGCATCTCCACGACCGCAACCGAGACCAGCGTCTTGTGCCCTTCCTTGGTGGTGGTGTAGAGGGCCCTGGACAGCTGCTGGCAATCCGTCCGGGCGAAGAAGCCGCGAATCTTGCCGTAGGCGTGCCCGGTACAGCTGGCGTCCCGCACGGGGGCGACCGCGGTGCGGAAGTCGCCGGCCGGCCGCGAGCTCGTCGGTCGGGAGGAGTCGGCCGACCCGCCAGGCTCCGGCACCTCCTCGTGCCGGATCAGCCACCACACCAGGCCGGCGATTACCGCGACCGCCAGCAACCCGAGCGCCTTGAGCAGGCGGATGTTGCGCTCCCCGCCACCCCCCGGTGGCGGAACCGGAGGCGACGGCGCGTGCGACGGCCCGGCCATCCCCGAAGCCAGCTCGTTGGCGAGGCTGCCGGACAGCGGCAGCGGCTCGGTATCGCCGTCATCCGGTGCACCGGCGCGTGGTCCGGTGGAGTCCGGGAAACGGTGTGGATCGGACACGGGCTGCCACGGTAGCCGGTTTCAGCCAGCCGTGTTATGCCCCGGTTGGTCGCGGCGCAGCGCGGCGAGCACGGCTTCGACATCGTCGTGGGTGTTGTACAGCGCGAACGACAGCCGCGTCTTGCCGGCCCGGCTGGCGGCCGAGATGCCGTGCGCGGCCAGCCGGGGTCCGATGTCCGGGGCTTCCGGCAGGTCCAGCGCGACGATCGCGGAGCCACGCGACGCCAGGTCGAGTTGGGTCAGGAGGGCGTCCGCGAGCCCGACGCAGTGATCCCGGACCTCGCCGAGATCAAGCGTGCGCAACCAGCGCGCCGAGGCGGCCGCGCCGACGTGGGCCAGCCACACCGGCGAGAGGTCCAGCCGGCGCGCACCCCGCGCGAGCCGCAGCGGCAGACCGTAGACCGTCTGCCACGGATCCTCACCGGAGTACCAGTTCGCCACGTGCGGCGTCAGCTCGTCGGCATCCCGTACCACGAGCCACGCCGCCCCTCGCGGCGCGAGCAGCCACTTGTAGGACGCACCAACCACCCAGTCGGCCCAGTCGACCCGCAGCGGCAGCCATCCGGCTGCCTGGGTGACGTCCAGCAGCACGCGGGCTCGGGTGCGGCGCAGCGCATCCAGATCCACGATCGCGCCGTCCGCGGACTGCACCACGCTGACCGCGACGAGATCGTACTCGTCGGCCACGGACGGCAGCTCGGAAAGCGGTGCCTCGGCGACCCGCACGCCGCGGTGGTGCTGCGCGGCGAACGGGAAGCTGACGCTGGTGAATTCGGACGCGGCGGTGAGCACCCTGGTGCCATCCGGGATGCTGGCGGCGACCAGGCCCACCAGCTGGGACACCGTGCTCCCGATCGCCACCCGGTCCGATGCCACCCCGACCAGCTCGGCCCACGCGGCGCGCGCGGTCGCCACCGGTTCGTCGTAGTCGGCGGGCCGCGCTTCGCCTCGCCGCCAGCTCCCGACCGCCGCCGCGACCGCGTCGGCCGCCGTCGCAGGCGGGATGCCGATGCTCGCGGTGTTCAGGTACCCGGTGGGCACATCGAACGACTCGCCGAACGCCTCACGCATACTCGCCGCCTAGCGCAGCCGGATCACGTTTCCGGTGATCAATCCTGCCGCATCCGAGCAGAGGTAGGCGATCACCTCCGCCACCTGCTCCGGTTCTGCGACCGTGAAATGTTCGGCGCTGGCCGCGACGTGCGCGCGGATCTCGTCGGTTACCCAGCCGGTGTCCGTCACCGGCGGGTAGACGATGTTCGCCGTGATGCCGAGGTCGCCGAGTTCCAGCGCGGCGGCCATCGTGTAATTCTCCTGCGCCGCCTTGGCGGCACCGTAGGACACCTCGGACGGGAAGCCCATCGTGCTGCCCGAGGTCAGCCCCACGATGCGGCCCCAGCTCGCACCGCGCTCCCGGTGCCGGCGCGCGAGCTCCGCGATCAGCAGCGCGGCCGCGCGGGCGTCCACGGCGAACTGCTGGTCGAAGGTCTCCCTGCTCACCGGCTGCATGCCGCGGCCGTGCGGATCGGTGTCCGCGCCGACGAAGGTGTCCTGCACCCACCCGGAGGCGTTGTTCACCAGGATGTCGACCGGTCCGAACCTCTGCTCCGCCTCGTCGAACAGCATCGCGGGTGTTTCCGGCGCCGCGAGGTCGGCCGGCACGGCGGCGGCACACCCGCCCGCTTCGGTGATCCGCCGCACCACGTGCTCCGCGCCGGCCGCCCTGCCCTCCCGGTAGGCCGCGGGCGTGCCGGGATCCACCGGGTCGTTGACGCCGAGGTAGCTGAGCAGCACGCTGGCCCCGTTCGCGGCGAGTGCACGGGCGGTGGCCGCCCCGATCCCGTGGTTCGCTCCGGTCACGATCGCGGTAGGCATGCCCGCGATCATGCCGGCGCCGCCCGGCGGCGTGCCACGGGTTTTCCTACCGTGGTGGGGTGGAGAGCGAACAGATCGAAATCACCACCGGCGATCGGGAAGTGGTGCACGACCTGACCCGGGAGTGCGCCCGCTTCCTGGACGGCCTTGGCGCCGAGGACGGTTTGCTGCATGTGTGGGTTCCGCATGCCACCGCGGGGTTGGCGATCCTGGAGACCGGCGCGGGCAGCGACGATGACCTGCTGGCCGTGCTGCGCGACCTGCTGCCGGCCGACAATCGGTGGCGGCACCGGCACGGCTCATCCGGCCACGGCCGCGATCACGTGCTGCCCGCGCTGGTACCCCCGTACGCCACGATCCCGGTACTCGGCGGGACCCTCACACTCGGGACCTGGCAATCGGTGTGTCTAGTCGACACCAACCGGGACAACGCGGTCCGTCGAGTTCGACTCAGCTTCCTGCGTGGTTGACCGCCTCCGTCCCGGCCACAGGATCACGATCAACCCGGTGGCCAGCATGCCGCCGAGCACCCACAGCGCCAGCCCGACGTCCGGCGCGCCCGGCGTGCCGTGCAGCAGGCTGCGCAGGCCCTCGGTGGAGAACCGGAACGGCGTCCAGGACCACAACGCCGCGCGGTAACCGGGGTTCAGCAGTTCCGGAACCTGAGCCGAAACCGTGGGCGCCATCAGGTACAGCGGACCAAGGATCGCCAAACCCCGCAGCCCCAACAGGCGCAGCAACGCGCCCTGCACGGCGGCGAACCCGCCCGCGATCAAAAGCAGGAATCCCAGCACGTCGGCGCCGAGCGGCAGCTCCGGATCCCACCACTTCAGGAAACCGGCGCTCACCCCGGTGATCAGCACGCTGGTCCCGAGCATCAGCATCAGCCGGCTGCCGGGCCCCGCGAACCGGCCGGACCGGATGGCGAGCACCGTGAACACCGCACCGGCGGCGAGGCAACCGATCCAGGACAGCGCGCTCACGGCGAGCGGCGCGCTGCGACCAGCGAAGCTCGCCGGGCGCACGGTCTCCACCCTGGGCTGGCTGACCCGCACGCCCTGCGCGCTTGCCGCCTCGGCGACCCCACCAGCCGCGCCGGTCAATGCCTGCTGCGCGACCTGCGTGCCGCTCGGGTTGATCGCTCCGGACACCACGACCTTCGGGGCGAGGCCGGGCTGCGCCCCGCCAGCCGGCGCCAGCTCGAGGATGCCGTAGACCTCCTTGTCGTCCAGCATCGCGCGAGCCTCGCCAGGCCCGACGTTGTGCCAGCTGATCTGCTCGCCGCCATGGCTGCTGACCCGCTGCGCGATCGGCCGCAGAGCGGACGCGGACGGCCCCTCGGTCGGTGCGGCGACGGCAAGCGGTACGCCGTCCGGGGCGACCGTCGCCTGGGCGCCGAACGTCAGCACCCCCAGCACGGTCGCGACCAGCGCGCCGACGACGATCGCGAGCGAGACCCGCACGCCCGGTTTTTCGATGTTCCGGCCGGACATGGCGACCTCCAAGGTTTCACCGTTCATTGAATTCCGTCCACGGTAGAGCGCGACCAAACTAGAAGTCAACGTGTGTTGAAATATTTCAAGCACATGCGCCGTGACGCCCCTTCCAGCCATCTAGTCTGTGCACTTATGAGCGATCCAGGGGGCCACGGCTGGCAGCGACACGGGAACGAGTACCAGCGGCCGGCGCCGTACTTCGGGGGATATCAGGGTCCGAGCGATTACCAGGGCCTCGGCGTGTACTCCGGGTCCAGCGATCCGGCCTACGGCCAGCCACCCGGCGGGCCGGACGGCGCTGGCGTGCCAGGTGGCCCCGGCGGCGGGCCGGGCGGTCCCGGCGGCAAAAGCAGGCGGCTGCCGATCGTCCTCGCGGTGCTCGCCCTGGTGTTGCTCGCCGGCGGCGGCACCGCCGCCGTTGTGCTGCTCAAGTCCGGATCGGACACCGAGGGCAACGCCGCACCGGCCCCGGGCCTGAGCCCGTCCGGCTCACCGTCGAGCTCACCAGCGGAAGCCAGCACCGGCAGCACCCCGGACGACGCCGGCGAGATCAAGGTGGACGCGGTGACGCCCGGATGGCAGGGCGTGCACTCCCCCAAGGAGAACGTCGCGTACGACGTGCCGGCCAACTGGGAGGTCGAGGATCCGGGCGTGCGGACCGGGCTCGAGGACGACAACGGCAAGCCGCTGGTGATCATGCACGGGGTGTCCACCGCCAAGCCCGGTACCTGCACGGAGCAGGGCGGCGGCCCTTATCTCGGCCAGGTCGGGTTCGTGACGGCCGGAGACACCGAGCCGACAAAGGCGGCACGGGCGGGAGCCAAACTCTGGGCGGACGCGACGCGCGGCAGGAAGGCACCGGCGCCGGGCGCCAAGGAGGTTTCGATCAACGGCGGCCGGACAACCGCGCAGACGTCGGCGATCGAGGTCAAACCGAGTAAGGACAGCGGCTGCCCGGCCACCAAGATCAGCATCACCACCACCGCGTTCCAGGCAGGTGACAAGACCGCGCTGTTCGTGGTGTTCGATCCGCGTGGCGTGCCGGGAGCGATAAAACCGGGCGTGGTCGAGAAGGTGATCGCGAGCCTGCGCCCAGCAGGCTAGCCCGACCTCAGCCGCGGATCAGCTTCACGAGGTGACCAACCGCGTCGTCAACGGCGACCTCGGTGCGCTCGCCGCTCGCCCGGTCCTTGACCTCGACCACGCCGTTGGCCAAGCCGCGACCGACCACCAGGATCGTCGGCACCCCAACAAGTTCGGCGTCGGCGAACTTCACGCCGGGGCTGGACTGCCGGTCGTCGAGGAGCACCTCGATCCCCGCGGCGTCGAGGCCGGCGGCGAGCTTCTCGGCACCGTCCCGCACCGACTCGTCCTTGCCGGCGATCACCACGTGCACGTCGGCCGGAGCCACCTCGCGCGGCCATACCAGCCCGAGCTCGTCGTGATGCTGTTCGGCGATGGACGCGACCAGCCGGGAGACGCCGACACCGTAGGAACCCATGGTGATGCGGATCGGTTTCGAGTCCGGCCCGAGCGCGTCCACCTCGAACGCGTCGGTGAACTTGCGGCCGAGCTGGAAGATGTGCCCGACCTCGATACCGCGCGCGGCGACCAGCGTGCCGACACCGTCCGGGGACGGATCGCCCTCCCGCACCTCGGCGGCCTCGATGGTGCCGTCCGGCGTGAAATCGCGCCCGCACACCAGGTCCACGACGTGGTGATCGACCTTGTCGGCACCGGTCGCCCACACCGTGCCGGTCACGATCCTCGGGTCCACCAGGTAGCGAACCCCGTTGTCCCGCAACGCTTGCGGGCCGATGTAGCCCTTCACCAGGAACGGGTTCGCGGCGAAGTCGGCATCGTCAAGCAGCGCGACCTCGGTCGGGTACAGCCCGGCCTCCAGCCGCTTCATGTCCACCTCGCGATCGCCGGGCACCCCGACGCCGAGCAGCGTCCAGTCCTTCTCACTGGGCTCGCGGATTTTCACCATCACGTTCTTCAGGGTGTCCGCGGCGCTGAACGTCCTGCCGAGGCCGGCGCCGTTCAGGAAGTCCACCAGCGTCTCGATGGTGGGGGTGTTCGGCGTGTGGTGCACCTGCGCCTGCGGCTTGTCCTCGATCGGCTCGGCGGGCGGCGCGGGTGTGGTCACCGCCTCGACGTTGGCCGCGAACCCGGACTCCACGCAGCGCACGAAGGTGTCCTCGCCGAACTCGCTTTCCGCGAGGAACTCCTCGGATCCGGACCCGCCCATCGAGCCGGACATCGCGGAGACGATCACGTAGTCCAGCTTCAGCCGGTCGAACAGCTTGATGTACGCCTGCCGATGCAGCTGGTAGGAGCGCTCCAGCCCGTCGTCGTCAAGGTCGAAGGAATACGAGTCCTTCATCACGAATTCCCGGGTGCGCAGGATGCCGGCGCGGGGCCGTTCCTCGTCCCGGTACTTGGTCTGCACCTGGTAGAGGATGACAGGGAAGTCCCGGTACGAGCTGTACTCGCCCTTCACGGTAAGCGCGAACAGCTCCTCGTGGGTGGGGCCGAGCAGGTAGTCCGCCCCCTTGCGATCCTTGAGCCGGAATATGTTCGGGCCGTACTCCGTCCAGCGACCGGTCGCCTCGTAGGGCTCGCGGGGCAGCAGCGCGGGGAACTGGATCTCCTGTCCGCCGATCGCGTCCATCTCCTCGCGCACCACGCGCTCGATGTTGCGCAGCACCCGCATGCCAAGCGGCAACCAGGAATACCCGCCCGGCGCGACGCGGCGGACGTATCCGGCGCGCACCAATAGCTTGTGGCTGGGCAGTTCGGCGTCCGCTGGGTTCTCGCGCAGGGTGCGCAAGAACAGCGACGACATCCTGGTGATCACGACGTGTGCTCCTCGCTGGTGGCTTCCCGGAGGTTGTGCGCAGCGTAGTCAATCGGCCGAGCGGCCGGCCAAGTGGTAGTCAGCCGGCCCGGAAATGTCGGCCCACCGCCCTACTATGCACCCTCATGACAATGCAGCTTGGCATGGTGACCATCGACTGTGAGAACCCGCAGCAGTTGGCCAGGTTCTGGACACACGCACTGGACGTGAAGGTAGCCGGTGACTACGGCGACTTCCTCTTCCTTGACGCGGCCGCCGAGGGCGGTGTGCGGCTCGGTTTCCAGCGGGTGCCGGAACCACGGCAGGGCAAGAACCGGGTACACGTCGACTTCGGCACCATCGATCGCCCGGCCGAGGTTCGCCGGCTCGTCCGGTTGGGCGCCACCGAGCTGGCCCAGCACTCGGTACCGGGGCTGAACTGGACGGTGCTCGCGGACCCGGGGGGCAACCAGTTCTGCGTGGGAAGTTATGACGAGTAGCGGGTACCCAGCCGGCGGCAGCGCGCCCGGTTACCTACCCTCGGGCGGGTGCTGGTGCTGCTTCCCCCGTCCGAGACGAAGGCCGCCGGTGGCGACGGCCCACCGCTTGAGCTTGAGGCACTGTCGTTCCCTGAGCTCAACCCCGCGCGCGACAAGCTGATCGACGCGTTGGTCGAGCTGTCCTCGGATGTGCCGGCCAGCCTGTCCGCACTCGGCATCTCACAGCGGCAGGCCGACGAAGTGCGGCGCAACGCCGAACTCCGGCACGCGCCGACGGTGCCCGCGCTGCACCGCTACACGGGGGTGCTCTACGACGCGCTGGACGTCGATGGGCTGAGCGCGGCCGAACGTTCGCGGGCCTACCGCCGCCTCGCCGTGGCCTCCGCGCTGTTCGGGCTGGTGCGCGGCGCGGATCCCATTCCGGCGTACCGGCTTTCCGGCGGCAACGCCCTGCCCAGCGTCGGTACGCTGCGCGGATTCTGGCGGCCGGCGCTCGAACCGGTGCTGGCGGCCGTCGACGAGCTGGTGGTCGATCTGCGCTCCGGCCCGTACGCCGCGCTGGCCCGAGTGGCGGGCGCGATAACCGTGCGGGTGGTCAATGAGGACGCGCACGGGAGGCGCAAGACCGTCAGCCATCACAACAAGGCCCACAAGGGGCAGCTGGCGCGCACCCTCGCGCGGGCCGGCAGGGAGCCCTCCGATGTGCCCGAACTCGTCGAGCTGGCCGCCGGGGACGGCTTGCACGTCGAGCGGGTCACGGAACACCAATTGGAACTTGTCATCCGGTAGCCGCGCCCCGCTCCGGCCGGAACGCCGCCAGGTCGATCGGCGGCGGATCACCCACCGCGAGCGCGGCCACGATTTGCCCCGCGAACGGCCCCACGGTCAGCCCGCTGGCCCCGTAACCGGTGGCCACCAGCACGTTCGGATACCCGTCGAGCGGTCCGAGCAGCGGCACGGCGTCGTCGGAAAGCGGGCGGAAGCCGGTCCTGGTTTCCAGCACGGTCGCCCCCGCGAGGCCCGGGGCCACCCGCAACGCCTCGGTGAGCACCTCGTGCTGACCGGCCGCGGTCACCCGGTGGTCGAATCCGGAGCCCGTCTCCCGCGTCGCGCCGATCACCACCAGGGAATCCGGGAAGGCCAGCATGTAGTGCGTGGAAACCGGGAGCACAACCGGCCAGCCAGCGGTGTCCTGACCAGACAGTCCGAGGTGGATGAGCTGGCCGCGCTGCGGCGCCACGCCGAGCCGCACGCCAAGCGGTGCGACGAGCTCTGGCGTCCACGCCCCGGCCGCGACCACGACGGCATCCGCGTCCAGCCGCTCGCCGTGCACTCGAACCCCGGTGACCCGGTCGCCATCCAGCGCCAGCTCGGCATGCCCGTCCAGCAGCCGAGCACCCCGTGCCCGCGCGGCATCACGCAATGCGGAGCACAACCTGCGCCCGTCCACTCGGCCAGCACCGGAAACGTGCACCGCGGCCAGATTCCCGGCCAGCGGTGGAAACAGTTCACGGGCCTGCGGCGGGTCCAGCCGCCGCACGGCTCCGGCAAGCGGATCCTCGGCCGCTCGCGCACCGATCCGCTGCTGCGCCTCGGCGAGTTCGGCCTCGTCGGCCGAGACCACCATGCCGCCGACGATCTCGAACGAGGTGTCGTGCACGCCGTCCTCGGCTAGTTGCTGGACCAGCACCGGGTAGTGACCGGCGGCGCCGGCCGCGAGCCGGTATTCCGCACCGGCAAGCGCCCGGCTCGCCCACGGTGCGACGATTCCCGCGCCCGCGGCGGTGGCGAATCCTGGGTGCCGCTCGTCGACAAGCACCACCTCGACGCCACGCCTGGCAAGCTGGTACGCGCTGGGGACTCCGGCGATGCCTGATCCGATCACGATGACGCGCACGGTCACCCACCCTGCCACAGGCGAAAATCGGTTGCCGGGCGATCGGCGTCCGCACACAATGCATCACAGACCTGACCGGCGAGCCGCGAGGAGGTGTCCCATGGCCGTCCCTGTCGTGGGCGTGACCCCCGCGAATCTTTCCACTCTTTCCGCCTTGCCGGGCTGATCGCGATCGCGCCGGTGGGGCGCCCGTGTAGAGGAGACCCACCAGTGCGCGAGCACGACTATTTCGACGACGATGACGTGGACCGGATCGCCCCGCGCCGCCGTGACCGGCGCAGGGCGCGATTCGACGACGAACCCGAACCGGACCGCCGTGGCCGGATGACCCTCGAAGCACGCGAGCGAATCGGCAGGCTGCGCGAGGACGCCTACGCCGATCCGGAGATCCCCGACGGCGCCGACCGCTGGTCGACCTGGGCGGACAGCGAGCGGGGACCGCATCCCTTGCCGGACTGGGTGATCACCCAGCAGTCCGCTGTGGACACCGAGCTCGGTGTACTCAAAACCGGCAAGGAAGCGGAGGTTCACCTGCTGCGCAGGGGGATCCCCGGCGGTCCATCCTGCCTGCTCGCCGCCAAGCGGTACCGCAGCGGCGATCACCGGTTGTTCCACCGCGACGCCGGCTACCTCGAGGGCCGCCGGATGCGCCGATCACGGGAGATGCGCGCGATGCGGAACCGGACGGCGTTCGGCCGCAACCTGATCGCCGAGCAGTGGGCGGTGGCCGAGTTCGCCGCACTCACCAGGCTGTGGTCGATGGGTACACCCGTGCCCTACCCGGTGCAGCGGGACGGAACCGAGCTACTGATCGAGTTCCTCGGTGATGCGGACGGCGTTGCCGCGCCCCGGTTGAACGAGCTGCGACCGGAGCGGGCCGAGCTGCGCGAGTTGTGGCGGCAGCTCACCGCCGCGCTCGAACTGCTTGCCGGCGCCGGCCTGACGCACGGCGACCTGTCCGCCTACAACCTCCTCGTCCACTCCGGACAGTTGATGCTGATCGATCTGCCCCAGCTGGTTGACGTGGTGAGCAACCCGCGGGGCCAGGAGTTCCTGGAACGCGACGTGCACAACGTGTGCGGCTGGTTTCGGGCCCGTGGGCTGACCGGGGAGGCCACCGATCCGCGAGCACTGCTCGGTGAGCTAAACCGGGCGGCCGGGTTGACATGATTCCGTCCCCTGAACGAGGGAATCCTGCATACTGTTTGCATGCAATCGAGTTATCGGATCGCGCTCATCCCGGGGGACGGAATCGGGCCCGAACTGATCGACAGCGCGGTGACGGTGCTCAGCGCGGCCGCGCGGGCGCACGATCTCAACGTCCGCACGGACCGCGAACCTGGCGGCGCGGGCAGCTACCTGGAGATCGGCCACGCGCTGCCGCCCGGCACGCTCGATCGGTTGCGCACCGAGTACGACGCGGTGCTCAAGGGACCGGTCGGGCTGCCGGGCGTGCGGCACCAGGACGGCACCGAAGCCGGGCTGCTCGGCGGCGTGCTGCGCGGCGGGCTGGATACCTTCGCGAACGTGCGGCCGATCCGGTTGCTGCCAGGGGTGGACGCCGCGGTGCGATTCTCGCCCGGCGAGATCGACTACGTGATCGTGCGGGAGAACACCGAGGGGCTGTACCTCTCCCGCGGCGCCGGGGTGGCCAACCGGTGGGCGGCGAGCGATCAGCTGATGGTCACGCGGGAGGGCTGCGAGCGGGTCATCCGGTTCGCGTTCGAGACCGCGCGCACCCGGGGCGGTGCGCCCGCGGACGGGGTGCGCCGGGTGACCTGTGTTGACAAGAGCAACGTGTTGCGCAGCTTCGCGTTCTTCCGCGGTGTGTTCGACGAGATCGCCACCGAGTACCCGGACGTGGCAGCCGATCACCGTTACTCGGATGCCGCCGCGCACGACCTGGTGGCCGCGCCAGGCGGGTTCGACGTGCTGGTGACCGAGAACTTCCTCGGCGATCTGCTCAGCGATCTCGGCGCCGGCACCGTTGGCGGGCTCGGCATGTGCGGCAGCGCGAACATCGGAGCGGACGCCGCCTACTTCGAGCCGATCCACGGCAGCGCACCCGATATCGCCGGCCAGGACCGCGCGAACCCCACGTCCCAGATCCTCGCCGCGGCGATGCTGCTGGACCACCTTGGTGAGCTCGGTGCCGGGAACGCCGTGCGCGACGCGGTCCACGCGGCATACGCGGCAGGCGTGATCCGGCTCAACCCGGCCGGCCAACCCGAAGCCGGGACCGCCGCGGCCACCCGCGCCATCACCGCCCATCTCTAGGGTCCTGGGGCGCTCCGGCTTCGCCGGACGGTCATCCGGTGGCCGCACCCGCACCCGCGATGCGGCCGAACACCGATCCGTTCGTCAACCCGGTACCGCCGGGGTAGTTGAAGTAGAAGATCCCGCCGACCAGCTCCCCGGCCGCGTACAGGCCGGGGATCGGGGTGAGGTCGGTGTCCTGCACCCGTGCGTCGCCGTCGATCCGCAGCCCTCCGAACGTGAAGGTGATCCCACAGGTCACCGCGTACGCCTCGAAGGGGGGCTCGTCGAGCCGGTTGGCCCAGTTCGTCTTGTCCACCGTGAGCCCATGGGTAGCCCGCCCGTCCTTCACGTTCGGATCGAAACGCGTCTCGGTATCCACCGCCGCGTTGTACTCGGCCATCTCGCGAAGGAACGCCTTGCCGTCCACTCCGTCCAGCTTCCCGGCGAGTTCCTCGAGCGAATCGGCTCGCACCTTGGTGACCTGGCGGATCCGGTACTCGTCCCGCAGCAGGTGGCCGACCTGGTTGTCGAACACCTGCCAGGCGAACTGTCCCGGTTGCGCCAGGATCACCCTTCCGTACTTCGCGTAGGTGTAGTTACGGAAATCCGCGCCCTCGTCGAGGAATCGTCGCCCTTCGGCGTTCACCATGACGCCCCACGGGTAACTGTGCTTCTGGAAGTTGTCGCCGACGCTCAGATCACCGAACTCCGGCGCGTTGAGTTCCCAGCCGACCGCGTGCGCCCCCGACCAGTTGCCGGTCGGGCTGGCCCTGATGGCGAGCGCCATAGTTATGCCGTCGCCGGTGTCGTACTGGGTGCCGCGCACCTTTGCCAGATCCCACGGCGGGCCGAGGTAGCGGGTGCGCATCTCGGTGTTCGCCTGGAAGCCGCCGCTCGCCAGCACCACGGCGTCGGCGGGAAGCTCGGTGGTTCGCCCGTCCTGGCGTACCCGCACGCCGTGCACGCCGTCGTCGTCGGCAAGCAGCTCGAGAGCCCTTGCCCGGTACCGGATCTCGATCGACTCCCGGTTCGCCGCCTTGGTCAACGCGTCAACCAGACCGGGCCCGCCGCCGGAGACCTCAACGGTCAGCCCACCCCAGAACTTGAACCGGCCGTCCACTTTGAACGCCTGACGTCCGAAGATCGGCACGAACCGCACGCCCTTGCCGCGCATCCACTGCAGCGTCGGCAGGCTGCGCTCGACCAGGATCGACGCCAGCTCCGGATCGCTGCGGTATTCCGTCACCCGCGCGAGATCGTCCAGGAAGGCCGACGTCGGGTAGGAGCCGAAGTCGGTGATCGCCAGCACGTCCTCGGACAGGTCGGGCACCAGGGTGCTGAGGTCGTCGACGCCGTCGTAGGCCACCCGCATCGCGCCCGCCGTGAACGCGGTGTTACCGCCCCGCAGGCGCTCCGGCGCACGTTCGAGCACGGTGACCGAAGCGCCGTGCTCGCGCGCGGACAGTGCGGCGCACAACGCCGCGTTACCGCCACCGACCACCACTACGTGCCGCTGCCGCATGGAAACTCCTCGTCACGATCATTCTTGTCGACAATAGTATACAATCTGCATACAATCTCTCTTGTGCACGATGCCGCGATGCGCTGACCCGGAAATGACCACGCTGTACCGTGTTGAGGTGACCGAGATGCAGGATCTGCAGCCGTCGCCGGACGGGCCGGCCGGTCCGGGGCGCATCGAGCTGCAGCGCTACTACCGTGGGGCACCGTCGCGCGGGCGCACCACCGACGCCGTCACCGACGCGTTGCGGGAAGCCATCCTGGACGGTGCCTTGTCGCCGTCCAGCTGGTTGCGCGAGGACGACATCGCGACCACCTTCGAGGTCAGCCGCACGCCGGTACGCGAGGCACTGCGCAGGCTGGCCGACGAGGGGCTCGCCGTGAAGACGGCGCACCACGGCACCGTGGTCGCACCGATGTCCTTTGACGACATTCTGGCGCTGTACGTGGTCAGGGAGAATCTGGAAGGGCTCGCCGCGCGGCTGGCGGCCGTCCGGCGACCCAGCGGCGTCGTGGAGTCGTTGCACGCCGTGCACCAACGGATGGTCAAGGCCGTCAAGCGTGCAGACACACCCGAGATGGTCAAGCAGAACCTCGAGTTCCACCGGCAGTTCCGGATGGCCGCGGGAAACCCCTACCTTGAGCGGTTCCTCACCCAGGTCGAGCACGCGGTCCGGCGGCTGCCGGCGAGCACCTACGCGCATCCCGGCCGACCGGACACCGCGCTCGATGAGCACCAGGCCATCATGGACGCGATCACCTCGGGCGACGGCGATGCGGCCGAACGGGCAGCCAAGCGCCACATGCAGCAGGCCCGCAGCGTGCGGCTGACCGTGCTGCTCGGCGAGTGACGCCGCGGGCTCAGGTCAGGCGCCGCACCAGGCGGACAAGCCACGGCAACGAGACGATCACAATCAGCAGGCGCACCAGGTGCATGCCCGCGACAAGCGCGCTGTTCCCGTGCAACGTGGTCACCGCGGCGACCATCTCGCCCACCCCACCCGGCACCATGCCGAACACCGCTTCCAGCCTGCTGAGCGCCGAGACGCTCTCCAGCGCGAACCCCAACCCGACTCCGGCCGCCACGATCGCGAGCACCGCGACGGTGCCCGGCAGCAGCACCAGCCGGAAATCGCGCAGCACGGCCGGACCGAGCTTCGCGCCGACCACCGTGCCGATCAGCACCTGCGCACCGAACGACCACCACCACGGCACGCTCGCCGCGCCGCCGGCCGCGAGATGGAACGCGGCCGCGCCGAGAATCGCGCCACTCAACGGCCAGAACGGGAAGCGCGCCAGCTTGCCGATGGCAGCGCCGAGTATCCCGGCACCGAGCAATCCGAGCAGCAGCAAGACGTCCACCGCTCAGTGCCCCAACGCCACGAGCAGAATCGGAAGCAGCAGCACTACCACCAGGATCACCCTGACCACGTGCACCGCGACCACCACGCCCACCCTGGCGCCATACGTTTCGGCAAGCGAGCCGATCTCGGAGAGCCCACCGGGTGCGCACGCGAACATCGCGGTGATCGGATCGACCTGGTAGCGCTTGGTCAGCAGTAGGGCGAGCCCCACGTTCAGCGCCAGCAACACGACGACCGCACCGACCAGCGGCACTGCCAGCTTGGCCAGCATCAGCAGGCTGTCCGGCTCCAATCGCACCCCGGCCGCGCAGCCGAGCAACACCAGCCCGACGATCCGCGTGGACGGCGGCACCGCCCGCAGGCGTGCCCCCCGGATGGACACCACGGCGCTGCCGAGCACCGCGCCGACGATGGCACCGGCCGGCACCCCGAGCAGGGTCAGCAACGTGGCGCCGAGCAATCCGCCCGCGAGCAACCACAACCAGGACCATCGTGAGCCTGCGGGCGGGCCAGCCGACGCCGACGTACCCGCCCCGGAACTCATCCGTAGCCCTCCCCATTATCTGTCTACTGTGGATGCTGTCATTGCAACACCTCCGGTGTGAAATACCCCACCGGCAGTGCGAGGTCCACGGCCGAGCGCAACGTCCACAGCAGTGCCAGCAACACCGCCGTGTAGATCGCGATCTTCCACCATTCCCAGCGCGCGACTCGCCACAGGAACAGCGGAACGAACACCGTCGCCGCCAGCATCGTTCCGGCGACACCCACGAACACCAGGAACAGTACGATCCAGCCGAACGAGACTACCGCGACGCCGACCTCGCCCCGCCAATCGATCGGCTGCGCGCCATCCCTGCGCAGGGCACGCACCCCCACCGCCAGCGTGACCAGTGACATCACCAACCCGACGGTGCACACCACGCGCGGGATCAGCGCCGCGTCCGGGCTGAAGGAGGCACTCATCAGCAGCGCGGCGCCGAACAGTGCGGCGAACGCCCCGCACATCGCCGGGGGCAGCCAGCTGCGCTCCAGCTCCGCGGCCGCGGGGCCTTCCTCGTCGTCCGCGCCTTCCGGATCCGCGCTGCTCGATTCCTTGCTGGAGCGGACTTTCCGGAACAGCGCGAGCAACAGCGGGATGATCAGGATCCCGGCCATCACCAGCACCGCGGGCCGGCGGATCCATTCCGTCGTCTGGTACAGCTCGACGGTCTGGAAGTAGTACCGCTCCATCGGCTGACTGAGCACGAACCCGATCAGGAACGGGGCGCGGGGAAAGCCACCGAGCTTCATCAGCCAGCCGACCACCGCGAGTATCAGCATCACCTGCAGCACGCCGAACTGCTGCGGCTCCTGGTACGCGCTGACGAACATGATCACGATCAGCCCGGCGGCGAGGATCGGGAACCGCACGTTGGCCAGCTTCGCCAGCGGCTTGCTGATCCCGAAGCACAGCACCGCGCCGAGCACGCTTGCCAGCGCGAACGACCACACGATGACGTAGATGAGGTCGAGATGGTCGGTGATCAGCCGTGGCCCCGGCTCCACCCCGTACACCAGCAACGCGCCCATCAGCAGCGCGGCAGGCGCGCCGCCGGGAATGCCGAACAGCAGCGTCGGGATCATGTCGCCGGACTCGACCGAATTGTTCGCACTTTCCGGGGCGACGATGCCGCGTGGATCGCCCCTGCCGAACTTCTTCTTGTCTTTCCTCTTGCTGGACGCCACCGCCTGGCCGTACGCCATCCAGGTACCGGCCGTCGCCCCGACGCCGGGCAGCACGCCGGCCCAGATGCCGATCAGCGCACCGCGAATCACCTGGGTCCAGTTCCGGACGAAATCCCGCACACCCGCACGCCAGCCGCCACCGATGCCGCTGACCCCGGAGACCGCGGTCCGTTTCGCGACCAGGTGGATGATCTCCGCGAGCCCGAAGATGCCGAGCGCGACCGCGACCAGATCGAGGCCCTCGTTCAGGAACAGCTGCCCGAACGTGTACCGGTAATCCGCGGCAGCCGAGGCGGCACCGACTTGGCCGAGCAGCACGCCGAGCGTCCCGGCGATCAACCCCCGCAGGATGTTTCCCCTGGAAAGCAGTGCGGTCAGGCTGATCCCGAGCACGGTCAGCATGAACAGCTCGGGCGCACCGAATTCCAGCACCAGCGGGCGGGCGATCGGGATGGACAGCGTCAGCCCGATCGCCCCGAGTATCCCACCGGCCATTGAGGACAGAAACGCGAGGGAAAGCGCGCGTGCGGCCTGCCCTTGCTTGGCCATCTCGTGACCGTCCAGCAGGGTGACGGTGGCCGAAGCCGATCCGGGAACTCCGATCAGTACCGCGGTGATCGTGTCGGACGTGTGCACGACGGCCACCGCACCGATGATGAGCGCGAGCGCCTGCTGCGGTTCCACGATGAACACGAACGGCAGCAGCACGGCAACCGCGCCGGTACCGCCCAGTCCGGGGATGATGCCCATGACGAGACCGGCGAGAACACCGCACAGCAACATCAGGAGCATCGAAGGGTCCAGGAACCCGCCCAACGCAGACAGTGCCGCGTCCAACATGAAAGAACCTCGAAATGGTCGGGGCGATGAAACTACCGGCGGCCGTGGGCGCGCGTACTACTCGCGTGCGTTACTTCGTCTCGAGTTTCGTGTCGTACTTCCGCTCCAGCAGGCGAAGCACATAGTTCCGCTTGGACTCATCGATGGACAGCGCCTTGTTGACGGCGTCTCCGATCTCCTGACCGGAATGCACGTCATACCCGCCGATCACCTCTTCGCTCTTGGCCACGAAGTCCTTGTCCTTGTCGATCTTCGGTATCGCGTCGTAGAAGCTCCGCACAACCGAGTCGGGGGTTCCCTCGTTGACCCAGATTCCCTTGGTGTAAGCGAATCCGGCACCGAGAAACGCCTTGTAGGCCTGGTACGCCTTGCCAGAAGGCTTGCTGCCGCGCAGTTTCTGGTGCACTTCTTCGACCGTCGGCAGGTTGGGGAAGTTCGGATCCCTTACCACCGTGCCGTCCGGGCGCAGCAGGCCGAAGCTCATCAACGGCACGGCCTTGCCGTCTTTCACCATAGGCTCGACCTGGCTCTTGTACGCCGAGCTCGTCTGGTAGTCGACGTTCACTTCGCCGCGCTCGAGCGCCAACCGCGCAGGCCCACGGCCCTCGAAACCGAACGTGGCCTTCAGGTCGATGCCGAGCACGTCGAAAGCCAGCAGCGTGTTCAGGTCCAGCCCGGTGGCGCTGATGCCGGCATACGACAGCTTCTGCGGCGGGTTCCGCAGGTCCTCGACCGACTTGATGCCGCTGGCGCGCGATGCGTAGATCACGCCGCCCGATCCGTTCAGCAGCAGCGGGCGCATCTTGCTGAAGTCGTACTGGACTTCCTTGCGGCCGAGCAGGTGCTGGATGTAGGTGGTGCCGGACGTGACGAGCACCTTTCCGCCGTCCGTACCGCCGCTCTGCACGAACTGGTTCGTACCTGTGATGCTCTCGCCACCGGGGACGTTTTCCGGCACGAATGTGTGGTCGCCTTTGATGTGCTTTTCCAGATACGGAATCATGAATCGGGCCCAGGTGTCCGTCCCGCCGCCCTCGGAGTACGGAATCACCATCTCGACCTTGCTCGGCAGTTCCGCGCCCGCCTCGGCGTCCGAGCCGCCATTGGCACCTTCCGGCGACCCGCAGGCGGTGAGGCCGAACACACCGGCCACCACGAGAGCACCGAGCGGTCGCAGTTTTCTGGTTCGCCGTTGAATCATCACTGTCACCTTTGTCGCTGATTGGCCGGGTTCTATCGGGCTACCGGGGTCATCCGCTCGTCGGGGACGAGCGCCCACCCCTCCATTAATCGCCGCGCGGTGCGGTAAGCGGAGACCACGTCGACCGTCCAGGCACCGCCCGAGGGGTACGGCTCGGCGCGCATCGCGATCACTCCGGATGGATGGCCGATCACCACGCGGCCGTCCGCATCCCGCTGCTGCCCGGCCCCGGCCGCCGCCTCGGCGACGACCGTGCCGGGAATTCCGGCTGCCACCGACGTGCAGATCGCGCCGGTCAGCGCGAACGCCCGGTGCACCCGGCCCATGGACATCATCGAGGCGCGCAACGTGGATTCATTGGCGCGCAGCCGCGCCCCGTCGGTCGTGTGGTATTCCCTTGCCTGGCCGACGATCGCGAGCTTCGGCACCGAGGGAACGAGCGCGCTGGCGTGCTCCGCGGTTGACGAGATTCCGGCGAGCACCGCCGCATGTGCCCGCACCGACTCGAGTCGAGCCAGCAACCGCGGGTCCGAGTCGATCTCGTCGGGATGTTCGAGGCCGGTAAGCCCGATGCTCCGCCAATCGACGAACACCAGCGGGTTCGCGGCATCCACAATGGACACCTCGATGGCACCGAGACCTGGAACGCGCAACGTGTCGCGCACTTGCCCGGTCGGCAGCAGCTTTCCGGTCACCGCGCCACCCGGATCCAGGTAGTCGAGCTGTATCCGGGATCCCGGCGTTGGAACGCCGGGAATCTCGAAGTCGCCGACCGGGTCGAACCGCTTGCCGTTGGTCGGCACGTGCGCGGCGATCACCTTGCCGGTGTTCACGTTCAGGAACCGCACCGTTGTGACCGGTTCGGTGGCCTCGACCAACCCCTCGTCCACCGCGAACGGGCCGACTGCGGCGGAGATGTTGCCGCAGTTCCCGGTCCGGTCGATCAGTGGCCGCTCGATCGAGACCTGGCCGAATGTGAAGGTGACGTCCACTCCGTGCTCGACGCCCGAGCCGATCACCGCGACCTTGCTCGTCGCGGAGGTGGCGCCACCGAGGCCATCGACTTGCCGCGCGTACGGATCGGGGCTCCCGTATGCCTGCAGGATGAACTGATCACGGGACGCCGGCTGGCCTGGCAAGTCCTGCTCGTGGAAGAACACCGCCCTGCTCGTCCCGCCCCGCATCACCACGGCCGGCACCCGCATTGACACCTCCGGTTCAGCTCGCGCGACACCGTCGCGGGATTGTATTCATCTTGCACGCCGGTTGTATGGCTGTAAAGGGGCACCCGTTTCGACCGACCCGTGACCGTTTTTGGGGTCACGACCAGGGAATAGTCCGGTCTTCCTGCGCACGGATATTGACGGGCCGCGATCACGTGACATCGGAGCGTCCGGCAAATCGGGCCAGGTTGTATGCAAACTGGGTCCGTCTCCGGGGCGCCGATCCGGTATCCGACCGGCGGTATGCGAGCCGTACGGCCGCGTCGGGTAAACTTGTGGAGTACGCAAAGCGCCGCGCGATCCCTGCGCGGCGTTGCTACTGTCAGCGATTCACAGCAATTCAGCCGTAGCCGTCCACGGGCCAGCGATGACGAGGCCCTCCTGAGACGCGCCACGCGCTCAGAGAGGTCTTCAGTGCCACATAGTTCAATGCCCAACACTGCGGCGCGCAATCGGAACCACGCCGCGGCGAAATCCGACCACGGCGCGCGCAAACCGCGACATCGCTCGGCCGGACGCGGCGAGCAACGTACCCCGAAGGGCAGCGTGCGCGGCGGCCGCGCACCCGAGCCCAAGCAAACCCCGTTGGCCGCGCCGGAAACCGCCGCTGCCCCCGCTATCGACTCGTTCGCCGAACTCGGCCTGCCGGAAGCCCTGCTCGAGGTCCTCGAGCGGCAGGGCATGACCACGCCGTTCCCGATCCAGGCAGCCACCCTTCCGGATGCTCTCGCCGGGCGGGATGTGCTCGGCCGCGCGCAAACCGGGTCCGGCAAGACGCTCGCCTTCGGGCTGGCGCTACTGACCAGGCTCGCCGGCGGCAAGGCGAAATCGCGGCACCCGCGCGCGGTGGTCCTGGTACCGACCCGCGAGCTGGCTATGCAGGTCAGCGAGGCGCTGCAGCCACTGGCCAAGGCGATGCGGCTGTGGTGCGACACGACGGTTGGCGGGATGCCGTTCCCGCGGCAGGTAGAGGCGTTGCGGCGGGGCGTTGACCTGCTGATCGCTACCCCCGGCCGGCTTTCCGACCACGTCAGGCAAGGCACCTGCGTGCTGTCCGATGTGGAGTTCACCGCGGTGGACGAGGCCGACCAGATGGCCGACATGGGGTTCCTGCCGCAGGTCTGCGAGATCCTCGACCTGACAGGCGCGAACGGGCAGCGGTTGCTTTTCTCGGCCACATTGGACGGTGAGGTGGACGCGCTGGTGCGCCGCTACCTGACAGATCCCGTCACGCATTCGGTTCAGCCGACCACCGCGAGCGTCGGCACCACGGACCACCACGTGTTGTTGGTCACGCCGAAGGAGAAGGCGGACGTGGTAACCGAGGTAGCCGCGAGGGACGGGCGCACGATCCTGTTCGTCCGGACCAAGCACCACGTCGACCGGCTGACCACCAACCTCCGCAAGGTCGGGGTGGCGGCCGGGGCGCTGCACGGCGGCAAGACCCAGGGCGCGCGCAACCGGGTGCTCGCCCAGTTCCGGGACGGCAACATGCCGGTTCTGGTCGCCACCGACGTCGCCGCTCGCGGCATCCACGTGGACGACGTGAGCCTCGTCGTGCACGTGGATCCGCCCGCGGACGCCAAGGACTACCTGCACAGGGCGGGGCGCACAGCGAGGGCCGGAGCATCCGGCACGGTGGTGACCGTCGCCACCCACGATCAGCGGCGCTCGGTGCGCAGGCTGGCCGAGCAGGCTGGGGTTCGCCCGCGAAACACCACCGTGACGCCGGGGGCGGAAGAGCTCGCCAAGATCACCGGTGCCCGGCTGCCGAGCGGTGAGCCGTTCGTCGAGCCGGCGCCCCGCGCTCCGCGTGGCGGCAATGGCAAGCGTCCCGGTCGCCCGAGCCGATTCGACCAGCGCCAGTCCGGCGCTCGGGGTGGCCGGCCCACCCGCTCCCGGCAGCCGTACGGCGGGCGCGGCGACCGGCAGCGAAACCCGGGCCACCGCGCGGCGAGCTAGCCCCTGGCGCCCACTCGCGCGGTTGTGTACTCGGGCGCGCGAGTGGGTTACCCGTGGGTGTTCCTGTCAGACGGACAGCAGCTCGAACGGCGTAGCCAGCGGGCTGCCGAACTGTGCACCGATCTGCTCCGCGTACGGCCGCAAGAACCCTTCGGGATCGGACATATCGCCGCCCAGTCCTTCCAGGTAGGCACGGTGCTCACGCAACGAGGCGACCGCCCGATCGAACGTGCCGGTGATGTCCACGGCGTGCGTCTGGTTCGGTGAACCGTTCACGGCGATCCAGCGCACGCCCTGCCACGGCGGCAGGTCCAGCTCTCGGAACACCCACCGGTTGGCCGCGTCCCGCACGGCGTCCAGTGTCGCGGCGCCCACGTGCCGGTGATCGGCCATGTTGAACCCACCACCCGGCCAGCTGTCCCGGTAGTTGATGGTCAGCACCAGTTCGGGGCGGTGCCGGCGGATCGCCGCGGCGATGTCCCGGCGCAGCGCCAGCTGATCGGTGATCACGCCGTCCGCGTGGTCGAGGAACTCGACGTCGTGCACGCCCACCACCGCCGCGCTCGCGATCTGCTCCCGCACCCGCAACGGACCGGCGTCCTCGGGCGGCATGCCGTCGATCCCCGCTTCGCCCTTGCTTGCGAGCAGGTAGCCGATGGACTTCCCCTGGTCCGTCCACCGGGCGATGGCCCCGGCCGAGCCGTACTCCATATCGTCGGGATGCGCCACCACCGCGAGCGCGCGTTGCCAGTCCTCCGGCATCGGCGCTAGTTCGGAACCCGTCATGGCGCCAGAATCTACCCAGCCCGGCCCTGGCGTGTCCGACGAATCCACTTTCCTGCCGCCCGGCGCCCGCGGTTACAGCACCCGCTCGCAACGGAGGACACACCAGACACGCCCTAATCGCGGTGGTCCATTTCGACGCTACGAGCCGATGCTGCGAGACTGCCGTACGTGAGTGTCAACGTTCTGCCGCCCGAGTCCGTGTTCGACTGGCTGGACGACAAGGCCGGGGAACGCCGCTCGGCAGGTCTGGTGCGACGCCTGCGACCCCGGCCGGCGGAAACCGACCAGCTGGATCTGGCCAGCAACGACTACCTCGGTCTGGCGCGGGACAAGCGGGTGGCTGGCGCGGCAGCCGCGGCGGCGCTGCGCTGGGGCGCGGGCTCGACCAGTTCGCGCCTCGTCACCGGAACCACCGAGTTGCACGCCGATCTGGAACGCGAGCTGGCCGGGTTCTGCGGGACCGAAGCGGCGCTGGTGTTCTCTTCCGGTTTCCTGGCGAATCTCGCCGCGGTGACCACGCTGTCCGGGCAGGACTCCGCGATCGTCACCGACAACTACATTCACGCGTCGCTGATCGACGGCTGCCGGCTGTCCCGGGCCGAGGTCGCGGCCATGGCACACGCCGATCACGCGGCCGTGAAGCACGCCCTCGCTACCCGGCGCACCGAACGCGCTCTGGTGGTCAGCGACACGGTGTTCTCGGTGGACGGTGATCTGGCTCCGCTGTCCGAGCTGGCCGAGGTGTGCCGCGAGCACGGCGCCGCGTTGCTGCTGGACGACGCGCACGGGCTCGGCGTGGTCGGCGAAGGTGGGCGCGGCGCCGTCGCGGACGCCGGGTTGATCGGTGATCCGGACGTGGTGACCACGGTGACGCTGTCCAAGTCCCTCGGCGCGCAGGGCGGCGCGGTGCTCGGGCCGCGCAGGGTGATCCGGCACCTGGTGGAAACCGCGCGCAGCTTCATCTTCGACACCGGGCTGGCGCCGGCCAGCGCTGCCGCGGCGCTGACCGCACTGCAGGTGCTTCGCGAGGAACCGGACCGCCCGGCGCGCGCCGTGGACGCGGCCGCGACGCTGTGCACCCGGCTCGGCGCTGCCGGGTTGGCGGTGAGCACCCCGAGCGCCGCGGTGATCTCGGTCCGGGCGCCGTCGCCGGACGCCGCGGTTGCCTGGTCGGACGCCTGCCGAGGGGAAGGCCTGACGGTCGCCTGCTTCCGGCCACCCTCGGTGCCGGACGGGATCTCCCGGCTGCGGCTGTCCGCCCGCGCCGACCTGTCCGACGCCGAGCTGGATCGCGTGGTGGACGTGATTACCCGGAACGCCCCGCGGGGCGCCGCATCGTGATGTGCGGGATGCCGTCCTCGTCGAACTCGTCGCCCTCCGAGGTAAATCCGAACCGGGCGTAGAACTCCTGGACGTAGACCTGCGCGTCCAGTACGCAATCCTGCTCGCCGAACTCGTCAACGGCAGCGCCCATCAACCGGGCGGCAAGCCCTACCCCGCGGGCGGATTCCGCGGTGGCTACCCGCCCGATTCGCCGCTCGCCGCCCGGCTCCGCGAGCACCCGGAGGCAGGACAGCACCGTGCCTCGTTCGGACAACCAGAGGTGCCGGGTGCTCGGCTCCAGATCCCGACCGTCCAGCTCCTGGTACGGGACGTTCTGCTCCACCACGAATACCGCGCAGCGCAGCCGGAGCAGCGCGTACAACTCCGCGGCGCCGAGCTGATCGCCGGCCGCGGTGCGTAGTTCGGGCCCCATGGGGCCGGGATGCTACCGGCCGATCTCCGCGTTGATGTCGCGCGCGTAGTTCGAGACGCGGGTGTAGACACCCGGCTTCCCTGGCAGGGCGCAGCCTTCACCCCAGGACACGATGCCGATCAGCCGTCCGCCCGTGATCAGCGGTCCGCCGGAATCGCCCTGGCACGCGTCCGTTCCGCCCTCCGGGTACCCCGCGCACACCATCGCCCGCGGGTCGTAGTTGCCGAACGCCCGCCCGCATTCCTCGTCGCTGACCAGCGGCACGGTCGCGCTGCGCAGGTAACGGGACTGATCCCCGCCCTCGGACATCCGTCCCCAGCCAAGAATGGTTGCCTGGGTGCCCTCGGCGTACAGGCGGGAATCCTGCTCGGTCGCGGTGGCGAGCGTCCGGTAGGGCAGGGCTTCGCTGAGGGTCAGCACCGCGACATCCGCGCCTTCGCTGGGTTTCTCGAACTCCGGGTGCAGCCAGATGTCCTCGACTCCCACGTCGTGCCCATCGGTGGCTTGCTTGTCCTCCCGGCCGGCAACGACCCGCAGGTCCTCCGCCGGTTGCGCGGCCGCACAATGCGCCGCGGTCACGACTTTGTCCGGCTCGACCAGGGTTCCGCCGCAGAACTGCATGCCGTCCGCGGTGGTGAGGTACACGGCGTACGGGTGCTCGTTGATCGAGCTCTGCTTACCGCCCACGATCCGCGGTTCGGCAGCGCCGGACGGCGGTTCATACGGGATCGCCGAGGCGATTTGCCCGCTCGCGGACAGCATCAGCGCCGCCGCGGTCGCGATGACCGTGCGCAGCGCGGGGAGCCGTGTCCCCATGCGCTTCTCCTTTCACCCACACTTCACACGCCGCGCCCGGCGGCCGGTCCAACGTTATGCGGCACCCAGCCCGATTCGCTGTCGCTGAACCGAGTGCTTTTCCGACGATCGGGTCCCGGACGGTAACCGCCGCACCCGGGAATTCACCGGTACTCCACATGGTTCGCGTTATGTACCCACGATGCGAAAATAACGGCGTCATCAAGCGGTATGGGCACCCAACGCGGGAGAGCGAGGATGGACAGATGGCCGGCGCGCGCCACTTCGACTTGGTGATCATCGGTACCGGGTCAGGTAACTCGATCATCGATCCGCGGTTCGCCGACTGGAAGGTCGCGATCGTGGAAAAGGGCACGTTCGGCGGAACCTGCCTGAACGTCGGCTGCATCCCGACGAAGATGTTCGTGCACACCGCCGATGTGGCCGCCGCGCCCGCATCCGGCGGAAAGCTCGGCGTTGACGCGACCCTGAACGGCGTGCGCTGGCTCGACGTGCGGGACCGGATCTTCGGTCGGATCGACCCGATCGCCGACGGCGGCCGGGACTATCGCCTGCGCCACGAGGACAACCGCAACGTCACGGTGTACGAGGGCACCGGCCGATTCGTGGCGGAGAAGACGCTGAGCGTGACACCGAACGGCGGCGGCGAGCCGGAAACGATCACCGCCGAGGCGATCGTGCTTGCCGCCGGTAGCAGGCCGCACGTGCCGGATGTGGCCGGCATCGAGGACGTCGGCTACCACACCAGCGACACGATCATGCGGTTGGACGAGCTTCCCCGCCGGCTGGTGATCCTGGGCAGTGGTTTCATCGCCGCGGAGTTCGCGCACGTGTTCTCCGCATTCGGCGTCGACGTGACGGTCGTGGCGCGTTCCGGTGCCCTACTGCGCGCGCAGGACACTGATATCAGCGAGCGATTCACCGAGCTGGCCAACAAGCGGTGGGATGTGCGGCTGAATCGCGAAACGCTTCGCGTGGAACGGGTAAACGGGGTGACTCGGTTGCACCTGCGGGGGCCGGACGGTCCGGAGACCGCCGAAGGTGAAGTGCTGCTTGTCGCGACCGGCCGGGTACCGAACTCGGATCTGCTGGATCTACCCAACACCGGTGTGTCCACTCTGGACGATGGCAGGGTAGATGTGGACGAGTTCCAGCGCACCAGTGTTGCCGGGATCTGGGCGCTCGGTGACATCAGCTCGCCGTACGAACTCAAGCACGTGGCGAACAACGAGCAGCGCGCCGTGCAGCACAATCTGCTGTATCCGGAGGAACCCGTGCGGTCCGACCACAGGTTCGTGCCGCACGCGGTGTTCACCTCGCCGCCGATCGCCTCGGTGGGGATGACCGAGCAGCAGGCACGGGAGCGTGGTGTGCGGTACGTGACCGCGTGCCAGGATTACGCCGATATCGCCTACGGCTGGGCGATGGAGGATGACACCGGGTTCGTGAAGCTGCTCGCCGATCCGGAAACCGGGCTGCTGCTCGGTGCGCACCTGATCGGGCCGCAGGCACCGACCGTGGTCCAGCCGCTGATCCAGGCGATGAGTTTCGGGCTGGACGCGGCGAGCATGGCGCGCGGGCAGTACTGGATTCACCCCGCGATGCCAGAGGTCGTGGAGAACGCGCTGCTCAAGCTCGCCGTCTGAGCTCAGCTTCCGGTCGGATCGACTCGATCGGTTGCACTTGGTGGCTCAGGGTGTTGCACTGGTCGCTGCTCGTAAGGTAGGGGGTAGCGAGTGAGTGGCAGCGCGCCGGACAGTAATCGGCCACGTCGTGCGCCGACGACTCTCGACCCGGACGAGGTGACCGGGTACGTGACGGGCCAGCTGTGTGTATTGACTCATCCGGTGGACAGGCGAACCGACGAGTCGCCGGCCGAGTTGCGAACACTGCGGCACGATCTCGTGGGCCTGATGGCCTACTCCTCGGCCGAGGCGGTAATCGCGGCCTGCGGAATTGGTCAGCCGTGGCGATGGGTATCGGTGAACGATCTCGTGCCGTTGAGCAAGCAACTCGGTTTCGACGTGGTCGTGTTGGATGTTGTGCCGCCAGAGGGACACCGGTATCCAGAGGACGACGAGCGAGACGAACCAGACGCCGAGCTGCTGTCCGAGCTGACCGTGACCGAGCGGATGTATCTGCCGTCCAGACCTCATCGAACCGGACGGCAGCCCATCGCGGAGTTGCATCCGGATTCGGCAGGGCGCCCGATGCTGCTGGTGTATACCTCCCGCGAGGCGCTGCGCGAGGGCTGCGGTGAGTACCAACCCTGGGTCGCCGTGCCGGCGAATCGTCTCGCCGATGTGGTGGCCGACACCGGTGCCTACGGCGTGCTGGTCGACCCGACCCTGACCGAAGAGGCAAGGCACGCGGCGCCGGTGCTGGACTGGGCGGGCGAGCGCTAGTTACTCAGGTTCCATCACCAAAGGGAGGCAGTGAATGTCGGAGGGGCAGCAGGAGTTCGACACGCCCGCACTGCGCACGATGTCGCGGCGACTCGACGATGGAGCGCGGACCGCTCGCGACGCGATGGGCGGGGCGCCGACAGCGCCGGACGCGGGATTTTCAACGGCAGCCGTGGCCCAAGCATTGAGCGCCATTCTGGAGAAGACGAGCCAGCTTGCCAATGACCTCGAGGATGTCAGCGGCAAGATCCGTGCGACTAGCGGCGCCTATGACGATGTGGAGAACACCAACGAAGGCGCCATGAAGCGCCGCGGCGAGAAACCGTTGGCGGAAAGGGCCGGGGGCGTGCACTAGTGACGGGCTAGATGCGGGGAGGAGTCGGCATGGGGAGCGCTCTGAACACGAACGTCAATGGCAGCTCGGGGATGTGCGCCGAGGCCGCGAACTGGCTGCGCGGCGTGAAGCAAGGTCACGAGGGCGGGCTGGACGCGCTGCAGGACGCGATGAATGCGCAGCAAGGCAGTTGGCGCGGCCCAGCGGCAAATGAGTTTCACGAGGCCGCGACCCGCCGTAAGCAAGCACATGCGCCGTTTACCGAGAGGATCGGCAACGCGGAGCGCGCACTACGAGAGTTCGCCGAACGGCTGGACACGGTCGCCGAGAAGATGAACACGGCCCGCTCCATCGCCGCCAGCGGTGGGGTGCGAGTCGAAGGACCGTTCATCATCAAGCCGCAGCGGCCGCCGGCACCCGCCGCGATGCCGAGCGGTCACATGACACCACAGCAGTTCGAGCAGGCTTTGACGAACAAGCAAGCGGCCGAGCGGGAGTACAACGCCGCCCTAACCGAGTACAACGCCCAGGCCGCCGCCTACAACAAAGCGAAGGGTCACTGGTCGGACGCCCGCAAACTCGAGGGTGAGGCCCACCAACAGCTACAGGAAGCGCTCCGGCCTGCCGCCGACAGTATTCCCGCACCATCCGCCACCACGCTTGCTTCTGCCGCGAATACCTACATCGGCACCGCTGCCGGGCATCACGCAACCGCGCTCACCGAAGCCAACCGGTTCAGCACTCAAGCGAGTTTCTACCAACGCCTCGCCGATGGCACCCTCGCCGAAGGTCGCCCCGGATACCAAGCGCTACTTCAAACGTCTGCGGCCAACGCCCGTGCAAATCAGGCACAAGCGTTGCAACGCGCCAAAGACTACGGAAAGTGGATCAAAGGTGTTCCTGAGCGAGCTCGAAAAGTAAGTACCGGGTATCCGGGTAAGACTGCGGCCGGTCTCGAAAAAGTGGGGAAGCACTCGTCAGCTGAACTGAAGATCGCCAGTAAAGGGCTCAGACGACTACCTTATCTCGGCAGTACTCTGACAATGGGAACTGAGCTCTGGCAGGCGGCGAATGGCGAACAGTCTTGGGGAGAATCTATTGCTCGCGGGGGAACCATCCTTGGGAGTAGCGCTCTAGGTAGCGCTGGCGCTGGCTTCGCGGGTGGTTGGGCCTTTGGGCCAGCTGGTGCGGTTATCGGTGGTGTCGGTGGCGCTATCGCCGGTGGCTTCGCAGCTGACGCTGCTCTCGATTCCGGAACCGGGTAACGAGGGAGATAAGCGATGAACGGCAAGCACCATCGCCCGCCGCGCGAGCAAGGCGGATTCCGCAATTTGCCCCCACGTCCGGATCCAAAGACCGGTGAACCCCTCCCCCCGCATGCACCAGGCTTCCGTCGCACTGACGGGGAACCGCACGATGATCCTGCCCGAGAAACACGCCTCTGGTACAAACCCAAGCCGCCTCACGACTTTGGACCTGTGCTTGCATGGCATCGCGAGAATGTCAAAGGGAAGATCTTCGACTTCCTTATAGCCGTTGGCATGTTGATCGTCGGCTTCGGATTAATTTCCCTGTACAACGGCGATGGTCTAGCGATGATCACTACATGGTGGATGTGGCTTATCATCCTCGGAGGCGCTTGCCTTATGTCAAGCCCATTCACTTTTACTGTCACGTCGGCTGGCTCTGACTGGGTTAAGCGCGAGTACATTCGGCCGGGCCGCAGGACCCGGAGCAGCTTTGTCAAGCTTTATGAGTTGTCGGAGATCGTTGGAAGTTCCGGAACGGGAACGTTGTTTCTCGGGCTGGACGACGGGGAACGAGGACTCAACCTCACCACAGACGACTGGAAACAGGACCGTCGTATCTGGGATCTGGTTTACAACGGCATCCTGCACTCGGTTGCCAACGGAGCCGAGATTAACAAGCTCGCGATCCAGATGCTGCACCTCGACCAGACGCCAGCCCTTGACCTGGCCCGCCGCCCTCCCGAGCCGAACGACGGGTAACGAACGGCACGTTCGGGCAGCGCCGGGGTGGCGGGCTACGCGAAGAAAAGCTCAGCCCCCTGGATTCAGCGTTGTCGACAACGCCGGCAGGCCCGCCGAGCCGCCGCCGGCCAGCAGCTTGAGCACCGATTCGGTGTCCAGATGCTCCGCCACCAGATCGCCGAGCAGATCGAGCTGCGCGGAACGCGTCGCTTCGAAGGACACCTCAGACGCGGCACGGAAACCGTCCCGCCCGGCGGTGCGGGCCGCCCATCCGAGCAGCTCCCGGCGGAACGCATCGTTTTCCAGCAGCCCGTGCCAGTGGGTGCCGAGCACCGGGCCAGACTCAACGCCCTCGGGTTCCCCGCCGCCGTCAAGGATCAGCGGGGCAACGGAATCCGACCGGCGCACCAGCTGCCCGTGGTGGATCTCGTAGCCATGCACCAGCTGTCCCCACGCCGTCCCGTGTGGACGGTTGAGCGTCTTCTCACGGGTGAACGCCACGTCGACGTCCAGCAGGCCAAGCCCGTCGACGTCGCCGGCACCGGATTCCACCTCGTCGTGGATCCGCCGCGCCAGCATCTGAAACCCGCCGCAAACTCCGAGCACCGGCATACCCCGGCCAGCGTGCCGCACGATCGATTCGGCCAGCCCGGTCTCCCGCAACCATCGTAGATCCCGCACGGTCGCCTTGGATCCGGGAATGACAACCAGATCCGCATCCGAGATCCGGGACGGTTCGGTGACGAACCGCACCGCCACACCGGGTTCGCAGGCGAGCGCCTCCACGTCCGTCGCGTTGGATATCCTCGGCAGCCGCACCACGGCGACCCGCAGCCACTGATCACCAACCGGCGGCGCCGGCCGCCCGATTACCCCATCAGCCACATAGGACAGTGAGTCCTCCGCGTCAAGCCACAGATCCTCGGACCACGGCAACACCCCGTAAACCGGCCGCGATGTCAACCCACGTAGCTGATCTAGCCCCGGTTCGAGCAGCGCGGGATCGCCACGAAACTTGTTGATCACGAACCCGCGGACCAGCGCTTGATCGGCCGCATCAAGAAGCGCCAGCGTGCCGAACAGTTGCGCGAACACCCCACCGCGATCGATATCGCCGATCAGCAGCACCGGCAGCTGGGCCGCGCGCGCCAAGCCCATGTTCGCGATGTCCCTGTCCCGCAGGTTGATCTCCGCGGGTGAGCCCGCCCCCTCGCACAGCACCACGTCGTACTCCGCCCGCAGATCATCCAAAGTGGACACCACGGTGCGCAGCAGCCCGGCTTTGTGCGCACTGTAGGAGCTAGCGGTGACCTCACCGGCCACCTTGCCGAGCAACACGATCTGCGAACTACGCTCGCCACCGGGCTTGAGCAGCACCGGGTTGAACCGCACGCTCGGCTCCAGCCCGGCCGCCGCGGCCTGCACCGCCTGCGCCCGGCCGATTTCCCCGCCGTCCGGGGTGACGACCGAGTTGTTCGACATGTTCTGCGCCTTGAACGGTGCCACCCGCGTACCGCGACGCGCCAGCCACCGGCACAACCCGGCAACCAGCACGCTCTTGCCGGCGTCCGAAGTGGTCCCCGCGACCAGCAGCGCCCCGTTCACGGCAGGGTGAGGATCTCCGCGCCGTCCTCGGTGACCACGAGGGTGTGCTCGAACTGCGCGGTCCAGCTCTTGTCCTTTGTGGTCACCGTCCAGCCGTCCGACCAGACGTCGTAGTCGATCCCGCCGAGCGTGATCATCGGTTCGATGGTGAACGTCATCCCCGGCTCGATCACGGTCTGCACGTTCGGGTCGTCGTAGTGCAGGATCACGAGTCCACTGTGGAATGAGCGGCCGATGCCGTGACCGGTGAAGTCGCGGACCACGCCGTACCCGAAGCGCTTTGCGTAGGCCTCGATGACCCTGCCGACGACGCTCAGCGCGCGGCCGGGTTTCACCGCTTTGATCGCGCGCATGGTCGCCTCGTGGGTGCGCTCAACCAGTAGCCGCGCCTCCTCGCTGACGTCACCGGCGAGGAACGTCGCGTTGGTGTCCCCGTGCACCCCACCGATGTAGGCGGTGACGTCGATGTTCACGATGTCGCCGTCCTCGATCACGGTCGAGTCCGGGATACCGTGGCAGATCACTTCGTTCAGCGAGGTGCAGCACGATTTCGGGAAGCCGCGATAGCCCAGCGTCGAGGGGTAGGCCCCGTGATCGCAAAGGAACTCGTGGATCACCGCGTCCACGTGGTCGGTCGTGGCCCCGGGTTGTACGGCTTTGCCGCCCTCGGCGAGCGCCTCCGCGGCGATCTTTCCCGCCGCCCGCATCGCTTCGATGATCTCCGGCGGCTGGGTGTACGAGTCGAGATTGCGCGCCGGCCACTCCTTGTCCACGTACTCGGGCCGCTCGATGGACCCCGGGACGGGGCGGCGCGGCGTCTGCTGGCCTGGTTGCAGTGCGGCACGAACGGGCATGCCCACACACTACGACGCGGCCTGGGCGGCATGTCGCGGCCCGGCGGCGTGGCCTACCGCACAGCGCCATCATCCCAGGTCACGAAGGAAACGCCCGCCTGCGCGCACCGCCGGCAGCGCGGTGCCGCCATCCTCAACCAGCACCGCGAACGCCACATCACCCCGGTACCCGACGAACCAGCCGTGCGCCTTCGACCCGTCCCCGAACTGCGCGGTGCCGGTCTTGCCGCGCACCCCCGGCAGATCGGCGAGCACGCCGGCGGTGCCGACCGTGACGACCTCACGCATCATCCGGCGCAGCGGGATCAGCACCCGGACCGGAAGCGGGTCGACGGTGGCGTCCGCCTTGGTTCGCTTGCCACGCAGCAAGCTTGGGGTCGGCAGCTCTCCGGCCGCGACCGTGGCCGCGGCCAGCGCCATGCCGAACGGGGTAGCCAGCACCCTGCCCTGGCCGAAGCCGCTTTCCGCTTTGGCCGCGATGCCGCTCGCCGGTGGCACGGAGCCGGTCACCGTGGTCGCGCCGGGCATCACGAAGTCCACGCCGAAGCCGAAACCCTTACCGGCTTCGTGCAACGCATCGGCTGGCAGGCCGGCGGATACCCGCGCGAACGTCGTGTTGCAGGACTTGGCGAACGCGGTGTGCAACGGCACGGTGCCGAACTCGAAACGATCGTTGTTGGGAATCAACCGTTCCCCGAGCACCGTGGCGCCAGGGCAGGCCACCGGTGTGCCGGCGGTGTACCGATCCGACTCCAGCGCGGCCGCCGCCGTGACGATCTTGAACGTGGAGCCGGGCGGGTAGCGGCCGGTCAGCGCGATGCTGCCCTGCTCGTCGGCGAGTTCGTTCTGCGCGACGGCCAGCAGCTCGCCGGTGGACGGCTGCACCGCCACCAGTGCGGCCGGCTTGCCCAGCCCGTGCAGGGCCGCGTCCGCGGATCGCTGCTCGGCCATCCCGAGGGTGACGTGTATCGCGTCGGCAGGGCGAGCCGGCTGGGTGTACAGCTCCTCGATCTCGCTGCCCGTCGGGCTCACCGTGGACACCCGCCAGCCCGGCCTGCCGACAACCTCGTCTTCGACGGTGTCGCGAATGCCGGTGAGCACCTGCCTTGCCAACTTCTTGTCCACCGGCAGCAACCTGGTCTGTTCGCCGAACCGCACGCCAGGCAGGCTGTAGATGCGCTGCTTGACCCGTTGGTAGTCGTCATCCCGCAGAGCGGCGACCGGGTAGCTGCCGCTCCGGGCGCCTTTCATGATCGACCGTGCGGTGATGCCGTCGTCGAACTGACGCAGCGCGCCGGCCAGCGCGCCGGCCACCGCGCCCGGATCCTCGGCCTCGGCCGCGTCGAACACGACGGAGATCACCCGCTCGGGGCTCAGCATGGCCTCGCCATCACGATCCAGCACCGGCGCGAGCTCCGGGGTTTCCTCGCGCACCGACAGGGTCTGCTGCGCGGCCAGCTTCGGATGGATGACCGTCGGCGACCAGTGCACCTTCCACTGATCACCGGATCCGCCCTGCTGCACGGTGTACAGGTCGGCGCGGCCCCGGTAGCGCCAGACCCTGCCGCGCCCGAGATCCCAGGCGAGGCTGAACTCCGCGCTGCCCCGGGTGGCCCCGGGGCTGGCGTCCACCCTGTGCAGCTTCGCGGTGACCTTCTTGGGGCGTAGCGACGCTCGCACCTCATCCAGCAGCGGCTTGGCCGATTGAGCCGAGTCGGTGAGCGCGGCTGCCCCCGCGGTGTTTCCGGCGGCGAAGGCGTTCAGGAAGTCGGTGGTGACCTCGTCGGCGCTGGGACCGCCGAACACTCCGCACCCGGCAGTGCTCGCGGTGAGCGCACAGGCGAGCAGGGCGACGCCGGCTCTGCTGCGTCCCGGGAGCGACACGATGCGCAGTATGCCGGGCAACTACCCGCGTGCCCGGCTGCAACGCCGACAGGTCAGCACTTTCGGGGGCGACGGTTCGCGCGACCTTTGAATAGCGTCTAGAAGAGCACGGTGGCGAACTGGCCGACCTGCTGGAAGCCGATCCTGTGGTATGCCGCGAGGGCGGGCGCGTTGAACGCGTTGACGTACAGGCTTGCTGTTCGGTTCATGGTGCGCACCAGATGATTGACCACCGCGGCGGTGCCGGCGACACCGAGTCCGGCACCCCGCCGTTCCGGATGCACCCACACCCCTTGGATCTGGCCGACTCGGGAGGACAGCGCACCGATCTCGGCTTTGAACACCACCTGGCCGCTCTCGAAGCGGGCGAACGCGCGGCCGCCGCCGATCAGCTCGGCCACCCGCGCGCGGTAACCGGTGCCGCCGTCCCCCAGGCACGGATCGATGCCGACCTCCTCCATGAACATCGCGATCGCGGCCGGCAGGTAGTCGTCCAGCTCGTTAATTCGCACCGGCCGCACCAGCGGGTCGGGGGACACCGCCGATTCCACGTCGGTTGCCATCAGCGGCTGATCGGCCCGGATTTCCCTCGGTGGACCCCAATCGGACTCCAGCTCGTCCCACAACCCGAGCACCTGCTCGGCGGGACCGACCAGCGAGGAGCACACCCTTCTGCGGCGCAGCGCCCGATCCGCGAAGCAGCGCAGCGCCGATGCGTTCCCGTACAGCGGAACCAGGTTCGGGCCGGAGAAGCACAACCCGGCGACCCGGCCACCGCGAATCGGGCGCGCGTCAACGCCCCACAACTCTCCGCCGAGCCGCCACGGGTCGATACCGGCGGATTCCACCCTGGCGCTGACCATGCAGGACATAACCGGGGCCTCGATGAGGGCGGCACGGACCGCCGTGGAGTCCCGTTCGTCGAGCAGCCGTGCACCGGCAAGCCGCAACACGAATCCAAGAGTGCCAGATGAACGGCGGCTGTGCCGAGCGGTAGTGAGTACCGAACATTCCGTGTTCGCGGGGCGACGTGCTCCCCCGCTCGGGGCGCGATCTCTACTTCTAATATGCTCACGCTCTCTCCAAACGCCCCGATTGGGTGTAAAAGCACGCTTACCAGACATTGGCGACCCCGCCAGCAACACCCATCCGCGCAAGAAAGGACAGGTATCGGTGACTCAAGCTCTCGATCAACTTCTGCTTTCCTCCAGCAAGCGCCCTGAGGTTGTCACCGACTTTCAAAACTTGGTCGACGAGGAGGTCTCCAGCAAGAAAGGCGCTTCCGGACTCGCGCTGAAAGGCGTGTACGGAACCGTCAAGGCCCTGAAGTCCGGCATCATCCACGACGCGGTAGACAGCCTGCTCGACGACTTCGTCGCGCGGCTCCAGCCGTTCTACGCGGATTTCCAGAGCGCCGGCAGCCCTACGTTCGGGGACTACCTCTCCGGCCGTAGCGACGAGGTGGCCGACGCGCTGCTCGGTGTCACCGACGAGCGGGCGGGAAGGTCGCAGCGCAAGACGGTGAAGAACGGCTACGAGAAGCTGCGCCCGCAAGCGAAGAAGCACGTCGAGGAAGCCGTGCCGCGGGTCGGCGCCCTCATCGAGAAGCACACGGCGTAGCCAGCTGCGCTGGCTCGTGAGTCTTTTTCGGGGTTATAACCCCGAAAAAGACTCACGAGCCTCGGTAGGTGCCGAACGTCCAGAGGTTGCCTTCCGGATCGCGGGCGGCGAAGGTGTGGGAGCCGTAATCGGTGTCGTGCAGCTCCTCCGCGATCTCGAGCCCGGCTTCGGTCACCCGCCGGTGGATCGCGTCCGGATCGTCGCTCACCACGTAAACGGCGCTCACGCCGGGCTTCATCTCGCCGTGCGTGCCTTGCGTGAACTTCGTTGAACCGAGCATCACGCCGCCGCCCTCCGGCCAGCGCAGTTCGGCATGGATGACGTCACCGCCATCACCGGGAACCACAAAGGTTTCCTGGAACCCGAACACGTCGACGAGTACCCGGATCGCTCCCGGAGCGTCGTCGTAACGCAGTCCCGGCCACACAGTTGGTTGGTTCGTCGTATCAGTCATGCTGCCAGTCTGCGAGCGAGTCGTCCCCCGCGTATTGCAGAAATGGGAGCTCCTCGGCGATCCAGGTGCCCGGGGTGCATCCGGCGAGCGCGCGCCATTCGTTGGTCATGTGCGCTTGATCGTGGTACCCGCACGTCGCCGCGAGGTCGGCCAGATTGATCCGGTCGGCGCGCTGCAGCAGGGCGCGGGCACGTTCGAACCGCACCACGCGCGCGGCCTGTTTCGGCGTGAGACCGACTTCCCTTCGAAACCGTTCCGCGAAGTGTCGCCGGCTCCAGCCGACTTCACCAGCCAGCTCGTTGATGGGCACCGCGCCGCCCGCTCGCAGCATGCGCTGCCAAGCCCAGGCGACCTGCGGCCTACCGGACTTGGGGTCGGTCGCGGCCGCGCACAGAACCCGGTCAAGTACCGCGAACCGATCTGTCCAGGTGCGCAGGCCGGCAAGCCGGTCCGTCAGGCCGGTCATCCACTTTCCCGGAAGGTCGGCCAGTTCCAGCACCTGTGAGCTCAGTTCCTCGGCTGGCACCCCGAGCAGCTCGTGCGCGCCGAGCGGGTTGAGTTCCACGTGGATGCCGCACTGCTCACGGTCCTGCTCGATGAGCACCGCCGCAGGGTGCAGGCCGCCGAGGCAGATCTCGAACTCGCCTGGCGGTTGGCTAGGGTCCGGCATCACGGCCAGCCGGATCGGCCTGCCCAGCCCGATCACCAGGGTGATGTGCCTGCTCGGCAGGCCGCGGTGCACGGTGATCGGCACGTTCCGCTGGTAGTAGCCGATGAACTGGTGCACCAGGTGCCGTAATCGCGGGCTGGGGCGCGCGATCACCATCTCGGACACCGGCTCGGCCATGCCGTGACTGTACGCCGACGGCGCTACAGCACCGCGACGTACTCACATGGCACTAAGCGACGCCGTCGGCTCGGGCTGCCTTCTCGACAGCCGCGGATACCGCCGGCGCGACCCGCGCGTCGAGCGGGCTCGGCACGATGTGGTTAACGCCAAGGTTCTCGGCGGCCACATCGAAGATCGCGTCCGCGGCAGCCAGCTTCATCCCGTCGGTGATCTTGGTCGCGCCGGCGTCCAGCGCACCCCGGAACACGCCGGGGAACGCCAGCACGTTGTTGATCTGATTCGGGAAGTCGCTTCGCCCGGTGGCTACCACCTTGGCGTACCTGGCAGCCACGTCCGGATGGATCTCCGGGTCCGGATTGGACAGTGCGAACACGATCGCGTCCGAGCCCATGCTGGCCAGCTCGTCCTCGGTGATCGTGGACCCGGAAAGGCCGATGAACACGTCGGCACCGGCCAGCGCGTCGGACAGCCCACCGCGCAGCCCGCTCGCGTTGGTCTCGTTCGCGATCTGCTCCTTGATCGGATTCAGGCCCGCACGCCCCGCATGGATGATTCCGCGAGAATCCAGCACGGTCACGTCGCCGACCCCGGCGGCCTGCAGGATGCGCGCGCAGGCCACCCCGGCCGAACCCGCCCCGGAAATCACCACGCGCAGCGAGGGCAGCTTGCGGTCCTCGACGGCCAGCGCGCCGCGCAGCGCGGCGAGCACCACGATCGCGGTGCCGTGCTGGTCGTCATGCATCACCGGGCAGTCCAGCGCCTCGATCACCCGCTCCTCGAGCTCGAAGCATCGCGGTGCGGCGATGTCCTCCAGGTTCACCGCACCGAACGACGGTCGCAGGCGCACCAGGGTTTCCACGATCTCGTCGACGTCGGTGGTGTTCAACACCAGCGGGATGGAGTTCAACCCGGCGAAGCTCCGGAACAGCGCGGCCTTGCCCTCCATGACCGGAAGTGCCGCACTCGGTCCGACGTCGCCAAGGCCGAGTACGGCCGTGCCATCGCTGACCACCGCCACCAGGCGATGCGCCCAGGTGTAACGCTCAGCCAGCGCGGGATCGGTGGCGATCGACCGGCTGACCTTCGCCACGCCAGGGGTGTACGCGATCGACAGATCGCGCTGGGTCTGGATCGACCGCGCTACGCCAATCGAGAGCTTGCCGCCCTCGTGGCCGGTGAAAACTTCCTCATCGGTGACCGGGTTGTTCGCTTCGCTGTTCACGGTACTGATCGTGTCCTCGCTAGGGCTCGTGGTTCACAGTGACATCTCGGCACGAGGCTGCGGGTAACGCCGGATGCCGTGAAACGTCGTTAGTGATCGACTCCGGGCACTGCGGTCGCAGCACGCCCAAGGAAGCGGTCTCTCCAGTCTCTCAGGTTGACCGAATCATGTCTGCGGCAGGGATCACATGGGAGGGTGCTTTTTTCGCAGGTCAAAGCGGGTGTTCACAAGACGTCCGTCCGGTTTTCTTGCGGTGCCGGGTATTCGGGCGCGGGCCTTGACTATCCTGCTGCCCCGTGCGGATACGGCAGCTCGCCATGGACGGCGCATTCGAGTTCATCCCGACCAGCTTCGCGGACCATCGAGGGCTGTTCGTCGCCCCGTTCCAGGAATCCGGTTTCGTGGATGCGGTCGGCCACCCGCTGCACGTCGCGCAGGCCAATCACAGCGTTTCCCGGCGCGGCACGATCCGTGGCGTGCACTTCGCGGACACCCCGCCGGGGCAGGCGAAGTACGTGTACTGCCCAAGTGGGGCGCTGCTGGACGTGGTGGTCGACATCCGGGTTGGCTCGCCCACCTTCGGGCAATGGGACGCGGCGCGGCTGGACTCGCAGAACTTCCACGCGGTGTACGTCGCCGAGGGGCTCGGCCACGCGTTCGTGGCGCTCGCCGACGACACGGTGGTGGTCTACCTGTGCTCGACCGGATACAACCCGAGCGCGGAACACGGTGTGACACCGCTCGACCCGGACATCGGCCTGCCGTGGCCGTCCGACATCGAGCCGATTCTGTCCGAAAAGGACAGTTCGGCTCCGACGCTGGCGCGGGCCGAGGCGGACGGTCTGCTACCGCGCTACTCGGACTGCCAAGCGCGCTACGAGGCGCTACGACACGAGTAGGTCCACCCACACCAGGTGGTGGTCGCTGGTGTCGTTCAGCCGCGCGAGCTCGTCGTCAACCTCCGGCCAGAACACCCCGGACGAGACCGGCAACAGCGGCAGCGACGGCAGCACGTAATCCACCCGCAGGTTGCCGGGCTCCTCGTCGGGGAAATCCGCGGTGTCGAAGTACGGGTCGCCGCGGTGCTCGCCGTTCACGCCGCCCTGCAGCCGGCTGGCTTCGACGCCGCCCGCGCTGCCCGGCAACGGATCGAGCACCCGATGTGCCCGCAGTAGCTGCCGCGCGGCACCGGGCACGCTGTCCCCGTCCACCGGGTCGGAGTTCTGATCCCCGGCGACCACGAACCGGGCCCCGCGGGGTAGCCCGCCACGGTTTCCGGCGTCGTCGTAGAGGTAGTCGCCCGCGCCCGGCCGAACGTAGTCGGCCCAGAATCGGATCTCGTCGTGGTTGCGCTTGCCGTTCCGGTCCTCCGGGCCGTCGAAGGTGGGCGGCGTGGGGTGCGCGGCCAGGAAATGCACGACCCGGCGTCCAATGTGGATTGGCAGGTCCCAGTGGGACTTGGAGGACAGCCGTACGTCGGCAAGCTCGTCGGGTGAGTACCAGTCGTTCGGTTCCGGCGTGCTGGGATCATCCGGCAGCAACGCGCCCGGCATGTCCTGCCAACGGAACTTCGTGAAGCTGCGCGCCGCGTCCGCGTTGATCGGGTATTTGGAAAGCACGACCATGCCGTACTGGCCGGGGAAGTCCCCGAACCCGTAGGCGTCGTCCGGCCCACCGATTTCCCCGTCGTTGTTCAGGTCGTGGCCGGACGGTTCGCCGGTGTTCACCGGCGCGGTGTAAGCGAACGGGTAGTCGATGGGTGCCGCGCCCCGCTGGCCGCGCTCGAGGTAGTTCGCGCGGAACGCGTTCACCGCAGCGTCATCCGGGTAGTAGTCGAACTCGTTCAGCAGCAACACATCCGGCTTGTTCCGCTGCACGACCTCGGCTACCTTGCTCGCCTGCTCGTTGCCGGGGGTTGAAAGCTCGGACAGCAACTGGCCGGGTTCGGCGCGGTTCAACGAGGCGTTGAAGGTGGCGAACCGGACAGGCGAGACGGCCTCGCGTTGCCCGGATGCCGCCTGCGCGGCGGGTAGCAGCGATGCGCCCATGGTGGAGAGCGCGACTACGGCGATGGCGATGCGGCGACGGCGCATGGGGACCCCTTCTCTTGGCGGGGTCAGCCTAAGCGGGCGGACCCGCCGGCCGCAGCCGTTTCGGCCGAGGCCACAACCGCAGCGGGACCGTGGCGAGCACGGTCGCCGCGCCGAGCTCCCGCGAGTCGGTCGAGCCGAACGGGTTGTCCCCCACCACCCACCAACCGTCGCCCTGCCGGCGGATCGCCCGTTTCACGGATAGCTGCCACGGGCGGTGTGCCCACCGGACCAGCACGACGCTGCCCGGCCGGGGCCGCGCCCACCCGCACGCGAGTACCACGTCGCCGTCCCGGAGCGCGGGCACCATGGACGGCCCGCGTACCGCCACTCGACGTAACGAGAACCGGCCGATTCGTCTCACCGATCACCTCCCACCTGCCAGGTGATGATCGCAGGAGTAGGGTCACGGGCGTCGGAGCATTCACAAAAACTGCCAGGGAGGAACGATGCGACTGCTGTCGCGGCTCTTCCGTCCGCGCCTGGAAGCCACCGCCCACTGCGACCTTCCCTGCGGCGTGTACGACCCCGCGCAGGCTCGGATCGAGGCCGAGTCGGTCAAGGCAATCCAGCAGAAGTACCAGGACAACGACGACCAGGAGTTCCGCACTCGCGCGATCATGATCGCGGAGCAGCGCTCCGAACTGGTCAAGCACCACCTGTGGGTGCTGTGGACGGATTACTTCAAGCCGCCGCACTTCGAGAAGTACCCACAGCTGCACGAGCTGGTCAACAAGGCGACCAAGGCCGCGGGCGCGACCGGCACCAAGGGTTCCATGGACCCGGCGACCGGTCAGCAGCTGCTGGACTATATCGCCGAGATCGACAAGATTTTCTGGGAGACCAAGCAGGGCTGAGCTTCTCTGCCGGTTCTTCCTACGAAAACGGCGCCGCCCTCACGATGGGCCGGCGCCGTTTTCGTGTCAGAAAGCGGTGATCGCCACCGTGCTGTGGTTGTCCGCCGGATCGGCGAATGGGCACATGGCATGCTTAAGACATGCCAGACCCGCGCATTCGGCGAGTACGACCATCCGATGTGGACACCGTGGTGAAGCTGGTGCACGAGCTCGCGGACTACGAGCGCGCCCCGGACGAGTGCCACCTGATCGGCGAACAGTTGCACGCCGCGCTGTTCTGCGAGCAGCCAGCACTGTTCGGCCACGTCGCCGAGGTGGACGCCCAGGTCGTTGGCTTCACGTTGTGGTTCCTGAACTACTCCACCTGGCGCGGCGTGCACGGGATCTATCTCGAGGACCTCTACGTCCGCCCGGAACACCGGGGTAGTGGCCTCGGCAAGGCGCTGCTGGCCGCACTGGCCGAGGAATGCGTGCGGCGCGGCTACCAGCGCCTTGAGTGGTGGGTGCTGAAGTGGAATCCGGCCGTCGAGGTGTACAAGTCCCTCGGCGCGATCCCGATGGACGAGTGGACGGTGTTCCGGCTGACCGGCGACGCGCTGAGCTCACTCGCCCGTTCCTGAACTCACTCCTCGGCCCACTCCCGAGCTCACTCCTCGAGCTCACTCCTCGAGTTCGCCCTCGGTGATGCCGAGCGACCACGCGCGCGCCGACGCGGTGAACACCAGCACCAGCGGGACCGCGCAGAACACCATCAGCGGCACACCGATCTCCGGGCGGCCGGATGGGCCGAGCGCATACCAGCCGACCCCGACGAGCAGGATCTGCACGACCACGGCTGGGGAACGAGCCCACCGCTTGCCGAGCAGCAGCCCGATACCGCAGGCGAGTACCCCGGCGGTGAGCACCGCGAAGTAGGCCGCCTCGCCAAGCACGTTGCTTCCCGGCCCGCTCACCCCGCCGGCCAGCAGCATGATGACGAACGTCAATCCGGCGAGCCCCTGCACGCAAACCATCGCCCCGGCCAGCCGGACGGAGCGGGGAGCGTAGTCAACGGTGGGCACGGCGATCTCCAAGGACGCGAGGATGGCGTAACGCCCGGGAGTCACCACCGAGCGTGAAGCGAGTCCGATGGTATGCCACCCGGTCGGACGTTCCCCCGCAGCGGTCGGTGCCGGATGATCGACGGCGTCGTCGACGAGTCGGGGCGGTCGTCCCGGGGTGCTCTTGTCACGGCGAAGGTTCCCCGAAGGAAGGAGCACGTAGCCGCTGAGCGAAGCTGCTGGATAGCGACATGTGCGCCGTCCTCCACCGGAGGCACGGCGAATGTGCGTGCCACGGCGGGCGCGGACACGGCCCGTGGCACAAGCGCGGAAGCGTCCAAGTCTCAGGTTGCTGAAGCGCCCCATGTCACGGAGACAGATGCGCGCGGTGTCACACCCGCACGAGCAGCGAACATGGCACCGTGGGGGAGTGACCTACGCTTCGGTAGTGCGTGCTGTCCTCGTGGTGAACCCGCAGGCGACCGCGACGAGTCCCGCGGGGCGCGACGTGCTGGCGTACGCGCTTGCCAGCGAGCTCAAGCTGGAGGTCGTGGAAACCGACTACCGCGGTCACGCGCTGGACGCGGCCGCCCGCGCCGCGTTCGACGGGGCGGACCTTGTGGTGGCGCACGGCGGCGACGGCACCGTCAACGAAGTCGTGAACGGCCTGCTCAGTGGCGATCGGCGGCTCGGTGCGCCGATGCTCGGCGTGGTGCCCGGCGGCTCGGCCAACGTGTTCGCCCGCGCCCTCGGCATGCCGCGCGATCCTATCGAGGCCACCCATCACCTGTTGCGGGCCGTTGCCGAAGGCCGCGGACGCCGCGTCGCGCTCGGTCGCGCGGGCGATCGCTGGTTCACCTTCAACGCCGGGATGGGCTGGGACGCGGACGTGGTGGCCGAGGTCGAGCACAAGCGTGCGAAGCAGGCCAGCCCGATGCTCTACGCGCGCAAGGCGGTGTCGGCTTACCTGCGCCCACCGAACGGCCGCGCGGAGCTTACCCTGCACCTCCCTGGCCGGGCGCCGATCGAAGGGGTGCGCAGCGCGTTCGTGTCGAACAGCGATCCGTGGAGCTACCTCGGCAACCGGCCGCTACACCTCAATCCGACCTGCTCGCTGGACGGCGGCCTAGGATTGTTTGCTCTCCGTAGCCTTTCGCTACCCACCGTGCTCAAACACTTGCGTCAGTCGCTGCGCAGCTCCGCGAAGCAGCGGGGTCGACGGCTCGTTCGACATGACGATCTGCAAAACCTGAGCATCAAGTCGAAAGAGCCGGTAAACTTGCAGGTGGACGGCGACCTCTTGGGTCAGAGGACGTCGGTGGAGTTCAGTTGCGTCCGCCGAGCGTTGCGCGTGGCCGCGTGAACAAACCCTGAAGACGGCGTTGCGGCTCCGTAGTTATGCGGGTTTCGCAGGTCAACACCGTCGATCGTTCGGGTGAGTTCACCCATTTGGCCAGATAGACCCTTGACATTCGCGCTGTTCGTGAAAGCATTCACAAGCACCCCAAACGACCGCATGATCCGACGACGGCGCGGTACGACGCGCCTAGCAAGGAGCACGAACGATGGACTGGCGCGATCGCGCAGCCTGCCGAGACGAGGACCCTGAGCTGTTCTTTCCCGTGGGAACAACCGGTCCGGCGCTCTTGCAGGTCGCCGAGGCAAAGGCCGTCTGCCACCGCTGCACAGTTGCTTCCGACTGTTTGGCCTGGGCGCTGAGCTCGGGCCAGGATGCCGGCGTGTGGGGCGGCATGAGCGAGGACGAGCGGCGTTCGCTCAAGCGTCGCAACGCCCGGCTTCGTACTCGCAGCAACGCCTGAAGTACCAGCAACTCGAGTGAGGGCTGAGCACCATTTGGTGCCGGCCCTCACTTGTGTTGCGGGCCACGGCTAAATCCACTCCCGGTCAATCGGGCCACAAAGGCCGATCGACTCAACGCACCGGATTGAGCGGGATCCGTAGTTCCGCCTCTGTCCCTTGTGGACGGCGGGGGCGCAGGGACAGTGACCCGCGCAGCTCGGATTCCACCAGCGTGCGCACGATCTGCAGGCCAAGCCCTTCGGTTCTCTCCAACGAGAAGCCGGACGGCAATCCTTTACCGTCATCCGAGATCACCACGTCCAGCCACTTCGCGGAACGTTCCGCGCGCAGCGACACCTGGCCGCGCAGGCCGTCGGAGTAGGCGTGCTGATGGGCGTTCTGCACCAACTCAGTGAGCACCATGACCAGTGGCGTTGCCAGCGCCGCGGACACCACGCCGAAGGTGCCGGATGTCTCCAGCCGAACCTGCCTTTCCGAGCCGGTCATCTCACCGACCATCGGCAGCACCTTGCCGAGCAGCTCGTCCAGGTCGACACTTTCATCCACCGAGATGGACAGCGCTTCGTGCACCATCGCGATGGAGGCCACCCTCCGCACCGACTCGCCAAGCGCCTCACGCGCCTCTGGATTACCGGTGCGCCGGAACTGCAGGCGTAGCAGCGCGGCGACGGTCTGCAGATTGTTCTTCACTCTGTGATGAATCTCACGGATCGTCGCGTCCTTGGACAGCAGCGCGCGGTCTCGCCGCTTCACCTCCGTCACATCCCGGACCAGCACCAGCGCGCCGGCCGGCTTTCCCTTGGGCCGCAACGGAAGGGCCCGGAACAGTACGGAAGCACCGCGCCGGGATTCGGCTTCGATCCGCGCGCCGGGGCGCCCTTCCAACGCACCGAGGATGCAGTGCGCGACCTCTGTCGCGTCGAACGGATCGGCGATCAGCGATCGGGTAACCGGTGCCAACCGCTCGTTCCCGAGGTCCGATGCGAGGCCCATCCGGTGGTAGGCGGACAGCGCGTTCGGGCTGGCGAACGCGACCGCGCCGGTGGAATCCAGGCGGATGAACCCGTCCCCGACGCGGGGGCTGGTGTGCACGTCGGTCGCCGGGGAGGGGGTGGGGAAGGTGCCGTCCGCGATCATCTGGCAAAGGTCGGCGGCGCCGCCGAGGTAGGCGATCTCCAGCGGGCTGGGGACCCTCGCGGCCGCGAGGTTCGTCTCTCTGGACAGCACGGCGATCACCTCGTCGTCCAGCGCGACCGGGATAGCTTCCCTGCGCATCGGGACGTCGAGGTGCCAGTGCGGGTCTTCTTCCCGGCAGATCCGGATGTCCCGCGCCGCCCGGTACAGCTGGGGGTGTTCGGTCGCGTTCATCCGGCAGCCGACGACGTCCTCCGGATGCGCGGTGGGTGCGGTGGTCGGCCTCGCCTGCGCGACGCACAGGTAGTCCTCGTCCTCACCGCCCCGCACCCACATCAGGAAATCGGCGAACGACAGGTCGGCGAGTAGTTGCCATTCGGCGACGACCGTCTGCAGGTGGTTGGCGGCCTTCCCGGACAGCCCGGTGTGCTCGGCGAGGAGATCGGAGAGTGTGGACACTGCGAACAGCTTCAGTCGATCACGGCTATCAGGTCGCCCTCTTGCACTACATCTCCCACGTTCACGGCCATCCGGGTCAGGGTACCCGCGGACTCGGTCAGCACCGGGATCTCCATCTTCATCGACTCCAAGATCACCACGGTCTGCCCGTCCCCAAGTTGCTGCCCCTCGCGGGCGATCACCTGGAACACGTTGGCGACCATCTCGGCCCGGATCTCTTCGGCCATGACCTCATCCTCTCCACGGTCCGCGACATGTCTCACAGGGGCAGCGGCGCGGGCCGGTCGTCGCGCACATGGCAATCCAACCACGTGAAGCGGCATGCGACACTGGAGTCGCCCTGCGTGTGCCGGGGATGGCCCCGACAAATGAGGAGATTTTCCATGTCGAAGAAGGCTCGTCAGCGTCGCGACCGCAGGAAGCGCCGTCCGAATCACGGCAAGCGTCCGAACAGCTGACGCACGAATGGCCCCGGCGATGAGTAGCCGGGGCCATTGCTTTCCTACGAGTTCAGCCTTCTTCGGCTGTTGGCACGGTTGCGCCGCCGTGTTGCAGCACGGTCTTGCGGATCGTGGAGCGTAGCCGTTCCTTGAACTCGTCCGGGGCGTGCTCGCCACCGCATTTGCGAGCGAGCAGCAACTTCAGGTGCTCGTGTATCCCGTACTGCTCGAGGCAGGGCTGGCACTCGTCGAGGTGCTCGCGCAGCAGCTGCCGGCGCGCCTGGTTGCACTCGTCGTCGAGCAGCAGCCACACCTCGGACAGTACTTCCGAGCAATCCGTCTCATGTGGCTGACCACAGCTCATGACCCAGCCACCTCCCGCTGTTTGCCGCGCAAGAAGCCCCGCTCGGTGGCCACGCCGGTCAGCAGCTCGCGCAGCTGCCGCCGCCCCCGGTGCAGGCGGGACATCACGGTACCGATCGGGGTTTCCATGATGTCCGCGATTTCCTTGTAGGGGAAGCCTTCGACGTCCGCGAGATATACCGCGAGGCGGAATTCCTCGGGCAACTCCTGCAGCGCTTCCTTGACGTCGCTATCCGGCAGCCGATCCATCGCCTCGACCTCGGCCGACCGAAGGCCGGATGAGGTGTGGCTTTCCGCCTGGGCGATCTGCCAGTCGCTGATCTCCTCGGTGGGTTCCTGCCTCGGCTGCCGCTGCTTCTTGCGGTACGAGTTGATGTAGGTGTTGGTGAGGATGCGGTACAGCCACGCTTTGAGGTTGGTCCCCTGGGTGAATGACTGGAACGCTCCGTAAGCCTTCAGGTACGTCTCCTGGACGAGGTCTTCCGCGTCCGCCGGGTTGCGGGTCATCCGCATCGCCGCGGAGTAGAGCTGGTCGATCAACGGCATCGCGTCGCGCTCGAAACGCTCGGCGCGGTCGGCGGCCGTTTCCTCGCTCTGTGGCACCTGCTCGTCGGAAGCTCGCTGTTCCCCGTTAGCCGGACTTTGAGTGCTCGGCAACACGTTCCCTTCTAGCCGTACGCCAGCGCGGGGCGCCTGCTGCGCTTCCTCCCCGGCGAATGTGTGGGCCGCCAATGAGGATACGCGGGCGTTGTTCGGACGGCAGCGCATCGTTTTCGGCTGTTCCGGTCGCGTGGCACCTGGCTGCGTGCCTTTGCGATCCGTTCGAGTGGGATCCGTGCGGTTCCGCGAACTGGTTACCTGTTGCACGTGGGGGTAAACGTCGTTGGCAGGTCTCGCATTCCCGCCAAACTGGTCGGCCGTACGCTCCGCGATATGCCCGGAAAAGGTACCCCGGCCACGAACCTGTTGACCAACAGTGGCGTTGCACACACGGTCCATTCCTACTCGCATGATGCGCGGGCCGAGTCGTACGGCATGGAGGCGGCCGAGGCGCTCGGACTGGACGCGGAGCGGGTCTTCAAGACGCTGGTCGTGGACGTCGACGGTGCCTTGGTTGTTGGGGTGGTTCCGGTGACTTCGCAGCTCGACGTGAAGGCTCTGGCAGCGGCCGCCGGCGGCAAGAAGGCGCGGATGGCCGAGGTGTCAGCCGCTGAGCGTGCCACCGGGTACGTGGCCGGCGGTATCTCGCCGCTCGGGCAGCGCAAGCGGCTACCGGTCGTGATCGACGAATCCGTGCGCGGTTTCGACACGGTGTTCGTCTCGGCCGGCCGGCGCGGCCTGGAGATCGAGTTGGCGCCGGCCGAGCTGGTGCGGTTGTCCGGAGCGGTGGTGGCGCGGATCGCGGGGTGACCGTCGACTCAGAATGGTGGTGGGTCGTCGGGTTGCGCTGGTGGTGTCGGTGGTGGTGTGGGTTGGGGTTCGTGGAGTGGTTCGGGGGTGACTTCGTAGGTGTCGCCGGTGGGGCTGGTCCAGACGAAGTGTCCCGGTGTGGGTTGTGTGAGTGTCCAGGGTCCGAGGTTCCCGTCGCTGGTGGTGCCGCCTTTCGTGTGGACGGTGGAGTGGTCGAGTTCGCAGCTGGTGGCGGGGCGGGGGCAGCCGGGGAAGCGGCAGGTGCGGTCCCGTGTCCGGATGTGTTCGGCGAGTCCGGGTGAGGGATAGCGTTTGCGTCCGACGTCGAGGAGGGTGCCGCTAAGGGG
>WHSZ01000124.1 GCA_009379845.1 Pseudonocardiaceae bacterium | reverse complement strand
GAGAACCGCTTCTGCCCGACGTACTTGGTCTGCAGGAACGTCTCGAACGCTTCGGCCGCGTTCAGCTTGGACAGGATGTACTTCTGCACCGAGCCGGCTGGCTTCTCGTGCGGGATCTCCACACGCTCCTGGAGCCAGCGCCGCTCGTCCGGATCGAGGATGTGGGTGTACTCGGTACCCACCGTGCGGCAGTACGAGTCGCGCAGCACGCCGAGCACGTCGCGCAGCTTCATCCGCTCCTGGCCGGCGAACCCGCAGACCGCGAACTCCCTGTCCAGATCCCACAGCGTCAGGCCGTGCGAGAGCACGTCGAGGTCCTCGTGCCGGCGCTGCCGGTAGTTCAGCGGATCGGTGTCCGCCATCAGGTGGCCGCGCATCCGGTAGGCGTCGATCAGCTCGATCACCCGCGCGGTCTTGTCCACCGCGCCCTCGGGGATGTCCTGCACCCAGCGCACCGGCTCGTAGGGGAGCCGGAGCGAGGTGAAGATGTCGTCGTAGAACCGGTCCTCGCCGAGCAGCAACCCGTGGATGCGCTTGAGGAACTCGCCAGACTCGGCGCCCTGGATGATCCGGTGGTCGTAGGTGGAGGTCAACGTGATGATCTTGCTGACGCCCATTTCCACCAGCGCTTGCTCACTGGTGCCCTGGAAGTGCGCGGGGTATTCCATCGCGCCGACCCCGATGATCGCGCCCTGCCCCTGCTGCAGCCGTGGCACCGAGTGGTTGGTGCCGATACCGCCCGGGTTGGTCAGCGAGATGGTGGTCCCCGAGAAGTCGTCCATAGTGAGCGAGCCGCTGCGGGCCTTCCGGATGATGTCCTCGTAGGCCTGCCAGAACTGCAGGAACGTCATGTTCTCGCAGTTCTTGATGGCGGCGACGACGAGCGTGCGGCCGCCGTCCTTGCCCTTCATGTCGATGGCGATGCCAAGGTTCACGTGTTCCGGCGTCACGGCGTGCGCCTTGTTGTCGATCAGGTCGTAATGCCGGTTCATGTTCGGGAAATCGCGCAGCGCACGCACCAGCGCGTACCCGATCAGGTGCGTGAAGGAGACCTTTCCGCCCCTGGTCCGCTTGAGGTGATTGTTGATCACTATGCGGTTGTCGGCCATCAGCTTCGCGGGCACCGCGCGCACGCTTGTCGCGGTTGGCAGCGAGAGCGAGGCGTCCATGTTCTTCGCGATCGCCGCTGCCGGACCGCGAAGCGGCTTGCGCTGCTCGCCGTCCTCGCTGGGCTTCTCGTCCGTTGTGGCACCCGACGGAGCGGTCGTGGGCGGCTGGGTTCGCTGCGTGGTGGGCGCACCGTTCGCTTGCGCCCTGGCGGCGTCACCCTGCTGCGCGGGCTTCGCGGTGGAGCCAGCTGCCGGGGTGGAGCCGGCGTTCGACGGTGCCGGCGGTGGCTGGGCGGCGGCGGGTTGTGCTGGCTGCGCCGGCGCCGGCTGGGCCGGTGCGGATTCCCGTTCCGGCGCGGATTGTCGCGCCGATCCGGATTGCTGGGCCGCGGTCTGCTGGTCGGATCCGGGCTGCTGCGTCGACGCAGGCTGGGAAGGGCTTGGCTGCGCCGGTCGTTGGCCGTTGGCCGACTCCGCGGACTGCTGCGTCGGCTTGTAGTCAGCGAAAAAGTCGTGCCACGCGGCATCTACCGAGGAGGGGTCCTCGAGGAACTGCTCGTACATTTCCTCGACGAGCCATTCGTTGGGGCCGAATTGCGACGCAGGACTGCTGGACACGGCGGGCACTCGCCTCTATCTATCTCGTTCGCGGATGGATACGACTCCTTACCAGGCTAGCTTTCCCGTTGCGGGGCGTGTGACACAAGTCCGCTCGCGTGGTCAAGCTCATCGGGTTGATCGATCACTGAATCGATTTGACCGTTACGTTCAGCGATCATCGGCCCGCGCCGAAGTTTTTGCTCCGACGCCCGTGTCATTGCCGGGACTCCGCGTCTAGGAGGCGCTGGCGGAGACGTCTAGTGCGTCGTGCCGCCAGAGGCGTGCATAGTGGCCGCCCGCGTGCAGCAACTCGGCCTGGCTGCCCTGCTCCACGATCCGCCCGGCATCCAGCACCACGATGCGGTCCGCGCGGGCCGCGGTTGCCAACCGGTGCGCGACCACGAACGTGGTGCGGCGTTGCGCGATGCGATCGCTCGCGGCGAGCACCGTCGATTCGGTCGCCGGGTCCAACGCCGCGGTGGCCTCGTCGAGCAGCAGCACGTCCGGATCCACCAGCTCGGCGCGGGCGAGTGCGACCAACTGCCGCTGGCCGGCGGACAGCGATTGCCCGCGTTCGCCGACCTGCTGGCGGAATCCGTGCGGCAACGCTGAGACCATCGGCCACCCGCCGACCGCCCGTACCGCGCGCTCCACCTCGGCCCTGCTCGCGTCCGGCCGCCCGTAGCGCACGTTGTCCGCGAGCTCGCCACTGAAAAGGTGCGCTTCCTGCGGCACAACACCCATCCGCTGGTGCAGTGCGCCGAGGTCGTAGTCGCGCACGTCCACACCGTCGATCAGCACCGCTCCGTCGGTGGTGTCGTAGAACCGGGCGAGCAGCTTGACCACCGTTGACTTGCCGGCACCCGTGGCGCCCACCAGCGCGACGGTCTCCCCGGGGCTCACCCGCAACTCCACCCCGTCCAGCGCGGGCCGTTCGGTCTCCGGGTACTGGAAGCTCACCTCGCGCAGCTCCACGTCACCGCGCAACCGCTCGGGCGGGCGAATCGGTTGCTCGGCGGGCGGCACCGAGCTGGGGGTCCGCAGCAGATCGCCGATCCGCCGCAGCCCGACCTTCGCCTGCTGGTAGCCGTCGAACACGTTGGACAGCTGCTGCACGGGGGAGAAGAACATGCCGAGGTAGAGCAGGAAAGCTAGCAGCACGCCCGGGGTGAGCTCGCCCGCGGCCACCCGCTGCGCGCCGACCAGCAGCACTACCACCCTGCTGAGCCCGGAAAGCAGCGAGACGAACGGGAAGTAGGTGGCGATGTAGCGCTGGGCCCGGATCCGAGAACGCCGGTAGGCGTCACTGCGCTTGGCGAACTCCCGCGCCGCGCGGCCCTCCGAGGTGTAGGCCTGCGAGACTCGCAGCCCCGACACGTTCTCCTGCATGTCGGCGTTCACCGCGCTGACCCGTTCCCGCGCCTCGGTGTACGCCTCAGAGGACAGCCGCCGGAACACCACGGTCGCCGCGATCAGGATGGGCAGCACGGCCAGCGCGACGAGCGCCAGCTCCAGGTCGGTGAGCAGCAGCGCCACGGTGATCCCGCCGACGGTCAGCAGGCTGAACACCGCGTTGACCAGGCCGGTTTGCAGGAACGACGACAGCGCGTCCACGTCGGTGGTCATCCTGGTCATGATCCGGCCGGCCATCTCGCGCTCGTAGTAATCCAGCCCGAGGCGTTGCAGGTGCGCGTAGCTGCGCACCCGCAGCAGGTACAGCAGTCGCTCGCCGACCCGCGCCGCGAGCACCGTGCTGGCACCGGACCCGAGGCCGCCGAGCACCACCAGCACCGCCCCGACAGCCGCCGCCATCCACAGTGGACTCGCGGTGCCACGCAACACCCCGTCGTCGATGCCGCGCTGCACCAACGCCGGCAGCCCCATGGACATCACGGTTTCCGCGGCCACCAGCAGGCCGACCACCGGCAGTGCCCAGCGGACCGGCCGCAGCAGCCTGGCGAGCCGGAAGTGCGGATCCGGCGCGGTGGGATCGGTTCCGGTCAGCTTCGGCCGTTCCCGAGCGGGCGGCAGCGCGCGCACCCGTTCCAGCAGCTCGGGGGTAGCCGGCATGTCGCCGGCCAGCGCGGCTTGCCCCTGGCCGCCGTCCTGCCCGGTTGTCGCGGCGCCGCCGGCCGGCTCCCGCTGATCGGGCCGTTCCGGATAGGCCCACAGATCACGCTCGGGTTCGGCCGGCTCGCCGTCCGGCCCTTCGGCGCCGTCGGCCAGCCCGTGCAGCAGCTCCCGGTACTGCTCGCACCGTTCGGTCAGCTCGGCATGCGTGCCGACATCCACCAGCCTGCCGGTCTCCAGCACGGCGATCCGGTCGGCGAGTGCCAGCGTGGAACGCCGGTGCGCGATCAGCAGCGTGGTGCGTTGTTCGGTGACGGCGCGCAACGTGTCGTGAATGGCGGCCTCCGTCGCGGTGTCCACCGCGGAGGTCGCGTCGTCAAGCACCAGCACCCGTGGATCGGTGAGCAACGCCCTGGCCAGCGCCACGCGTTGGCGCTGCCCGCCGGACAGTGTCAGCCCGCGCTCGCCGACCACGGTGTCGTAGCCGTCCGGCAGCGCCGCGATGAACTCGTGCGCTTCTGCCGCCCTCGCCGCCGCTTCCATCTCGGCCGCGCTGGCTTCCGGCCGGCCGTAGGCGATGTTGTCCCGGACCGTGGTGGAGAACAGGAACGCCTCCTCGAACACCACGCCCACGGCCTGGCGCAGCGACCGCATCCGCAACTCCCGCACATCCATCCCGCCCACACTGATCGCGCCGGCGTGCACGTCGTAGAACCGCGGCAGCAGCAGCGACACGGTCGACTTGCCGGAACCCGATCCGCCGAGTAACGCCAGCGTCTCGCCGGGCCGCACCCGCACCGACACGCCGTCCAGCACCGGTTCGCTGCGCGTGTAGCCGAACCGCACGTCGTCCAGCCGGACCTCCAGCGGGCCATCCGGGACGTCCTTGGCATCCGCACGGTCGGCGACCTCGGGCTGCGAGTCGATCAGCTCGTACACCCGCTCGACCCCGGCGCGGGTCAGCTGTGCGCTGATCATCAAACTCGCCAGCATGCGGGCCGGTCCGACCAGGTTGGACAGGTAGCTCGCGAACGCGAGGAACGTGCCGAGCGTGACCTGGCCGTGCAGCGCCAGGTAGCCGCCGAGGGCGAGCACCACGACCTGCCCGGCTGCGGGCATCGCGGCCAGCATCCCGGTGGGGCGGGCGGTCAGCGAAGCGGTCCGCATCCGCTCGGCGAACAGCTTGCGCGCGGAACTCTCCAGCCGCCCGATCTCGCGTGCTTCCTGACCGAAGCCCTTGACCACGCGCACACCGGTTACCGTCTCCTCGACGTGCTGCGCGAGGTCGGCCGCGCGCTGCTGCGCCGACCAGGTGGCCGGAAACAGCGTCCGCCGGGTGCGGGCCGCGATCACCGCGACGGCCGGCACGACCACCAGCACCACCAGCGTGAGCAGCGGGGAAAGCCACAGCATGGCGCCGAACGCGACCACCGCGAACACCACGTTCCCCGCGGAGAGCGGCACCATGGACAGCAGGGTTTGGACCAGCTGCAGGTCGCTGATCGACCGGGAAACCACCTGCCCGGTGCGCATCGCGTCCTGCTTGCCGCCGTCCAGCCGCTGCACCGCACGGAACACCCGCTGCCGCAGGTCGTGCTGTACGCCGACGGCGAGCTTGCCGGCGGTGTAGCGGCGCACGAACGCGGTGCCGAACGTGATCAGCTCCATCACGATCAGCGCGCCGACCAGCCAGCCGAGCCGCCCGGTTCGCCCGGCCACCGCGTCGTCGACGGCCGATTTGACCAGCAGCGGGCCGGCCGCCTGCAGCCCGACGGCCACGACCGACGCGAGTATCGCGGCCAGCACCAGTCGCGGATGCTGCCAGCAGGCCCCGAATAACCGGCGAATCCAACCTTCGCGCGACTGGCCGGCACCGTGCTGGTCGGTCGGCGTGGTGGATTCGGGCACGTCCACCAGGTTATGCGCGGCCGCCGACAGTCGGCCGCCCACGCTTGCTATATTCCTTGACAGGTATATTCTGAATGTGGAATATACGAGTCATGTCGATCGCATTCACCGCAGTACTGGAACGTCACCTTGATCGGAAAGCACAGAGCGAGGAGTAGGGGATGCCAGCTACCACCAGAACACCGGTCGCCGACGGCGTGGTGGAAACCAGGAACGGCAAGAAAGTGCTTCGCTTCGAGCGTCGACTCAAGCATCCGGTACGGGCCGTGTGGTCCGCGCTCACCGAACCGGAGGAACTGTCCGCGTGGCTGGCCGAGCCGCAGCGACTCGAGCTGGTTGCGGGCGGCACCGTGACGCTGCGCTGGATGAACACCGGTCCGGACGGCGAGCACCCCGTCGTACACGGCACGGTCACCGAAGTGGATCCACCGAAGGTGCTCGAGTACCAGACCGACGTGCACGGCCTGCTGCGCTGGGAGCTACGCGAGGACGGGGAGCACACCGTGCTCACCCTCACCGGCACGCTGCAAGCATCCGAGGTCATCACGATGATGCAGCTGGCCGGTTGGCACTGGCACCTCGACGCGCTGGCTGGCGCGCTGGACGGCCGGCCGCCCGACTGGTCTCGCTGGATGCCGGACGGCCTTGCCGAGTGGGCCACGATTCACTTCGGGTACGTGACCAAGTACGGCTGATCGTCAGCAGCGGGGCGTGAGATCAGGTCACGTCCCGCTGCTGCGTCGACCACCAGCCGCCGCCGAACGCGACCAGCGTCCACCCGAGGAAGATCAGGCCGGACAGCCACCAGTCGAACGCGCCGAGCGCGCCGGCAATCGAGCGCACGGTGAACTCGATCTCGTCCGGTACCACTCCGGCTGCACCGAGGAAGATGTCCGTTGCCACCGAGCCGGTCATGCCGTTCGCCGAACCGTTCGGCAGGAACCCGCCGATCTCCGGCAGTTGCCCGGCCAACCCGAGCTGCAGGGCGTTTTCCAGCAGCAGGAAGTACAGCAGCAGGGTGACGACGGTCCCCGGCACGCTCCGGATCAGCGCACCGATCCCGATCCCGAACAGCGTCATCAAGATCGACATCAGGATGCCAACGCCCGCCAGCCCCAGCCAGCCACCGGCTGCTGGCAGCCGATCGGAGTCCGAGGTGATCACGATGCCGAGGCTGACCGTCGCGACTATGGCCACGCCGTAGATCGCGCCCCACACGACGTAATTGATCATCTTCGCGGTGAGCGCGGCGACCCGGGTTGGAGCCGTGAGAAACGTCGTGGTGATCGTCTTCCGGGAAACCTCGTTGCTGATCGCCAGCCCGCCGAAGATCAGCGGGAAGAGCATCGCGATGTTGATGCTCCGCGCCATCCCGAACACGCTGACCAGCCACTCGTCGGAGTTCACCCCGAGGGCGCGCTGCAGGGTCCGCGCTTCGCTGCTCTCCAGTGCGTTGGTCAGCTCGGTGCCGATCGCGCCGGTCGCCAGGCTCCAGCCGAGCGCCAGCAACACGGTCGGGATCAGCAGGGCCCACCACAGTTTCGTGGTGAGCACCTTGCGGAACTCGGCCTTGATCAAGTTGCCCATCACTGGTTCCCCCATCCGCCCTGGCCGGGCTGCTGGTAGCCCTGCTGTTGCGTCGGCTGCGGTCCGCTGGGCG